>JBBSTD010000231.1:0-1600 GCA_038236215.1 Cytophagales bacterium | reverse complement strand
CTTTCAAGTAAATATTTTTGTTTTTGCGTTTATTATATGTAAAAAAATGTAGTGTCGGGTTCATAGAACCCGACACTACAAGGCAACAGTCAATAACTTTCCTTCTTTTTTAGAGATCTATAGCCCCAAAACCTTCTTGTTAAAGGCTTCGTCGCTTCCCGTTCCGGCGAAGTCATCAAAAGCGCGTTCGGTTACACGGATGATGTGACTCTCGATGAATGGGGCACCTTCGGCAGCACCCTGTTCGGGATGTTTGAGGGCACATTCCCACTCCAACACCGCCCATCTATCGTAGTCGTACTGCGCCAGTTTACTGAAGATGCCAGAGAAATCAACCTGTCCATCACCCAATGAGCGGAAACGACCGGCACGCTCTACCCATCCCTGGAAACCACCATACACGCCCTGCTTACCCGTTGGGTTAAACTCAGCATCCTTGACGTGGAACGCAAAAATGCGCTCGTGGTAAAAGTCGATGAACTGGAGATAGTCCAGTTGTTGCAATACAAAGTGGCTGGGATCATAATTGATGCCCACGCGCGGGTGGTTGTTTACCTGCTCCAGAAACATCTCGAACGTCACGCCATCGTGGAGGTCCTCGCCGGGATGAAGTTCAAACGCAATGTCGACGCCCGCATCTTCGTAGGCGTTCAAAATCGGCATCCAGCGACTAGCCAGTTCCTTAAACCCGGTTTCGACCAGACCCGCCGGGCGCTGCGGCCACGGATACATAAACGGCCACAGCAATGCCCCCGAAAAGGAAGGACTAACCGCCAGACCGAGGTTTTTGCTGGCTTTGGCCGTCATAATGAGTTGGTCTGTGGCCCACGCCTGCTGATCTTTGGGTTTGCCCGCCAATTCGGCCGGACCGAATCCGTCGTACATGGCCATGTATGCCGGGTGCATCGCCACTAACTGGCCCTGTAGGTGCGTAGCCAGTTCGGTAATCTCAACGCCGATCTCCTTTAGCTTACCCTTGTAGTCATCGCAGTAAGTTTGACTTTCGGCGGCTTGCTTCAGGTCAATCATGCGTGGGTCCCAGGTGGGAATCTGTACGCCTTTATAGCCGAGGTCGGCCATGTACTTGGCAATGGATTCAAGCGAATTAAACGGGGCTTCATCACCCAGGAATTGGGCTAGAAATATGCCCGGACCTTTCATTGTTTTCATGTTATCGTGGTTTCGTTATCAGATGCCAAGTCAGGATAAATCATCAGACATCCATTTTGTTCATTATCAATAAAGTCAACAAATTCACCAGTACGTTCTTCAAATAATAGTATAACCGCCTGATTTTTAAGATTTCCCGTCCGTAACCATATAATCTTGGGTGGGAAGCCTTTTACAGAACCAATGGTAGGAATGTCTTTATCAAACGTAACAACTGTGTACTCATTTTGCCGGGCATACTCCCAAATCTGGTAGTCATCCGCATTAAACAGCCCACATTCCCAAACGCTCTTAAGAGCGTGTTGGGAAATTATATTTGGTATTAAGTCTGAATACGCTGTAACATGATCTGAATATTGGCTAAGTAAAGCCAGCTTACCGAAGAAGATACCGTGTACTCGTAATCCTTGACGATGCGTCGGAAAAAATT
>JBBSTD010000230.1:0-1679 GCA_038236215.1 Cytophagales bacterium | reverse complement strand
ATTTTTCCCAGCTCGGTTTGCCTGCCAACGGCTGACAGGGTGAACCAGGCACTGCCCGACACGGTATTGGTACCCAGAAAAACGGTATCGCCCGGTTGCTTGGCCACCGAAACCGATTCTCCTGTCAGAATGGATTCATCCACGGAAAAATCGTTGGCTTCGTCGATAACACCATCGGCCGGTACCCGCTCGCCTTCTTCCGTCAGCACGGCATCACCGACTACCAGATCAGCTACGGAGACAACCGACAGTTGGCCGTTTCGCCGAACCTGTACGCGGGGTTGGGTCAATTCGCGGAGGGCGTTTAAGGCGCGGTCGCTGCGTATCGACTGATAAATGGAAATGGCAGCGACCACCAGTAAGGCTGCGGATAGGGTGATCGCTTCTTCAAGCTGCCCCAGTCCTATATAAACCGCACAGGAAGCCAGCAACAACAAAAACATCGGCTCCAACACCACCTCTTTCAGCGTTGTCCACACCCCTAAGCGGGCTTCGGCAGGAAGTATGTTTTGCCCGTGCTCGGCACGCGAACGGGTGACGGCTTCATCGGTCAGGCCCGGCATTGGTAAAAGATCTGGCAGCATAACCACAAAGTAAGACAACGAATGCGCGTAGTGAACTGATTATCATCACGTCAGGCACTGATACCGCTCATAGATTGCTGATTAGGAGCGGGGCAACTTTGCAGTGGTACTAAACAAACCCAACGAGAATGAAAAGCAATGAAGCCTTACAGAAAGACGTTCAGGATGCCATCAAGTGGGAACCTTTACTAAGTGCCGCCGAAATTGGCGTTACCGCTAAAGACGGTGTGGTCACCCTAACCGGAACAGTAGACAGTTATGCCAAGAAAACAGAAGCCGAAGAGGCCGCCAAAAGCGTAGGCGGGGTGAAAGCAGTGGTCGAAAAGATCGAGATCAATTTTGGCGATACCTGGCGAAAAGATGACAACGAGATTGCCACCGAAGTCGTCAGCGCCTTACGGACGAACTGGGATGTCCCTACAGACAACGTACACGTTAAGGTTGAGCAGGGCTGGGTTTCACTGACCGGAGACGTCCAATGGGCTTACCAGAAGGAAGCCACCAAAAATGCAGTAAAAAATCTGGCGGGTGTGAAAGGCGTGACTAACGGCATCACCATCAAACCGGAAGCGAAGGACGCAATTGAAAAAGAGGCCATCGAGCAGGCTCTGCTACGGAACTGGGCGATAAACGATCAGGATATTCACGTTAAGGTTGTGGGTAATCGGGTGACGCTTACGGGCATCGTTGATTCCGTCTATCAGCGAAACGAAGCGGGTCGCCTAGCCTGGAATGCACCGGGAGTTTATTCGGTCGATAACGAACTGGTTATCGAATACGATTATATAGCCGCCTAACAAAAATCGGGAGAAAAATCCTCCCGGTTTATTCTCATTTATCCTGCCAGTAGTGTTAGAACCCAGACGCTTGCTCCCGGTAACTGGCACTACCCTTCAACAACTTTATCATGTACAAATCATGGGTTACAGGCGTGGCTCTCGTCCTGCTGAGTGTGTCCGGGGTAGTTGCCCAGGATGCTAAGAACGTGTTTGGGATTTGAGAAAAGCAGAGAGTCGTGCCAACTTTGTATCGACCAAAATGCAAAGTCATGACCAAACAGTGGCAACCACTGACCGACCCTCAATGGGCTGCAAT
>JBBSTD010000229.1:0-2177 GCA_038236215.1 Cytophagales bacterium | reverse complement strand
GTTCATAGCTTCTACATCGAGGGGTAACGTAAACACATACGTCATACCCTCCTGAAACGGGTTTTTCCGGCAACTTATATGGTACTGGTAATAGCGGTACGTAGCCGAAAACCGGGCGTGGTCGTCGGGGCGGACGGGAAAACAATCGTACACCGCAATATCATGGGGCACCAAACTATTCAGCGACCGCAGCAGGTGTTCGGATAGCGATGTTTCAACATCAAAATGAGCAAATTGCTGGGCGGCATGAACGCCCGCATCGGTGCGGCCACTCCCGACAATGGCGATGGGTTGCCGTAGCACCGTGGTCAGGGCTGTTTCGAGCACTTCCTGCACACTCAGGCCGTTGGGCTGCCGCTGCCAGCCGTGGTACTGTGTTCCTTTGTAAGCCAGTTCAAGAAAATACCGCATTGCACCGGCAAAAGTACGCGTTGTGTCTCTCATCTCGACCTTACCGACAAATAGGGTCATGAGAAAGTCATCGGAACGGGTTGGCTCTTCAATTACAGGTCGTCCTTCAGATGCAGCAGAATCAGGGTAAAAACCAGAAAGTTGACAATACGCTCAGCACTACTCAAGCCATTCCAGGTGGTACTTTGCCACATGGCGAACCATTCTCCGCCAATTACCTCGAAACCCAAAAACCAGATAATAATCCCCATAAGCAACCCGGCAACGGCCCAGTTCTTGGCAGCGTGGAAAGTTTTGGCATCACTCTTCAGGCGTTTACTGAGTAACCAGCTTCCTTTTAGGCAGCAAAACGCCGTTACTATTTCCAGCCCAATTAGCAGGATGTAGCCCGCATGAAAAAGAAGCGGGTTGTTAATGGTACGGTAATGGATATTACTGTCGGGGAAGACCGTATCCATTTTCATGACGTGTTCCACGAAGTGGTAATTGGTGTAATAATCAGTTGTATTGCCGATTACTACCAGCAATGCCATAACACCAACAGAAAAAACCGAAACTATTTTGGCCAGTCGGAACAGAAAACCAGTCGGGTACATGCAGACTAAATTATGTAACGAATAAGCGCTTATGTAGTGTTTATCGACCAGGGAGTAAGCACTAAGTGACTACTTTTACATCCGCTCCACCTCGAATTTCAGTTCATCGACCAGTTGCCGAAGACGATCAGTGTTGGGGGGGGATGGGGGGAGTTGCTGACTGACGAAGGCGCAGACTTCCCACACTTCCAGTACATCTTTCAGGGCTACATCCAGGTTAGGTAAATCGACCCGGTCGGTGGTCAGCAGCAGGGATCCTTTCACCTTCACCTGGTTGTACACCCGTCGGCAGCGAATCCCGGCTCCGGTGGGCTGCTGATTAATGAGCAGCACGTAGAGTTTCCCATCGGCAACATCGAACCAGTTCCGCATGAATTTACCCACCAGTAACGCTCCCGGAAACGGGAAATCATCGCCCGCTTCAAAGGCCCGGTAATGGTCTTCGGGTAGGGTGGGCAGGTGCATGGCGGGTAACCGGCGCAGGAAATCGTCCTGCCGGTACCGCTGACCGTACTCGGCAAACTGCCGCTGCATCACTACCGGAAAACTCGGCGTTACCGGCTGACTGGTTGATGCCGGATGCGCCGATGCCGACGCTCCTTCGTATACGTTATTGAACGTCAGTGTCTCGGTCGGGCGGCTGGAACCGGTTTGCCGGGGTTCCGGCTGGGGCGAAAACAGCCGGTCGACGGGGGGGGCGGCATTTCGTTCCGGTGGTCTTGGATCGGCTAGGCGGGACTGGTAGGCCGCTGGTTGCGGGCGATCACCGGGCAGATTAGATTGGCTCCCCGGCCGTACTGGAGAGGTGATCACAGGTGGTGCAACGGGTTCCCGACGCAGTTCCCCACTTGGATTGGCCCCGCCTGGATTAGCCTCCGCCGGTTTGTAATACTTATTCAACACCGAAGCCAAAGGCTGGGGTTCGGGCGTGGGGGCCGTGGGTTGTGCGAATCCAGACCGGGCAAAAATATCGGGGAAGTCGGGGTGCTGAAACGGGTCATCGTCCGTAGTTAGTTTACCATCCGACCGAATGGCTGCTCCATGCTCATTAGTACTCCGACTGGTGTAGGGATCATCTCCTTTCTGGCCAAGCGGGATGCTCAAACTAGGCGTTTCACGGATTTTCCGGAGGTCCTGCCGGGTCAATAACTCGATGGTGGTATTAAAGGC
>JBBSTD010000228.1:0-2552 GCA_038236215.1 Cytophagales bacterium | reverse complement strand
GCGCTGAATATTCTGCGCGAAACGGTGATGGGCCGGGAGTTATTCGATTACGCCTTTAAAGAATACGCCCGTCGGTGGGCCTTCAAATCACCCGAACCCGCCGACTTTTTCCGGACAATGGAAGATGCCTCGGGCGTTGACCTGGACTGGTTCTGGAAAGGCTGGTTTTACGGCGTACAACCCGTTGACCAGTCATTGGTAAAGGTGAACTGGTTCCAGGCGGGTTCCCTGAATCCCGACATCTCGAAAGCAGCCGCCCGCGCCGAAGCCCGGAAAAAGATGAACACCATCAGCAAGCAGCGGGATGCGCTCAGCAAAGACGAAACGGTGGTAACGCAGGATTCTACGATGAAAGACTTCTACAACAGTTACGACCCCTATGCCGTAACGGAAGAAGATCGTCAGAAATATCAGACTTACCTGAGTTCGTTGTCTGCCGAAGAGAAATTACTGGCCGAAGCGGGCACCAATTTTTATACGCTATCGCTCAAGAACAAAGGAGGCATCCCGATGCCAGTCATCGTTCGGATGGAGTTTGAAGATGGCACGGATTCAGTTGCTCGTTTCCCGGCCGAAATATGGCGCTTCAATGATGTGTCGATTAACAAAGTGATTGCCACGAACAAAAAGGTGAAGCAGTGGACGCTCGACCCATTCTATGAAATTGCCGACATCAACACGGAGGATAACTCCTTCCCACCGGTAGCCCAACCCACCCGCTTTCAGCTATTCAAGCAGCAGCAACGGGGTGGGCAGGGCCAAAACCCAATGCAACAACAGAAACAGCAACCAGCCCCCGCCCGCCAGGGAAGTGGCAAGAATTGATGACAACCTAAAACGAAAGACAAACTATGAGGAAAAGTATCTTAATGGCTGGCCTTACACTCTGGTCAGCAGTGGTATTCGCTCAACAAGCCCCGACGCAAAGTGCAAACACGCGTTTTGAGCAACTCGGCCCCAATCTGCCCACGCCCAACACATTCCGGACGGCTGCCGGTGCTCCCGGTAAAGACTATTTCCAGAACCAGGCCGACTACGACATAAAGGTCGAACTGGACGACGCGAATCAGAAAATTATTGGCTCAGAAACGGTTACGTACCACAATAACTCCACGGATGTGTTGCCCTACATCTGGCTCCAGCTCGACCAGAATTTGTTCGCTAAAGGCTCTATTGGCAGCGTCACCCGCACGGGAAGCGTCAACGAAAACGGCATGAGTTTCGGGCAGTTGCAAAACCTCACCTCTGTTCGCGAGCGGAGCAGTCAGCAGGCGACCGACAAATACGGGTACAACATCTTGTCGGTTAAAGACACTAAATCCGGCACTGCACTGAAGTACACGATTAACCAGACCATGATGCGGGTTGACCTGCCCACCCCCCTGAAACCGGGTGGCAGTTATTCCTTCAATGTGGACTGGAACTACTTCGTCACGGAATATTACGGCCGGAGCGGTATGGAGTTTTTCCCAAAAGACGGCAACTACAACTACTTCATTGCCCACTGGTTTCCGCGTTTGTGTGCCTACAACGACGTGAACGGCTGGCAGAACAAGCAGTTTCTGGGTCAGGGCGAATTCACGCTCATTTTTGGTAACTATAAAGTAGCCATCACCGTGCCGAGTGACCACGTTGTGGGGGCTACGGGCGAATGCCAGAACTACAAACAGGTGTTGTCGGGTGCGCAGCAGAAACGTCTGTCGCAGGCCAGCACCTCAAAAAAACCGGTCATTATTGTGACGCAGGCCGAAGCCGAGGAGGCATTGAAAGCTAAACCCGGTG
Source organism: Cytophagales bacterium (assembly GCA_038236215.1). GTDB lineage: Bacteria > Bacteroidota > Bacteroidia > Cytophagales > Spirosomataceae > Spirosoma. Next base: position 770 of record JBBSTD010000228.1, on the reverse strand, counting down.
CAACAAACGGCAAGAAAACATGGATTTACACAGCACAAAACGTCCGCGATTTTGCTTTTGCCAGCAGCCGCCGGTTCATTTGGGATGCCATGCAAACCGATGTGTATGGAGATGGCCACAAAATCTGGAGCATGTCGTTTTATGCAAAAGAGGGCAATCCGCTTTGGGAGCAGTATTCCACCCGCGTAGTAGAGCACACCCTGAAATCGTACGGCAACCGGACCATCAAATACCCGTATCCCGTGGCTATCTCCTGCCATGCAACGGCGGGTGGCGGGATGGAATACCCCATGATTTCATTCAACGGGGGTCGCCCGGAAGCCGATGGCACGTATTCTCCGCAGGTAAAAGCAGGTATGATTGGGGTTATCATTCACGAAGTAGGCCACAACTTCTTCCCCATGATTGTCAACTCCGATGAGCGGCAGTGGACTTGGATGGATGAAGGGTTAAATACCTTCTGTCAGTATCTGGCCGAAAAAGACTGGGACTACAATTTCCCCAGCCGTCGGGGTGAGCCACAATACATTGTTGATTACATGAAGTCAGACAAAGCGGTGTTATCACCCATCATGACCTCGTCCGACAATGTTATTGGCCTAGGACCCAATGCCTACGCAAAACCCGCCACGGCGCTGAATATTCTGCGCGAAACGGTGATGGGCCGGGAGTTATTCGATTACGCCTTTAAAGAATACGCCCGTCGGTGGGCCTTCAAATCACCCGAACCCGCCGACTTTTTCCGGACAATGGAAGATGCCTCGGGCGTT
>JBBSTD010000227.1:0-2816 GCA_038236215.1 Cytophagales bacterium | reverse complement strand
GCGCCCCCACCCGCCAGTGCCTGACACCAAAGGCTGCCTGTATTGTCGCTGACGGTTTCCATGAGCATCACCACCTCGCTCAAAGGGATTTTACTGCCATCTTTCAGGGAGCCGACAATGCCATCGTCGTAATGAAGGGAGTCTTTGTAGACCAACTCCTGCCCGTATTTAAGTTCGCCTTTCTGAATCTTATCGAACAGTCCGCACTGAATCGGAATTTTGATGGTACTGGCCGTTGGAAACAGTGTGTCCGCGTTGATGGCTACGGTTTTCCCTGTGCGTAGGTTGAGTACGTACACACCCACATCGCCCCGAAAATTGGCGAAAGCAGCCTGGAGTTTTTGCTCCAGCTTTTTATCCGTTCGTATAGATGATTGACCGAACGCAGCGTAGGAACAGGTGACGAATAAAACGCAGGTAATGAGAAAACGCATTAGGAGCCGATTGATTTGACTAGTTTGTAATGAGATAACTGAAAGGATGCCCGTTCGTAAAACCGAATGGTATCCTGCCGTTTTTGGTTGGTTGTTACTTCCAGATTAACGAACTTTTTCTCTGTTGCCAGGGCCATCACTGCCGCTAAAAGCTTCTGGCCTACTCCCTGACCACGCATATCCTGCCTGACATATAACTCCTGAATTTCGCCCACCTTACCACTGTGGTGAAGTAAATACTGGGTATGGCAACTAATAAAACCAACTACCTCGCCCGCTTTATCGGCCACAAAATAGTGAATGGGGGGAAATCCACTATTCAGTGTATAAATACGATGAAAGGCGGCCTGGTCGATCACTGTATCTTCGAGCGCGCAGATGAACGCATAAACTGTGTCGACATCAGACGGGATGGCTCGCCTGATGATTACATCGTCGGGAGGGGTGGATGGACTTATCACTTTAAAATTCCTGTAACGCGTCGGATTCGAAGACGTGCTTGCCGGTTAATTGCTGTTGTGTAGTCTGTACCATGGCGTTTGCCACTTTATCTGCTTCAATGCCCCGGTACTTAGCCGGAATGATAGGATTGAACAAGCGCATCGCTCCGGCGGCAATCCGCTCCCCTAATCGGTTCTCGGTACGGTTTCCGAACAGGAGCGAAGGGCGGAATATGAGGAACGTCTGGTAGTTGAGCATCGTTAAATCGCCTTCTACCTCGCCTTTAATCTTGTTGTAAAAAACACGGGAATCCGGGTCGGCCCCCATGGCCGTAACAATGGCAAACTGTTGGGCACCATTGGCCAGGCCCAGCCGCGCAATGTCCATTGGATATTGGTAGTCCACCTGTCGGAATGCCTCCTTCGATCCAGCCTTTTTTATGGTTGTGCCGAGACAACAAAAAATATCATTGGCCTGGGTTAGTAAGCCATTAGGTTGGTTGAAGTCGAACTGAATTTGCTGTAGGCGGGGATGCTGCCAGCTCAATGATTTACGTACCAGCACCTTAACGTTTGAGTAGAAGGTCGATTCAACGAGGTGATGCGTGAGCAAATCACCAATGAGGCCGCTGGCACCTAGTACCAGCGCCGTTTTCTGTATGGGTAAGGTCATGGTAACGAAAAGGGATTTCTGCTAATTTAGTTGCTTCATGGCCAAATGACCATAAAGCAATTAGAAATCTATCCCATGCAACCTTTCTTTTTTCGTAAACTTACCCCTTATGGGTTAGTATTCACCCTGTTTCTGGCGGCTTTTCGCTACGGAGCCGATGATGGATTCAGTAAAAAACTGATCGCTAATTTCATAGCCTACGCGCAGCAGCGACCGACCGAAAAAGTATACGTCCAAACCGACCGCGATGCGTACCTGATTGGTGAAACGATATGGCTCAAAGGCTATCTGGTGAATGGGACAACGCACCAGTCCGACACCGTTAGCCGGGTGCTGTATGTGGAGCTGGTCGATCCCGTGGCCAGCCGGGTCAGGCTACAGACGCAACTCCGGGTCACGGCGGGGTATGCACCCGGTCAACTGCTGCTGTCCGATTCGCTGGTTGTTGGTACGTACCAACTGCGGGCATACACGAACTTTATGCGTAATGAGCCGGACGCGTATTTTTTTGCTAAAACCCTGACGATTCTTCCCCGAAATGGGGATGCGTCCAACTCGCCATTGGGTAATACCGGTCAGTCGGTGCAGCCAACGACTTCATCCGTTCAACCCGATGTGCAGTTTTTGCCGGAAGGGGGGCAACTGGTAGCGGGTATCGAGAGTCGGGTGGCTTTTAAAGCGGTTGGGCCATTGGGGCTGGGCTTGCCGATCAGTGGGTTTGTGCTGAATACGCGGAAAGACACCGTGACTGGGTTTGCCAGTATCCACCTGGGTATGGGTTTTTTTACGTTCCAGCCGGAAGCCGGGCAAGCGTATACTGCCTTTGTGCAGACTGCTTTGGGAAAGGCAGTACCCTATCCCATGCCTGCCGTGCAGGAGCAGGGTATAATAATGCAGGTTGATAACGTAAGTTCCAAAGAGCAGGTAAAGGTGTACGTGCGGCATAACAGGAGCAGTTCTGATGCAGCCGCCACCCTAACGCTTCTGGCCCAAACGCGTGGTCAGCCCATTCATGAAGTGAGTATTCCTGTCAACAAAAAAGTGTTGATGGTTCAGTTGCCAAAGAAGGAATTTCCTGAAGGAATTGCCCAACTGACTCTGTTCGACGAGAACCATACACCCGCCTGCGAGCGGCTGATCTTTGTGAACCGGCAGGAGCGAATCAACATTACCCTGACACCCGACAAAAAGACCTACAAAAATCGGGAGAAAGTAGCCCTTTCCCTGACCACTACGGATGCCAACGGAAAACCTGTTGCGGCTAACCTG
>JBBSTD010000226.1:0-2825 GCA_038236215.1 Cytophagales bacterium | reverse complement strand
GGCTCCCTGAAAGATGGCAGTAAAATCCCTTTGAGCGAGGTGGTGATGCTCATGGAAACCGTCAGCGACAATACAGGCAGCCTTTGGTGTCAGGCACTGGCGGGTGGGGGCGCCACTATCAATGGCTGGCTCGACATGAACGGCTTCCACCAGACGCGTGTCAACTCCCGAACGCCGGGCCGTAAAGCAAATCAGGAGCAGTATGGCTGGGGGCAAACTACCCCGCGCGAATTGGCCAACCTATTAACCTACATCCGGCAGGGTAAGGCTGTTAGCCCCGTTGCCAGCGACGAGATGTACAGAAATTTGAGTCGGCAATACTGGGATAACGACGGACTATCGCAGGTGCCTCCCGACGTAAAAACGGCCTGTAAAAATGGAGCGGTAAACCAGTCCCGGTCAGAAGTAGTGTTCGTACACGCACCGCACGGGGAATACGTGTACTGCGTGATGACGAAAAACCAGAAAGATGAAAGCTGGGAACGGACCAATGAGGGGTTTACCCTATTACGTACTGTAGGGGCTATTCTCTGGCATCATTTTGAGCCAAAATCGACCTGGAAACCAGCAGAAGGCTACGAGAAGTGGTGGTAATTTATACCAATAGTTTGCGCTAAAAAAAGGTATCTTTGACTAAGCCAACCAAAAGCTATTGCAGTATGACAGCCCCCCAATCCATCCCCAAAACATACACATTCGATGAGTATATAGCCCTTGAGCAAACCGAAGGGATGCGCTACGAATACTGGGATGGCGAGGTCATTGCTATGGCCGGAGCGACCAAACGGCACAACATACTCGTACAGAACATAGCCTTTAGTTTGCGACCATACGCCCGAAAAAAAGGCTGTCAGGTTTTTGCGGAGAACGTTCGGCAAAAACTCAAGACGGGAGAGCGATACGTTTACCCCGATATCATTTACACCTGCGATCTTGCCGATTTGGAAAACGATATGGGCGTGTGGGTAAATTCGCCAAGTTTACTCATCGAAGTAGACTCAAACTCGACACGAAGCAAAGATTTTCATGAGAAACGACCCCACTACACAAAGATTCCGTCCTTACTGTATTATTTGTTAGTCTCCCAAACCGAGTACCGAGTGGAAGTATTCGAGCGTACTATCGACTTCTGGAAATATAAGATTATCGAAGGAGTTGAATCCATTGTCGAATTACCCCTATTGAGTATAAATTTACCTTTGACCGATATTTACGAGGGGATAGCTACTGTAGAATAATAGCCTTTCCGGCTGCAACACGGGCATATAAAAAGCCATTTTCCTCGCGAAAAATGGCTTTTTATATATGCAGCAATCGGTTTCTTAATTCAGGAATTGAAGACGCAGATCGTTTAACTGGCTGCGGAGTGATTCGTCAACCTGCCGGTCGCCCAAGCGAAGAACATAGCCTCCAATCAGTTTGTCGTCTATTTTTTCCTCCAGTTCAACTACTTTACCGCCGGTCGTCTGCATCACCATGGCCTTGAATTTCTCCCGCAAAACGGGAGTCAGCGGCACGGTTGTTATGATGGTAGCCCGCTCAATATGGTTCAATCGGTTGTACTGATTGATAAACTCTTCAGCAATAGCATCCAGAATGGCTTCCCGGTTCTTTTTGGCAATGATTTGAAAGAAGGACATGGTCATAGCGTTCAATCGCCCTTCAAAAACCGCTTTGATGATATTGTTCTTCTTCTCTGCCCGAACAATTGGATTTTTCATCATCAGCAACAGCGGCCGGTTCCTGGCCACCGTTTCCTTAAAGAACTGCATATCCTTGTGAATCGTCTCGGTGAGACCTTTTTCCTGGGCCAAACCCAGCAATGACTTGGCGTAACGGGCGGCTACAGTAGCAACGGCCATAAGTATAGTTCAGTTAGGGAGTCGGTTGGTTAGTCAGTTGGTTAGTCAGTAATGGGTTGACTAATCAACTATCCAACTGACGGACTAGTTTAAATGCGCGTTAGCGACCAGATCGCTTACCAGTTTCTCCTGCGATGACTTATCACTCAGTTCTTTACGGAGTACCTTCTCGGCAATGCCGAGCGACAGCGTAACCACTTCTTTCTTCATCTGAGCAATCAATGCCTGCCGTTCATTATTCATCGACTCGCGGGCCTGCTCCAGAATACGCTTTCCTTCTGCTTCTGCCTTATCGCGCGAATCGGCAATCATCTTATCGGATGCTTCCTTGGCACCACGCAGAATAATATCACGATCAGCACGGGCCTGCATCAGCAGTTTTTCGTTGTCGGCTTTCATTGCCGTCATTTCGAGCCGGGTTTTCTCGGCCAGGTCAAGGGCACTTTGAATGTTGTTTTCGCGCTCGTGCAGACTATCCGTGATGGGTTTCCAGGCAAATGCGCGCAGAATCAGAAACAGGCCCAGAAAGACTATTACCTGCCAGAATAAGAGACCGAGATCGGGGGTAAGTAAATCCATTTTGTAACGTATATAAAATCAGTACGATCAGTTTATATCAATCTTTTGTTGGTTAACGTTCACCCGTCGGCAACCCCAAACGGGCGAACGTTTCCCGGAAAATTAGTGAGCAGGAATGCCAGTGCCTAATGCAACCAGCCTGCTCAAGCGAGATTAGCTACTGATACCGGACATTATTAAGCCGTGGCAACCAGCAGACAAATAACGGCTGCGAACAGAGCAACGGCCTCGATGAGAGCCGCGATAATCAGCATGGCGGTTTGGATACGGCCAGCGGCTTCGGGATGACGGGCAATACCTTCCATGGCACTACAACCAATTTTACCAATACCCAGACCAGCACCAATAGCAGCCAAACCAGCACCAATAGCGGCACCCATTACG
>JBBSTD010000225.1:0-2909 GCA_038236215.1 Cytophagales bacterium | reverse complement strand
GTTCATCGACTGTTCATCCTACTAAGCCCGGCCTACCCCTATCCTGTTTTTACGCGTCTGCTACCAGAAATAAGTCAGGCTGACGCGGGCGAAAAACGGGGTTCCGGGCGTAAAACAAATCTCGGTAACGGGTGATGCTTCTCCTCGCAGGCGGCTTTCGGTGGCAAACTGGGTTTCTTTCCAGCGCACGTTGAACAGGTTTTGTACCGATAAGCCAAGCGCGTAATTCCGGTGACTGTAATTAGCCTGCAAATCATTGACGAAGTAACCGGTTGCTACCAGCGAATAATCCTCGGTAGCGGGTCGGTCGGCTATGTAGCGGTAGCGGATAGAGCCACTTAAGCCGTTGTTGCTTTTCACCGACAGACCGCCCGTTGAGGTAAACAGGGGGGCTAGCGGTAGGTAATTCTGGCCCGTTTCCGCATCAATGGCGCGGGGCGTGGCCGTGTTGAGGTCAACGTCGGCGTACAGGTTGGCTCCGGCCGTCCGGTTGGTAATCTGATACCGGGCTGATACGTCTAGTCCATACCGGCGCGACCGACCACTGGGTTCTACTACGTTTTCATCCCCTACAAAGATAAACTCCTGCGCCAGCCACAAATACCAGGCCGCGGCATTGATGAGCAACCGGGGAAATGGCTTGACAATCACCCCCAGGTCGGATCCGTAGGCTGGTGGTAGGATACTTTTGCCGCCCTGTGGCACCACTACCCGCGCATCGTTTGAGTGAAACCCCTTGCCCGAATTCAGGTAAAGCTGCACCCGTGGATTGATGGTGTAGTAAAAATTCAATTTGGGCGAAACGATGGCATCCGTCGCGTGCTTCGTGGTGACAGGTTGGGCCAGCAAATCCTCGTATTGACTCCGGAAATAATCGACTCGCACCCCCGCATTGATCGTAAACCGATCCGATACTTCAATCAATTCATCGGCATACACGGCCGCGTTTAGTTCGTTGATGTTGCCAAAGTTTCGTTGTTCCAGCGTGGTGATGCGGTCTTTCGTGTGGGACAGTTCAGTATGATGCGTCAAGTCCTGCCGGTATTGCGCGCCTACAGTGGTGGTCCAGTGGCTGCGGCCGATGCGTGTTTCGACGGAGTAGCTGCCGTTGTAGCCAAATAGATTCCGGTGTTCTTTCTGCCGAATCTGATCACCGTTGACGGTATCTTCCTTGAAAAAAGTGAAGTTGGAATACAGTTCAAAATTGTAGTTACTGTAAAAGAATTGATTTTTAATGACGTGGTTTCGGGGCGTAACCGTCACGAGTTGGGCGTTGAAATTTGTCCGGCTGGTTTCTCCCCCTTCGGTGGGGTCGATAGACCCGAAAAAATCGGTCAGGCCCGAGGCTACGGCCCGCTCCGCAATCTGACCGGAGTGATTCCATTTGCTCCAGAAGGTTGAGCCGGTCAGGGTCAGGTTGGTATTGGGAGCCAGATGGCCGTGGTATTTCCCGACTACGTTTAACCGGTTGAAATGCTGCGGATTATCGAAATATGAATTGGTAAACGAATACTCCGATGCCAGATAGGCCGACTGGTTTTTGGCCTTTCCCGCAGCACCCAGTAAATCCAGTCCAGCCACAGCCCGGTACGTCCCGTACTGCCCGGCTTCGAGTTTTACAAACGAACGGTCAAGAGCGGTGCGGGTTCTGAAATCGACCCAACCGGCGGTAGTCAGGTTGCCTTTGTCGGCGCGGTAGGGCCCTTTTTTGAAATCGACACCTTCTACCAGTTCGGGGATAACAAAATGCAGGTCGGCGTAGCCCTGTCCGTGCGCGTGCGACACCATGTTGACCGGCATACCATCCACCGTCAGGCGAATATCAGTCCCGTGGTCGAGGTCAAAGCCACGCAGGAAAATCTGTTCGGCCTTTCCTCCACCCGCATGCTGACCAATGAACAACCCCGGTACCAACCGCAAAATCTCCTGCGAATTAGTGATTGGGCGTAGCTTGATATCCAGACTGCTAATTAGTTGCTGGTCGTGTGCCCGCAGCGATGAGACAACCACCTCGCTCAAATCAACTGAAGTTACTGACAGGGTGGTGCTAACGAAGGTGGTCTGGTCATCACGCACAATCACGTCAACCAGTTGTGCCTTAAACCCCACGTGCGACAGTTCAATTTTATAGGGAGCCGCTACCAATCCATCGAAACGGTACTGGCCCAACTCATTTGTTACCGTGGCTTTACCAAGTCCCACCAGTTGTACCGTTACGCCCGATAGGGGCAGGTTGGTTGCCTGATCGTACACCTTACCAGACAGATTGCCCAAGTGAGCATGCACTTGGGCAGTAACCAGCAAAAAAATCAGGACAGTATATAGGAATTTCATTGTCAATGCAAAATTGGGCGATTGAACACCCGTTTTTATAGTTGCTCCAGGTAGTATAACGGACCTCACAAGCCGCAAGGGCAGGTGTGCAGGTGTCGGACGCAATACAATTATTTCCCCAGTCAATGGCAGGAAATAGCCGTAAGGCCGCGTATAAAGAAGAGAATAAACAGCCGTGTGTGTGGCTAGGGAGAGAACCAGGTAACCCCACTGACATTGCCTGACGGGGTTGAACTGGTGAGGACTATACTAGTCGGGGAGGTATATGTATGGTATGGCCATACCCCGACGGGATGGTATACTGCCCAGCAATCAGTGGTTTGATTGCGTCTGCATACAGGGACTTATGCATCATCCACTGCGTATAGAGAAGGCAATGGGAATCAACACCGCTGATAACCGAAATCAGATGATGCTTAGGCGTATCGGTTTCTTTCTGATACCGGCTGGCTAATGATTCCAGCAGGAAATTCTCCAGCCCATCCATACGCATGTACCGGCATTCCTGATATTGCTTACCGACTTCACTGGTTTGTACCAGCAAGAACTCCTGCCGATCTTCCGGGCGGCTAATG
>JBBSTD010000224.1:0-3190 GCA_038236215.1 Cytophagales bacterium | reverse complement strand
TGCTCGAAGAGTCGGGGTATATGGCACGGGTGATGGTTATCATGGACCGGATCATGCGGAAATTTGGCTTAAACGGCCGGAGTGTAGTGCCCCTGATTTCGGGGGTAGCCTGTGCGGTACCGGCCATCATGGCTACCCGTAGCATTGGTACCCGGCGCGACCGGCTCATCACGATTCTGGTAACGCCCCTCATGAGCTGCGCGGCCCGCTTACCAATCTACACGATTCTGATTGCGCTGGTCGTGCCAGACCGCCGTATTCTCGGGCTATTTAACTTGCAGGGGCTGGCCCTGATGAGCTTGTACCTGCTGGGTTTAGTCAGTGCGGTAGCGTCGGCGGCCGTGTTGAAACTTTTTCTTCGCACCAAAGAGACCAGCTTTTTCATTATGGAACTGCCCACCTTCAAACTACCCCGCTGGAACCACGTTGCCCTGACGGTGTGGGAGAGTGTGCGTTCGTTTGTGTGGGAAGCGGGCCGGGTTATTCTGGCAATATCTATCGTACTTTGGGTGCTGGCAAGCTACGGCCCCGGCGATTCGATGGAACAGGCAGAGACCCGTGCGCGTGAACAAAGTACTACCCTTACGGGCGATGCCCTACAGAACCGTATCGCTTCCGAACGACTCGAAGCTTCTTATGCCGGTCAGTTCGGTCATTTTATCGAACCCGCCATCCGACCGCTGGGTTACGACTGGAAGATTGGTATTGCCCTGCTCAGCTCGTTCGCGGCCCGCGAAGTATTCGTTGGAACGATGTCAACCATCTACAGCATTGGTGGGGGAGATGGGGAAGATGATGCTGGTGTTACCATTCGGGAACGGCTTCGGCAGGAGCGAAACCCGGCCACCGGCGGACCAATGTACACACCGGCTCTGGCCTGGTCATTGCTGGTCTTTTACGTATTCGCCATGATGTGCATGAGTACCCTTGCCGCTACCCAGCGCGAAACAAAGAGCTGGAAATGGCCCGCTGTGCAACTAGGGTACATGATGGCACTAGCCTACCTCGCGGCTTTTGCGACATACCAACTGATGAAATAAAAAGTAAATACCAAAAAAAGGTGCTGGACGAACGAATTTATACAACAGAAATTCGTTCGCCTAGCACCTTTTCTTCTTCTTCACCATAGCAAACCCTGCGATACCAGCGGGTAAACATGGTAGATAATATACACCAGCAGAGCGGCTCCCAGGCTGCCTAAAGCGGTTGTGTAATCAAAGCTAAACCGACTTCTGCGCGAAGGGTTTTCATGCTGCCAGTCTCGATGCGTTCCGTATTTCATGGTGTGTCAATGTTAACTCTATACTAGTACAAATTTCGGGAACGGTCGGTTGCAAAAACAGGGGAGAAACCCCGGTTTTCTGTGTCACGTAGAAATACGTTATCCAGCTAAAATCAACGGGTTAAAACCATAAAATTACACCCGGCTTTAATCCCACCGAAGAGCTTCGATAACGTCCGAAGCAATCATGCCGGTTTGACCGCGTTGTTCAGCTACCCGATCCCCCGCCAGCCCGTGTGCGTACACCCCCAGCACGGCAGCTTCAATTGGGTCATAACCCTGGGCCAGCAGGGCCGTAAGGACACCCGTCAATACATCCCCCGTTCCGCCCGTACTCAGACCCGGATTGCCCGTTGAGTTGAAATGAACGTCGCCACCGGGCGTAGCGACGGCCGTATGCGCTCCTTTTAGTACAACGACAACTTTATACGTCTGAGCAAACTGCCGCAGCATATCCAGTTTCTGGTAGTCGTTATCCCACTTCTTGGTCAGCCGCTCAAACTCTTTGGGGTGCGGAGTCAGGATGCTGTCGGGGGGTATTTTCTTCAGTAAATCCCGGTTTTCGGCCAGTAAGTTCAGGGCGTCAGCGTCGATGACCAGTGGTTTTTTCAGCCCTTTCAGCAGTTTCTTTAGCATGGCCAGCGTTTCGGGAGCTTTGCCAATGCCGGGGCCAATACCCACAGTAGCGTAACTGGCCGGGTCAGGGCTTTCTGCTTTTTCCGTACTGTTTTCCGGGTTGCCGGTCAGCACATGCTGATGACTATCGGAAAGGCACATGGCTTCCGGCACCGCTGTTTGCAGGATAGTGTACCCACACTGGGGAACCTGCACCGTCAGTAACCCCACCCCCGACCGTAGGCAGGCTTTCGCTGCCAGCACAGCGGCCCCTATTTTACCGTAGCTACCTACCAGTAGCAACGCATGGCCAAAGGTGCCTTTGTTGGCGTAACGGTTTCTTTTTTTGAGTAGCAGCCGGGCATCCTGAGCCTGCGTAAAATAATAGGGAGTTGGCGCCTTATCAATATATCGCTTGTGCAGGCGAATGTCAACAAACTGCCAGTCACCTACATAGCGCCCATTATTCGGGAGCATAAAGGCGAGTTTGGGCAACTGGAAAGTAACCGTATAATCTGGTTCGATAATGACATCGTTCGGCGCATTTGGCTTGTCTGTGTACAACCCGCTGGCAATATCGACCGAAACAACCGTGGCTGGTGAGCGGTTGATTTGCTCGATTACCTGTTGAACGATGCCATCCGCCGGGCGCGATAAACCCGAACCCAGAATGGCATCGACAACCACCTCGTTGTGGCGAAGGGCCGGAATATCCGGTCCTGATTCGATATACCGGATTGTTTCGGTGATGAGTTTTAGCCGCCGGTGGTTGTGCATAAAGTCATCGGATTCGCGGGGGGCGTACCGTACGACGCATACCTCAATGGTATATTCCCGTTCCAGTAATAGGCGGGCAATAGCCAGCCCGTCCCCCCCGTTGTTGCCCAGTCCGCAAAAAACTTTGATAGGGGTGGTAACGGGAAAACGATCTGCCAGCCAGTCTACAAACGTAAGGGCTGCCCGCTCCATCAAGTTGATGGGCGCAATGGGTTCTTTTTCGATGGTTGCCTGATCAAGGGCACGTATCTGATCAACGTCAAGTATTTTCATGAGCCTGATGTCAGGTTAAGCGAGGTAATTTTACAAAAGTATTTTCTTGCGCCGAGAAAACAGATAAATTCGTAACTATCAGATAGTTAGTTAGTTAAGTTGTTAAATCGGGCTATTTTAATAACGGTAGTACAACAGGTTGGTGATTTGGTGGCTGTTTTTGGGCCGCAACGGTTAGGGGTTGACCTGCTCCGGTTTTCCAATCTGGCTACGTATTCGCCCGATGGCCTCATAAGCCGTTTG
>JBBSTD010000223.1:0-3192 GCA_038236215.1 Cytophagales bacterium | reverse complement strand
TTGGGTTTGGTAGCGTATGACATTGTTTGGTTATTGTCCAGTTAGCGGGCGGTATCCGGCACGGCACTTGGTAAGTCGCTTAGAGCGGTAATATGCCGGTTAAATTCGGCAGGGGGCTGGGTAAGTGTGCCACATTTGCACCCAACATTCCGAGGGCGACAAGGCTCCTATCGTCGCCAGCGACCCTTCGGAGTCGTTGGGTGAACCGTTTAAGTAATGCTTACGGGGCGTGTTTCGGTAGACAGGCTGCACGTCCAAGAGGTCAAGTTTTATTTGTTCGGCGGGTTGCGTTCGACAGCATAAACGCCCGATACTATTTTTGATAGTATCGGGCGTTTGTTTGTTGATTTGAAGGTACGTTATTCGTCTTTAACGTCGTAGCGGTCAAGCATCATGACCTTGTTCCAGGCCGCAACGAAATCTCTGACAAAGCGTTGTTGTGCGTCGTCGGCACCGTACACTTCGGCGATGTTACGGAGCTGGGCGTTAGACCCAAAAATCAGGTCGCAACGGGTAGCGGTGTATTTAATGGCACCCGTTTTCCGCTCCCTGATGTTGAACAGCGTTTCATTCTGATCCTGAGGTACCCACACGTAATCCATGTTGGTCAGCACCTGAAAGAAATCATTCGTTAGCTGGCCGGGACGTTCCGTAAAGACGCCGTGCTTCGAATAATCAAAGTTCTGATCCAGCACACGAAGTCCACCAACCAGTACAGTCCATTCGGGCGCCGTTAACGTTAATAGCTGGGCACGGTCGAGGAAAATTCGCTCAGCAGGCACGTGGTACCCTACTTTGTCGTTGTGGTAGTTTTTGAACCCATCCGATACCGGCTTGAGCCAATCGAAGCTTTCTGCGTCCGTCAACTCCTGCGTCGTGTCTACCCGGCCCGGTGTGAAGGGAACGGTAACCGGAACACCCGCATCATGAGCCGCTTTTTCAACGGCTGCACAGCCGCCAAGTACCACTAAATCGGCCAGCGAAACTTTTTTGTTTCCAGACTGCTGATTCCCAAATGCGCCCTGAATACCCCTGAGGGTTTGCAGTACGTCGTTCAATTCTTGTGGTCGGTTAAGATCCCAGTTGTTCTGCGGGTCCAAACCAATACGGGCACCGTTTGCGCCACCGCGCTTATCGGTATCGCGGTACACCGAAGCCGCCGACCAGGCTGCCGAAACCAGTGCCGAAACGGTAAGGCCACTGTCCAGTATGTGCTGCTTCAGGGTAGTCACATCCGCAGCATCTATCAGGTCATAGTCTCTGGCGGGTCTTGGATCCTGCCAAATCATATCCTGCTCAGGTACTTCGGGCCCCAGATACCGTTCTTTTGGTCCCATGTCCCGGTGCGTCAGCTTATACCAGGCTTTGGAGAAGGCATCGGTAAAGTAATCGAAGTCATTCAGGAATTTCTCACATACCTTGTGGTAGTCCGGGTCTACTTTGAGTGCGATATCAGAGGTCATCATCATCAGGTCGTTCATCTGACCGGCAATGTGCGCATCCGGCGTTTTTGGCGCACCCGCATCAATGGGCGTCCACTGTGTGGCACCGGCAGGACTCTGAACCTTCTTCCAGTCGAATTTGAACAGATTTTCCAGATAGTGATTGTCCCACTGCGTAGGATTTGGTGTCCAGGATCCTTCAATACCATTGGTCATCGTGTTGACACCGTTGCCGGAGCCTACCGGGTTGTGCCAGCCAAAACCCTGGGCGTGCATGGGCGCTGCTTCCGGCGCGGCACCAATTTTGGCGGAAGGGACCATACCGTGGCTTTTGCCAAATGCGTGTCCACCGGCAATCAGCGCCACCGTTTCCTCATCGTCCATCGCCATCCGCTTAAACGATTCGCGAATGTTGCGGGCAGAATCCTGCGGGTCACCATTCCCACCCGGACCTTCCGGATTCACGTAAATCAACGCCTGATGGGTAGCCGCTAATGGATTCTCCAAATCATGGTAGGCATCCTTTGGTCCGCCAACCCAGCGTAAACCCAGGTTCACCATTTCGTCGGGGTGCCCTTTGTGGTCCGTAGTGGCGGGTACTTCGTCAACGGCTTTGCCGCCCCAAAACTCTGGCCCCCAATACGTACTGCGGTCGGGCTCCCAGGCATCACGGCGTCCACCACCAAAGCCAAAAGTAGGGAAGTTCATGATCTCGAGCGAGCAGTTACCGGCCAACACAATAAGGTCGGCCCAGGATAAAGACGCACCATATTTTTTCTTGATCGGCCACAGCAGCCGACGGGACTTGTCGGTATTACCGTTATCCCACCAGGAATTGATCGGGGCAAAACGCTGCATAGCCTGCCCAGCGCCACCTCTGCCATCGGCAATACGGTACGTACCGGCTGAGTGCCATGCCATCCGAATCATCTGCGGGCCATAGTTGTCATAATCCGCTGGCCACCAATCTTTAGAATCGACGAGTAAGGCTTTAATGTCCTGCTTAAGTTGCGGGAAGTCAATTTTGTTGAACAATTCTTTGTAGTTTTCCTCACTTAGGGGGTTAGCTGCGGGCTGTTCCTGATGGAGCAACTCTACTTGTAAACGGTTAGGCCACCAGTCATCAATTTGAGGAGCCGTTCCCAGTGCACCACCTATGCGGGTACCTCTAAACGGGCATTTTTCAAGTCCTTCCGGGTTATCAATGGTCTGCATAAAAGGATGAAGTGTTGAGTTAAAATGTACTTGACAGATTAGTCCTGTTCAGAGGTAATAGGAGAGGGCTTGAACAGCTGTTACCAGGAACGAAATTCCAGGGCTCTTTAAAGTCAACTATTAAAGTATTGACTACTAGTACAACCAACTGGATGTACCGATGCTTGTTTAATTTTGATTAAAATGTCCCGTTTTGGCCAAACAGGCTTGCCGGTATCCCGGTATGAGCAACCGGTTGTTCAGGAATGAAGACGCCTGTGGTTTCCTGATCGAAGCCCCCGATGGTACTATCTGGGTCGATCCTGCACAGTTAGCTAAACTGGTAACCAATCCCGGCCGGATTCACGTACGGGCACCGGGCGAACCGTATAAACTCAAGCGGCTAAAAAAGTAGGCGAAGGAGCCTCCTCTATCAATCACTCCTTTCTGAATGTCAACGAGCCAAGTCTTATATACTTTTTGGAGAAGTGCCTGGAATGGGGCACTCCGTTGAATCCTGAAGCACGGGACTGGTAGTGGTCCACACGATTCAGCT
>JBBSTD010000222.1:0-3363 GCA_038236215.1 Cytophagales bacterium | reverse complement strand
TTTTAGGTCAAAGAAAGGCGAAATTGCAGCCCATTGAGGGTCGGTCAGTGGTTGCCACTGTTTGGTCATGACTTTGCATTTTGGTCGATACAAAGTTGGCACGACTCTCTGCTTTTCTCAAATCCCAAACACGTTCTTAACCAGTCTCAGCTTCATCGTTCGCCAGATAACTTATGTCTATGATTCGAATCATATGGATTGCGCTGCTTGGGTTTTGTTCATTATCTACTCAGGCCCAACCTAACCTTGAGATACGGGTTAACTTGGGGGGGTACCCAACCCATATGCCCAAGAGGGCACTAATTTTAAGCAATGCCGCCCTGGATCAGCCGGTTCTGCTCCTGAAAAGCGTAAACGGAACTATGCTGAACGAGTACCGGGGAACTCCCTCCCAAACAGTCTGGCATCCGTTTGCGCAGTATTACACCATTGATTTTTCTGAGTTTACACAGAAAGGACAGTACTACTTTGAATTAAAGGGAGGGGGCGCCAATAGTAAGCCTTTCCGCGTTGGCCCTTACCCTAACTGGCAGGAAGACGTGGTTGGGTTTATACGAACGCAGCGTTGTGGTTTCAATCCGTACACCAAAACACTCTGCCACCAAAAAGATGGATTGAGTTTTTTTGGTTTGCGACCCGATTCCACCCGAGTCGATGCCACGGGTGGATGGCACGACGCCGGTGATCAGCTAAAGTATCTCATTACCGGCAGCAACACCACTGCCCGGCTGCTGATGGCGTACCAGATGAACCCAAAGGGGTTCAAAGACGCCTACAATGCCCAGGGTCTGGAAGGGGCAAACGCGATGCCGGATATACTGGACGAGGCCCGGTGGGGCCTGAACTGGCTGATGAAACTTCACCCCGCGGCCAACGAACTGTATCATCAGGTGGCAGATGACCGGGACCACCGAGGATTCAAACTACCCCACGAAGAAAACGCCGATTATGGTTGGGGACCCGGCAGTTTCCGACCGGTCTATTTTGCGACTGGCAAACCTCAGGGACTGTCGAAATACAAAAGTCAGGCAACGGGTATTGCCAATCTGGCCGGGCGTTCTGCGGCAACGCTGGCCTTGGGCTATGAGGTGTTTAGCGCGTTTAAAGGCTATGAGGAATTTGCCGAAAAATGCCTGCAACATGCGAAGGAACTGTACCGAATGGGCCAGCTACAGGAAGGGTATCAGCAGGGCAACAGCTTCGGTGCGCCCTACCGGTACGAGGAAAATACCTGGGCCGATGATATGGAATGGGCCGCTGCCAGCCTGTATAAGATTATCGGAGAGAAAAAATTCCTGAAGGATGCGCGCACCTACGCGAAAATAATTGGAAACTGGTCCTGGATGGAGCGCGATACGGCCAGCCACTACGAGATGTATCCGTTTGTTAATATGGGCCATTACGCGCTCTGGCAGGTGGGTAATGCCAAAGACAAGAAAGACATGGCCGCCTACTACGAACACAACTTAGCCAGAATTCAAAAGAGGGCGAACGAAAACCCGTATGGCGTGGGCCATCTGTTTATATGGTGTTCAAACAATCTGGCAGCCGCCGTAGCTACGCAGGCCCTGCTGTTTGAAGAAATGACCGGCTCTCAGAAATACCGCCCCCTCATGCAGAACCACGTCAACTGGCTACTGGGTTTGAATCCGTGGAGTTCGAGCATGATTACAGAAATTCCCGAAAATGCCGATACCCCGGCGGATGTTCACATGCCGTTTTGGCGAATCAATAAACAGGCCATCAAAGGAAGTTTGGTGGATGGGCCGATTTGGTCCACTATCCATGACAAAATGATAGGCATCCAACTATCCGAACCGGACGAGTACGCCCCTTTGCAACCAAAACACATTAAATACCAGGACGACTGGGCAGACTACAGTACCAACGAACCCACGCTGGATGGGTCAGCCGAACTACTCCTTATCCTGACCAGCCTCAGCAAATGAACCGTTTTGTAGTTGCCTTTCTGGTTGCGATTATTACCCAGTCCGTTATGGCTCAAAACATAATTGACAGATATGGAGCAATCAGTCGGTCTGACACGTCGAAGAAAACCATATACCTCTGTTTTACCGGACACGATTTCTCCGACGGTTTCGATCAGGTACTTTCGGTACTAAAGTCTCAACATATTGCCGCTTCTTTTTTTCTCACCGGCGATTTTATACGGCAGCATACCCCGTTAGTTAAAGCTATGGCCAGACGAAACCACTTTGTGGGTGCTCATTCAGACAAACATCTTTTGTATTGCGACTGGTCTAGTCGGGATAGTTTGCTTCATACACCGGATGAAATAAAAGCGGATATAGCGCAAAATTTGGCGGAATTGAGACGACTGGGAATCTATCCGGCCTATTTCATGCCCCCTTACGAGTGGTATAATCAGGAGGTGGTAAAGCTGGCTTTGGAATTGAATCAACTAACCATCAATTTTTCGCCCGGCACCCGGTCCAATGCTGACTATACAACCCCTGATAGGAGCAACTATGTACCGAGCAGCACGATTTTAGAGAGTATCCGGCAGTATGAAAAGCTGAACGGACTGAACGGATTTCACCTACTCATTCACCCAGGTACCAGTCCGCTGAGAGTAGATAAGCTTTATAACCATTTAAACGTACTCATCGGTGAGTTAAAAGAGAAAGGCTATCGATTTTCGCGGTTTTAATCGCTAAGAGGCAATTTGCCATCAAAAAAGTAGTCGCCTGACTATCCGTGAAATGCCGATCACCAGTGAAAAGCAGCGGATCCGGGTTTTGATCCACGGGTGCCATACTCTGTGTAAAGTAGGGTATTAGGGCTCTCTGGAGGCTAAGTCAGACTGAAAACGGTCGGTGTCGTATTTGGTCCTGCCTATTTTGCTACTGGTTATGCTGACAATTTATACCGGATTTACGCAAATTCCCCCCTGCAGCCGGTGAGCCGCAGAACAGGGCAAAGGATGCAGCAACTTGCTCTAATCACTAGAGTATGTATTAACTTGATAACTCTTATGAAAATGCGTTCGAGGAGTCGCATGCATCACTTTTGAGAACAGAACTGATAGGAAACGGAATTATTTTTAAGCCAAAAAGATTTTGCCTGGAGATTACTGAGTACCCCGAGAATTCTCGTGATGCCGCACGATTGCGCGCTTCTCCGGGCTGTTCAAATTCGACCAGGTTTGTATAGCTCCAGTTAAAAAAGGAAGTAGCTGGAGTTGGCTCAATCAAGCAATTTCTATAGTGGTCCCCGATTTTCGTACCACCGACTAAGCTTGTCGGGATGGTTGCTAACTTAGTCAACCATGAAAGCAAAAAGTCGTCGCCAGTTCACCTCCACCTTCAAAGCGAAGGTCGTTCTTGAGGTGCTGCGCCAGGA
>JBBSTD010000221.1:0-3536 GCA_038236215.1 Cytophagales bacterium | reverse complement strand
GCAGGTTGGCCAAAGACTACGAACGAACGATTCTGTCAGCTCAAAGTTTCATTTGGATTGCCCACATCAGGCGTACCGTCAGACACGCCTTTTACTAACTCAAACAGCTTCTTAAACACACTAGTCTTATGGTTTTGGATACACCTGCCATCAGCACCCCGCTCGGGCGTGGTATCAAACATATTGGCATTGGTAAGTACGGTAGCAAACCCCTTACTCCCGAATTACTAACCGAATGCCGGGCCGCCCTGAGTGACCCAACGGCTCATCCGCTGCAACGCGGAGCCTTTTTGGGTGCGTTGCTGGCCAAAGGAATGACGCCCGAAGAGAAAACACTGGATGAAGTAATTGGTAAAGGCGCTTTTGAACACCCCACCTATTTTATCAACAAAATTTGCCCCGATCTACCCGTGGGACTACATCCAGTAGCCATTAAACTCGTTCGTGGGGCAAATCTGCAGGTAAGTGAAGCGGAACAACTGGGCGATTACCTGTTCGGTGATGGTGTATGCGAAACATTTCGGGGGCTGGCAGCCAGTATCATGCGGGTACGGCACGAAACCAACGAAGAGTATCAGGGACTGATGCGAGCCGCTGAACGAACGTATTCGCCTGGCTTTGGGCCAATGAGCTGTGCTGATCGACCACTAATTCAACTGGCTGAACCATTTGATGGCGTTGAACATAGTTACCTCATTACTCCGCTCCTGGGGCAGTTTTTTCAGAAACGGGGCTACGGGGCAATATCCATGGTTGGCCGGTCCGGGGGACCTAAGTTTACGCTCAATGCCCTTGACCTTTACATGAACCTGGGCTGCCAGTTTCTGCAAAGCAACCACGAACTCGACACGCCCTTACATTCATTCGGCTGGGTACTGGATCAGAAGGCACTGTCGCCCGCGCTCAATAGATGGGTAGATCGGCGTACTGTTATCATCAAGCGGCCATTTCTGGCTACGCTTGAGAAGGTCCTCAATCCGTGCCACGCCCGACTATTAGTGACATCCGTATTTCACATTACTTATCAGATGAAAATGGCAGAACTGGCCATGCTGGCTGGTTTCGATGGAGTCATCGTCCTAAAACGGGGGCTGGAGGGGAGCCTTGCGCCGTCGACGAGCCGGTCGAGTGGCATTTTGTGTGCCGTCCGTACGCCCAAAGGTCATTTATTTTTTCAGCATTTTGAGGGCGAGGCTCCGGCTTTTACGGCATTCCGTACAGAATCAGAATCGGAAATTGAACAGCCTCAGGCATCTGATAATGCCCGACTCGTGCGGGAATTTATGACCGGTGGGCACACGGATAACCCCGAATTCGATAACCGGGTACGCTTTGCTCATGCGCTTTATGGCCGTGGACTAGACTGGATTGAAGGGCAATTGCGGTGAACAGAATGCGTATCTTTGGCAGTAGATGACAGACGTAGTAATTATTGGTGGTGGCATCGTAGGACTAGCTACTGCCTTACAATTGAAACAGCAGCGACCGGCTCTTAACGTCGTTTTGCTGGAAAAAGAGTTTGCCGTAGCGCAACACCAGACCGGCCATAACAGTGGTGTTATTCACTCTGGGCTTTACTATAAACCCGGCAGCCTGAAAGCCACAAACTGTATTCGGGGTTACCAGATGTTGCTTGATTTCTGTAATGCCGAAGCTATTCCATACGACTTGTGTGGCAAGATTGTGGTAGCGACAAACCAGGAAGAAATACCCCAGTTAGAAACCCTTTATCAACGTGGGTTACAGAATGGTCTCGGCGGACTGAAAAAATTGTCGGTGGCTGAAATGCGTGACACTGAGCCGCATGTAAACGGAGTTGCCGGGATGTTTGTACCGCAAACGGGTATCATTGATTACAAACAGGTTGCCGATAAATACGCTGAGAAATTTAAGGTACTCGGGGGAGAAATCAAGCTTGGTGAACGCGTTGAGCAGATAACGGCCGGAACGAGCCTTAGTATTGTAGTAACCGACAAAAACCGCTACGAAACAAGGCTTGTCATTAACTGCGCTGGTTTGTACTCCGACAAAATTGCCCAACTGACGCAGCGTGAACCTATCGATGTTCGTATTGTTCCCTTCCGGGGTGAGTATTTCAAGCTTAAACCTCAGAAAGAACACTTGGTCAGGAACCTGATTTACCCCGTTCCAGACCCCAATTTCCCTTTTCTCGGTGTCCATTTCACTCGTATGATTCATGGTGGTGTGGAGGCTGGTCCTAATGCGGTACTGGCTTTCCAGCGGGAAGGCTACAAAAAATCAGATATCAACCTGAAGGAGCTGGCGCAAACACTAGCCTGGCCGGGCTTTCAAAAAGTAGCAGCCAAATACTGGGAAACGGGCCTTGGCGAAATGTACCGATCGTTTTCTAAATCAGCCTTTACCAAAGCATTACAGGCATTGATTCCTGAAATTCAGGAAGGCGATCTGGAGCCGGGGGGAGCCGGGGTTCGTGCGCAGGCCTGTGATCGGACGGGTGGTCTGCTCGATGATTTTGCTATTGTAGAGACTGATAAAGCCATTAATGTGCTCAATGCACCATCTCCAGCCGCCACATCATCATTATCCATTGGTAAAACAGTATCGGAGAAAGCACTGACTCGATTTTAAGGGGAATTTAACAAACAATCCAAAATGTACTATGTTCTTCTGTGAGAACGGATTTAGTCCTTAAAAACAGATCAACAGATGAAAGCGATTAATGAAATTAATGAGTTAGACACTCCTTCCGACCTGAAAGAGAAAGGTCGCGAAAAGGTAGCCGAAGCCCTCAACGGCTTAGTTGCTGATGCATTCGCGTTATATATCAAAACAAAAAACTTCCACTGGCATATGTCGGGTCGTCACTTTCGTGATTACCACCTGTTACTTGATGAACAGGCCGACCAAATCTTTGCCACCATTGACCCCCTTGCGGAGCGCGTTCGTAAAATAGGCGCCAACACGATTCGGTCAGTCGCGCACATAGCCCAGCTGCAACGGGTGAAAGACAATGACGAGGATTTTGTAACGGCAAAAGACATGTTGAAAGATCTTCTTTCCGAAAACAAGAAGATGGCAAAGAATATGCGTGATGCGCATAAGATTTCTGATGATGCTGAAGATGTGGCTACAGCCAGCTTATTGGAAGTATACATCGACGAAACAGAACGGCGTACCTGGTTCCTGTTCGAAACCACCCGGGATTTGAACTAAGGCCAGTTAGGATTAAGAATTTTGACGGAGCGATTGTTTTTCTAACAACAAGTTGGGAAAGCAGTCGCTCTTTCGTATGTTTCCGGCATGAAAGTTCGTCCATCTGCCCTCATCTGGCGAAAGAACAATAGCCAGATAGAAGTTTTGTTTATGCGTTACTCATACGGGGGGCAGGATGTGTTTGCTTTGCCCGGTGGTAGTCCCGAACGGGGAGAAATTTTACCCGAAACCATCATCCGCGAAGTCCGTGAAGAATTGGGTGTTTCAATCGAGGTAGGCGAAATGATCCTGGCAGGTGAAATGCTGCTCACTCAGCGTAATGAAGACGTATTGCACGTGGT
>JBBSTD010000220.1:0-3577 GCA_038236215.1 Cytophagales bacterium | reverse complement strand
CGGCTAGGCGGGACTGGTAGGCCGCTGGCTGCGGGCGATCACCGGACATATTGGATTGGCTCCCCGGCCGTACCGGAGCGGTAATCACAGGTGGCGCAACGGGTTCCCGACGCAGTTCCTCGCCTGGATTGGCCTCCGCCGGTTTGTAATACTTATTCAACACTGATGCCAAAGGCTGGGGTTCGGGCGTGGGGGCCGTTGGTTGTGCGAATCCAGGCCGGGCAAAAATATCGGGGAAGTCGGGGTGCTGAAACGGGTCATCGTCCGTAGTTAGTTTACCATCCGACCGAATGGCCGCTCCATGCTCATTCGTACTCCGACTGGTGTAGGGATCATCTCCTTTCTGGCCAAGCGGGATGCTCAAACTAGGCGTTTCACGGATTTTCCGGAGGTCCTGCCGGGTCAATAACTCGATGGTGGTATTAAAGGCTTTGGCAATGGCCTGTATATTCTGCTGATTCGGGTTGGCTCGTCCCTCCTCGTAAGCGCCTAACAGGGAACGTTTTATATTGATTTTTCGGGAAAACTGCTCCTGGGTCAAACCATTTAGTTTGCGTAGGTAGCGGATATTGTCACTAACGAGCGTCATCCAGTTCGGGGTGGCTAAAGTTTTAGCTAAGATAAAGGATTCACTATTTAAATCCACACATCCCGTTTTTTTGTACTTTTAACGTACTTTCTTGAACGGTTTTAAGGCAGTAGATATAAAAAATACAACAGAAAATGACGGCCACCCAACCCAAAACCGACATCCAAACGACGTTTGACCTTCAGCGTCGGCACGCCCCCCAAATGGCCCTTACTACCGCTAATGAGCGTATCGAACGCGTCCGGCGCATTCAGTCCTGGATAAGTAGCCACGAAGCCGATATTCAGCGGGTCATGTTCGATGATTTCCGGAAGCCATCGGCCGAGGTGATGCTGGGCGAACTGATGGCCCTATACGCCGAAATCAAGTTTACCATCGGGCATCTGAAACGCTGGATGAAGCCTCAGTCATTGCCCACTCCCCTCGCGCTGATTGGCACGAAAAGTCATATTGTCCACGAGCCCAAGGGCAATATACTCATTATTTCGCCCTGGAATTACCCGTTCGTGCTGGCTATCCGGCCGCTGGTATCGGCCATTGCGGCTGGTAACGTCGCGATTCTGAAACCATCGGAGCTGACCCCAAATACAGCCGGACTGATTAGCCGAATGATTACGGAACTGTTCCCCGCCGAAGAAGTCGCCGTTTTTGAGGGGGATGCCGATGTGGCGAAATCCCTGCTGGAACTACCGTTCAATCATATCTTCTTTACCGGTAGCCCGGCCGTAGGGCGCGTGGTCATGACCGCTGCGGCCAAACACCTGGCTTCGGTCACGCTCGAACTGGGCGGCAAATCCCCCGCCATTGTGGATGAGTCGGCCTACATCAGACAGACCGCGCAGCAATTGGCCTGGGGTAAATGCCTGAATAATGGCCAGACCTGCATTGCCCCCGATTATCTGCTGGTTCATGCGTCCATAAGAGAACCCTTCATGCAGGCGTTTCGCGACACCCTGACTGCTATGTACAGCCCCGATGGCCAACCCTTTGCCGCGTCGGATAGTTACGCCCGGATTGTAAACAACCGCCATTTTGACCGAATCCGCGCCCTGCTGGATGATGCGGTGACTAAGGGCGCGACAATTACGATGGGCGGTCAAACCGATGCCGACCAGAACTTCATCGAACCAACCGTGCTTGAAGGCGTAACCGACGACATGCGGGTGATGCAGGACGAGATTTTTGGGCCTATACTACCCGTGCTCACATATACCGATCTCGACGATGCCTTACGGATCATCAACCAGCGCGAGAAACCACTGGCGTTGTACATCCACAGCCGAAACCAGAAAACCACTCAGTATATTCTGGACCGCACCTCGGCGGGTGATACCGTCGTGAACGATACGCTGCTACAGTTTGGGAATGTCGAGCTGCCTTTTGGCGGGGTCAACAACAGCGGCATTGGCAAATCGAACGGGTACTTTAGTTTCCAGGAGTTCTCCAATCAGCGGGGGGTAATGCAGCGCAACTTCGGCACCATGAAATTCATCTACCCGCCCTACACGGATAAAGTGAAGAAGTTGATTAATTTCATTGTGAAGTACGTATAGAAGTTGTTCAGAATTTTTTTTACCTGTTTACCGTTGGCTAAAGCCCAACGGAGCCGGTCCAACAGGTTCATGCTCTTTTTTTGCGCGTTCCAACCAGTTTCCCTTAACCGGAACCCTGACAAGTAAATTCGCCATCACAGACAACGATGAAAACCATCTATTCTATCCTGTTCGCCCTTGGCTTTACCCTTAGTAGTGTACAGGCACAACATAGTCCGCCATCAAAAACCAGCCTTTGGGGATGGGGCGTTTTTGCGGGGGTAAATTATTCGTATCCGATTGTACGTACCCAGGGGCCTACTCACTTTAGCCCGCAGGCCAATCTGGTTGCCGGTGCCGATGTGCATTACCGACTCAATTATCGGGCATCCCTGCATGTTCAACCTTCCTGGACCCGCGTTTCCAACATTACCCCTGTTGGCGGGGACAGTCAGGGATTCAGGCTTAGCACGTTGAAAATCCCAATTCTGTACCGAAACTACGTGCTGCCGTCTCACAAATTCCTTTTCCTGGAGGTAGGAGTGGGTTACAATCGAATCGTAAACAGCAACTATCGGGAGGTAATACAACCGAATTGCCTAGTAGCGCCCTGTCCGCCCATTTATGGCTCCGAAACTCCGCCGTTGACAAAGTCGGCGGTGAGTGGACTGGCGGGTTTGGGGGTCGAAATACCGGTGAACAGGATTACAATTCCGGTCACGTTGCGCTATGAACGATACGTGAGCAGCTTCTTATTTCCCGGTGCGTTTACCGATTGGACAACTCCCGTTAAGTTTGAAACTATCTCTCTGACGAGCGGTATAAACTTTTAGTCCGGGTTATTTAAATGCTTTTCTGAATGGGATACCGACGGTCAGTTGACCCGTAAATACCCATCAAAGGCCAAAAATTCGTAGTTTCGTTGAAATGTCTGTCTAGTATAGAAAGCCTTCTTATTCGGGTGACATTCAATCCGGCGGTTAGCCAGGGTAAACCAACGCTTCGCAATATGCGATTCACAGTGACACGATTGCTGGAATTGTTGGCGGCAGGAATGACCCATCAGGAAATACTGGCTGATTATCCCTACCTGGAGGAAGCCGACATTCAGGCCACTTTATTATACGCAGCTCACATTGCCAATGCACGAAGTATAATTACCTTTCCGTTAGCCTCTTGATCAGTGGTGCTAAAGTTCATTGTTGACACACAACTGCCGCCCATGCTGGCAACTTGCCTGCGGTGGAAAGGGGATGATGCCATTCATACCATTCACTTCCCGTACGGACATCTGCTGCAGGATGCGGACATTGCCCGAATAGCTATCGACGAGAAGCGCATCATTATGACCAAGGATTCAGACTTTCCGGATTCGTTTTTTCTGAAAGGTCCACCACCCCGTATTGTTTATCTTCGATTAGGTAATATAAGAAATCGGGAGTTGACCGCTTTTTTG
>JBBSTD010000219.1:0-3630 GCA_038236215.1 Cytophagales bacterium | reverse complement strand
TTTTAGGTCAAAGAAAGGCGAAATTGCAGCCCATTGAGGGTCGGTCAGTGGTTGCCACTGTTTGGTCATGACTTTGCATTTTGGTCGATACAAAGTTGGCACGACTCTCTGCTTTTCTCAAATCCCAAACACGTTCTAAGGATTCCGTTCTGAATGGTTTAAGTCGTTCCCAAGTAATGAGCGTGGTTTTATGCCCGGCCAGAACGGGCATACTGGCGTGAATCATCCCGTAATTACAGTGGCCGGTGGGTAGCAAATTATTCCAGATCAGCAACCGGCCGGCTACAGCCTGCACCCGGATGTTCTGAGCACGAAAGTGCGTCTGCCCCCCAACAGCAGGCGTATCCAGGTAGATCAGTATCGTATGTCGTCGTTCACCAGCCGGATCTTCTGCCCAATAACCGGCATCATGGTGGTAATCAAACTGACCGTTCAGGTCATAATGCGTAGCCTGCCAGTATTCAAACCGTTGCCGGGATGTGCCCAGCAGGCTTTCTAGCCGGGTTTCTAGTTCACCTATGAAGGCCAGTAGCTCATCGCTGAACCACTCCTGAGCCGCCGTTTCGCTGGTGCGCGATGCACTGTGAAACGACTCGATCCGGTTATTTTCTACTTTTTTGATGACGGCACTACGATGCCAGAAGGCAAATTCCAGTTCCTCCCGAACAAACGCACACTGGGCATCGGTCAGAAAATCGTCCATCCAGAAAATGTTTTTTTTGTCTGTAGTCGCTATTGGCTGCTCAGTCGATTGCTTCATGGCTAATCAAGGTTCGGAAAATATACGTTTCATACGCCTTACGACTGCGGACGGTACCCAGACCATATCGACCCGTTAGCTGACCTTCATAGAGCGAACGGATGCGTTCGGACGATATCTTTTCCTGGTCCGTCCAGGTTGCGTGATCGGCCCAGTGCGGTGTACGGGTTCGACGGTCGTAGGCGTGCCAGCCCACTACCCGATGAGGATGAAACAAATCATAACCGGCCGTAAATGCTCGCAGGCTGGTGACCACCTCGTCCCCAAAAAAATAAATGCCTGGATCGAATATGATGTCGCGGTTAAACTGCCCGGTGGTAAACAAAAAATGCAGTGACACAAAGTGCGCTGGCCGGGGGCCATCGAGTTGTTTCCAGAAGGGTATTGGATAACTGACCAATTTCGTCAGCAAGCCATTTTCGTGGTCAAGGGGATAGATCTGCATCGGTTTATGGAGTCGACCATGCGGTTCATTAACCGGATCATAAGGAGGCAGGTAACCGGTGAGAATCGGCTTTTCAACGTGTTGTTGCCTCAACCCTTCGTACATGTCGATGAGCAGTTGATCCCAGCCCCGCACAAACCGCTGATGCGAATCAATCAACAATGTGTACGGTTCACCCTGCCAGCCCTGTTGTAGTAGATTTCGTGCCCAGTTGCACCCTTTGCTCTCCTGGTAAGGCACCTCCATTATATCAATAGCATGCTGCGTGATCAGGCTACGGGGTAACTCCTCAGTCGGCCCGCGTTGCCAGACAATTCCGATGCGGATACGACTGGCGTTTGTTGCCATTCTGAGCAGACTTTGCAACGTTTTGGGCAGTTCTGAATCGCGATAGGCGGGTATCTGAACGTATATCTCTGCCATGACCGGGTAGCTTTTGCGTACAAAAAGTTACCCTTATCTGACACTCTAGCGAATTTTGGGTTAGTAAACGGTATGAGTTAGTTAGCAACTGGTACAAACGACGCTAAAACAGCAAAACTTACCTTGAGTACTTTCTGGAAGTACTAGCCACGGAGGAAGATAATGGTAAAAGATTAAACTTCATCTCGCAAGAGATCGGCCGTGAAGTAAATACCGTCGGCTCCAAAGCCAACGACTCTACCATTCAGCATTTCGTAGTACAGATGAAGGATGAACTGGAGAAGATAAAGGAGCAGACAATGAATGTGATATAGCGAGCACCGCTCTATCAGGACCGACACAATCAACTCGCCGGGTTGATTGTGTCGCTATAAATAACGCTTCCGCAACTGCTTAATCATCTGGTTAATATCTGATGACAAGCCAAATCCGACAACGGCTCCACCAAACAGACCCGTAATCAGGGCCGAGCGTACGGCCATGTCCAGCAGGACGCGGGTATTTGTGGCGTTTAGAGCGGGATAAGGATATTGCACGGAAATCCACCACACGCCCGCCCCTAGCAACACAACCATCCCGTTTCGCCAGGTAAAGGGCTGCATCTTGAACGCAAACCCGACAAAGAGTGTCCGGGCCAGATTGTACAGAAACGTAGCCAGTGCCGCCCCCATAGCCGCCCCGTTGATACCAAAACGGGGAATCAGGTACTGGTTAGCAGCAATAGTTATAAAAATCAGTACAACGAAAAATAGCGAGTCGTAGGTGTAAAAACGCGACGTATTCAGGATGATGCCGTTTACACCCGTAGCCATGTCGATAAGCTTTCCGAGGCCCAGCCACAGAATAACGTAATAGCCCGCTTCGTAGCTTGGCGGCAGAAACCGGAACACATTGGGCAGGTTAGCCGCTACGCCAACAAATACCAGACACCCCGCAATGAGTTGATTTAAACAGCTTTTCCGGTATATAGTAGCGATATTATCCAGGTCGTTCGTTTTCCACGACTCTGCAATCAACGCCCCCGATACTTTGTAGAGAGCCGTAGCGGGTACGGCAATAACGGCGGCAAAATAGGAAGCCGTGCCGTACACACCCGTATCGCCCAGCCCCTGTTTGCTGTTAATCATCACCTTATCAATCGTCAGTATAATCTGTGACGACAGGGCGGTGGTGAGGGTCAACGCTGCGTAGCGCGTCAGGTTTCGGCGCAATGCGGGGTCAAGGTTCAGGAAACGCCGGTGAAGGAACAACGCCTTATCCCGAACGACGCTACCTATCATCAGCATCGTTTGCAAAAAGAAGGCCAGTAGCCAAAGACCCAGAAACTGCGAGAACGTCACCCATCCCAGCCAGTAAATTAATCCTGCCATCAGAATGAACAGCCTTTGTACAAACTGTTGCAGCACGGTACCTGTAACGGGGTTGTACAGCAGCCGGGAGTAGTTATCAAAAACGGCAAAGTAAACAGTGAACAGCGTTAGCGGAATGAGCAGGTAATAGTAATCAGTAAACAGCGCTGATTCCCCTCCGCTGTTCTCAATAAACCAGGGCCGGGCAAGCCATAGCCCCAGCACACACAGTCCAAAACCAATAAGCGTCGTCACACTCGTCAAAAACAAGTAGCCGTTATGTTGCCGGTCGGGATTGCGGAAATATGGGAAATATCGCCCACCTGCGCCGTTGGTACCCAGATTGGCGAATTGGGCCAGCACCTGCGCCAGCGAAATCAGCAGCGTTAGCAACCCGACCTGGGCCTTACTGAACATGTTCGGAAAGAAAAGTCCCTGCGTCAAAAACCCCACCGCCACCCCCGCGTAGGTGTACACCGAACTCTGAATCGTCTGCCGTTTTATGATACCCATTTTAGAGTATGTTTGGGAATTTTATTTGGCCAATCTGTTGAGTAAAATAGAAATGAAGGCAATTTGGAGCATTGCTTCCGAACTTTCTATTGTTTTCTCCACATCTCGGAACAACCGACGACGGAAATTGAGCCAGCCAA
>JBBSTD010000218.1:0-3672 GCA_038236215.1 Cytophagales bacterium | reverse complement strand
TGCCACTGTCCGAAAGATGGCACTTCAACTTTTGCATCGCATGGATGACAAAGAGAGTCTAAAAAGCCGACGCAAGCTAGCGGGGTGGGATGATCATTATCTGCTCAAGTTACTCACCCTTTTTTAAATGCGTTCAACCTGCAATTCAATATAATTCTTACGGAACACTAACAGTTTATGGTATCATTCCCGACTGTAATAATTTACAAGGAGATGCTATAGCTTACTACTTTGGAGTTCCCGGTAGCAGTGATATTACATTTACGGCTACTGGAGGTGGTGATAATGGGTCTTCATTTTGCGTAGGGAATACCCGTAGCTATGAAGCGAATCCGATCCTTCCTTCATCACAATTCAGCTATAGTTGGTCAATTCCAATTGGTAGTAGCAACGTCAGTTATTTTTATTCTTATGGCCCTAACGCAACCGTTACCGCTGGATCAGCAGGAGGATTTGTCCTTCAGATGGATGTTATTAATTCTGCTTGTAGTACAACAGGGGGTACTTCACGAACATTTTTTATTAGCAGTTGTGGAGGTTTCCGTGCATCCCCAAACCCAGCCACCGATAAGGTAACGGCCCTTTTTGACAAGGATACCGATACACGATATGTACCTGATGCTTTGCAACTTTACACCGAAAAAAATGAAATGGTCAAGGAAGTAAAAGTGAAAGGATATTACTCGGATCAATCTGTAAAAGACGGATTGAATGTAGATATTGATGTAAGCACCTTGCCAAGAGGCACATATTATTTACAGGGGGTTTATGGTTCAGAAAAATCTGAATCCATTCGGATCATTTTACAATAATTTTTGTACGACTACTACCATTATGAAAACGGGGCTGTTTATAGCACTAGGGTTATGCCTAATTAATCTATCAACTGTTTACGGTCAAAGCGCAACTACATATCGCTTTGGAATTAGTAGTGGGCTCAATGCTACACAGATTCAACGTAGCTTAACCCCTACTGATCTGACGTGGCAATACAACGCTGGTGGAGTCCTGGAACAAAAGTTTTCACCGGTTATCGCTATAGCCTATGAAATACTTTATTCTCGACAAGGCAGTAGCCTATCTACAACTAATGCACTCATAGGTGGAACGGACAGATATATTATAGCTTTTGATTATGCATCTATACCTGTAATACTACGGTTTCGACCTAAAGGAGAACGGGCTTTCGTTGAGCTAGGAGGCCAAATAGGTTACTTGTTAAACGCCAAGAGTTACTATGCTTCAAACAAAGAAAAAACTCTTGTCTCGTATGCGCACACTAACAAGGTAGATGCTGGTTTAACTGGTGGAATTGGTTACCGCTTTGGCAATCATTTTGTAGTGGATTTGCGATACTTCTACGGAATGAACCCGATATTGGCAAATTATTCTGCACCTGACCCTCAAACTAGTATAACCACCTATTATAAGGTGGAGAAATGGTATAATCGGGTCTCGTCATTAAATATTGCATATTACTTTTAGCTTTTAAGCAGGATCTATAACGATGGAGAATACTTGGGAATGATTGTCCCAAACCTCGTAGTTTTTTTCAGGCATGGCCACCCCTAACTGTGTGGGTTACATTTGAGTAAAGACTGCACTAACATTTAAAGGTGGCCAATCTATGTTTAATCCCTTAACATAAGATAGCTTATACAACACCTCTCCAAAAAGTACAATTTACAGGCTCCTGCCCTGACCCTTTCCCCGGGCCTTTTTCAGGTCGGCTATATTGTTCTTATCCAGGCCGGTGATGCCCAGCTTTTTCCAGTCTAAACCCAGCTGCGTGAACGTCGCCGTTCGGTCGTGCTGATCGGTCAGGCACAGCTCGCCGTTCTCCTGGTGCAACGTCAGTTTCAGGGCGTTGATGGCGCGGGAATCGCTGAGGTGTTTTTGCAGGTCCCAGGCACCCATGTACGATTTCTTTTGCCGGGTAAGCGTCCGGAATAACTCGTACCAGTCCGGTTCATGGCTGACGGTGGGGCTGGTAGGCGCAGGCTCCGGGGCGGGGGTAGCTGTCTTTGGGGGAACCGGTGGTCGTGGGGTAACCGGCGTTTGGGCTACGAGGGGGGCGGTGGCCACCGAACGGATCGGCTTACACTGCCATTTTCCCTCCCCAACCCAAACCGTTAAGCCAATCTGGGGAATTGGTACCTGTTTTTTGGCGATGATATCCTGGAGCTGCTCTGGGGTAGGGTCGACCTTGAATGTACCCTTGAAACTCGCCAGCCACCGTTCTGTGGCGGTTAACGGTGGTGCCGCAGCCTGGGCCACTGGCGACGAAGCCCCTGATCGGGCCACGGCCGGTGTGGTCGGTGTCGTGGCGGATGCGTGGGGTGTCGGCTGTTGACCGGGTTCCTTTTTGATCAGCTCGTTGTAGAGTTTAGCCAGCTCGTTACTCTTCCTGACCAGATCATTATAGTTCTTTATCAGAGTGGTGATCTTGGTGTTCTTCTCGCCTATAGCCCTGGTCAGCTTGTCTATTGTGTCTTTATCAGCCGGATCAGGGACCATCACTTCGATCTGCTCAGTGATCGTTTCCGGGACCTTATCCGCCCGTTTCTTCTCCCTCTCCCAGGCTTTATAATTCGTATTGACTTTTTCTATCAGGTCCTTTTCTACTTTTTTCAACCGCTCGATCTCGGCGGTATCTTTTGGAGTAGACTTGATCTCCTCCGTAGGGATCATCTCCGGTTTAACCGGCTGCTTCTTTGCCTCCTCCAGAGCCTGCTTGAGTTGATCGATCTCCGTCTGGTAGGCCTGATTGGCGGCTAACTGGTTGGCCACCGCCGCAAATTTATACCCCAGCATGGAGCCCTTGATCGGCTTGTGATCGCCCATCTTAAAACGGGTCCCGCCCCCACCCGTAGCATTGAGCTTGATGGTAGCGGTTATGCCAACCTCGTTCAGACTAGTCACCAACTCGTCAAACGTCGTTATTTTCGTCTCGGTCAACGCGGTCCTGATGGCCTGCGCAATGATTTCCCGAATACCAACGCCTTTTTGAATGGGCTGAGCCAGTGAGGTGTCGATCTGCTGGGCGGCTTGTTTGGCCCGAATACCACACTGGTAGCGTTTGAGGGCCCGCTCCCCGTCGGTGGGTACGGCGTTGATTAAGGCGTGAATGTGGTCGCGGCCCGTGTCACTGTGGTGCCAGACGGCCACCTGGTGCCGGTCGGTACTCGTGCCGATCTCGGTTAGGTACCGCTCGACTACCCCTAACCATTGCTGATCGGTGAGCTGCTGACCGTCAGCGGCCGAAAAACTCACGTTCCATACCGGCTGCTGGGTACGGCTGCGGCTGGCCACCGCCCCCATCTCGGCGGCAATGCCCCGCGCATCGTCGGCCAACAGATTATAGCCATCCAGATACCGGACCCGGCCCGCCTTCTGTTTCTGCTGCTCCGGCGAAAGGCCCGTCTCATTGTACTGGGCGGCTGCGCCAAAGCTGCTACCCGTGCTTACTTTGATGTACATTGATTCAGAAAGGATTTGAGTTGAGTGACCGTTTGCTGAAGTTCTGCCAGCAGTTCGGCCTTCTCGCCGGTGGCGGGCCAGGTGTGGATAACCTTCATGGCCTGGTTGAAATTGCGCCCCAGCCCGATTAGGGCGTTTCGCTCCGCCTGATCCAGCGAAAGGACCGTCCGCTGGCCAGCACCCAGATGGCGC
>JBBSTD010000217.1:0-4036 GCA_038236215.1 Cytophagales bacterium | reverse complement strand
TCAGTCATTGGGCTACCAGACGCCTGCTCAGTGGTACGTCAATGAACCAAGTGGGAAAGGGGAAAGTACAATTTTTAACCCGGCCTTCTCAAACCTGAATTAGCTCAAAAGCTGTCCAATTAATTGGGAGCACCATAGGGTTAGGTTCTGAGGGGAGCCCAGCACAAACCCCTGCTGCTTCTTGACTGCCAAGGCCTTTTTGGTGCGGTCACCGATCAGTTCCCGTTCATGCTGGGCGAGCGTGGCAAAGATGCCAATGGTCAGGGTGTTGGCATCGGGCATATCGGCACAGACAAAATCCACCCCACTATCTTTCAAGGCAAAGATGAACCCAGCGTTGCGGCTGAGTCGATCCAGCTTGGCAATGACTAAGCGGGCTTTGTTCTGCTTAGCATATGCTAAGGCTTCGGTGAGCTGGGGGCGGCTGTTGCGCTTGCCGCTTTCGACTTCGATGAACTCCCGCACCAGTGGAGCCTGGCCCCCGATGAATCCCATGACCTGGGTGCGCTGGGCCTCCAGGCCCAGCCCGCTCTGGCCTTGTTGTTTAGTGGATACGCGGTAATAGGCAACGTGGGATAAGGGTTGGCTTTCCATCAATGAGAGAATTAGACCCTCAAGATAGGGGAAAAGTGCTGTTTGTTACGGATGTTAAATGTGCATTTAACATCTGTAACAACTAGCGTTAGCTTGATAGAGGAGCCATAACAGTAGGGTGAGGGACGTAATAGATATGCAAAAGCCAATGAGTCTCCTAGTTCAGCGAGTTAATTTGAGCGATAAACTAGGCTTACCTTTGCCAATCGTTTTAAGCGTCCTACAATCTACTTTTCAAGACGATGAATTCAATCGCATTGCCCATCTATCACCACTTACTGGCTCGGCTTAACCAGATGAGTATTCGTGGCAACCGCCATAAAATGGCCGTCTATGTCAATCTCAACCCCGATCAACAATCGGCAAGTGAAACCAGCCTGATGACCTCCCAGGTAGAGAATGCCGTATTAGCCTTTCATATTATGTTTGAACGCGACAACCCGGATTCAGACTGGCGATTAGTGATCCCGCTCCGGTTTACGGATTGAAGGACTCTGTAGTAGATGAATCGATAGGGAGGTATAACAATAGGTCAAAACTCTCCTGAATACACCATTCATGCCTTGTAAACATAATCCAGATCAAGCCAGTAAAACGAGCGTCATCTAGCACACTCAATGACTCGTAGTACCCAGGTAATGCTCTACTATCTGGCAGGTACTACCCAGGTACTACCTGGCTCTGGGGGGCGTTCTGTTTGGATCGCTTCATCTCCGCTTCCGCTCCCCTAACGGCCGCTGGTATTACCCCGGTGTACCCGTAATGTCGGTATTACCTGTTGGGTGTTACCTGGGTAATACCGGTAATCGGGCGGTATACCCTGGTTTACCGCTGGTAATACCCAACAGGTAATACTGAAACTACTAAGCTAAGTATACCGCCCTAAGCCCTGAAACGGTCTTCCTAATGGGTCTGGTATTACCGAGGTATTACCCAGGTTTACCTCACAAAAGGGGCGGTAATACCACTCGCTCATCAACGCTTGCCTTACACTAACCAACTAGGCTTCGGCAAGCAGCTCAGCCAATAGCATCCAGCAGGCAAGAAAGTCGATTAGCAAGCAGTCAACAATCTCGTTCCAACGGAGGATTGTCCGTTTATCACATGGAATAAAGTCGTATTCCTGCCACAAAACTTCATTCTTTATTCGTGTCAGGACCAAAAAACACAGGAACACAGTCAGGCAATAACTCTTTTCCAGCCTCAAACGACTTCGTAAGACGCCACCTTACCGGTTAGTTCCCGTTTTCGTCGTCAAAGTGGGGGCTACTTAGCCCAAATGAAGGACTACTTTACTTTTTCTGGTAACTTGTGGCATTATCTTGCTTCAACGATTACCCTATACTGGAACGTGCCATGTCCCAACGCGAAGTCATACAAGCCTTCAATTCCTTACCCCCTGATCAAAGGCTGGCTACGGCCAAAAAAATACAGTTGCAAATGGCCGATGAACTCTTCGAGGATTTAGACGCTGAATTACCCGACGTACAGCTGTCAACGCAGGAAATCCAGAAAGAGATTAAAGCCTATCGCAATGCCAAAAAAAAGGAAGATTAAGCTGGTGGTTGATGCCAACTGGTTTATATCCGCTTGCATTAGTCGAAAGTCCCGCCGAACCCTCTATTACAAGATTCTAAAAAACACCCATATACAGGTCTATTATTCACCTGAATTATTGGCCGAGTTTGACGGCGTAATCACCCGGCGAAAGTTCTCCAAGGTGATCACGCCTAACCAAGTGACTCGCTTTAAGGCGTTCGCACTGCTTTATCTTCAACCTGTTTCCCTGGGCGTGATTCCCCAGCTATCCCGTGATCGTGATGATGATTACTTGCTGGCTATATCGGAAAGCTGTCAGGCTGATTTTCTAATTACGGGTGACGATGATTTATTGACGTTAGGCACTTATCAGAACACAACTATAGTGACGATGGGTCAATTTCTACAAATACTCACCCTAATTGGGTAACTCCGCCTTGTAGAGCAACTCATGATGCTTTTGTTACTATACAAACGTTCGTTTGTACAGTAACAGTAGGAGTGAGTTGCCGTTTTTACAGGTCGTTTTCGCTCACTACCATCTGTAATCTGCGGTTGGTAGTGATTGACTTTCAGTCACTCCTGTCAGGGACTAAAACGTTAGCTGGCTGACGGGGGTAAACTCCGATCATTTTTGTCTTACAAACTGTCTTACAATACATAATGTAGATTATATAACAGAAGGAAGCCGCCTATACATATGAGCTTTTCAGCCTTTGCCCTGTTTTATGGTATCATACTATGGCTGGTTTTCGGCCAAAAGATGTTGCTCAGTCATATAAGTGACCGAAAAGACAAGAGTCCTTTTTGGAAAGGACTCTTCAACTACAGATACGCGCTACTGTCAGTTATGATTAATCTCGTTTTGGAATTGGCTTTAATTCTGTACAAAGTAGTAAGCAGTTAACATGACCGCCACTTATACAACAGAAGTAAATTGATTAAATGGTTACTCACATACTGAGTAAGAGCCTTAGGCGTTTCCAAGAAAATGAGATCTTTTCGCATGAAAACTAGTCTATACCTGCCCCTTCTGGCCCTGTTGATAAGCCTTCAGCTTCAACAAGCTTATGCACAAAAACTAACCTCTGACCAATCGCCAACTATTTTTCAGACAGGTAGCTGGCAATTGGGTGTAAAGGAGGGATATGGTCGAGGAAACTTGCTCAAAAATAGAAACACCCTTCAACTGCATGCTAGCTACTTTTTGAGTAAGCAACTAGCGGTCGGCTTAAATACAACTTGGTCTAAGGAGTGGGTGGATAATTTTAATTACCATGATCTTTCAGCAGGTCCTTATGTGCGCTATCAGTTTACAACTACTCGGTTTTCTCCCTTCTTGGAGGCTTCCTATCAAGTAGGTAAACGAAGTTCAGGGGAGGGCTCCAGTATAAGCTATCCTAGTGTATCTATGCAATCAACTCAGGTCAGCCCTGGCGTAAGCGTAGGTTTATTAAAATCCATGCGGTTAGAGCTCAGTTATGGGTTACAGTGGATTTATTTTCCGAGCAGCACTCAATATTTTGGACAACCTCAAATAGGGCTCACCTATTTATTCAAGTAGGCTCAATACCTATAATTTTGAATTATGGGTATTTATGCCGAATCGTACATAAATCCTCATAGGACAGCTTGTATGCCCACTAAAGTTGTCTCAGAAGCCATTAAAGACCGTTCTATCTGCCCAACAGCAAAAATTGTCCCAATCAAACGAAGTGCCGATTCCTACGGCTTGGCAGTTGTTTACAAAAACGAACGTTTTCAGAGTATGTTTGGGAATTTTATTTGGCCAATCTGTTGAGTAAAATAGAAATGAAGGCAATTTGGAGCATTGCTTCCGAACTTTCTATTGTTTTCTCCACATCTCGGAACAACCGACGACGGAAATTGAGCCAGCCAAAGC
>JBBSTD010000216.1:0-4052 GCA_038236215.1 Cytophagales bacterium | reverse complement strand
TCGTGAAGTGGTGTCGGGTTACGCCGGTGGTGAACTCGACAAGCCAACCTATGAGCAGGTCGGTAGCGGGCAAACGGGCCACGCTGAGTCTTTTCAGGTGTATTACGACCCGAAAGTCATTCCGTTCGATACCCTCGTCAAAGCATTTTTCATTGGGCACGATGCCAGTTCACTGAACCGGCAGGGGCCTGACGTGGGTACGCAATACCGCTCCATCGCCTTCTACCGAACCCCCGCCGAAAAGGCCGCCATCGAGTCCGCCATTCAGCGCGAAAATGCGTCCGGGCATTACAGCCGCCCCGTGGTGACCCAGGTTTTACCGTTTAAGGAGTTCTTTCCAGCGGAAGTCTATCACCAGGGTTATTATTACAGCCACCCCAACGAGCTATATGTCAGCAGCGTTTCGAGGCCCAAAGTCGAGAAGTTTCGGAAGCGGATGGCCAGCTGGCTGAAACCGGATGTAAAAAATTAACTGCGCCAGACATTCGGCCCGCCCTGGGGCATTTTGTCAGTTCCCGCAACCGTTCGGCCAAATCTGATATTGCGGAAATGGGCCGAACCTCGTAACATTGTTCAGTAATTCAACGAACGGAGTACCCAGCATGGAATGCCCCGTATGGATTGCCAAACGAGCTTTCCGGTAACTGACTGAAAACAATGCCTGAACCAGACAAATCCATTGGCCAGAAAATCCTGAGCTTTTTTGTGAAGGAAGACGAACCGGGTGTTGCCACAGGTACGCCCCCTACTCCTACCGCAGCCGCCACACCCCGGCCCGCACCGGTACCTGACCAGACTGCACCAGCAACGACGTCGCCCGCAGTCCCTTCGGAGGCCGTGGATCCGAAGTTTGCCGAACACCTGGCTAACGTACTAGCGCAGAGTAACCCACCGGGACCCGATTATTTCGAGTTTCGCGAAACACTCCGAAGTCTGGGTAACCTCGGCC
Source organism: Cytophagales bacterium (assembly GCA_038236215.1). Taxonomy (GTDB): domain Bacteria; phylum Bacteroidota; class Bacteroidia; order Cytophagales; family Spirosomataceae; genus Spirosoma. The sequence goes on along the minus strand of JBBSTD010000216.1, from coordinate 3,103 downwards.
TGCCCGAAGAAAAGCAGTTTCAGGCGGCCTGGGCAAGCTTTAAAGCATTAGGTGGGCCTGCTGACATAAACGCGCTGACCAGCACGGCAAATGGGTATATTGGGGCCCTGAACAAAGACCGGGACGGATTCGGCAAGAGCGTGGAAGCAGCGCTGGCGGAGCGGGTTGGCGGGTTGCAGAACGAACAGAAACGCCTGCAATCGGAGAATGAAACCCTGGAAAAGCAACTGGTTGACATCCACAAACAGATCGACGCTAACAAAAACCGGCTCACGGCTATCGAGGGCGATATAAGCGAGCAAAGTACGAAGATCACGCAAAACCAGCAGCGGTATGAGTCGACCTTTGCCCACTTCCAGAATCAGATTAAAGACGATATTGGCAAAATGACGCAGTATTTAAAATAATGTAGGAACCATTTGCCACACCAATGTCAACAATACATAGCATATCATTGAGTGCTCAAGTAAAATTAGTTTAGGTCATCCTGACAGTTTTTTGTCATCCCGACGCAGGAGGGATCTTGATTGTCCTGATGCTTGAGATCCCTCCTGCGTCGGGATGACAAAAAAACAGTACGTTTCCAATGGTATACTTACCCCTTATATTACACAACTAAAAACATGGCAACTCCCGATTTTTCACAACTTGGCGGCAGTACGGACACCGAAAAACGGTCGTTCTGGAGCCGCCCCGAAGGTATTCTGGGCCTTATTGTGCTGGCCGGTGTGGCTGGCTTCGGCCTGGTCTACTTCAACCGAATCATCGAATTCCTGATTCGGGCCACGTCCAATATTCTGGAACTGGCCCTGCTGCTGGGTGCACTGGGCGTTCTGATATTTCTGTTCACCAGCAAAGACGTCCGCACGGCCGTTTTCTTCCTGTTCAAGTCGATAATGCGCAGCATTACGGGTACGGTTATCCAACTGAATCCCATCGCGATTATGAAAATCTACGTGCAGGATTTGCGGGAGAAGCGCGAAAAAATGCAAGGGCAAATAAACACGCTGGCGGGTCAGCAGGTGAAGCTGAACAAGAAAATCAACGAGAATAACGAGATCATCAAGCAGAAGTTTGCCGAAGCTAATAAAGCGAACTCCATGAGCGACAAACCCGGTATGCGGGAGTCGGCTCAACTGGCCACCATTGAGGGTGCGGGCTTGCAGGAGATGAACGAAAAACTGCTTCCGCTGCAACGCAACATGAAGCAGGTACTGGCCTTTATGGAGAAGGTGAACCAGAGCGCCGATTATATCATCAAGGAAACCGAGATAAAAGTCCGGCTGAAAGAAACCGAATACCAGATCGTAAAGGAAAGCTCGAACGCGCTGAAAACGGCGGTCAGCATTTTCAAGGGCGACCCGGATAAGAAGTTTTACTTCGATCAGTCGATGGAATATATTCAGGACGATATGAGCCAGAAACTCGGTGAAATGAAACGGGCCATGGACCTGTCAATGGACTTCATCAACGGTGTTGACATCCAAAACGGCATTCTATCCGACAAAGGTGAAGCCCTGCTGGAAGCCTACAACAAGGGTGAATTCAGGATGGTCCAACTCGATGCCCCGGCCCAGCCGGTGAACCTCGGCACGGTCCCTGCTAAAGACGCCGGATACCGAAATTTGCTTGATTAATGTTTAAAGAGTGAAAATGCGAAAGTGCGAACTGCTGACGTAATAACCTTTTGTCACTTAGGTACTCACTCATTCTCTCATTCAAAATTCTCTCATTCAAACCTGACAATTCTATGCAACGTTTAACCGTGGCCGGTCGGCTGCTCATCACGGCCCTGGTTCTGGCCGGTATCTTCTTCGCTTTCCGCTACTTCGGTGGCAATGAAGCCCTGCGCAAACTGTCGCCCAAAGAAAAGGAAACTGCCGAATCCCAAACATTACCCAGCCCAGACAACCAGACAACGGATGGGTCATCCGACGAAGCAACGTCCACCGCATCTTCCTCCGATAAGTCGGGTTCGTCGGACAATACGGCTAGCGACCAGCCTAAGCAGGCGTTCAGCTACACCGCCCCCGAACCTCAAAACGGGCAGTTGAAGGGCGTAGTTGAGTTGGGAGCCAGCGGCTTCAACTCGTTCATCGTCCGGGTAGATGACCAGAAACACTGGAAGCTGGAAAAGGCAGAGTTTGGCAACAGTCTGGTCATGGAAAACATGGCCTCCGACAACGACATCCGGACGGGCCTGAAAAGCTACATCGGCAAGATGCTCGATTTTGGCGTGGGTGGGCGCAATATTCACTTTGTGGTCAGCTCCGGCGCACAGAAAGCCGAGGGGACGCAGAAGATTATCAAAGCGTTGAAATCGCTGAATTACTTCGTAAACACCGTTACGCCGGAGCAGGAAGGGTCATTGGGGCTACGGGCGGTGCTACCGTCTGAGTTCTACAGCAACTCCTTTGTAACGGATATTGGCTCGGGCAACACCAAAATTTCGTGGAAAGAAGGCAGTTCGACAAAGGCTTTGGAAACCTACGGAGCCAAGTATTACGAGAACGGCACCTCCGCCGAAACCGTAACGACCGAAGTGCAGGCGAAAGCCAAACAGGTACCGTCCGATCATCGCAAAACCTGCTTCATCATCGGGGGTGTCCCGTTCGAACTGGCCAAAGCCGTCCGGAATGGGAAGGAGCGCTACACCGTACTTGATGCCCCTTCGGCGTATACCAAAATGGAGAGCGCCAAATCGAAGGCGGGCCTGAACATCTACAAATCCATTGCCGACGCCACGGGCTGCAACCAGTTCGTATTCGACTGGGATGCCAACTTCACCATCGGCTACCTGCTGACGCTGAAGTAAATTACTGACTCACATTCCTATTTACCAACCCGATCAGGCTAACCTGGTTGGGTTGTTTTTTTTGGGTTCTCAAGTCGGTTTACCGCCCTCACTTTTACTCCATTTTATAGTGTACCCCATTCTTTGTACCACCATCCGGCCAAACGGAATGGTTAGTTGATACATTTATTTTGTTTTTCTTCCCCTTCCACCAAGACTTTAGCTGGTGTGCGGTAGCCCAAAGATTGATGAGGCCGCTGGTGATTATAGTATTGAAAATATTTGGTTAGCCCCGCTCGCAACTCGCTG
>JBBSTD010000215.1:0-4065 GCA_038236215.1 Cytophagales bacterium | reverse complement strand
TTTCAGCCAAATCACCAATTTATTTCCTCGTAAGATTCATGCGGTAACTGCCGAAGGGTTCTTGCTGAAACTATTTTTGTTCTTGTTGGCCTTCACCATCAATGGATGTTTGGAAGACTAACTATCTCGCAACTTGAATTATACTATACTATGTTTACAAACCGATACCTGAAAATAGCCCAGCATGGGTCAACCGGCAACCTGCTGATTTTTGATATTACCCGTCAGTATGGAGGGTGTCGCAACAAATATACTGCCCACGTTACCCGTAAATGCCTGTACCGTTTGCCAGAATTGATACGCCCCCCGGCTCAGCGACTGTTGCCCCACAGCAAGATAATACGGTGATATATCGTCGAGCAGCACTCTACACTACATCGGGGTTAAACACTGAGATGAATCCCAGCAGGTGCGACGCATCCAAAACGGTCACATCGTACAATAAAATCAGGTTTTGTTCGGCGTTGCCACCCCGCACGTTGAAGCCCGTATTGGCCTAGCCCACATTGCTCACACCGGGCAGAAACTGCACCGTCCGCAACACATCGACCTCACCGAGCAGGTAGTTGTGTTGCGGACGGTGGTTTCGGCATACGAGTTGGTTGAACAGCATACAAAACAGGCATGCAGGTTCATCAAAACAAGCAAAGCAATGCAGGCAATGATTAGGCTGTATTGTGGCTACCTTCCACAAACAGAAAAATGACATCGGGTTTATCAGGGTAGCTTACGTTCATCTATCGCGGCTATCCATGAGCAGCATGGGTTTGGTGAGCGAAGCCATCGAGTATTTTGTATCGGTATTGGGTTTATTGTATGTTTGTTGAATCACCGAAAAGATACCGCTACAGACATCGATTGTGAATGGGTAATGAGCGATGAAAAATATGACGATTCTTGTCAACCGACTACAAAGTGCATCAACCGCTGAATTGACTACTATTCGGGCTGATTATGAAGCCTATTTAGCCACGCTTACTACCGATGAGCAGCTTCCGGTTATATGTCAGATAAATGCTGTTCTACGTGAATTAGTTGGGCAATCGACAGAACGTTTGGAAGAAGTTGCGTCTCTCTATCTAACTCGTACTAAAGACGAGATAAGTGCATAATCCTCTTTCGTTTTTTAATAAACCTACCAATGCTCAATCGTCGCCGTTTTCTAACGCTTGGTTCGCTGGCCGGACTACTTCCCTCATTTTCATTCAGCCCCACAAAAACAGCGGATGCCATTCAGTCGGCACCAAATTTACCACTCGTCATCTCTACCTGGGATCAGCCCAAAGCCAACGCGGCCGCTCAGGCGGCTTTAGATAAGGGGGGCAGTTCCCTGGATGCCGTTGAAGCAGGCGTTAAAATACCAGAAGCCGACCCCAATGACATGAGCGTTGGCTATGGTGGCCGACCCGACCGCGATGGTCATGTTACGCTCGATGCCTGCATTATGGATGAAAAAGGCAATGCCGGTTCCGTAACGTTTCTGGAAAATATCAAACACCCGATTTCTGTAGCCCGGGCCGTGATGGAGAAATCGCCCCACGTCATGTTAAGTGGTGAAGGCGCACTGGCTTTCGCGCTGGCGAATGGGTTCAAAAAAGAGAATTTGCTTACGCCGAAAGCCGAAAAAGAATGGCGTGAATGGCTCAAAACAGCAAAATACAAGCCTATTGCCAACATCGAACGGCACGACACTATTGGCATGTTAGCCATCGACAGCCAAGGCAATATCTCCGGGGCTTGTACTACCAGCGGACTGGCCTATAAGATGCGGGGCCGGGTAGGCGATTCGCCTATTATTGGAGCGGGTTTGTTTGTCGATAATGAAATTGGGGGTGCCTGTGCTACTGGGCTCGGTGAGTTAGTTATGCGAACATGCGGCTCTTTTTTAGTGGTTGAACTGATGCGACAGGGGCGTACACCCCAACAGGCCTGCGAAGAGGCTGCTCTGCGAATTGTAAAAAAGCAGGATTTTGCCGATATACAGGTCGGTTTTCTGGCCGTGAATAAGCAGGGGGAGTACGGCGCATTTAGCATTCAGACCGGTTTTAACTACACGATCACGCTAAACAAGGCCGTACAGATAATTGACGCAAAATCATATTTAAAATAAACAAATTTTTCTTTTATTGTTTATACTAGTTATTTGCAAGGTGAGCGTATGCTATAAGTACCCATACTAACCAATTACTCAAAATCAGTAACTACATTGGAATCAGTCTTTTCAACATCGAAGCGGAAACTCCTACTCGAAATAGCCTGGGAGGTTTGTAATCAGGTAGGCGGAATTTATACGGTTATCCGGTCAAAAGTACCGGCAATGGTCGAAAAGTGGGATGATAACTATGTAGCCCTGGGGCCCTATTTTCCACAGCGGTCAGCGGCCGAATTTGAACCTATTGTTGAACTGGACGAAACGGAAATTGGACAAACCGTTCGGAAGATGCGTCAATTGGGATACGGGGTCGAGTATGGTTACTGGCTGGTTACGGGCCGCCCCCGGGTAGTGCTGTTCGACATCAACAGCATCACTACAGACCAGTTGAATCAAATAAAGACGCAACTATGGATAAACCACCAGCTGTCGACACTGAACGTTGAAGACCTCGTTAACCAGACGATTGCCTTCGGCGAAATGGTGCGCCAGTTTATTACCCTGCTGGCCGAAGGGCACGCCAAACGGGTTGATTTTGTAGCCCATTTTCACGAATGGATGGCCAGCACTGGCTTGCCTGACCTGCGTCGCGATAACGTTAAAGTCGCTACTGTTTTCACGACTCATGCCACTATGCTGGGTCGGTATCTGGCTCAAAATGAACCGGGCTTCTATGGCAAACTCCCTTTTTTCGACTGGAAACGGGAAGCACAACATTACGGAATTGAAACACAGGCTACCATTGAACGCCTGGCCGCGCTGCAATCGAATGTATTTACAACGGTTAGCGACGTAACAGCGCGTGAGTGCGAGGTTTTTCTGGGTCGAAGTCCAGACCTTGTCCTCCCTAATGGATTAAATATAACGCGCTTTGCCGCCGTTCACGAATTTCAGAACCTGCACGTTCAATACAAGGAAAAGATTCATGAGTTTGTCATGGGTCACTTTTTCCAGAGCTATTCGTTCGATCTGGAAAAAACGTTGTATTTCTTTACTTCAGGCCGTTTCGAGTTTTCTAACAAAGGGTACGATATCACACTGGAAGCCCTGGCCCGTCTGAACCAGCGGATGCGGGAAAATAACATGGACATGACAGTGGTTATGTTCATGGTTACCAAGCAGCCTTACACCTCCATTAATCCGGAAGTACTTCATTCGCGGGCACTGCTCAACGAAATCCAGGAAACCTGCGAAAGCATTGAAAAACAGGTAGGTGATCGGCTCTTTCACGCGGCTGCTTCCAACACGCAGAGCACAAAACTGCCCGATCTGAATAATTTTGTGGATGAATACTGGCGGCTTCGCCTTCGGCGGACGGTGCAGAGTTGGAAAACACACCGGCTCCCACCTTACGTAACCCACAATCTGGTTGCACCAGATGATATGACCCGGTTTATCGAAAAAGCGAACCTAGTCAACAATGAATATGACCGGGTCAAAATTGTTTATCATCCCGATTTTATTGCCTCCACCAATCCCCTGTTTGGACTGGACTATAGCCAGTTCGTTCGGGGTTGCCACCTTGGCGTGTTCCCAAGTTACTACGAACCGTGGGGTTATACACCCCTGGAGTGTGTGGTACGAGGTATCCCAACCGTCACCAGTGACCAATCGGGTTTTGGCGATTTTATCATGCAGATTATGCGTGATTACGAAAACCGGGGTATCTACGTAATCAACCGACGAACCCAGTCGTTTGACGAAGCCGCCGACCAGTTGACCGATGTTTTATACCGGTTTGTTAGAATGGCCCAGCGCGACCGTATCAAGCAGCGGAATCAGGTGGAGAGTATCGCCGATGTGTTCGACTGGAGCAGTCTTCGCTCCTACTACGATACGGCGCACGATTTAGCCTTGAAGCGGAAGAAGCCGTAACTTAGGTAGTTTGACCGGTGCGGGGGGGGGGGGGGGGG
>JBBSTD010000214.1:0-4106 GCA_038236215.1 Cytophagales bacterium | reverse complement strand
CCAGAAAGGTAGGCTCTTTTTGGAGGGCATCTAGCTCATCGAATTGGGCATCAACGAGCGCGTGGAGTTCTTCTCTGGTCATAGCGGTTAGCGAGATTTTTACCTAAGTTAACTTTCTAGTGGTAGTTTTGAATTGCACCCAGGTGGAAGGCCTACGTTTTTTTTGAACAGGCTACTGAATGAACTCAAACTTTCAAAACCAACTAAAAAACAAACATCTGAAACAGATTTTTCTTCTTGAAATAATAATATAGCGTTATCAATCCTGACGGAGGTCAAATATTGATGAGGTGTCTTACCATAAATTTGTTTGAACAGTCTGATAAAATGGTATTTAGAAAAAAATGCTTCGTCTGATATGTGGTCAATATCAATTTTGTCAGCATAATTTCTGTCAATGAAAAGTTTTGCCTGCACAATTCGCTGGTAGAGATACACTTTGGGATATTGTTCTGTTGTCATTTTATTGTCTGTTCAGTGTTTCCAGGATGTCGCTACAAAATAACCGTTAACGTCTGGCCTTTTTCTACAAAAGCTGGTAAAAATAAGCGTCCGGTCTCGACCTGTATAGGTGGAAACCGGACGCTATCTACTATCGCTAAGCGATTATTTCTTCGCCGTGTACGTTACTTTCCAGACGTTTCCTTTTACCGAATCGCTGATGTAAAGCGACCCATCGGGTCCCTGCGCCAGACCAACCGGACGGGCTTTGGCATCGCCGGGGCTGTCCAAATCAAGCTTACCTGCGTTAACACCGGTACCCGGCGTACCCTGCTCCGGTACACCAGCAAAGTTCTCCGCAAACACTTCATATTTACCCGATGGGCGACCATCTTTCCCAAATGGAATAAACGCCACGAAATAGCCACCCTGTTTCAGCGGGGCGCGGTTCCATGATCCGTGGAAGCAGACAAAAGCACCGTTTTTGTACCGGGCCGGAAACGCACTCCCCGTATAAAACAACAGATCGTTTGGTGCCCAGTGACCTGGAAACGCCATAATGGGTTTTTCTTTGCCAGCACACCGGTCCACCTTCGTGCCATCACCACCATATTCGGGAGCCAGAAATTTCTGGTTCTTCACCTGGTTGTTGTAGCAGTACGGCCAGCCGAAGTCATTACCTTCTTTCACCATTAAAAACTCTTCGGAAGGCAACTCCGCACTCACCTCATCCGTAAACGCACCACCCCAGCTATTGAGCATATCGCGGCCATGTTGCAGGGCGTAAAGCGTGTTGTTCGCCGTGTTCCAATCAAGGGAAACGGCGTTACGGATACCGGTGGCGTACCGTTTTCCATCGGCTTTATGCTGGTTCAATTTATCAGCATCGAATAACCAGATACCGCCATACTCTTCCAGAATCGGGCAGGGGTCCATACCCATCGATCCTTTCTGCCGATCTTTCTCCTGGCAGGCATTGGAAGGAGCACCAAAATTAACAAACAGTTTTCCATCCGGCGAAATCGTTATGGACTTGCTGGCATGCTGCCGCTGGAGCGCTAACCCAACAATAATTGGCTCGGCGGGGGTTGTTTCCATCACTTTCCCGTTGGTCAGTTTATACCGGTATACCGACGTGTCGGACGAAGCGTATAGATAATCTTTGTAGAGTGCCATACCCGTACCCGTATAGTTGCCAAACATCATGGTTTGGTCGGCCTTGCCATCGCCATTCGTATCGTTTAGTTCAACGATACCTTTGCCGTCATTCAGTTTTTCCAGTTTTACAAAAACCGTTCCGGCCGGGTCCACCACAATATGCCGGGCTTTACCAAGGTTCTCAGCAAAGACCGATGCCTGGAATCCATTGATGAGTTTAATGCCGCCACTTTCGGGAGGTGTTGTTTTCTGGCTGGCAACGGCAACTTTCTGGGCAGCCGACCGGGGCTTTGCGGGCTTTTCGGGTCCGGCCAGTGCTATAGAAGCAGCCGTCAGTAAAAGAAGTGTAAGTTTCATAGTGACATTAATTCGGTTTAATATATGTCAAATGAACGGATGGTTAACGTTAAAAGTTTTTAGAGGTATCCCGTAATGTAGAGACTTTTACGGTTGCTAATGGGTATCCGGAATAACTACACTACTTTTCTGAATCTATGCTACTAAATACTATATCAATTCTTCGCCGAACGGCTGTGCTTGTGCTTGGTGGCCTACTGTCGGCACCCCTGTATGCGCAGGGTGATTTACCGGCGATTGCTCCCTCTCAATTAACCCTACCTAAAGGTTGGCAACTGGCCGGGTCTGTATCGCCTGCGGCCGATGGCGCGTCGATGCGTCCACAATCGGGTAATACTGTGCTGACGGGTTCTGGTGCGCCCCTGACCCTGCTGACCCCGACGGATGATTTCCGACTGCGTTTCAACCTGATGACAACATCTAATGCCGACGTTGTAGTAACGTTGCCTACCGGTCAGGCTATTAACCTGGGGAAAACACCGGAGATGACGCGTATTATGAAAGCCCCCGGTTTATGGCAAACGGTGGATATCTGGTACAAAAAGGCGGGGTCTACGGGCCGTTCGGTCCTGGAAAAACTTGCCCTGAACGGGGTAACGATACGCGAAATGCAAACCTTGTCCAATGCTGCGTTAGGTCCGTTGACAATAGCCTCTGCTACCGGACCGATAGCGGTTCGGAATATTGGCTACCGGGTTATGATGCCCCGTAAAGTAGCCCAGTGGAGTGCGCCCCTCAGCTATACCATCGTTGAAGGTCAGTTTATCGAAGACCGGGAGAACGCCCGCACCCGAAAAGTCCTGAAACAGGATACTACGTCTATACTGAGCTACGAGGTATCGTACGGCCAGCCACGCCAATATACCATTCTGTTCACGGGTAAATTGAACGCCCTGCAAACCGGCGACTACCGGTTCGACCTGGACCAGGGTGGAGTAGGTGGTTTGTGGATTGACGGGAAACCCGTGATACCCACCAGCCACCGGGAACTTGGCCAGACGGCAACCGGCAACACTACGCTGACTGCCGGGCCGCACACAGTTGAGGTTTACTTCTCACGGTCCTGGTTCCGGCCCGGTCTGGGATTATTTGTCTCGCAGGCTGGTACGCGTCCGCAACCACTTCATGCCCCGGCATCCTTACCCGAACCTGACCCCGTAGCGGTTATCAGTGTCAACCCGGACTTTACGAATCCGATGAATCAGGTGCAGCGGATTCGTTCATTCGTGCAGATGCCGGGCGAGAAAAACAAGCGGACGCACACTATATCGGTTGGCTCGCCAACGAGGATGCACTACACCGTTGATTTAGATCAAATGGCTTTATTGCAGGTGTGGAAAGGTGATTTTGCCAACGTTACCGAAATGTGGTATGAGCGCGGAGAACCACAATTGCTTATGCCCCTGGGCGAAACGGTTTATATGCCCGGCCAAACGCCACTGATGGTATTAGGCAATGAATCAGCCGCATGGCCCGATAGCGTCAGCGAAAATACGCTCCAGTACAAAGGCATGAAAGTGGACAAACAGGGTACGCCAACGATGGAATATAAAATCGCGGGCACTACGGTCATGGACGCGATAAAACCAGATGGCGATGCCCTGACCCGAACATTGACCTTGACCGGCTCTCCCAGCGGAACGCTCTATTGCCGACTCGCGGCCGGAACATCTGTGGAGGAAGTAAGTAAAGGACTTTACGCCGTTAACGACCATAGTTACTACATTCGTGTCGACCCGAAAGCCAACGCCAAACTGCGGCAAAGCAGCGGCAAACAGGAATTATTGCTGCCCGTTAACATGAAGAACGGCAACGGACTGGTGCAGTATTCGATTGTGTACTGATGCATGACCCAATAACCTGGGGTGATTTTGAGAAAGTGGAGATGCGTACCGGTACAATCGTAGCCGTAGAAGCATTTCCGCAAGCGAGGAAACCGGCCTACAAACTAACGATTGATTTCGGTGCGTTTGGCACCAAACGTACCTCGGCTCAGCTAACAGCGTTATATAACATGAACTGTGTTAAAAGTCAAGCAATCGAGCGTAAAATAGGCTGATAATTTGGATCAAAGTCTTCGTTGAATTTAACCACTGCATACGCCTGCCGAAGTAGTTTGTTGACGACAGCCATTAACGCCACATTGGATG
>JBBSTD010000213.1:0-4237 GCA_038236215.1 Cytophagales bacterium | reverse complement strand
TTGCTGACGAACCAGCAACAGTCGTTGGCGAAGTGCGCTGAGGGCAGCTAATTTCTGGACAACAGGCCGGGGTGGCTGCCAGAGTCGCATTTGATCGCGGAACCGAAAAGCATATTCAGCGATGCGTTGCGCGTCAATTGCGTCATTTTTTCCTCGCTGTAAACCGCCCGATTTTTTGATTTGCAGGCTGCTTTCTAACCAAATGGGTAAAGATATTTTTCGCAAAAAACTCAGCAAGTGAGCATTATAGATGCCTGTATGTTCCATACAACAGGCCGACTCGGTCATCTTAAAGCCTGGCAATGCTCTGAATAGTTTGATGATCGTTTTGATGCCAGCCTCTGAATTAGCGGATTGGCTTTGTAAAACGATTGTTTTACCGTCAAAGACGGCCCAGTCGAGCGTCGCCTTCGAAACGTCAACGCCACTGAACGGGGGCGCCCGTGCGCTAGTGAATGTCCATGAGAAACAATAATTTAGGGGTTCAACAAGTCACTTGCCCTACTGCTCAAACCGCCACGGGGCGCCCCGCTTACTAATGGGTCGTAAACCCGAATTTCCATGGCTCGGGCCACCCCGTTGAGCCTAAAGCAAGTAAAAACAGGGCGGGGCCTGACCGCGACGGCGGACCGTTCCGCGCATAGAACTGGTACTCTGCGGCCCCATAGGGAAACCCGCCCTGTCTACTTGTTGGCAATATCCCTAATCTTGGAATCTTACCGAAGGCCAAACCTAAAGGGCGGCCCCGCTGTTTGCCAGCATCTGCGCCTACGTCAAGTTAGAGCGTCTACGGTTATCAGCGTGCGGCAAACACTTTGCTTTGAAAAGGCGATTATATCTGAAAGCCATGCAAACGGCTTTCGCGGAATTAACCGGCCTGAAAAATCAACTCAGCCAATGCTCTGCAGTGGGCTTGGCGTAACATCAGTTTATATTCCAAGTTGGTTTTTTTAATCAATGCGTATAATATATTGATAATCAGTAAGTTATTAGCTTTTAACTTGGAACCCTTATTGATCCGTTTTCTTATTTGGCCCTTCTCGCTGAATTAGTGGTCCCATTGGAATAGTCCCCCTAAAATAAGATTGGTACGATTAGTCCCCATTGATGCCCCTACAAGGATGGCCTATTAGCCTAGTCTTGTAGGGGCATCAATGGGATTTATTAACTAATATCCATACGAGCGACTATAGCGTTGATCCTGGCGCTCGTTGCGTTCGTGCCGTTCTTCACGCCGATCTTCACGACGGTCATTGCGTCGGTCATTGCGATGGTTGCCATAGCCCCCATAGTTTCGGGCAGGCTGACGGGTATAGAAACGGGTCGTGCAGCCGCTAAACAGCGCTACCGATACTAACATTATCAAGAGAATTTTCACGGCTTTCCTTATTTTCATGGTTACCCTGGTTAGATGATCGGCAACCCCAAAAGATTAAGCAGCCCGGATTAAGTCTGGATTAGAAAAACAGGTTCTTTCTTCGTATTCAGCAATACACATAGTGGAGGTAATCTGAATTTAGCCGAACCACAGCACGAAATGGTGTCGGCCGTTCGCGTACTGATAGGTGAGCGAATAGCCGTATGTGTCGGCAATCTTTTTGGCAATGGCCAAACCAAGGCCCACTCCGCCCGTCTGAGCCTGCCCTTTCCCAAAGCGGGCAAAGAGCTGGGTGGTCGTAATGACCAATGGCTGGCCGGTGTTTGCCACACTGACTGACTGCTTTTGTACACGGATCACGATCTGACCATTGGCTGGCGTGTAGCGAATAGCATTCGACAGCAGGTTAGAAAGCAACGTATCCAGCAAAGTCCGGTTGGTTTGCAGGGTAGGACTTTCCTCGAAACCCACCCGGACCAAGTCGATCTGTTTGGCTATGATCGTTTCGATGGACTGGTCGATCAAACTATTCAGTACGTCATTCAGTCGTACTGGCTCCGGGTGGGTAGTTGATTGGTTATCGATGCGGGCCAGCAACAGCAGACTCTTATTGAGCCGGGCTAAGCGGGTTGTCACGCCATTGAGCGCGCCAAGAAGGCTACTTTGCTCTTCGGTCAGGGGCTGCGTCTGCACCAGTCGTTCGAGCTTGGTCTGGAAAATCGCTACGGGCGTCTGCATCTCATGGGCTGCATTTTCAGTAAACTCTTTCTGATCGGCGTAGGTCTGATGGCTACGCCGGGTTAGTTCATTGAGTGCCTGATTGAGTTCAGTGAATTCCGCAATCCGGGAAAGGGGTAATTCCAGCGGCTCCGGCTGATCGACCCGGTACTGCCTTAGTCGCGTGAGTGTGCTGTAAAAGGGTTGCCAGAGTTGCCGGGCTGTACGCCGGTTCAGTAACAGCAACCCCACCAGGAGCAGGGTCGATAGCCCGGCCTGCACCAGCACAACGACCCAGAGCAAGTCCTCTTTTTCCACTAAAGAGATACGGGTGAGCAGGTGGATAGGCTGTCCCTGGTAGGGTATGCGGGCCGAGAGTTCCCGAAAGGTTTCGGCCTCGGGTTCGGTTTGGGGGGATTGAATCGGTTGCTGGTAAACTACGTCATAAATCGTATCGGATTTAGGCGTTCGCGCATCAATGTTCCCCAGCGTGGTATTTCCTTCCAGATCGCGCCAGTTCAGTAGTATTCGGCGGTCGGTGAATCGTGCGATTTGCTGCTGAATAGTTTCTTTGCGAAGCAGCAAGTCTTCGTTGACATCGTCAATGAAGACTTGCTGGATGACCCCGTAGAAGACGGGCGTACTGATGAGCATGACAACAGCCGAATAAAGCAGGTAATTTCGTAGCGTTCGGTCTAAGAGTTTCATTTAAGGCTCAAATTTATACCCCAGCCCATACACACTTTTAATACTGTCGGTCTGGCCCCTGTCACTAATCTTCCGGCGCAGATTTTTGACGTGGGTATAGATGATGTCAAGCGAATCGGCCTGATCCATATCATCGCCCCACAGGTGTTCGGCGATAGCTTCTTTAGTGAGTACCCGACCCGGGTTAGCCACCAGAAATAGCAATAAGTCGTATTCTTTTCGGGTTAACTCAAGGGGTTGATCATTAATGAGTACCAGCCTGGCATCGGGTCGGATGGTTAGTCCATGAACCCGTATTTCAGTGCGACCCTCGAAGTGCCGACGACGCACCACCGACTGGAGCCGGGCACTGAGTTCGGCCAGGTGGAATGGTTTAGTCAGGTAGTCATCGGCACCCAGTTGCAGGCCGGTAACTTTATCGGTTAGCGCGTCTTTGGCCGAAATAATAATGACCCCCGTCTGTCTATCTAACTTTTTAAGTGTCCGGACTAGGTCTAGACCATTACCGCCGGGTAGGGTAATGTCCACGATTACGCAGTCATACTCGTAAAGCACGATTTTCTCAGCAGCTGTGGTAAAGGTGGGGGCTAGTTCGCAGCGGTAGCCTTCCTGAGTTACGTAAGCGATGATATCAGCAGCCAGATCGGCCTCGTCTTCCACGATGAGTAGTTTCATTGGCCTAAGGTGCCGCGCAAATCTGAATTAATACTGGAGTACCGATTGCCTTATTTTCTCGAACACAATAATCGTGGCTCCAGACCATCTCCACAATTGGCTGGTAGTTTTGTGGTAGTGAAACCAAAAAGTCATCTAAATCAAATTCATCATGAAAAAGTACGTATTAAGTTCCCTGTTAGGTTTGTTCGGCGCTGTAGGCATCGCTCACGCACAGTCAATACCGGCATCAGCCAAGTCAGCCTTTACCAAACTCCACCCACAGGCGACAGCCGTTAAGTGGGATAAAGAGGATGGTGGCTACGAAGCCAGCTTCAAGGAAAGTGGCAAGTCCATGTCGGTTGTTATGGACGGTCAGGGTAAGTTGAAAGAAACTGAAACCGACATTGCCGTTTCAGAACTGCCTGCTACCGTTCGCGACTACGTAGCGAAGCAGATGCCGGGCAAGAAAATCAAAGAAGCGGCCATCATTGTCGACGCGTCCGGAACGAAGAAGTACGAAGCTGAAGTAGGGGGTAAAGACCTTATGTTTAGCATTGATGGGAAGCTGTTAAAATAAGGGTGAAGAATATTATGGTAGGGTTCGGAGTGATTTCTTCGACCCCTACTGTTATTTAAAAAAATTAAACTCAGCCGCCGAGTCGCCCCGGCGGCTGGTCTTCAGAACCGTGCGTGAGATTTTCACCTCACACGGCTCCTCGTTGTCTGGCAGCTATACCTGTGCCGACTTAACCACATTTTCCCGGTCGGATGCAGTTT
>JBBSTD010000212.1:0-4253 GCA_038236215.1 Cytophagales bacterium | reverse complement strand
GGGAGGTAAAAAAGTGTATTTTTGGCATAGCACCGGGCCGTCAGGCGGCAACTTAGGAGGTTTGGCGATCTCAAAGTTACCTAATCCGGTGCTTTTTTATGAACTAGGGGCTATCCAGCAGGAGCCATGCAACAAAGCCATTCGAAAATATCAAGTTCACAATTTATAAAAGCAGATTTTAGAAATACACAACTGACTTCCAGTGTATTTAAAGATTGTGATATTTCTTATAGCAAAATATTCGGAGTTTCTGCTTGGAACCTTTCACTAGAAAATACTACTCAAGAAAATCTTCAAATATCTGATGAAAATGAACCTTCGATAACTATTGACAATATTGAAGTCGCACAATTCATTTATCTCTTAATTAGAAATGAGAAGCTAAGAAATATTATTACTACAATTACATCCAAAGTCGTTTTAATTCTTGGAAGATTTACCAATGATAGAATAAAAATACTTACTTTGATAAGGGAAGAGCTGAAATTAAAAAACTACTTGCCAATATTATTTGATTTTGAAAACTCTCCCAATAGAGACCTTACAGAGACCGTTACAACCTTAGCGTTGCTATCTAAATTTATAATTGCAGATATAACTGAACCCAAAAGTATTCCTCAAGAGTTAAGTCAAATTGTACCTAACATGACTTCGTTACCTGTCCAGCCAATTATATTAACGGGATATAAAGAGTACGGAATGTTTGAACATTTTCAAAGGTATCCATGGGTGCTGAGTATTTTAGAGTATGTCGATGATACCGATATTAAAAATAACATTCTGGACAAGATAATTTCATCATGTGAAAATAAAATCATTGAGCTGAGAAAATAAACTACTGCTAACAAAAGTATTGCCAAAAGCGGGGCAGGCGGAAGGCAAATCGAATGTAAATCGTTACTGTAATGCATCCGGACTTGACGGAATTTTACTCGGCATTTGTTATTAACTTGTACTTTTACTCATAATTTGGCTATGGCTCCGGGCAGGCCAAGCAATGAATATCCCGCTTACGGCAATGTTCGGTTATCGGTAATATTAAGAGACATCTCACTAAAGTCAAACCAATTCAACTAACAAACAATATGATTAAGTTAACGGTACTTTACGGACATCCGAGTGATCCAACAGTCTTCGAAAATTATTACGCCGATACGCATATACCGCTGGTAGGGAAAATGATAGGTGTTGAAAAAGCTGAACTCACCAAGTTTCTCGACTCCCCAGACGGCGAAAAAGCTGCGTACTATCGAATGGCCGAATTGTGGTTTGCTGATGCAGAAGCCCTCCAGACAACGATGGGTTCACCAGAAGGGCAAGTTACAGTATCTGATATTGCTAATTTTGCCACCGGGGGCGTAACCATTCTGACGGGAACAGTTGGATAGACTTGAAACTTACCTGCCAGACATTATTAAACTTTGCAAGTCCGGTTTTCGTGCTGTTACTGAAGATTCCTCCTGCCGCACAGTTGGACCGGTCGGAATCACAGAGAAATTACGTTGTAATGTAGTAAGAGATTCCTTGTTGAAAAGATAGCAGCGTATTGACCCCGCCCCGGCCCATGCCGGGGTTTTTCTTTTCAGGAATTCCCGCTAATCAGTAAACAGGGGCCTCATTTGGCTTATTAGGCCAAATCGCATTGACCGACTACTGAAATGGATATTCCTCAGTTCAAAAAGGCTCCACTCATTTACGACGCTATTATTGTCGGCTCCGGTGCCGGGGGCGGCATGGCAGCCTATACACTGGCCAAAGCCGGTGCTAAAGTCATGTTGCTCGAAGCGGGCGGCTATTACGACCCGGCCGACCCAAAATACATCACCCAATTGAAGTGGCCCTGGGAATCGCCCCGTCGGGGAGCCGCTACCGATGCCCGTTCGGGTGGGGATTTCGATGCGGCCTGGGGTGGCTGGGATATAGAGGGTGAGCCCTATTCCTCCAAAGAGGGGGGTGAGTTTCACTGGTTCCGGTCCCGGATGCTCGGCGGGCGCACCAATCACTGGGGGCGTATTTCCCTCCGGTTTGGCCCCGACGATTTTCGGCGGCACAGCATGACCGGTGTGGGTGTAGACTGGCCCATCGGCTACGACGACATAAAACCCTTCTACGACCGGGTCGACAAACTAATTGGGGTATTTGGTTCCGCCGAGAATTTCCCGAACGAGCCCGACGGCATTTTTCTGCCACCGCCTAAACCCCGCCTGCACGAACTAATGATTCGGAAGGGTGCCCGGAGCATCGGCATCCCGGTGATTCCGTCGCGGTTGAGTATCCTGACCAAACCCATCAACAGCGAGCGGGGCTCGTGTTTTTACTGTCATCAGTGCGGCCGGGGTTGTCAGGCCTACGCTGATTTCTCGTCGTCGTCGGTACTGTGTATCCCCGCCGTAAAAACCGGTAATGTAACCCTGGTAAACGGGGCGATGGTCCGCGAAGTGCTGACCGACCCACAAACCGGGTTGGCCACGGGTGTGAGTTACATCAACAAGGCCAACATGGAAGAGATAACCGTTCGGGGTAAAACCGTGATGCTGGGTGCCAGCACCTGCGAGACCGCCCGGATTCTGCTCAATTCCAAATCGAGCCGCTTCCCCAATGGGCTGGCCAACAGCAGTGGCGTGGTCGGCAAATATCTCAACGACTCCACCGGTGCCAGCCGGTCGGCATTTATACCGGCCCTGATGGACCGCAAACGCTACAACGAAGATGGCGTGGGCGGTATGCACGTATTCACGCCCTGGTGGCTGGATAACAAAAAACTGGATTTCC
The DNA here is from genome assembly GCA_038236215.1 of Cytophagales bacterium. Classification (GTDB taxonomy): domain Bacteria; phylum Bacteroidota; class Bacteroidia; order Cytophagales; family Spirosomataceae; genus Spirosoma. The sequence continues at coordinate 1,481 of JBBSTD010000212.1, read as the reverse complement.
CGCGTGGGTATCACATCGAGTACGGGGGCGGTATGGGCATGCCCGGCTACGGTTTTGGCAGCGGTATCGAATCCATGAACGGCACCATTCCCGGTCGCGATGGTCAGATGAAGCCCGGTGGTGGCTACGGAGCCAGCCTGAAAGATGATTACCGGCGCTTTTACGGGGCTTACATCGGTATGGCGGGTCGGGGTGAGCCGGTCCCCCTCGAAAGTAATTACTGCGAAATTGACCCGAACAAGGTTGATAAATTCGGTATTCCAACGCTGCGATTCCACTACAAATGGTCGGATTATGAGGTAAAACAGGCCAAACACATGCAGGATACGTTCGAGGAAATCATTCACGCGATGGGTGGTATTGCCCTTGGTCCGAAACCCGGCCCCAATACGGCACATGGCTACGGTTTGGCGGCTCCCGGCCGGATTATTCACGAAGTAGGCACCGTTCGGATGGGAAATGACCCGAATACGTCGGCCCTGAATAAGTACCAGCAGGCGCACGACGTAAAAAACCTGTTTGTCGTTGATGCAGCCGCTTTCCCGTCGCAGGGGGATAAAAACGTTACCTGGACCATTCTGGCCAACTCCATGCGAACGAGCGAGTATCTGATTGACCAGGTTAAGAAAAAGAATGTATAAAACAGTGCCTGAACAGGCGGCATTTTCGGAATAACCAACGGGAACAGGGTGGCCGATTGCTTATATTGCCGCGTATCTACCAACATACTGGAACACTTTTATGAAACGTGAAATTGCAGAAAATCCCCTGAAAGGATTAGCCCTGGCCGTGGGTGCGGGTATGCTGGCGGGCCTTGCCGGAACAGTAGCCATTACGGTCTCGCAACTGATCGAAATGAAACTGACGGATCGGGCACCCAGTACAACCCCCGTGAAAGCAGTATCTAAGGTGCTCGACATCAAGCCAACCAATAAAACCAACCGGGAGAAGGTTTCGCAGGAAATCCACTGGACCTACGGAACCGTGTGGGGCATCCCCCGGGGCATCATGTCGATGGTCGGCTTACAGGGGTGGCCCGCTACCCTGCTTCATTTTACCACAATTATGGGCACTGCTCTGACCTTACTACCCAAACTGGATGTAGTGCCGCCCGTGACGGAACAGGAACCCAAAGCCATTGCCATCGACGCTATACACCATGCCGTTTATGCTCTGGCTGCTGGTTTGGCTTACGATGCTATTGATAAACTGGATTGAGTTTCTGTCTGTCTTAATCAGCAGACAGCGTCTATACAGATTCATTCTTTAGCACCTGATAATCAGTTAACAAAAAAACAGAATAGCTGATGGGTTACCTTTCTACTTGTCCTGCATTAATGGTATTAATACTGTGAGCAGTTTTAGGATTTGATTTGGCCAAATGCAAAAAGGGTCGTAAGCTTGAAATCCCCATTTCATACCCTACGACCCATGAGCATCGAAGCGATTCTCAAGCCAATATTGGCTAAACTTTCCAACGT
>JBBSTD010000211.1:0-4382 GCA_038236215.1 Cytophagales bacterium | reverse complement strand
TACCTTATCGAACAGAGCCGTTAAGCCCCGTACTGCCGATGGTACTGCTGTCACAGGTGGGAGAGTAGGAAGGTGCCACCATTGAAACGAGTGCAAAGGTCTGTCCACAGCTGTGGACAGACCTTTGCCGTTTCAAGGGGTATGATTTAACCTATTCAGAGGATAAGTTTTATAAGTAAGGAACTGTATAGTGCTTGCTTTTCTTTATATTAGCTTACTATTAGTCAATCACATATATCAATGGCTGTATTTAAATTACAAATCAATGGTCGGGCTTATCAGGCCGACGTGGACGCTGATACCCCGCTTCTGTGGGTACTTCGTGATAATCTTGGATTGGTTGGTACGAAATATGGTTGTGGTATCGCGCAATGTGGAGCCTGCACGGTTCATTTGAATGGTGAGGCTACCCGCTCCTGTGTCTTGCCCGTGTCCGCCGTCGGTAAGTCGAAAGTAACAACAATTGAAGGATTGTCTGCCGATGGTAATCACCCTGTTCAGCAGGCTTGGGACAAAGTAGACGTACCACAGTGTGGGTATTGCCAGGCTGGTCAGATTATGACAGCGGCTGCATTGCTCAAGAAGAACCCAAAACCAACGCAGGCCGAGATTGATGAGACGATGACTGGTAACCTATGTCGGTGTGGTACCTACCACCGGATTCGGGAAGCGGTGATGACCGCATCACAAACGTCAGCAACTCCATCCTCTAAAACGTCAAAATCGAAATAGTCATGCAGACGTTAGACACTACGAATCGCAGAGATTTTTTGAAAATAGCCGCTCTAACGGGTGGTGGCTTGGTATTGGGATTTAACTGGACAAAAACGCAGGCGGCTACTACGCTTACTGAAGCGGACATAGCAGCCCTTTCTGGTGCCGAGTTTAACAGTTATCTGTCCATAAATCCGCAAGGGATCATTACCATTTTATCCCCCAATCCTGAAGTGGGTCAGGGAATTAAAACGGCATTTCCCATCGTGGTTGCTGAAGAGTTGGATGCCGACTGGACCAAAATCGTTGTTGAACAGGCACCCCTGGATACGAAGAAGTTTGAGCGTCAGGTTGCCGGTGGAAGCGGTTCCATTCCGCATTCCTGGAAACGACTGCGGACGGCTGGTGCTACGGCGCGTCAGATGCTATTGGAAGCAGCCGCCAAACGCTGGAATGTTCCGGTATCCGATTGTACAACCGATAAAGGTTTTGTTCTGCATTCGGGCGATAATCGCAAACTGAGTTATGGCGAACTGGCTACAGATGCTTCCAAACTGGCTGTTCCGACGAACGTTAAACTAAAAGAAATAAAAGATTTTAAACTGATTGGTACGTCCATCAGGAATGTCGACAATCCGAAAATTACAACGGGAAAGCCACTTTTTGGTCTGGATTTCTATCGGGAGGGCATGCTGTTTGCCATGCTGCAACGGCCCGCTTTTGGCTACAAATTGAAATCTGTAGATTCAGCGGCTGCTAAGGCGATGTCGGGTATTATCGATGTCGTAACGTTCGATAATAATGTGGCTGTTGTCGGGAAATCGACCTGGCAAGTGAAAAAGGCAAAGGACGCACTTAAAATAGAGTGGGAAAAAGCGGACACGCTGGAAAGTTCTTCTGATCATGATCGTATCCTGAAAGAACTCCTGGACAGTACTAATGCCACTGTCCGACGCAAAGACGGCGATGTGGAAGCGGCCTTTAAAGGGGCGGCAAAAGTGGTTAAGGCTGAATACCAGTGCCCATTTCTGTCGCACACGCCTATGGAGCCAATGAATTTCTTCGCCCACGTTCGGCCCGACGGGGTTGAGCTGGTTGGCCCAACTCAAACGCCGGAACTGGCGCGTAACGAAACGGCTAAACTGTTGGGTATATCACCTGACAAAGTAACCGTGCAGCTTACCCGTATGGGGGGCGGCTTTGGCCGTCGTTTGAAAGCTGATTACGTGGTAGAAGCAGTGCAGGTGTCGAAAATGATGAAAGCGCCCGTAAAACTCATCTGGACCCGCGAAGACGATATGACGGGCGGAAGTTACCGTCCGGCGGTTCGCTACCGGTTTGAAGCGGCACTGGATGCTCAGGGCAATATGATCGGTTATAAACTGCGGGGTGCCAGTATTAATGCTGGTAATGCCACCAGAGAGGATAACTTCCCTGCCGGAGCTGTTGATAATTTGCTAATTGACAGTGCCGATCATAAATCACCCGTTACAACCGGTCCCTGGCGTGCGCCAATCACCAACTTTTTGGCATTTGCCGAACAGTCTTTTCTGGACGAAGTCGCGCTGGCAGCCGGTAAAGACCCGGTTCAGTTTCGACTGGAATTATTGGAAAAAGCGAAACAAAAGCCGGTTGGAGCACTCAAATATGAGGTTGACCGGATGAAGAGTGTCATTGATCTGGCCGTTGAAAAGTCGGGCTGGGGTAAGAAAAAAGGGGCCGATGGCAAACCAGTGGCGCAGGGATTCAGTGTTTACTTCTCGCACCGGTCCTACGTAGCACAGGTGGGAGAAGCCGTTATGCAGAAGGGCAAACCCGTATTGCAGAAGGTATACTCAGCCGCCGACTGTGGCGTGATTATCAATCAGAGTGGTTCACAACAGCAGGTACGTGGTTGTATTGTTGATGGCATCGGCCACGCCATGTACGGACACATAACCTTTAAGGATGGCGTGCCGCAACAGAAAAACTTTAACGAATACCGCCTGATTCGCCTAAACGAAATCCCGGAAGTAGAGGTACATTTCGTTCAAAACGAGATTGACCCGACCGGCCTCGGTGAACCATCTTTACCACCCGCCGGAGCGGCCATTGCCAATGCTATTTTTAAAGCTACTGGCAAGCGATTACGGAGTCAGCCGTTTATAGAGCAGGAAGAATTCAAGGATATACTGTCGTAAATGTCAAATAAGGTAGGTACGTGTCTCGAAGCCCAGATTCAAATCTGGGCTTTTTTTTTGAACACTACTCTCCTTCTGGTGCTTACTAAGTAAGCCATATTTCTCCCTGAATGAGGTGATCGGGACCAATCCAGTCGGTAGTACTTCCGTTCATTCCTGTTCAAAACAAGTTATGAAAACAGTAGACCTCGTTTTATTTATTTATGCTGGCATACTGGGAGGCCAGAGAAACAATAAAGGAGGCTAAATAAAAGCCTGCTTTCGATAGACTGCTTCCCGGGTCATGTGTTCTTTATCTTATTTTTGCCCTTGCCTAATAAACCAACTAGTATGTTATCAGAAAATAAACCCATACGGGTGCTTGTCGTTGGATGCGGTAACATGGGTGCATCGCACGCTACCGCTTATCAATTAATCGACGAATTTGCCATTTGTGGCATTGTATCAACAGGGAACAGTAAGGTTGTTTTAAATGAAAGGCTTGGCGGTGGCTATGCCCTATATAACGATTTTGAAACTGCCCTGAACGACACGAAGCCGGATGCAGTTTGTATCTCTACCTATCCCGATACACACGAATCGTTCGCCCTTATGGCTTTTGAGCGAGGCTGTCATGTGTTTATGGAAAAACCCATTGCCGATACGGTAGAAGGGGCAAAGCGGGTTATGGCTGCGGCACAAAAGGCCGAGAAAAAGCTGGTTGTGGGGTATATTCTGCGCCATCACCCATCCTGGGAGAAATTTGTTGAACTGGCACAGGGATTGGGTAAGCCCCTGGTTATGCGCATGAACCTCAATCAACAGAGTCATGGTGTAATGTGGACCGTACACCGGAATCTGATGAAGAGTCTAAGTCCTATTGTGGACTGTGGTGTGCATTATATCGATGTTATGTGCCAGATGACCCGGTCAAAGCCAACCCAGGTGAACGCAATTGGTGCCCGACTGACGAATGATATTCCCGCAGGTAATTATAACTATGGTCAGTTACAGATTCGGTTCGAGGATGGGTCTGTAGGCTGGTACGAAGCTGGGTGGGGGCCTATGATGAGCGAAACCGCTTTCTTCGTCAAGGATGTCATTGGCCCGGATGGCTGCGTATCGATTGTAGCTAAGAACGCTGGTGCTGCCGGGAAATCCGACAATGTTGACTCCCATACCAAAACAGAATCGTTGCGATTACACCGGGCTGCGCTGGATGCCAATGACCAGTTCGTTGAGACCGATACCTGGATTGATATGCAGGATGAGCCCGACCATCAGGAATTGTGCAATCGCGAACAACGCTATTTCCTGAAGGCTATTCAGGAAGACCTCGATTTGACCGACCACATACAGGACGCGGTGAACAGCCTGGAAATTGCCTTCGCCTGCGATGAATCCGTTCGAACGGGTATGCCGGTTTTTTTATGAAATGATAAATTATGACCGGGTCGCCGGAGCGATGATAAATGATGAATTAACTAGACATCATTTATCATCGCTCCG
>JBBSTD010000210.1:0-4535 GCA_038236215.1 Cytophagales bacterium | reverse complement strand
GTTAGAGGCTATAGAACTACACAAAAGTAGGTGGTAGTCCTGCCAGGAAACGATAAGAAATGAGCCAAAAACGATAAGGAATCGGCCAATTCGCCCCAAAGACGCCATCAATGGAAAGTATCAGGCTGCCCAATCAGGCTTGAGCGGCAAACGCACGGGGGCTTAGCTGGTAGAGCTGCCGAAAACATTTACTGAAGTAGGCCGGACTCTCGAAGCCCACCTGATAGGCCGTTTCACCAACGCTGACGCCTGATCGCAGCAGCCGGGTGGCAGTTCCGGCGGCCCGGTCATGTGAGGTCGTTTGTAATTATAAAGAGACACCGCTTGTTGGAACACTAACGGTTGTTTTACACTTCAGGAATGGCCCTATGAAACATTGGCTTCGGCCATCCGATCGCACAAATGCAGGCCAATCCCAATAAAAGAAAAGGTATTCATAATCATTACCGGAAATCTTGCCGAAAAGTCAGTTGATCTTCACGAATACTGTCTTCTGTCCAGCGAATGTAAAGACCAGACCGACTGTTTTGCCCGAATTGCCTTTTGTAAAGTCAATCTCCGCGTCGAACGAGGCAAGAAAAAACTTGGTTTCGGTTTGGGGGGATAACTCCCATTTAAAATAGCCTTCTATCACCTGGAAAAGAGTGTTGCCTTCCGGTTTAATTGAAAAAAAGTAACTGTTTAGATACTCATTTTATTGAAAAAGTACCAGAAAAGGGGTGTTTTGTGGTTATAAAAATGCAATTTTTTTGCAAAAAAGTCTATTGTCAATTAAAAAATGGACAATATATCTAAATGTTTTGCCCTTTTAATCATCTGATGGATACTTTATTGTACTGAAAGTCAGTACTTTAACCATTTTGGGTAGTACCTAAACACTTACGTGTTAGCTACCCCAATAAAGATGCGGGGACCATCGCTCCCCATAAGTTGATTTTACCGCCCTATGACCTCTGAGACCACCCGGTTAATGAATAAGCTAAAGCTTGATAGGGTAGCCCAGCGCCCCTTTAGCCGCGTAAGCCGCGTAGTACAAATGCAGAAAAATTTTTTGAAACGAAGCATCGCCCTGGCTGAAGTCCCACAGCGGCAGCATCGCCACCACCGACACGTCAGTGACTGGGTCATAGGCCATCACCGACAGATAGCCGGCATAGTTCCCGTTGTGGCCGTAGCCCAGATTATTGAACCACGCGGCACCCAACCCATAGTTGGGATTGGCCAGCGACACATCGGTTTGCATGAGTTTGACCGTCTGGGGCAGCAGTACGTTTTCGCCCCGCATCAGTGAGCGTATGAAGGTATTCAGGCCCGCCGGGGTGCTGTAGCCGTTGCCTTCCCCCACTTTGGCACTCGTGTTGACCGGACCGAAGCCTGCCCCCCAGCCGAAGCTGGCGGGACGGATTATGCTCGCTACGTTGGGTTGGGGTAGCAACAGGTCATCCACCCGGTAGGGGAACGAAATCGGCAGGGGCACCCGGCTGGCCGGTCCGGTGATGTGGTCGTAGAGGTAATCAGCATAGGTCCTGGCGCTACCGCTTTTGGCCGAATAAACCCGTTCGATGATCCGGCTCAGGATGGCGTAGCCTGTGTTGCTGTATTGGAAGCCCGCCCCCGGCGCGTCGGGATACTGGAGCTGGTGATCAATCAGCGGTTTTACCAGCTCCTCGGTGGTGAAGCGGTGAGTCGAATCCCGCGACTGGACGTAATTGACGTAGCTCTCATTATTGTATCCTGGCACTGGGTCGTTACTGGTATCGTAAACCCCGGCGCTGTGCTGGAGCAGTTGCTCAATGGTGATCTGATTCTTATTGGGAATGTTCCAGTCGGGCGAAGCGGGTACATAAGGCAGATTCGTACCCGGAATCAGATCGGTGATGTGGGCTTTGTAATCGAGCCAGCCGTCCTAGTACATCTTCAGAATGGCTGTACCTGTGAAGGTTTTGGTGTTGCTGGCGAAGCGGAAAAAGGTGTTGGGAGTGAGCGGTTGACGCCCTAGGGAAACCGAGGATACGAAGTAAGTCTGGGTGGGGGTCTGAATCAGCACATTGACCGAGGGCACCGAATTGCCCAACTCTTTTTCCAGGGCGAAGCGAACGCTGTCGACCGCTTTCTGCACCTGGCTACTGGGTTGCAAGCCAGGTAGGCGGTGGTCCTCGAGCAGGGAGGAGCAGCCCGTCAACCCGGCGCAGGCGAGCATGACCATGCCCAAGCGCCATGCGTGTTTTGAGGAATATGGATTATTTACCATGTGATAGGATAAGAGGAAGTTACCGATTGAATGAGATGACAACTAAAAAAATAGGCCCTATTTTTTAATTAACTCGGGGAATTCTCCTCCGGTTAACACATAGTCATCGGGCAGATCAAAACCAATGGCATCACCGCTATATATACCCCAATCAAGATCTTTTCTCACGTCGTGGTAGCCCAAAAAGTCAAGTTTTTCCGTACGAAATTGTTTAAATACATAATCGCGGTTAAACAAACCGTCGGGGTTTATAATGTGGCCCGGAGTGTCGTCCTTAAATAATTCCTTTGCCGCAGCAGGCGGTAATTCGCGACCATCGAATGTGATATACAACTTACTAAAAATGGCTACTCCATCCCACCAGCCCCGCAAATAACTTGATTTATTGGAGTCTTCGGTGTAATGTTTTTCTCGTCCATAACGAGCAGGCGTCCAATACGCTCGCCCTGAATCGGGATCGAATCCCCAACGATGACTCCATTTCACCCAGCCCGCTTTGGTTATCATCAAATTCCAAAAATATTTTCGGAATTGATCGAAGGCAACTTTTAATAGAGCTACGTATACAGTACCATCTTTTTCGGATGGGAATTGTGCGGTCGCTACATCCCGGAGGGTGTATTTTTTGCCATTAAAGTCGATTTCCTCCGTCCACTTTTCCCGCAAGTTCTTGTAATTGTCCGTCTCGTCTCTTAATATAAGTAGCGCGTCATCAGTTGCATTGAAAAGGTCGTCCTGTCCTTTCCTAAATTCTGCATAGGTACCAAGTAAGCCATTCGTTCTACTATCGGGGAAAGCAAATTTCTTAATCAACACACTTGCAATTCCAAGCGTCGCTATTACTGCCGCCCCTGCCACCCCCGCAGTAACTGCTTCCGCTGCCACTGCCGCTGCTGCTATGATGCCAATCGCTATTTTTAGAAGGATGTCTATGATAAAGTCTGCCAAACCTGAGGGTCCTTCTGTGCCTGATTCTATAAGTAAAAACATATCGGTCATATAATCATTCTTCCTCGTATGGAGATGCTCTAACCAGTCTCTCATGTTATCTAAATTTTGTGCTGCGTTTGCCAGTTCAGCAGTGGTCGGGGGGGCGTCCTGCGGGGAACCTACCCCTACACCTGGCGGTATCCGGTGGTCCTCGATACAGCTGTTCAGTAAGGAGGGCAGCACAGCTACACCGGTAGCCGTAAGGGCGGTATCACGCAACCAGTTCCTGCGACTTAGTTTGTTGGATGTGTTTTGTGCTTTCATGGTTATTGTTGTTTTAATAGAGGTCGTTTGATTCAGATAGACCCGGATTGTTCAGTGGGCGTGTTTTTGACTGCACCGATAATCCGGAAGTAGTCCGGGAAATGGCCGTCGAGTTGGCGTACGTGCATCGGGCTAAGGTTTACCCGGATACCCTAGGGCCGCGCGGGCTGCATAGGCTGCGTCATAGATCGCATTTAAGCATTTTAGAAAAGATGTATCCCCGTTGGGGCCCTGATTGAAATCCCACAGCGGTAGATACGCCACCACCGATACGTCGGTTAGGGGGTCATACGCCATCAGCGACATATTGCCAATCTCGGCCCCGTTATGACCATAGCCCAGGTTTGGCGTAAAGGTGCAACCCAAGGCATAGGTTGGGTTGGCCGATGATCCACTGGTCTGCATCAGCTTCACAGTTTCCGGAGCCAGTACGTTCTGCCCCTTCATCAGGGTGCGGATATACGCGTTGAGAGCTGCCATCGTACCATACCCGTTGCCTGCGGCCACATAGGCACTCACGTTATAATCACCGTATATAATCGTCTGGGTGGGATACCGCACGGTGCCCTCCACCCGGGGAGCAGGCAAAACCACATCATCGGCCCGGTCGGGAAAATAAACCGTAATGGGTACTCTGGAGGTTGGGCCGACTACGTAATCGCGCAGATAATCGCCATAGGTTTTAACGCTGCCACTTCTGGCCGAGTACACGCGTTGGATGATATGGCCTAGAATCGCATAGCCCGTATTGCTGTAGTGATAGTCCGCCCCCGGCGCAAAATATGACAAGTTGTGGAGGACTAACTGGTGAATCATTTCCCCGGTCGTGAACTGGTGCGTCGGATCGGCGATTTGGGTGGCCTGGTTAAAGGACAGGCCATTGGAGCCCGGAACGGGGTCGTTGTCCACATCGTACACCCCGGCTTTGTGTTGCAGCAATTGCTCGATGGTGATGTCTTTTTTATGGGGGAAATCCCAGTCTGGCGTGTCGGGCACGTAAGGCATGTTGGTGCCGGGCATCAGGTCCGTG
>JBBSTD010000209.1:0-4544 GCA_038236215.1 Cytophagales bacterium | reverse complement strand
CGTCACGTACGCGTCGGCATCCAGACTCCGGTTGTTCCATTTGACCACAAACGTATTACCCTTATAGTAGAACAGTTCGCCCGTGAGTTTGGGCGAGCGTACCGATTGGAGCCACCATTTATTGCCTTTCTGACTCAGGACTACATCGCCAAACCCGATTCCGTCATTAGTACCGAGGGCAAGTTTGACTACTGGGCCATTTTGCCCAACATGACCCAGCGGTACTTCATCACCTCGCCCGAAAATGATAAAGTGATGATGCAAATGACCGCTGGCGATGGGATTCGAACCACCATAATGGCCCGCTTCGACGCCTGGAACGAGGGTGAGTTATTCTGGCAATCGGCCAAAAAAATCTATGAAGGCATCGAACCCGATAAAAACACTGCCAAGCAAAGCACCGTTGGTATCTACACCATTTACGAAGTAAACGGGCAAAACCGTTGCGCATGAGGTGATGGGTATGAAAGTAAACATATCGGAAAGCTACGAAATTGAACTGGCCTTGATTGAGGAAATCGAGACCAAATACCACCCCGATTCCAAAGCGTACTTCTTGCAGGTAACACCCCCACGCCCGAAGAACTGGCCAAAACAAAGGCGTATCTGGACAAGCAACTGGGTGAAAAAATGGCAGAAAAAGGAATGACCTCCGCCGGTGAGAAAAAGCCGGGAAGGGGTTAACGGGGGCATTCTGAACCGCAATTTTGAGTTTCAGCAGTTTTCGGGCCTGGGCAATGCCGCTTCCTAGAGCGTACAGGATAACGAACTGCACGTACTGGCGGGCCGGACGCAGTTTCGTATCATTGCCAACGCCGGACCTGATGGTGCCGCCAACCTCGAATTAGCCAAAAAAATAGCCACCAAGGTGCTGACTAAATGTAAATAAAGCCACGATCCTACACTGCTTGTATCATGAACCGTGTTTACATAATAGCCCTACGTTAGAAGGGAAGGGTCACTATAAATACTGTTCCTTCACGTTCTATACTCTCTACTTCCATCGTGCCTCCGTGCCCTTTTGTTACCACATCGTAGCTGAGGGATAAGCCCAGGCCAGTTCCCTCGCCGGGGGGCTTCGTTGTAAAAAAAGGCTGGAAAATCTTAGCGCTTAACAAGGCCGGAATACCTGTTCCGTTGTCCCGTACACGGATTTCTACCGAGTCATCTAACCGGGCCGTACTCACAGTGACCATCGGTGTATAATCTGCCCGTTCTTTCGCAGCCCGCTCGGTTACTGCGTAAAAAGCGTTGTTGAAGAGATTAATTAGTACCCGGCCAATTTCCTGTGATACCACCTCAAGAGTACCAGCCAGTGGGTCAAGAAAAGTAGCTAACTCACATTGGAAATTTTTATCTTTAGCCCGCTGTCCATGGTAGGCAAGGTGCAGGTATTCGTCAATAAGGCCATTTATGGCCGTGCGTTGTCGTTCGCCCGAGGTACTGCGGGAGTGTTCCAGCATTCCTTTTACTATACGACTGGCCCGATTGCCATGCTGAGTAATTTTTTCCAAATTTTGCGAGAGTACACTAGCCAAGCTCAGCGCATCTTCCCTATGACCCGCGTTAATTTCCATCCTTAGTTCATCAACTAACTCAGTGGACACTTCCGAAAAATTATTGACGAAGTTGAGAGGGTTCTGAATTTCGTGGGCAATGCCAGCCGTCAACTCGCCCAGACTGGCTAGTTTTTCTTGCTGAACCAATCGCATCTGAGTTGCTTTCAGGTGGGTAAGCGATGTTTGTAAGTCTTCTTTCTGCTGGCTCAATTCCGTTGTTCTTTCCCGGACCCGTTGCTCCAGCAGATTGTTTTGTTCCAGCAACGACTGCCGCTGCTGTTCGTGCAGAAGCTGCAACTCCTTATTGTACTGGATTTTTTTTCGCTGTGAGGTCACGAACGAAATCAGAAAGCCACTGAACAGCAACACCATGGCCGAAATGCCGATAATCACCCGGTATTCAATAGGCAAGTCGAACGGGTACATAAATGGCTTTGGTTATGAATAGGCAAAGGATAATGTAAGCTACGTTATGGACGCTCCACATATGTTCGGCCAGCATGAAATTTTCCCGGAGCATCGGTACGTAGAAAAGGAATATAAAAAAATTGACTACTACATAAATACTCAATCCCGTTACAATCCAGAATTCCTGATCATCCCGCAGACTTTCTACGTCTGTTCGGAGTTGAGACAGGTAATATAGTAAACAATAGATTAATAGAATATATGCTTCAAGTGTGAATAGATTACCGCTCAGGTGATTCTGGTCTAAATAGTCTTCCAGGAAAACGTAATTCAACAGGACCAATATCCCGTATAACCAGGGTAATAAGCGTTTGAGTGGCAAAAAATAAGGTTGTTTCAACTGAGAAAAAAAAGCTGCGAAACACATCAGCCGAAATAGGGAATGGAACGCATACAGAAGAAGATTACTTTGCAGCCAGTTTGGTAGATAGGCTTTAAAATCGCCGATAAAGTCGCTGAATAAATTAAGTAAAAGTGCTCCAGACAAATATAAAATGACCGGCTTGAAATAATCAGGTTGGCGATGATGATAGTGGTAGGCGACCAGTGGTATCAACAATGCCCATACCTCCGACCAATCCAAGAGTATCTGAAACATGCCGTTATTACTGATTTAGGTGATGGTTGATCATGACACAGAGCGGTTAGATTTTTTAATGCCTGGCAGACTCGTTGGCAGATATCGCCGTAAGCGTATAGCACCAACCGGTAGGTATTCTACCCTGATGAAGCGGTGAATATGTTGCTTGTCAGGCAGGCAATAGCTCAGTTCATACATGGAAACACCATCAAGTATTTGACTATCAGTGGCATATTTTGCACTTGCGAAAATAAACACTTACCTTTTCGCGTCCTAGTTCACTCTAAACTAATCCATACAATGACAAAATTATTCACGCCTGTCCGGGCTCTGGCCTGCCTGCTATTATTACCCTTTCTGTTTGCCTCCTGTCAGTCAAAACAGGCTGCTTCCGACACCGAAAAAACAGATTCTACTAGTATAACTCTAAGTACATCTGGAGTAGTAGACAACACAAGAGATCCGATTCCTACCATCAAACTTAGTTCGTTGACAGTGACTTCTGGGGTATTTAAGGCCCATAGAAATGAAAACTTTGTGTTTCAACATTTTCTTAGTGATACAGATGTAACCCTACATGGCTGGGCGCTAAAGAGAATAAATGGTGGTCCCGGACAGTACAACCCCAACCCTGATGTGACGTTGACCCCATTTCAACAAACAACACTTACTGTAGGACCAAACTCGTACATAGGAAACCAAGTTCTTACTAAGGGCAATGAAAAAGATATGGTTGACGAGATTGGTAACAAAAATATGAATCTGTACTTCGTGCCAACGCAGGATACACCTGGCGGAAGGATTTACTACAAAATATACATTTTTACGCCAGGTCAACTTCCTTTTGACAATATGAAACCACATTTTACCTCATATAGCACTAACCCGTCTCCTCCTCATCAGGGATTTGATTAAGTGTGAGTGAACAGCATTTTTCTAATAATCTTACCTCTCCTTCACCCGCTGTAAATGCAGGTCCTGTTAATCAAATTAGACTGCCAACGAAAAAGTGTCAGTGCATTTTAATCCAAACCGTACCATGAAAAACCTATTTACCTTCGTTAAGATCCTGTTTTTCGGGCTGCTTGCGCTGTCGTTTACTGCTTATGGGCAAATCACCCTTCCAACAGATGCAAGTTCGGCCAACACCGTCCCAGCATCTGTTGGCCAAACAATACCGCTCATATACTTAGATACTCTGTCAATCAATGCCAATGTACTTTTTAACGTGCATGGACCCGAAGAAAGCCTTGATCGAAAGATAAACTTTGTGTTCGAATTTTACATAAAAGACGACGCTGTGACCTTACACGGGTGGCGATTCAAACGAGCCTCTCAGCGGGTAAATGAACTCAGGAAACTTACGCCAGACAGTAGCGAAGTTTTTTTAACGCCAGTTGGTAAATCATCCGTAGCCATTGGTCCTGACACGTACGTAAATAATCAGATCTTTTACGCAAAGGATATGAAGGATATGATCCGGGACATCGAGAAAGTACGGAAAAACAACCCCTTTTTGTATTTCATACCGGTGAAAGATCCCGTTACAAAAAGAATTAGATACAACGTGCTGGTTGTTAGTCTCATAGCAGCCTCTGGGGGCAGTGGAAAAATGGGAATCATGAATCTGACCGGCGCCACCTACCAAACTAACCCATCGCCACCGCACCAGAGTGCTGACAATTGATGGCAGAAAAAGCTTTTGTTGATCCTATTTCTCCTTCACCCGCTGTAAATCCAAATCCTGAAAGTCGAAACTGAAATCGGTCATGGGCGAGATGGGCTTCATTACGATGGAGGCCGGTTTCATGTTTTCATCGACCTGAAACGTCACGTACGCGTCGGCATCCAGACTCCGGTTGTTCCATTTGACCACAAACGTATTACCCTTATAGTAGAACAGTTCGCCCGTGAGTTTGGGCGAGCGTACCGATTGG
>JBBSTD010000208.1:0-4626 GCA_038236215.1 Cytophagales bacterium | reverse complement strand
TCCCACTCTTTTGAGAATGTTACGGCGCGGGTCTTAATCTCATTCCAACTTAACGGCATACAAATTTTTATTGGGCAAAGGTGGGGATAGTCGGCGATGCTGTAAGCCCTGCCAATGGCCAAAATACTCTTACATCACTAATATCAACCTTGCGCCGGGCCTGGGCAAGATCGTAGTTTTCCTGCACTGTAAGCCAAAATTCAGGGGTGGTATTCGCAAAGGCGGCACCTAAACGGATGGCCATTTCAGGCGTAACGCTCTGCTTGCCATTAATGATCGCTGACAAGGTTTTGCGGGTCGTACCCAAGCCGGTGGCCACTTCCGCAACGGTCAGTTTTTTGCCCGTTTCTTCAAAGATGCCTTCCAACGTTTCGCGGATCAGTGCGCCGGGGTGGGCGGGGTCAAATAAAGCCATAATGATATCTGCTGTCTTAGTGATAGTCTAAATAATCTACGTCGTGAGCGTTTTCGCCGTCAAAGCGAAAAATAATCCGGTAGTTACCGGATACTTTAACCGCATAAAAGCCCGCTAATTCACCGCTCAACGCATGAAAACTAGAACCGGGCTGGTTCATCATCTGCGGATTTTTGGCGGCTTCTAAGCGCGTCAAAATCAGCTTTATTTTCTCAACGTGCTTTTGCTGGAGCTTTGAGCGGTCGCCTTTGGTAGCGTACAACTCCAACCCTTTATGCCGGTAACTGACAATCATAACACAATTGTAACGCGAAACGTATCACGTTGCAAACAAAATCTAATTTCTGAAAGAAAAAAGTCCTGTGACTGCCTTCCTCACTACGCTCGTCCGTAGTTTCTGTCTTCCCTTAGAAGTCGTCGGCCAACTCCTGACCCTTATTCTTACGGCCTGAATTAGGCTCAATCGGACCAGATTTGATTACGGTAGGAATAGAGCGGGGAACAACAGGAGCAGGGGGCGGATTACTGGCCGCTAACAAACTACGGGCTTCCTCCTGAATGCGTCGATAATTGCTCTTGACCATATCCGGCGTAACCTCGGCGAACGGTTTCCATTCGGTGGCTGGCCAGTCGGTGCCTTTGATCCGGGCTTTAAAGGTGGAATAATCGCTTTCGACCAGTTTCCCGTAGAACTGACCCGTTTGCAGATTCGATACCTCCTGTACCCGGATACGCTGCCGCTCGGTCGTACCCTGGGACGTACCGGCACTGCCGTTCTGGCTGGGTCCCGTACTTTGGCTCTGATTGATCGACGTGGTTTCGACATCTTCCTTACCCCACAGATCACTGACATACTGGGCGGATTCCAGATTGTTTTGCAGCCCGTAAAACTGATTCGACAGCGTCCCTAAAATGGCGTTTTTCCGGGTACGGCCGTAGCGGGCCTCTAACTGGGCGAAATCCTGAATACCAACCGTAATGGCTATCTTATTGGTACGAGCCGTAGCGGGGTAGGTATCGAAATTAGGCACGTAGAACGTGGGAAATTCATCGAGCAAAGCAATACTGTCAGCCTTGCCTTGCTGGTTCATGTGTTTCAGGGCTACAGTGGTCAGTAAAGCCAGTACGGGGCCGTAGGTGTCCTCTAAATCGGGGTTATTGCCCAGCACCACCGCCTTAGGGTCTTTAGGGTTGTTCACGTCGAGCCGAAAATCAGACCCCGACAGGACCCACACAATTTCTTTGCTATTGATTTTGCGCAGCCCGTTTTGCAGCGTACCCACGATAGCCGCCCGTTGCGCGTCGGCGGTCAGGGCTTCCCGAATGGCCGCGATGGACGAGCGGGTTTCCTCGTTGGTTTCCAGCAAAGCAACCACCTCGACCGCTGGGCACATGGCCAAAGCCATAGCGTGGGGCAGCGTACAGTAGTGGGGGTGCTCTTCCCGCAGAAACCAGAAGATGGCCGCTAGGTAGCCCTGGGCACTGTCGGCAAAAAATGGGTTGGCACTGGTGGCCGCGTCGGGGATCAGGTTATACACCACCGTCCGGGCGTACTGATCGGCAAAGCTGCTGCGGCTCATCAGTTGGGGGTCAATCGGGTTGACCCGGTGCGAACGGCTTAAATCATCAAAATTAACGTAGTAGGGCGTTACACCCTTGGCGGTGTGGCTGGCCACCAGCCGGGCAAACGTCGGAAACTTATAGTCATACACTAAGGCCGCTTTTCCCTGCTGAACGGCCTGCACTAACATCGGTTCGAGAATGCTGAAACTTTTGCCCGAACCCGGCCCACCGGCAACCAGGGTATGGCGGTAGGGGTTGGCAATCTTGATGGTCCGAATATCCCGTTCCAGCGTGGGTAAATTATAAACGCCTTCGTTGATTTTTAGCCCGGTTCGCGTCGTTACGCTGGCCTGCGCTACGGCGGCTTTTTTGCTGCCCCCTCCGGCCATCAGGTACAGAAAGTAAAAACCGGCGATCCAGCCGCCCCACCGCTCCAGATTCTGAAACAGGGGTAATTTGTGCAGGCCCACCGTGGTAAACATCACCTCCAGTAAAATCGAAATAATAAAGCCTCCGACGGCTGGAATAATGACGTACTTGAATAAATTCCCTAATAAGCTGGCGTACCACTGCCCGGCTTCGTACCCTTGTCTGAATCCCATTGTATTGTTGGTTGAGTTGAATAAGTAAGCGTAGTCACGCCATTAAAAGCCCGCCGATAAACTGGCACCCCGGCTGATGGTCTGGGATTGTCCCAGCTCGTGGCTGCGGTCGGCTTCTACCCCGCTCGCTCGGTTAAGGGATTGTTCATATACTGCTTTGTGGCCGTTCTTCAGGGCATTACAGTAATCGTAACTCTCGGTGAGAGATCGCCGGTACCCAAATTGCTCGTCGAAGCTGCGCTCGTTGGCCCGAAAAAAACTGTCCCGGTCAAAACCGCTTTTTACTGCGCCCGCATTGATACCCCGTTGATTGGTCAGGGGGGATAGTTTCATGGTGCGGTCATTATTGGTCAGGAGCTGGCCTTCCTGCAAGACGTGACCGTTCTCGCGGGCGGCACAACGGGAAACAAGAATGTGAATGTGACGCTGATCGCCCGCCTTCAGCTCGTTCGCCTGGGCGAGTCCGGTCTTTACCTCGGCGCTGTCGAAACCGTGTTTGCGTTCGTGTTCGATCCTGGCGTACCAGACCAGTTGGCTGCTGTCGATGCCCTTGTTAAAGGTAGCCGCGTAGTTTTCCATCACCTGTCGCGTATAGGCTTTAAGCTGCTGGGGGTCATCGCCGATGTGGGCTAACTCGGCCTGGCTGGGGCTAATCACCAGCGAATAAAACCGGTCGTCCTTCCGCTCTAAGCCCTGCCCGTTGGCGTTGGAATCAATCTGCTGAACGACTTCCCATTTATTACAGCGGTCCCGGTCAGATGTAAAAAAATAGCTTTGCTCAGCCGCTATTTTCTGGCTGTTTTCCTTCTCTAAATACGTAGCCAGTTTTATACAACTCCCCTTATTATTCCCCTTGATGGGACTGGTAAATTTAGTCTGCATCCTCACGAATCTATTCTAAGGTGATTGATAATTTTTTTCACGTTTGCATTGACAATTCTCAGTTCGTGTTTTCGGGTGGCTCCTTCCGAACTGGCTAAATCGAACAGGGCTTCTTTCATCGGGTTTAGCGTCTTTTTTTCCTGCTCTTTGATAAACGAAATCAGCCGTTTATCCAATGCTTTTATGGCATCCGTTGGATTGTCGGCTTTGGGGTCGCGGGGGTCGGCCTTACTAACTTTGAAATAGTTCACCATGGCAGCGATCAGGGCTGTGTTGCTTAATCCATATGAGTCAGCCAGCCGTTCAAATTCGGCAAAGTCGCCCTCATTGGCGTTGATCGTTTTGTATCTGGTCATAGACTAAGTAGTTGTTTTTATGGTTATTTTTTAATCTGATTATCAGCTAGTTAAATATAAACTAACTAGTTAATAGCTACATTATGGATAAGTAATAAGGTGTAATCGTCTGACTGTCAGCGTAAACTCCGTAGGACAAGAGGTTGAACGGGGGCGTAGCCCCGTTCCCTCTTGCTAAAATTCAGAGAATTTTACTTTGCGCCGATGTTCGCAGAACGAAGGCGAGAAAATACCCGTCAGGCTCAATTATCACTACAGGTTGATTCGCGTACCATTAGGATTGTCCGCCGAACTTCGCGGTTAACTTTGTTCTCGGCACTCCGGCGAAACTGACTGACTAATATAGACCTGCTTGTTTGCCGGTGTTTCACAAATTGCCAGACACACAAACCGAAAACTATTGCATCGACCAGGTAATAAAACACGCCGTCGGATTTTAGTAAACCGCCAATCAAATAGAACGCAGAAAAAAGGCAGAAATATTCGGCTACTTTGAAGGGAATAGAAAATTGAATGCGCCCCATTACCTGAATGTATCTAACCGAAAATACCTGAGAGCAAAAGAAAAACATGAATAGAAAAAAGGCAATAACGATGTGTGCTGAAAAATTAGCCAAATCCATAGCGAATTAATTAAGGTAAAAGGGGGAAATAAACGGGTAAGTACTAGTTGACTTTATAAAAATAGGGCAATCTTCAGGTACTGATACCGGGGGGGTTGATTCTTTTTTTTCGGTCGTGTCTGCGCTGATAACGACTGATGGCCCTCAAAAACTGGATGTAAGGCTCTTTACTACCCTGGCTTACT
>JBBSTD010000207.1:0-4870 GCA_038236215.1 Cytophagales bacterium | reverse complement strand
GCTAAAAGTTTCAATTCCGAATTCTCATCAAACGCAACATTAAGATCATTGAACGATTTCTCTAAATCCCAAGTCGCTAAAATTTCCTCTTTTTCCATTTAGAATTTAGTCTCGCCAAACTAATTTAGTGCTTGCCCTGTCAGCCGCAAGTTACCCTACTTGTCAGGCTAACTTTCTCAGCCGTTTGGCCTGTCAAGGGGTTGTGCTTACTAAGCATAAACTGCCCTGTCACGAGAGGTACAAGTTGTCGCACAGACGACCGCACACGGGCTTTTTTAATGCTTTGGCCGGATCACCCAACATATCATTGTACGCTTTTTCGCGGAACTAGTCATACCCAAACTCCTCAGGATCAACCATTTTTAGTTCCGTAAATCGCGTCTTTAGACATTGTATAAACCATTATCAAAACTAAAGAAACGATCAAATTTCAGCACTTCCAAATCACTTACATTCTACACGATTAACCGTCTTTTTTACCGCCCGCAAATGCCTTTGAAATCGCAATATTGGCAGGTGTCCAGTTTGTCGGTTTTGCGGAAGGGCTCGTTCACGTCGAGGAGCCTGTGGATTAGCTGCTCCAACAGGGCTTCCGAATCGCGGATGTACTGGTCGGGGTCATCGTTGCTGTCGAAGCGGACGGGGTTGGTTTTGAAGCCGCCCTGTACATCCCGGAAGGAGTAGAAACCGGCTTCTACCGGCATCCCCTGCGCGGGGAAAATATCCCGCTTGGCCCGGTCGCGGGGCAGGCCGCCGTGCTCCTGTATGTTTTTCAGGGCCAGGTACCGGTACAACCATACCTGCCGCATCTTCTCCTGCGCCCCATCGCCCAGCAGTTTTTCCAGCAGGTCTTCTTTCTTCACATCCGTCAATTTGACGCTGCCGGTTTTATAGTCGACAATACGAATTATATCGCCGTACTGTTCGATGCGGTCTACTTTACCCGCTATCCGCACCCGGATGGTTTCGCCCCCTTCCAGTGGTACGTTCAGGTACGTTTCCATCGTTTGCTCCGTGCCAATCACTTTCAGCCCGGCCAGTTTGCCCTGCTCCTGCTGAAAATCGAGCATCAGCTTCTGGGCCAGTTCGTACAGCAGCAGGTTCATGCCCGATTCAATCACCCGCCCTTTCATTGATTTGTTGAACTCTTCGGCCAGCAGGTTCCGGATAATCGTTTCGTCAACGGGTTTGTCGAGCAGTTTATAGTCCTGGTCCAGCCGTTCCAGCACTTTGTGTACCCAGTCGCCAAACTGAGCCACGCCCATTTTCTCTTCGATGTCTTCCTCCTCGCTGATTTTCACAATCCGGCTGAAGTAAAACCGCATGGAGCAGGCAATAAACTGGTTCAGGTAAGACGGGTAAAGGCCTTTACCGGTCAGGGTCTTGATGAGTTCGGCCCGGATCGTTTCGGTTTTGGGCACGCTCAACGCCGAAAAATCGGCCACTTTACTATCCCCCTTCCGGCCAAAGCGTACTGTTGGTTTGGTCAGCTGAATCCGCGGATGCCGGAGCCTGTTGGCCTCCTCCACTCGCCCTTCACTCAATAAGGTTTCTCGCTCCGTTTCCGACAGCCGATTCGCTTTCTCGACCAGTTCGTGTTCCAGCTGACGGATGTAGCGGCTTGGTTCGCCTTTGCTGTTGCCGTACGCATCGGTCGAGGTGGTGTGCAAGAGTACAATATCGGTAGCCCGTTGTAGCAGCCGGTAGAAGTGATAGGCCATCACGGCTTCCTGTTCGCGGTAGGTGGGCATCTTCAATTCAGACGCTACATCGAACGGAATCAGGGAGTTAAGTTTGCGCGACTGGGGCAATATGCCTTCGTTAACCGATAGGATAATGACCCGCTCAAAATCAAGCGCCCGGGTTTCCAGCATACCCATAATCTGTAACCGGCTTTTGCCCTCGCTCGTAAACGGAATGCTCGTCTGCCGGATCAGTTCGTACAGAAACTGCCGGAAACTCTTCACCGTTACGGGCGTACCGTCTGCCAATTCGGCCTGCCGGTCCAGCGTGGCTTCCAGTTGTTTGAGCAGGGTGAAAAACAGGTACAGGTACTCGATTTCGATGGCATCCTGACTCACCCGGTACACGTCGCGCAGTTGTTCGATGAGGTCGTAGAACAGCCGGATAGCCCGCATGGGATCTTCATTCGGCCAGCGGGCAAAGAGAATCTGTACCAGCGGGTCATCCTGCCCCAACTCTCTGATTTCATGCTCAGTCAGGTACACGCGCTGCTCCTTCACAATAGCCTTGGCTATCCATTGAAAAAGCGGTTCCGGCGGCTGCACCTCCCCTTTTTCCGTCAATCCACCCGACCACATCAGGTCCTTTATGCGTTCGTACTGCTTCACAAACGGGTGATTCAGCACCTTTACAATGTGGCGGTGGTGGTACTTGGGAATGCGCAGGTCGCGCCCGTCCTTCGTTCGGAACTCGTGTACCGTCCGCTGCATCTCGAACAGCGTATCCACCAGCGTAAACAGTAGCGACGACTTTAACGACAGGCCCATCGTGACGTTCAAGTCTACGATGCT
Organism: Cytophagales bacterium; assembly: GCA_038236215.1. GTDB lineage: Bacteria > Bacteroidota > Bacteroidia > Cytophagales > Spirosomataceae > Spirosoma. Next base: position 2,336 of record JBBSTD010000207.1, on the reverse strand, counting down.
TTCGTCCAGGGCGTAAAGCACCGGAATCAGTAGGGTTTCGTCAGCGAGTACAATGGCCGTTTTGGGTGAGCGACGGGCTGTTTCCGAGGTCGGGTCGAAGCCGTTTGTTTCCCGTTGCTCTTCGGCTTTCCACTCGCTTAAAATCTTCCCGGCCACTTTCGCCTGCATACTGGCGTTGGGTACTCCAACGATGCGGATGTTCTTCTCGGTCCCCAGCAGATTGTTAGACAGGTCATCATTATTCTGACCAGAGAACAGCCAGCCCTCCTTCCGGTACCGGCGCAGAAATTCGCCGGACTCTTGCCGCCAGTCGTTGATGTAATACTGGTCGGCATCCCAGAAGATTTCGGCTTTCTGCGCGTTCAGCAGTATTTGAATAATGTGTTCTTCGGCGCGGCTCAGGGCGTTGAACCCCACAAAATACACCCGCTCGTAGGCCAGGTTGTCCCGAATCTGCGACTCCACATTTTGCGCCAGTCGCCGGTAGGCCATGCCCCGGTAGGCCAGCCCCTGCCGGTCCAGCCGCGCCTGTAAGGCTTTGTAGGCGGTGTGCAGGTTCTCGAAGAGTTTGAAATAACGCGCGGTACCCGCCGTTTCCAGGATGGGCGCGGCCTGCGGGGGGGCGTTAACCTGCCAGCGTTTCAGGGCTTCGGCGGCCGTCAGGTAACTGAACAGTTCCGACGGGCTGACGAGGTACTGGTCGATGCGGTCAAAGTCGGCGAGCAGCACGGTGGCCCAGCCAATGAATTGCTCGAACTCGACCAGCGGGTCAATTTCCCGGAAAACTTCGTAAAGTTCAAATAAAAGACTAACCGAGTCGATTAACTGCACCCCGGCCGCCTGGGTGATAAAATCATCAACAGCCAGGGCGTGGGGAGCCAGAAAAGGCCGGTCAGACAGCGCGGCCAGTTCGTCCAGAAAGACCGAAACGGCCCGGCGCGTGGGAAGTATCACCCAAATCTCGCTCATGCTTTCGCCGTGAGCAGCATAAATTCGTTGAGCAGTTTGCTGTAAAAAGGTCATTAACTAAGTACTGTGGAAAGCATCGTACAGTAAAGTTAACCCATTACCCGCCCACTAGGGCCGACCCGGCAAACTATTCTTAGTGCATCCGGTCGTTGCGCACGCCCAGTGATTGCATAATATCGGCTTCTTCGACCAGGAATTCTTTCCACCGCTCCCGCACGCGCTGGGCGGGCAGGTACGTTTCGGCGAGGTCGATGAAGCTCCGGTAATGTCCCGCTTCCGAAATCATCAGTTCGTGGTAGAACTTCCGAAGGCCTTCATCGGCAATGTGTTCCGAGAGCAGCTTGAATCGTTCGCAACTTCGGGCTTCGATGAGGGCGTTCATCAGCAGGTTGTCCATCATCTGCTCCAGGTAGTCGTTGATGGACCGGCGCAGGCGGCTCCGTAGCTGGTTGACGTATTCATCCCTGCGCGGCCGTCCGAGGGGGATATCACGTTTGTGAAGTTCTTTCAATACCCGCTGAAAATGGCCCCACTCTTCGGCTACGATGGGGGTGAGTACCGCAATCAGCTGCGGCTTATCAAAATACTGGACAATGAGCGAAATGCAGGACGAAGCCGCTTTCTGTTCGCAGTAGGCGTGATCGATCAGGATTTCGCCGATGTTCATTTCGGCAATGTTGACCCAGCGCGGGTCGGTGGGCAGTTCAAGCCCCAACGTAGTCAGTGACATAAGGCAGCGAATTAAAACCAAAGATAGGGCTTTACCGACAAACGGGCGATTTCGCAACCTCCGGCCTTTATTTTGTGTTTAGTCGGTATGAAATCAACGTATCGCTATTTTCTTCTTCCCTTATTCTTCGTCGGCCTGTTTGGGCTGACTAGTTGTCAGCAACAGTCGTCCAGTGCCACGGAAGCCAGCACGGATACAAGCCCGGCTACCCTGCCCACGCTGAAACCCGGCGAAGCAGTGGCCACTTTTGCGGCCGGTTGTTTCTGGTGTACCGAAGCCCAGTTCGAGTCCCTGCGGGGGGTTCGTGAAGTGGTGTCGGGTTACGCCGGTGGTGAACTCGACAAGCCAACCTATGAGCAGGTCGGTAGCGGGCAAACGGGCCACGCTGAGTCTTTTCAGGTGTATTACGACCCGAAAGTCATTCCGGTCGATACCCTCGTCAAAGCATATTTCATTGGGCACGATGCCAGGTCACTGAACCGGCAGGGGCCTGACGTGGGTACGCAATACCGATCCATCGCCTTCTACAGAACCCCCTCCGAAAAGGCCGCCATCGAGTCCGCCATTCAGCGCGAAAATGCGTCCGGGCATTACAGCCGCCCCGTGGTGACCCAGGTTTTACCGTTTAAGGAGTTCT
>JBBSTD010000206.1:0-5203 GCA_038236215.1 Cytophagales bacterium | reverse complement strand
CTGGCCGTTGTCCTGTTGTTTGAGAATCGTTACAATCTGCGATTCTGAGAATCTTCCTGCTTTCATTTCCCTTTTGTCTGACAGTGAAAGTTAGTTTTTTTACTCTACTTTTCACTGGCTCACTTTCAGGGGATCAGGACACAACCAAAGGTCATTGGAATAGTGTCTCTAATAGTTATCACTCATAAATTGGGGTTTTCGTCTGATTCAATACTTTGATGAAATACGGGTTTTTCAGAGATGATTCGGTTATTAAATCAACGGGGCGTTACAGGAGTTCTTCCATCGCATCGGCAATGGCGAAGTAGTTTTAGCATAGATGATAGGGTCTAGGCCATCGTCAAAGGCAATCAGTAAATCGATATCACTATCAGGGCCAAAACGCTCCGTGCAGACCGACCCAAAGGCATACGCCCGCTTCACCTGATTTTGTTTCAAAATCTGTGTGATTCGGGGTAAGTTATGGGTAAGGATAGGTTGGAGTGTCATGAGTTGTGATTTTATCATTCTTCACGGATTGGATTACAGCCGTATTCTCTTGATATAAAGGCCGTTTCACGAACGGCCTATCGCGCTGAATATAGACTCACGGCTAATATATTCGCTCCGGTTAGCTTCCTGAAACAGAATGCCCCAATATGTCAAAGATGGTTTTGCCAAAAAATCTAACTTGCGCTCTCATACAATCACCCTAAATCATTTCAATCTCGTGGAAAAAATCAGCTCCAATTTTAGTTGTAATTTTATCCCCAATGTCAATAATGACGGTCAAAGGCTTCCTAGTCCAGTAGAGAGTTGATTCTCTACGACAACCCACAATGATAACTTCTCTATTATTGATTTTTATCTTGCGGATAAGGACATCATTAGTAGACACGACTGATAAAGTTTTCTCTGAGAGTCGCAGTATTACATATGCATCACAATCCAAAGGGTTATCTCGAACAGAAGTTATATCACTCGTAACAAGTGCTTCATCTTTCCAGTGAATTTCTCGTAATGCCTGGTCTTCATACACGTACCAATTGATAGCTGGCCTATGCTCATCGGAAAATCTGGGATATTCAGACACACGCTCAATCAAAATATCCTCATTCCGATCATAAAATACCCATTTATTACCCTTTCGATACGGAATCAAAAATGGTTCTTCGGGTTTGATAAGCAATTTATCCGTCAGCGCGAGTTGGCTGGAAACGCGGGCCAAGGCAGGGAATCGGGCCGTTTTAACGAGGGCGGTGGTGGGGTTTTTGAGCATGGATGGGGTGTGTTCAGCTTGTTTTATCCAGAACGTAGTGTACAAAACAAGCTGGTACGTACTCGGTCTTTAAAGCAATATCGGTGCCGGTTGTAGTAGCAAAAAACGAACTAATCGTTGTCGGGTTTATCACTAATGGCTTGTAGGCGTTGAGCGCAAAAATAGGATTCTGTTTTAACTGCCGCTCAATATCGTCAGGGTTTAAGTAGTGGCCTAAATGACTGGTGGAAATAACGTCCTTGATTGTACTTTTTCCAGAACCATTTGGCCCGGCGAACATACGCAGTCGCTTGGGTTGACTCATGTGATTTTGAAATGCTTCTGCGTGATATGCCGCCGGGATTGGGGTAGTTTTTTGATTTCTTTGACCGTTCCGTCAAGTGTTACTTCAACAATGGAATTGCCTACCAGAATCGTAACCGGTAAGCCGGATTGCAACGCACGTTCGTAGGCTTCGCGAGTAGCGCGTTCCGCTAAGGCCGGAATTTGTTCCTCAAACCGTTCGTAATCGTCGTCGGTGAGGGGTGGGTCTGGTAAATCGTTCATAGTCAAAGATAACAAAACTTTCGCCCATAGTTCAGACCAGAGCCTTTTTCAGTTTGCCATCAACGATAGCGAATAAAACCCTTTTCCCTTCCATCTTTGTTATCACTATAAAATACAACCTGATGCAGCTTTGATGAGTGAATGCTACCGTATGCTGGAATTTCAGCGTAGTCATTCGCTCATTCATTTGCTCATTCACTCATTAGCAGTACATGAAACTTCTCAAAATTGCAGCTGGCGTTCTGAATCAAATTCCCCTTGCCTGGGAGCACAATAAGCAAAATATTATCAACGCTATCGAAGAAGCACAACGGCAGGAAGTGAGTCTGCTCTGTCTGCCCGAACTCTGCATTTCGGGGTATGGCTGCGAGGATGCTTTTTTTGCCCAGAATACGATGGGCCAATCTATCGAGTCATTGCTGGATATCGTGCCCCATACCGGTGATATTGCTGTAGCCGTAGGGCTGCCGATGCGCCACAATAACCGCACGTTTGATGTGGCCTGCCTGATAGCGAACAAACGAATCCTGGGCTTTGCGGTGAAGCAATACCTGGCCAACAATGGCGTCCACTACGAATCCCGCTGGTTCCAGCCCTGGAATCCATACCTGCGCGACGAAACTAAAGTTGGCGAATTCTCTTACCCGTTTGGTGATGTCGTGTTCGATTTGTCGGGAATTCGGATTGGGTTTGAAATCTGCGAAGATGCCTGGGTGGCTAACCGGCCGGGCCGGATGCTCTACGAACGGGGTATCGATATTATCCTGAACCCCACCGCCAGCCATTTCGCCTTCCTGAAATCGCAGGTGCGGGAGCGGTTTGTTGTCGATGCGTCACGGTCGTTCGGGGTAAGTTACGTGTACGCCAATATGCTGGGCAACGAAGCGGGCCGGATGATTTACGACGGCGATGCGATGGTGGCCTCCAACGGCGAGTTACTAGTGTCGGGGAATCGGTTGAGCTACGAAGATTTTCTAATCGTTCCGGCAGTGGTCGATGTGGAGTTGACCCGCCTGAACCAAACCCAGAATCGGGCTAACCTGGCCCTGGTCTATCCCAATTTACGGGTGTCGGAGCGGTTCGACTGGCCCGATATTGCGCCCGTTATCCAGAAGGCCGAACTCGAAGCCTGGGAGCGGGGGGGATATTTGAAAGAAGAAGAATTTGCGCGGGCGGTGGCTCTGGGACTGTTCGATTACCTGCGGAAAAGTCGCTCGCATGGGTATGTCCTATCCCTGAGTGGGGGCGCTGATTCATCGTCTATTGCCGCCCTGGTTTTTCTGATGATTCGGATGGCGGTGGAAAACATCGGTATCGATGGCGTCAAGAAAAAACTCGGTCATATCAACGCCATTCAGGACTGTAAGACGCCCGAAGAAATGATTGCGAAATTGCTGACCGTCATGTATCAGGGTACCGAGAACTCATCCGACGATACCTTTAATTCCGCCAAAGAACTCGCTGACGACATTGGCGCAACCTTCCTGAATATTAACATCAATGGCCTGGTGGAAACCTATCGCGGATTAATTGAAGGACAACTGGGCCGGGAACTGTCGTGGGAAACCGACGACCTGGCGTTGCAGAACATTCAGGCGCGGGTTCGCGCTCCAAGTATTTGGATGCTGGCTAACATCAATAATGCGCTGTTACTCAGTACGTCCAACCGCTCCGAAGCGGCTGTTGGCTACGCCACGATGGATGGCGACACGGCGGGGAGTATTTCGCCCATTACGGGCATCGACAAGCATTTTTTGCGAGGCTGGCTGCGGTGGTTGGAAACCGTTGGTCTGAACGTTAAAAATGAGCAAACCCCCGCCGACCGGACGGGTGAAGTGACCAGTTCGGTCGGTGATAATGACCTCATCAAAGTAAAAGGACTGCACGCCGTCAATAGTCTCCAGCCCACGGCAGAATTGCGCCCACTCGACAGGAATCAAACGGATGAAGATGATCTGATGCCTTACGATGTGCTGAACTCCATTGAAGAAGCCGCCATCCGCGACAAGCAGCCACCGGTAGAGGTGCTCAAACTGGTGGAGGTTAGGTATGCCGCCGTTTACGACCGAGACAAGCTGGCTGGCTGGGTCGAGCGTTTCTTCAAACTGTGGAGCCGTAACCAGTGGAAGCGCGAACGGTACGCCCCCAGTTTTCACCTGGACGACCACAACCTGGACCCCCGCTCCTGGTGCCGCTTTCCCATCCTGTCCGGTGGTTTCGAGAAAGAGCTCGCCGAAATGCGCGACTGGGCCGCCGAACAGAAGCCAAATGGGCGTAAGGGTAAGATTGGATTTTAGGATTGCCTTCCCGCCCATTACGCTGAAGAGTGAGATTTTGTAAAGGGGCAATGAGGCTGGTCCGCCCAGTTCGTATGTACCTCTTGCGGACGCGGGTAACAAGGTAACGATTCTTAGGCGGTTTGCGAAAGCAGGAGCAGCGGATGCCGAATCTGTACCCAGGCTTAGAGGGGATTTCACGAAAAACATTTGCAAACAATGCAAGGGTAATGGAAGCAAGCAGACGTGAGGACAAGTCGATGGAGGCTACCCATGACCTGGATTCGCAGACGTTTTATCATGGCACAAAGGCCAATTTGAAGCCGGAAGACCTGATTGGGCCCGGCTTTAATTCAAACTATGGCAAGCAGAAGAAAGCATCTTATATCTATTTAACCGCCACCCTGGATGCGGCTATCTGGGGAGCCGAACTGGCCCTGGGCGAAGGATCGGGTAGAATTTATATGGTAAAACCAACTGGCCCGATTGACGATGACCCCAATCTGACGGACAAGAAATTTCTCGGTAATCCAACAAAATCATACCGCTCCCGTAATCCGCTTCGTATCTGTGGTGAGGTCACTGATTGGGAGGGGCACTCCCCCGAAAAACTTGAAGCAATGAAGAAACACCTTGAGCGACTGAAGCAACTTGGCATTGAGGCAATAGAGGATTGAGTCGACATCTAAAAATCAACCTGACACCGTAAACGACGATAATGCCAGGTCGAAAAATGTAGAATTATATAATTCCCGTAATTTGTTGTGCTTTATCTTTGTTAGGATGAATCAAACGAGTTGGGATGCGCTACTTAGGCTTTTTATACGGGTTAGCTTTTCTGGGGATAGTCGGTTGCCAGCCTGACCTTCCCCACGAGGTGAACAGCGCCATGACGTTGCTGCCCGCCGAGTTGGAGTACAATCAGCACGTAAAACCCATATTGTCTGATAAGTGCTTTGCCTGTCACGGTCCCGACAAGGCCAAACAGAAAGCGGGTCTGCGTCTGGATTTAGCCAGCAACGCCTATGACGACCTGCCCGAAAGCCCCGGTAAAGTAGCTATTGACCCCGGTAGCCTGAAAAACAGTGAGGTGTTCCGGCGCATTCTCTCCACCGACCCCGAT
>JBBSTD010000205.1:0-5250 GCA_038236215.1 Cytophagales bacterium | reverse complement strand
ATGAAAAAAGTATCCCCAATAGTGAAATAAGGATACTTTTTTATTTGCGTTTGATTTGACAGGTAACCGCAAAGTACGCTAAGGCAGAAGCGCTACGTGCACTGGGAAGCTGCTCAGGCCAGCATTGCGACCTTTGCGCATTTCACTTTGCGACTCTTTGCGATTTTACTTTCTCTACAGCCGCTGCATAAACCGGGGGATAACGGCGTTTTTCCAAGTCACAAACGTGCCATCCTCAATATGCGCTCTTGCCTGCCGGACGAGCCACAGATAAAACGTCAGGTTTTGAAGACTGGCAACCTGACCACTCAGTAATTCATCGGCTTTGAACAGGTGCCGGAGATATGCTTTAGAATAGAACGTGCTGGCGTATCCACCAAGAGCGGGGTCGATAGGGCTAAAATCGCGACTCCATTTCTCGTTCTTAATGTTGATAATACCTTCTGTCGTGAAGAGGAGGCCATGCCGGGCGTTGCGCGTCGGCATCACACAGTCGAACATATCCACGCCCAACGCAATCGCTTCCAGAATATTAGCGGGGGTGCCCACGCCCATCAGGTATCGGGGTTTGTCGGCGGGCAGAATACTATTGACCAACTCAATCGTAGTATACATTTCCTCGGCGGGTTCGCCCACGGCCAGCCCACCAATGGCGTTGCCTTCCCGGCCTTTACTGGCAATGGTCTCTGCCGATTGTCGGCGCAGGTCGGCGTAGGTACTACCCTGTACGATGGGAAATAGTGTTTGCTGGTACCCGTAATGCGGCTCGGTTGTATCGAACCGGTCAATGCACCGGTCAAGCCAGCGGTGGGTCATCTCCATCGACTTTCGAGCGTATTCATAGTCGCAGGGGTAAGGCGTGCATTCATCGAAGGCCATGATAATATCGGCCCCGATGGTACGCTGAATATCCATCACTCCTTCGGGCGTAAACGTATGTTTGGACCCATCGATGTGCGATTTGAACGTAACGCCCTCTTCTTTGATCTTGCGGGTATTCGACAGGGAATATACCTGATACCCCCCTGAATCGGTCAGGATAGGCCGTTTCCAGCCATTAAAACCATGTAAGCCACCGGCCTGACTGAGTATATCCAGCCCCGGTCGTAGGTACAGGTGATAGGTATTGCCCAGAATAATATCGGCGTTGATATCGGTTTCGAGTTCACGCTGGTGAACGGCCTTTACCGTTCCCGCCGTTCCGACGGGCATGAAAATGGGGGTTTGAATGGTACCATGCTCCGTCGTCAGCGTGCCCGTTCGGGCTTTCGACTGAGTATCATGGGCAGTAATCGAAAATATCATTCGGCAAAGATAAGGAGCTTGGGGCGGGGGGCAAGGGGTTGAGGGCTTGCCCTTTGCCCCCCGCCCCCTATCTTTACAGCCACAGTCAAAACCAGCGCGTTAGCAAATAAATATCTTCCCTTGGTGATTACGGCATTACTGATAATCTGGCTGCTCATGGTCGGTATTCAGCTCATTTATATCCTTTTTGTTTATTCCCGAACGGCTTTTTACAGGCAACCTGCGCAGAACAAACGAGTCAGGAACCCTATGTCGAACGAACCGTCGGCTGGTGTTTCCATCGTTGTTTGTGCCCGTAACGAACTCGACAATTTAACGGAACTGCTGCCCCTGTTGAATGCCCAGCGTTACACTGATTTCGAGGTCTTGGTGATGGACGATCGTTCCACGGATGGAACGGGGCCATTTCTGAAAAACGATATTGCCCACTTGGAACGGGTTCGGTTTATTTACATCGACAAGGAATATGAGCACATAACGCCCAAAAAATACGCCCTGACGATTGCCCTAAAAAAGGTGAAATACCCGACCATTCTGCTTACGGATGCCGATTGCCGCCCGGCGTCGGACGGTTGGCTGGAGGGTATGGTTGCTCCACTGGCTGAGAAGGAAAAAACGATTGGGCTGGGATTCTCACCGTACGAGCATCGGCCCGGTTTTTTAAACCAGCTCATTCGCTTCGAAACCCTGTTTACCGCCGTGCAGTACTTTTCCCTGGCACTGGCCGGACGGCCCTACATGGGTGTCGGTCGAAACCTAACCTACCAGACAAATGTATTCTTCGCCAATCAGGGATTCTACCGACACAAGAATGTGGTTGGTGGTGATGATGACCTGTTTATCAACGAGGTCGCTACAGGAAAAAACACGGCTATTTGCCTGGACCCGAACACGTTCATGTGGTCGAAACCCAAAGAGACCTGGCCGGAGTGGCGGCTACAGAAACAGCGGCACCTGAACGTCGGAAAACATTACAAGACAGGAAATAAACTACGGCTTGGTCTGCTGACCGGTTCACACGTACTAACATGGGTGCTAACACTGGTAGTCGGTCTGATTGTACCAGCGTTAGCCATGCTGCACTATTCATTTAGCCCGGCGGAATGGCTACTTTTGCAGGCCGGGTTGGTGGCGTTTACGGTTCGCCTACTCCTATTTTGGGGTATCGTTGGGCGAATCAGTTTTCGGCTGGCCCATACTGTACACTGGGCCACCATGCCGTTTATGGACGTAGTTCTGGCCGGTTACTACGGATTAGCGGGCCTGAAAACATTGTTCACCAAACGCGAAAAACGCATTTACTGGCGGTAGGTTTTAATTAAGAATGATAAATGATGAAAGCAGCTGGGTTTGCGCCGGTTATTTATCAAACCTATCTAAGATTTTGAAACCGCACGGAAAAGTAGGAAAAGCCCGGCGGCTTGCTGTATCCTGGATGTCCACGTCTGGGCGAGGAAAAGCGATTTGCACCCGGACGTGGACATCCAGGATATAGCAGCTACTCAAAACGAATGGAATGTTGAAACCCTAAACAGTCTAATCATTCTTAATTCATCATTCCTTTCAAATGGATCTCATCTTAAAATACTTCCCTAACCTAACCGCTGAGCAACAGGAACGCTTTGCCGCTTTGGATGGGCTTTACCGCGACTGGAACGCAAAAATCAACGTGATTTCACGGCAGGATATCGACGCGCTTTACGAAAAACACGTGCTTCACTCGCTGAGTATCGCTAAAATCGTGAACTTCAAACCCGGCACCGAAATACTGGATGTAGGGACGGGGGGTGGCTTTCCGGGTATCCCACTGGCTATTCTGTTTCCGATGGTCGACTTTCACCTGGTCGACAGCATTGGCAAGAAGATAAAAGTGGTACAGGAAGTGGCCGATGCGCTGGGTCTGCAAAACGTGAAGGCAGAGCAGGCCCGCGTGGAACAACTGAACACGACCTACGATTTTGTGGTAAGCCGTGCCGTAACGCGCCTGAAGCCGTTTTTGGGCTGGGTACGCTATAAAATCCATAAGTCGGGTAACAATGACCGCCCCAACGGAGTTCTGTACCTGAAAGGGGGCGACCTCGGCGAGGAACTGGCTGAGATAACGGACCGGTACCGCGTGTACGAATTGTCGGACTATTTTGACGAGCCTTTTTTCGAAACCAAGAAAGCGATTTACATACCTAAAAAGTAGTCGGAACCCGGATTTTTAGGATTTGGAAGATTAGACAAGATTTTTTGATGTCGTGAAAATCGTTTAAATACTCAAAATCCTGGTTCCGACCTGATTCCTTCATTATGCCTAACGAGAAATTTCAAAGCAGCAGTTTTAAAGACCCTATCCGGCGCGACGAGGTCGAGTTTACCGACAAGGGCGTTACCTTCCGCGAGAAGAAACTCATTGGCGGCACCGACAACTTCGTTTTCTACTCCGATATTTCCGGGGTCGAGATTGACAACGGACTGTTTTTTGCCACGGTACGGGTTATTCCCCGCGCCCGACCTCAGATAGTGCTTGAAAACTTTACGAAGGGCGATGCCCGGCGTATTAAAGACCTGATTTTGCAAAACGTACCACACTACGGGGGCGATCCCACCGCAACTCCGGGTCGTTTATAGGCACTACTTTTTTTTGCCTGATTCTTGCGTAGTATCGTGTTTCGCCTTACTTTTGCACCACAATAACCGATTCGATTCCCGAATAGCTCAGTCGGTTAGAGCATCTGACTGTTAATCAGAGGGTCGCTGGTTCGAGCCCAGCTTCGGGAGCAAAAAGCCTCAAATCTTACGATTTGGGGCTTTTTTGTGTTACACCTGTAACAATCTGGTCCTCATCCCAAGTAATCCTATACTTCCCAGATTTTTCAAACTGGTTTTTGTTAAATATTTCAATTGGCTGAATCAGCATTTTCTCATCCCACTCCACTACGCAGAACAATCCAGAGCTGATTGATCTAAAATCTATCTGCCTTTTCCTTTTAACTCTTGGATAAATATAAACTCGAATAAATATTATAGGCAAAAATCTTTTCTTGGAGAAAAAACTAGATTTCTTAACAGCATCTTTTCTAGCTATTTCTACTATAGATTTGTAATTCTTTTGAATGTATTCTCGCAAAACAGCTTTATCTTGTACTGCAATTACACATCTTGCATTTATGATACAATGATTTTTTCGTGAGTCAAAATTATTTATTAATATATCAGGCTTAATAATAGGAAGCACTTGCTTAATTTTAAATAGACTAAATTCTTGCATAAATGCTAAACTTAAAATCTGAACTTTGGAGGCATACTCTAACAACTTGAATTTTGGCAGCCAAAATTCTAATTCAATCAGATCTGGTTCAACGTATAGCCATTCATTTTCAACAGCATTTCTTAACTTACTAACATTTATATTAAATGCGCTAATAGATGCCCATTTTGATTTTATATCTATATATATAATTTGACAATCTTTAAAAAACTTCGAGCTAATGACACTTGTATTTATTGCTTGAATTTTATCGCTACTTTGTGAAATGAAACTACTTCTTACATACACAGATAAATATTTTTTATTATTACGATCAACTTCATAAATATTAACTACCTCCCAGCTAGGACCACTTGCACTAGATATTATTTCATCAATGTATATTGAATTGGCAACCGTAATTCTAAGATTATTTAATTCATCAGTTTTTGTAAGACAGAACAATTTATAAGCTAAATAGAATCCATTCGTTATATCCAGAAGGTTATCATAAATATTTATTAGTTGTTTAGCATTATATTCAGACGTTTTACCTTTTTTATCAAAAAACTTAAGAGCGTGTTGGGAAATTATATTTGGTATTAAGTCTGAATACGCTGTAACATGATCTGAATATTGGCTAAGTAAAGCCAGCTTACCGAAGAAGATACCGTGTACTCGTAATCCTTGACGATGCGTCGGAAAAAATT
>JBBSTD010000204.1:0-5258 GCA_038236215.1 Cytophagales bacterium | reverse complement strand
TTGGCTGGCTCAATTTCCGTCGTCGGTTGTTCCGAGATGTGGAGAAAACAATAGAAAGTTCGGAAGCAATGCTCCAAATTGCCTTCATTTCTATTTTACTCAACAGATTGGCCAAATAAAATTCCCAAACATACTCTAAAAGATGCAGAATACGGCTTCGCCATTATACCACCAATCGAAGCAGTCAGATGCTAAAATAGAGGGTTCGTCCGGTTTCTACCCAGAGGTGACCCATCAGCCTGTATCTTCGCATGTTCCTGGACTTGATTTCCTTATGACCAATCGGCTATCGGCCCGCCAGAAATGGCTCTTGTCGCTTCAGTTGCTGCTGTTGTATCTGCCCGTGGCTCTCTACATAAATGTACCCGCATCGGCACGAACGGGGGAGGGTCTTATCCATGTCATTCCCATCCTTTGCCTTATAAGCTTCCTGACGTTCTCTGTTTATTTCATATGGATTTCTGCCATCGACCTTATTCAGCAACGACTAACGGAGCGGTTCGGCGAAAATTTTCTGCTCGAATTCAGTTTTCTGGCCGTGGTCCTGACCATTTTGATTTCTACCGGATTAGCGGCCCTCCATATTGTTACGTTCCAACACCTCATCCGAAGTATAATAACGTTCCTTGAGGAACTGTGGCCTGCCATCCTGCCGCGGAGTATGGCTCCAGCCATCTCCCCCGAAACGCTTGTTTTTGCGCAGCGGGTAGGCTACGCTTTTTCGGTTGTTAGCATGCTGACAGCGTTTTACATCACCAATAACGCCCGCTCCTATCAGCAATTGAAGGATGTGCAGCTTCGGGCCGAGCGGTTGGAGAAAGGGGCGGTAGTAAGTCAGTTTGAGGCCCTCAAGAATCAGATAAGTCCGCACTTTCTATTCAACAGCCTGAGCATTCTTACCTCGCTGGTGCATGAAGACCAGAACCTGTCCGAAACGTTTATCAAGCAGTTGTCCAAAGCGTACCGCTATATTCTGGAGCAGCGCGACCACGATTTGGTGCCGCTGGCTATCGAACTGGATTTCATCAAAGCCTACACCTTTTTGCTCAAAATCCGCTTTGAAAATAAGTTCGACGTTACGATTGACGTGCCCCAGGATAGCCGGAATCAATACCGTATTGCCCCCCTATCGCTGCAAATGCTGGTCGAGAATGCGGTGAAGCATAACCGAATGTCGTTGCGGGAGCCGCTACTGGTACGAATATATACCGATGATGGTTTTCTGATTGTCGAGAACCCATTGCAGGCCCGCGACCAGCCCGAATTCTCGACGGGAATTGGCCTGAAAAACATCACTGACCGCTACTCACTCCTCACCGACCAGCCGGTTGAGTTTGGCGAACGTGCCGGGAGTTTTATGGTAAAAATACCGTTGTTAACGAGTGAACGTATGAAAGCGTAAACCGGGTCGCCAGTTACACTTTCATGCTTTCACTCGTTGAATTCCCGGCGGTACTCTTCCGCGTCAGCAACTTTCACACTTTCGCTCGTTAAAATATGAACGTAGTCATCATTGAAGACGAAGCCCGCACCGCCCGGCAACTGGAGCGGATGCTGAAGCAGTACGACGAAACCATCCACATCCTCACGCAGCTACCCTCAGTGGTGGAGGCCGTGGCCTGGTTCAGCGACAACCCGGCCCCTGACCTGGCATTTATGGATATTCACCTGGAAGACGGGCTGGCGTTCGGTATTTTCGAGCAACTCCACCTGACGCTCCCGGTCATATTCACGACTGCCTACGATGAGTACATGATTAAGGCGTTCAAAGTCAACAGCATCGACTATTTGCTGAAACCGGTGGATTACGACGAACTGGTAGCCGCATTGGAGAAGTTCAAGACCATCCGTGCCGTGACCGCACCGAACGGAAATACGCCAGCCAGCCCCGACCTGAACACGCTGATTCAGTTGATGCAGCAATCGCGAGAAAAGAGTTATCGGGAACGATTTATGGTCAGTCTGGGTACCAAAATCCGGAGTATCGAAGTAGCGGATATTGCCTACTTTTTCTCGGAAGAAAAGGCTACTTATTTAGTCACGAAAGAAGGCCAGTCGCTCCCCATCGAATACAGCCTCGATCACCTGGTGAGTCTGCTGAACCCGGATTATTTTTTTCGGGTAAACCGGCAGTTTTTTGTGGCCCGCCCGGCCATTCAAACCATCCACACCTATTCGGCGGGTAAGCTGAAACTGGACCTGACGCCCCCCGCCCGGCATGAGATTTTTGTGAGCATCAGCCGAATGTCGGAGTTCAAGGACTGGCTCGGTCGCTGAGTTACATTCGTTACCCTTTCTGCCGAAAATG
This sequence comes from Cytophagales bacterium, assembly GCA_038236215.1. Taxonomy (GTDB): domain Bacteria; phylum Bacteroidota; class Bacteroidia; order Cytophagales; family Spirosomataceae; genus Spirosoma. The sequence continues at coordinate 2,950 of JBBSTD010000204.1, read as the reverse complement.
TTTTGGTGAAAAACCGGTTTTGCTCCGAAAAAAGCGGGTGAAGTTACCCGGAGCCTGTTTACCAATCTTAAAAGCAACCTCGCTGATGCTCAGATCCGTCTGCGCCAGCAACAACTTAGCCTCCAGCAATACCATTTCGTCCAGCAATTCGCGGGCCGACTGTCCCGTAGCCAGCTTGACGCATTTGTTGAGGTGATTCGGTGAAATGTGCAACAGCCGGGCATAATCTGATACCTGTTGCTTCTCGTAAATGAACTGCGCCAGCGCATGTTTGTATAGCTGCGTGGTGCGCAAGGCACTATGACCCAATGGCGTATCGGAGAATTGAACTGTTGGCATGGCCTGTTTCAACTCGGTGAAGAGCGTAAGCAGATAAAGACGCAGCAGTTCTTCCGCATCACCCCGGTTGTTTTGATACACTCGCTCCAGGCGATTAACCAGCAACAGGGTATCCTGAAACAGGGCTTCACTGAGGGTAATCAGCGGTTGACCCTGGAAGCGAAGAAAGGGGAACTCCTGTTCGAGGGGTTGACTGGACCCGTGTCTGGTGAGCAGTTCGGGAGCAAAGTGGCAGTAAAACCCCTCGATGTCGTCGCTCATCCATTCCTCCGAACAGATCTGGTAAGCGGGCAGAAAAACGAAACTCCGGGTGGGCACCTCATGCCGGGTCAGGCCAATCTGTCTGATCATGGTGCCCCGGGTGAGTACCAGAAAATCAATGACCGTTTTGCGGTGCGGAGGTACGGGAAAGGAAATTCCGCCACGGGCATCTTCGAGCCGATTCATGTGAAACGTGGGGAGTTTTCTGTCGTGCAACAACTGCCAGCCCAGCCTGTTGAATACAACGTGGACCAACGCCCCGGGCGTCACAGTGGGTATATCAGTCGACTTCTGTTTCATCGTGTTCCTGAGATGGGGGTATTCATTGGTGGCATATCCTCACCCTGCGCCCGTTGTTGTACGTAGTGAAAAGCCTGACCAGCCTATCCGAATTAAGGCATAAAAATGATTCGGCTATAAGGGGTAAAAGCACAAAATCCCCTTTCTTAATCATGAATACGGATTGATTCGGAACAGGTTGCGATTGGTTACGCATAGAGACATTCACCGTAAAGTACTTCTTTTGTTATAAAATTCATCCGTATAGTGAAAATTTTACCCCTATGCCTGCAAGAATCCTCGTCAGTGCCTGGCTGATAAACCTGCTTTTGCTCTCCGGCCTGCACGCGCAGGGTCGCCTTTCGACGACAATAAACAGCAACTGGCAATTTTTCAAGGGCGATACGACTCAAAAGACAACCGGAAATACCTGGCAACTGGTATCCATCCCGCACACCTGGAATACGCAGGATGTACTGGATGATGTGCCGGGCTATTACCGGGGCGATGGCTGGTACAAAAAAACGCTCTACATACCGGCAGACTGGAAAAACAAGGAGGTATACCTGTATTTTGAAGGAGCGGGGCAGAGTGCCGAGGTTTTTGTCAATGGCAAATCTGTTGGTAATCACCAGGGAGGGTACACCTTTTTTGCCCTGCCCATCAGTCCTGCCCTGCGTTTTGCCCAGGATGGCAATGCGGCCAATGAGGTAGTGGTTCGGGTCAATAACAGTCCGAACGAAAACCTGCCGCCCATCATGGGTGACTACAACATCTTCGGAGGGCTCTACAGGGATGTGTACCTCAACGTGCTGGATAAGGTCCACTTCGATGCCGCTAACCAGGGGTCCAGCGGGATTTTCATCACCACCCCACAAGTAAATGCCACCAGTGCCGCTGTGCAGATAAAAGGCAGTTTTGTCAACAGGAGCAACAGCCGCCAAAATCTGGTGGTGACCCATCAAATTCTGACGCCGGAAGGGAACGTGCTGGCCGAGCAGAAAAGCCCGTTTAAGGCCAACGAAGGCCAGAAAATTGACTTTGTACAGAACATTAAAGCCATTAAAGGGCAGCGATTATGGTCGCCGGAAGACCCGTATCTGTACCGCGTGTTGTCGACCATTACCGAAGCGGCTACGGGGCAGAAACTCGATGAAGTCACCAATCCTCTCGGCTTCCGCTGGTACACGTTTAACGCCAATGACGGCTTTTTCCTGAACGGTAAGCACCTGAAACTCATTGGCACCAGCCGCCATCAGGATTATCCGGGTATGGGCAACGCACTACCCGACGCCATGCACGTACGTGATGTGGAATTACTCAAGGAGATGGGCGGCAACTTCCTGCGGGTGGCCCACTATCCGCAGGACCCGGCCGTACTGCAGGCCTGCGACCGGCTGGGAATCCTAACCTCTGTGGAGACACCCGTTATGGGCTTTACCGATTCGGAAGCCTTCGCCAACAGCTCCAAACAGCAGCACCTGGAAATTATCCGGCAGACCTACAATCACCCCAGCGTTATTATTTGGTCGTACATGAACGAGATGCTGCTCTGGGTGCCGTTTGGCAACGATTCAACCAAACAGCAGGCCTATTTAGCCCACATGGCCAGTTTGGCGCAGGATCTGGAAAATATTGCCCAGCGCGAAGACGCATCCCGCTATACGCTGATTCCCAATCATGGTGCCTGGGAGATTTATAACAAGGTTGGCCTGACCAGAATCCCTAAACTGGTGGGCTGGAACCTATACCAGGGCTGGTATAGCGGCATCTTTGATGACTTCGGAAAGTTCCTTGACCGGCACCATCGGGAACTGCCCGACAAGCCGGTGCTGATTACCGAATTTGGGGCCGACGCCGATAATCGGATTCACAATTTTGCGCCCGTTCGTTTCGACAAGTCCGTGGAGTATACCATGGATTTTCACCAGGCTTATTTAAAGGCAATTATGGACAGGCCCTTTGCTTGACTTTAGCCCTATGCAGCCCAAGCTAAAGCGTTCTGCCAGAGCTGATACTGGTGTTGGCTCATTTTTACGTGTACTACCTCGGAAGCGGATGTGCAAAAATT
>JBBSTD010000203.1:0-5288 GCA_038236215.1 Cytophagales bacterium | reverse complement strand
CTTAGCTTGACTTTAGCCTTTTGAAAGAAGCCCGCTGGGGCTTTGGTAGGTAGATTTGGGTCGCCAAACTTAGGTCTATATGCCCCAGCCTCCCAGCGAGTTTCTAACCGTAATATTACGGCACGGGCCGCCCCGCCTACGCAGGATTGTTTTGCAAACGGGTGTTCGCTCATGTTCAACTCCCAATTCTAGGGGCAATACTGGCTCCTGGTAAACGAACCATTACTGCTATGTTACGGATCATGGGTTTACAACAGGAACCCGCTTTTCATAAACACCATGGCACCGGCCACCCGGCGCGTGTTGAGCCATGCCCGCTGGTCAGCATGTAAAGCCAGTCAGATTTTGCTCCAGCAACTTCTGACCAGCTTTATTGGCCAACAGCCATTGGTAGTCGGTATTGATGAGACTTTAGAACGGCGATGGGGACCAAAAATTAACGCCAGCGGTATTTATGGCACCGGCCACCCGGCGGGACGCGGTGCGCAGTAGCGAGAGCCACTTTGTCAAGTGTAGTGCATTACGGTGGGTGAGCGTGATGCGGGGCCGCCCGTGCGGTGCTGACAAAACTTGGGCTAACCGAGTGTGGGCCTTGCCCTTTTTAACGGCTCTGGCTCCTTCTGAACGCTACTATGCCGACAAACCCCGCACCCACAAGAAGCTGACGGTCTGGGCCGGACAACTGCTTTTGCAACCGGGCCGCCGGTGCGGCAAAACGGTGGGTTGGTGATGAAGTCGTGCTCGCTTTCAGGAGTCAGGTAGCCAATCTGAAAAACCCAGTTAAGACTGAATTACAAGTGCTTGACATCTTGCGTCGAAACGGGTTAGTGACGAGCATTAATCGGCTTCAGGAACTGCTGTAAGGTATTTCATTGAGCAAATTTGTCTCGCAATTTTCGAAATACTGTACTGCTTTTAACACTAATCTTCACTGGCCTATTTTCTAAAAATCAAGGCGATTGCCGATTGACCTTGCAGCTTTCAGTGGACCCAGACCATTTCTCGTCATGTAGATGGGGAAGTCTTACGTAGCCAGTAAAGTAGTGCCCTACCCAACTATTAGCATACCCGTTGGACTTTGTGGCAATGAGACCCTTCCATAACCATAAAGAATTGTCACGCTACGTTCAGAGGGCTCAAATTTCATCCGCTGCCCTATAACCCACCCCGGATTTACCTGACACCGGGAATGAATTGAGAGCGGGAGGTGTCTGAATCCGGTTTACTGCTCTTTTCCGTTCGTTCATGGACGAAAACCCGTCGTTTATGACCATTTACCGGTATCGATAAAGCCAACTAGTTACTTTTAAGGGGACAAGCTCCATGCCATTGACCCACACGGGTACCTGCTGTTTTGAGAAATTGACGTACCTTGAGTAGTCTTTCCAGTCTACCCATGCTGCGTACGATAGCCATCTTGAAAATCTCCCTGTTCATGTACCTGCTGTTAATAGCCGTGTTGGCTTGCACACCCACCGATCATCAAAACACTATGACCAGCGCCGATACCTTATCCGTTGGGGTGGCCCCGGCCCACCCCAAACGCCGGTGTCGACAAGTGGTGTGGCGTGACTACAACACCAATTATTACACCTACACGTTTGATTCCAGGCAGCAGCTAAGCGCGTGTTCAGCCATTGAACACACGTTTAACCTAAAGGATTATCCTCTGAACCAGCACCTGATTTACTCGAAGACGGGCGTACTGGACGAGGTATGCGACGAGCGGGGCTTCAGTCGATACCATTATAAGAACGGACAATTGGTGGGAATCGACTTTTTTCAGGATGGTCAGCCCATTTATCGCTATCAGGTCAGCACCAATGCCAAAGGCCAGATTACAGGGCTACAGGGAATGCCGCTGAACGATAGTGGCCTGACGGCTTACTCGACCCAATACCGGCTGGATGAACAGGGGCGGTATGTACAACTCGACGTGCGAAACGACCGGAACATCCTCTACTACCGGGTCATTCAACAGGACTTCAATTCGTCGGTATCCAGCCCTTATCAGTTGATACGGGGCGTTCCCTACGATTTGAACCGCTACGCCTGGATTACCTGGGGCGAGGCATTTCCCATCAGCCGAGAAGTCGCCCAGCACGTAGAAATTTACCGGTACGCGCCCCCCCAAACGCCTACCCAACTAATCAAACGGTCGGACCTGTCGGTTAGCTGGCGAACCGACACCCTGGGCTACATAACGGGGCAGTTCAGCACCGATGCGCTGACGGGCATCCGGGATACCGTTTTACTCGATTACCTTACCTGTCCCTGACCCATGGCTGACCCAATCAACATCCTGATTATTGAAGATGAAGCGGTGCTCTCTATGGACCTGACCGATTTGCTGGAAGAAGAAGGCTATTTCGTGGTTGGGACGGCCAACAACGGCCCCAAAGCCTTGAGCCTGCACCAGCAAAACCGGCTTGATTTGGCCCTGTGCGATATTCATATCAAAGGCGGCTGGGACGGCATCGAAACGGCGGAACGCCTGCTGGCCGAACGACCTATTCCCATCATTTTCCTGACCGCCCTGACCGATAAGATCACGCTTGACCGCGCCATGCGGCTCTACCCATCGGCCTACCTGATCAAACCCGTCACCGTACCCGGCCTGCGGGCGGCCATTGAACTGGCCCTGCGCAACTTTACCCGGTCTGTGACTACTCCGCCCGAACCGCTGCCTTCCCTGGCCAGTCCGCCTACACGCAAAGATGAAGCCCGAACCGAACCCATTCTGCGGATTGACGACGCGGTGTTCATCAAACATAAATACCAGTTCGTCAAAATCAGTCTCGATGCTATCGACTATATCGAAGCCGATGGTTCGTATACGACCTTAGTGACCGCCCAACACCGGTACGCCCTGCGGCTGACCATTAGTCACGTGCTGGATCGGCTTAGTTTCCCCCGCCTGATTCGCATTCACCGCTCCTATGCAGTAAATCTGAACCGGGTTGGTACCTTCAACGAGCGGGAAGTGTGCCTGCCCACGGTGAGTCTGCCGCTGGGCCGACTCTACAAGCCCGACTTTTTGCGCCACTTCGACATTCGGTAATTCTATGCGTACCGGTCTGTTCATTTTCCTGTTGTCGCTGGGTATCAGCAGTCGGGCACAAACCCTGCCGCCGATTAATTACGATAGCCTCTTTCAACGGCGGATGGCGGGTCTGTCGCCCGTACAACGCTTTGAATGGACAAATAAGTATGTTCTTTTCCTGAACGAACATTCCCGATTTGCCGAAGCCAGGACCTTGTTGCAGGCTTCGTTAAAAGTGGCGCAACAGGCTCGTTTAACCACTTGGACGGCCCGATTCTACGAGCTGTCAGGATCTATTGAAGAAACCAACGGTAATCTTGTCCGGTCCGTTGATTTTTTCCTCCACGCACTGGATATCTACCAGGCCACCTATGCTTTTGAACGGCAGCAACAATTGTTTGTTCGTATTATTGGAGTCTATGGTAGCCTTCAGAATGTAGCACAAAGACAGAAATATAATCGGCAGGCAGCTAGATTACAACGTGAGTATCCTCAACTGTTTATACTGCCGTTTATATATGCAGATAAGGCTGATGATTTCGTAAAGGCCGGGAAACCGGATTCTGCGCTGGCCTGCGGTCGAAAAGCCATGACCGTTTTATGGGTGACCCGGAGATGGAAACATTTTTATACTCACCTGGATGGCTACGGCGTTCTCTTGACGGATGGGGGTATGTACCGCGAAGCCGAAAAAACATTTCGCCAGTGTCTGGCCTACAGCCTTCAGCAGGGCGATCAGCGACGCGAACTCTACGCATACATCCACCTGCCCGAACCGTTGCTACACCTGGGCCGACTGGATGAAGCCGAATACTACGCCAAACTGGCCCTGAGCCGGATCGAACTTGACCCCGAACGCCAGGATGAACACAGAACGCAGGTCTATGCGTCCCTAACGCACATTGCCGAAGCCAGGGGCCACTACAAACAGGCACTGGTCTACGAACGACTGAGCAATCAGTACGGGAATGCGCTGCGGAGCGTGGAGAAAAATCGGCAGCTTGCCGAAGTAGAAGCCCGCTACCAGACCGCTCAGAAACAGGTCCGCATCAACCAGCTAAGTATTGATAATCAGCGTCAGTTAACCCAAATCAGTTGGCAGGCGGGTGGCCTGATTGCCCTGATAGCCCTGCTGGGCCTGGCCGGGTGGCAGTATCGCGTCATCCGGCAGGTGAATGCCCGGCTGAGAACTTCCAGCCAGCTGGTTTCCGAAAACAACCGGCAGATTAGCCAGCAGTCCGACCGGTTGGGCGTTCTGATGCAGGAGTTGCACCACCGGGTCAAAAATAACCTGGCCATCGTGTCGAGCCTAATGCGGATGCAATCCAAACGACTCGACGACCCACGGGCGGTACAGGCCGTACAGGATGGGCAACGGCGGGTAGAAGCCATCTCGCTGATTCACCAACAGTTTTACCTGACTGAAAACCTGGCCCATGTGCCCATCAAAGCCTACGTGACCGAACTCACCGAGGGCCTGTTGCTGGGCTATGGTTTCGACCCAGACACCTTCGACTGTCAGGTCGAGGTAGCTGATATTCAACTGGAGGTGGATGTGGCCGTGCCGCTGGGCCTGATTCTGAACGAAGTGCTGACCAATGCCTTCAAATACGCATATGCCAACGTAGCCCAACCCAGGCTAAGGGTTCGACTCCAGCCAGTAACGGATGGCCCGGCAACCGGGTTACTCATCGAGGTCCAGGATAATGGTCCCGGACTGGAGCGGTCCGCCGATGCGGGTCCCGGACTGGAGGGTCCCGGACTGGATGGTTCCGGTCGGACCGACGCTCGGCTGGAGCGGTCCGCCGATGCGGGAGCAACTCCGGCTAGTCCCCGGCGAAAAGGTTCCTTTGGCCAACGACTGATTCGGGAACTGACCGGCCAGTTGGGGGGCGAGATGAGCCTGACGACCCGGCAGGGCACCTACTTCCGGCTGTGGATTCCGACTCCGGCCTGGCCCGGCCCGGCCTGAGGCCCCGGGCCGGGCCTGACCCGACATTATACCAGTTATAGCTGTTCTTTTATTGATTTACTACCAAAATTCGGTCGTTCATGTACCAGATTTTGTCGTTCATTACCCTTTCCAGGCGGTGTGTACAATTGCCAGCCAATTTTACACAGACACTTTAGTGAAGCTATTCCGGATTGATACCCAGATGAAGAACGTACAGGAAATTCCGTTTACAGGCACTTCTCTGGTTCTGCCTTTACTTGACTATGTCCGAACAGATTGCACTCAGAAAAT
>JBBSTD010000202.1:0-5373 GCA_038236215.1 Cytophagales bacterium | reverse complement strand
TTTGAGGTCAAAAAAAGGCGAGATTGCGTTCCATTGGGGGTCGGTCAGTGGTTGCCACTGTTTGGTCATGGCTTTGTCGTTTAGTCACAACAAAGTTGGCACGACTCCCAACCTTTATCAATTCCCCAACACGCTCTTAGTCTCGTGGCCGGGCCGGATTATTTCTTTTGGCCACTCATCATTCGGGGCATTGGCATGGGGCTGATTTTTATTCCATTGACAACCATTACGTTATCGGATTTGAAAACCGTCGAGATTCCACAGGGTTCGGCACTTACCAACATGATTCGTCAGCTGGGTGGTACGTTCGGAACGGCCATTATGACAACGTATATCTCAACCCGTACCATGTTCCATGCCTCGCGATTGGGCGATAACGTCTCCATATATAACCCGCTTTCGGCCGAACGTATTCGCCAGTATACCAGTCTGTTTTTGTCGAAAGGGGATGCCCTGGTAACGGCTACCAGCAAAGCGTATGGCCTAATGCATGGAGCCGTTATCAAACAGGCGCTGGTAATGACCTATGCCGATGCATTCCTGATTATCGGCGCATTCTTCCTGATTTGTGTGCCGCTTCTGTTGCTGTTTATTGGCAAGAAAATTGAAGCCCCCGCCCATACAGAAATGGTGATGGAGTAGATTCGGATGCCAGTTTGACTAATTGAAATAGCGGTGCCGGAATTCCTTCCGGCACCGCTTGTATTTTGTAAGGGGTACAACCTGACTAGCAATCGCTAGAACAAAGGAGGGCGATGTTGAGCTGGTTCCGCATCCGGCTCATCGGGTCTGAACCGGTACAGATATGGTGCTTTGTGGGGGGTACCCGAACGGCGTTCGGGAAGACGCTCCAATAGGCCCGATGCCATGGCCTTCTTGTAAAAATTGCGGGCATCAAGGGGCTGGCCCAGAATGGTTTCGTGCAGACGCTGTAGCTCCGGAATCGTAAAGGTGTCGGGCAGTAAGTGATTCAGAGGCTGGTCGTTGAGGTCTTTTCGCAGCGACTGGAGCGCAACGGCAATGATGTGATTATGATCGAAAAGTAGCGTTGGTACGTCGTCCAGGCTCCACCAGGCGCATAGCTCCGTCAGAAAATCGGGCGTAGGGATTACTTTGGAGTGTTCTACCAGCGCGTAGTAGCCCAGCGAGATGGTTCGTTCCGACCACTGGGTACCGTCGACGGGCAGGTTGATTTTCCGCCAGGTGGCCTCCTGGTCGTAGCGAACGGCATCACCAAAGATGTGGAACTGCTGCAGGTAGAGGTCATCCAGGCCCGTTCGTTCCTGTACAATCCGTTGAGCCGCCACATCAACAGACTCCGCCTTTCGGATAAAGCCCCCCGGTAAACTCCATTCATTAGTACCCTTCCAGCGCAACAACAACACCTTTAGCTGATTCTGGTGAAAGCCGAAGATGACTCCATCGATGGACAGGTAATGGATGCACTGATCGAATACTTTCTGATAGTACCGAACAGCCGGATCATTATACTCAGTCATAAAATGTTACAATAATCTCTGTTCGTTTGTTGAGTTCAAAAGAGCTTTACGTATTTTTGACACAAAGATAGCGGCATTCGTGCTGCAAAATCATGTTGTCTAACTAGTTGTCTCTCACGTACTTTATTCTTATTACCTGGTATGTCACTTTTTCGCTTACTGATTGCCTGTTTTCTGCTCACCTTATCCCTGTCCATAACCAGCGGAGCCAGTGTTGATACGCTGGATATTCCGAGTGCCAGCATGAACCGCACACTGCGGGCGGCTGTGGTACTGCCAGCCTCCTACGCAAAAGCTAAAACGAATTACCCTGTTCTGTATTTGCTGCACGGGGGTGGGGGTACCTTCAGCGACTGGCTGAAACAAACACCCGACAAGATGCTGGTCCAAAAACTGGCCGACCAGTATAACCTCATTATTGTCATGCCCGAGGGCGAACGGCTGGGTGGGTATCTGGACAGCCCAGTGCAGAAGGATAATCAGTTTGAAACCTACATTGCCAAAGAAGTTATTGATAAGATTGACAATACCTACCGCACCATCCGCGACCGCAAAGGGCGGCTCATTACGGGCCTAAGCATGGGCGGGCACGGGGCCTTGTACCTGGCCACGCGCCACCCGGAGTTGTACTGTGCTGCGGGCAGCATGAGCGGAGCTCTGGATCTGAACTCGGCCAACTGGCGCATTACGCCCGAGTTTGCTAAACAGATTGAGCCGGGATTTACCCGGATTCTGGGACCGATGGGATCAACTCCCGATAACTACGCGGCCAACTCTGTCGTGTATATGACCGAGAAGATGAAGGCCAACGATGTGAAATTAATTATCGACTGTGGCGTGGACGATTTTCTGATCGAGCCCAATCGCGAAGTGCATCGTCGGCTGGTGTACAACAAAACGCCCCACGACTACACCGAACGACCCGGTGCCCACACCTGGGACTACTGGCAGAATTCCCTGCCGAACCACTTGCTATTTTTTGCCAACGTGTTGAAAGCCAACGGCACCCTTGCTCAATAAATCATGCTGAAATTACTTATAAAGCCCTTGTTTTTTGTACTTGGCTGCCTGCTGTCCCTCCCTTCAGTAGCCGCCAAAGTTGATACGCTGGATATCCTAAGTGCCAGCATGAACCGCACACTGCGGGCGGCTGTGGTACTGCCGGAGCGGTATAGTTCTGCCAATCAGTCTTTTCCGGTGCTCTACCTGCTCCACGGTGGTTCCGGTACTTTCCGGGACTGGCTCACTAAAACGCCCGACAAAACGCTGTTGCACCGGATGGCTGATCAGTATAACTTGATTATTGTCACCCCCGACGGCGATCCGACCAGTTACTACTTCGACAGTCCCCAGATTAAAACCAGCCAGTTCGAAACCTTTATAGCGAAAGAGCTGATTGATAAAATAGACAAAACCTACCGCACCGTTCGGGAGAAAAAAGGCCGCATCATTGCGGGACTGAGCATGGGCGGCCACGGAGCCATGTTCATTACGAGTCGCCACCCGGACCTGTACGCGGCAGTCGGGAGCATGAGTGGGGTCATGAACATCAACACCGCTAGCTGGAAAGTTCCCGCCGATTTTGCCAAGTCCCGCGCGGAGAATTTTGCCAAACTGCTGGGCCCTGCCGCCCCCGGCAATGCGCCTTATCCGGGCTACACGATGGTGACGCTGGCCGATCAGCTCAAAGCCAACGGCCTGCCACTGATTTTCGATATCGGCGTAGATGACTTCCTGATTGAAGGAAACCGGGATTTACACCGCCAACTGGTAGAAAACAAAACCCCGCACGACTATACCGAACGGCCCGGTGCCCATACCTGGGACTACTGGCAAAATTCGCTGCCGTACCAACTGCTGTTTTTTGACAAAATTCTGAAAGCAAACGGCGTAACTATTCCTTAATCCGATGAAAAAAGTAAACGTATTTATAGGCTTTGTGGCCATTGGATTAACCGGGTTTATGGCCTTTACGCCCTTTACCAACGAGCCGACAGTGGTTACCGTAACTGGCGGGCAAATTGCGGGTACGGTCAGCAAAGACGGCGATGTTCGTAGTTTTAAAGGAATCCCGTTTGCAGCCCCGCCCGTTGGGAATTTACGCTGGAAAGCGCCCCAGCCCGTAAAACCCTGGTCGGGCGTGCGGGCCTGCACGAATTTCGGGGCGAGTCCCATGCAGGGCGTACCCGCTCCGTTCGGGCCGTGGAGTGCGGAATACCTGATTCCGAAAGAACCCATTAGCGAAGACTGCCTGTACCTGAATGTGTGGACGGGGTCAGGCCAGACCGGAGCTAAATTGACTTCCGGAAAACGCCTGCCCGTTCTGGTATGGATTTACGGCGGAGGATTCAACAGTGGGGGCGGTGGCGTCCCGCTTTATGATGGAGAGGCAACGGCCAGAAAAGGCGTTGTTTTTGTCAGCACCAACTACCGCGTGGGGCCATTTGGCTTTCTGGCACTCCCGGAACTCACTAAGGAATCGGATCACAACGCATCAGGAAATTATGGCCTGATGGACCAGATAGCCGCTCTACAGTGGGTGAAACAAAACATCGCGCAGTTCGGTGGCGACCCCAACAACGTAACCATTGCCGGACAGTCGGCCGGGTCTATGGCCGTGAACTGCCTGGTGGCGTCGCCGGTTGCTAAGAATCTTTTCAACAAAGTCATTGCCGAAAGCGGGGCTGGTTTTGCCCGTCCGTACCCAACTTTGCAGCAGGCGGAGAAAGCCGGTCTGAAAACCATGCAGGCGATAGGGGCTTCGTCGCTGGCGGAATTACGCGCCCTGCCCGCCGACGAAATCCTGAAGAAAGGGCAGGGGGGACGGGGACCCATCATTGACGGTTACGTGCTACCGCAATCTATTGCCAACATTTTTGCGGGGAACAAACAGAACGATGTGGCATTGCTGACCGGGTGGAACGAAGATGAAGGCATGGCGTTTGGCCCGGCGAAAAAGGCGGACGAATACCGCAGGCAGATGGAGCAGCAGTACGGGGCCGACGCACCGGATTTACTGAAACATTACCCCGGTACGACGGATGCCGAAGCAGCCCGGTCGCAGCTTAACCTTTCGCGGGACATGATTTTCGGGGCGCAGAATTACACCTGGGCCAACGTCCAGAGTAAGCAGGGCAAGCCGGTATACGTGTACCGCTTCACCCGAAAACTACCCGCCACCGGCGAGTACGCCCGCTACGGAGCCTTCCACACAGGCGAGGTAGCCTACGCCTACGACAACCTGAAATTTGTTGACCACCAGCTCCGGCCACTGGAACCGCAAGACGACGACCTGGCTAAAACCATGTCGACGTACTGGGTCAATTTCATGAAGGCTGGCAACCCCAACGGCAAGGGCTTACCCCCGTGGCCCGCCTATTCAATCAAAAATAAACAGGTGATGATACTGGGCGACGACGTGCAGGCCAAACCCATTCCCGATGCCGCTTCGCTTGATTTTCTGTATGGGCAGATGAGCAAAACTAAACCGTAACAACCAACTTCAGTTCGATGAAAACCAACTCCATTTTACTGGCACTAACTGTACTTTCGCTACCCTTGGTGGCGGTAGGCCAGACGACCAAAACGGCATCGACGCCCATTCTGGCGGGTAAAGACATTGCAGTCGTTCCGACGGAGTCGGGTAAGGTGCGCGGGTATATCCACAATGGTACCTACACCTTCAAAGGTATTCCTTACGCCAAAGCCGACCGGTTTATGGCCCCCACCAAACCGGATTCCTGGACGAACGTCCGCAGTTCGATGACCTACGGGCCGGTGTGTCCCATGGACGAAACGACTTCGACCAATGATGAATTTGAGTTCCCCTTTCACCACGACTGGGGCTATACTAACGAAAACTGCCTGAGCCTGA
>JBBSTD010000201.1:0-5455 GCA_038236215.1 Cytophagales bacterium | reverse complement strand
ATAACTTCGCTGTGTGCAATTATCTCGCCCAATGACGAGGTAGTACTCCAACCTGTTGTATAAGTGTGATTATGTTGTGTAAGACAGATTTAGCCCGATGTCTTACAACCCGTTCTAAGTGTCTTACATTTTCGGGATCTTGTCTTACAACCCCAGATTTTGCCTAATTATGTGTCTTACATCGTGTAAGACATCCTATGGAAGCAAAGCCGCAGCCCACAAATCCAGATACGAAACCTAAAAGTCAGTCAGGTCCCGTTACCTGGTCAATCCGAGGGGTTGAACGAGACACCCGCTCTGTGATCGAGAAAGCTGCCGAACGAGCGGGTAAGACCATCGGTCAATACATCAACGAAGATGTCCGCAGCTTTGCCCAAAGCCAGCTCACTCAAACCCAGCTAACAGCCGCCCCCGTTGACATCCAAAACCAGATCGACCATCTAACAAAACTGGTCGAAGGCATGGCGAACCGAATGCCTGAGCATAGTAGCAAGTCATTTTGGAAACGAGTATTCAGGTAAGGTAAAGTGCCTACTAAGTCCCTTGGAGCCGTTGACTACGCGCAGGTTCTACTATCGTAAGTCGGTGGCTTGCAACGATAGATACAATGTACAAAAACAGGACGTTGAACGTGATTAAGCTAAAAGCTTGGAGATAATCTGAGATATGGCCCCCTACCACGTCACTGTTTAATAGACCCACGGCAACGCTGATCGTGGCCATCCACCCACGAAGCGTAGTCATATTTAATGCAGTCAATAACTGGTATAAACCAGCGATGACCAACAGCAAGGGAACGTGGTGGCCTTCCCATGACACACCAGAAACCAGTAGAATCGCCAGGAAAACCATCAAGATATTAGATAATGGTAGCTGACTTTGTTTCCGGTTAACCCAGACATAATAGTAAGTAAAGGCAAGTATAATTAGGCGAGATACCAGGCTAATTCTTCCAACCAGCTCGGGCGACCAACTGACAATGTTGAACCGGATACCATTTATATCAGGGTGAGCGGTCAGTAGTTTGGCAAGAGTGGCCGATACGCCAAATGCAATCCAGTCAACATATACCCTGCCTTCGAGTAAGAAGGGCTTGAAAGCGACATACCAGAAATCGAAGTAGTCTTCAATTCCCTGATTGAAACCGCGGAAGATCACAACCATGACCAGGAACAAGATACTAAATCCCAGCGTAGTCGAGAGTGTTTTCCAGGGCTGACGAATGAATAATACGCCGATAATCAATATGGGCATTACCTTAATCCACATAGCGAAAGTTAGTAGCCCTATTCCAATTGTCTTTTTGTCTTTGAGATAGAAATACAAACCGCCTACACTCAATAGGGCAATCAATTCATTAACATTCACCCAGACAATATTATGCCAGAAGTAGCGGATCGTGGCCACAAAACCGATTATCAGAGCGGTTCGTAATTTGGCCTGAGGGAAGTACACTTCCAAGATGCGGTAGGTCAGCCATATCAGCGTTAGCCAGCTCGCAAAGTTGAAGAAGGTGAATACACCCACAGCCACAGGGAAAGGCATGATAGCCAAGACCTGAAAGAGTAAGGCAGCCACTGGTGGGTAGATAAATTCTTGCGCTCCAGCGATTGGCTCATACAATGCTTTCCCATTCATGAACTTCTCTCCTGCTGCCCAGAAGATGTAGGGATCGCCACTCGCATCCTGAGTTTGAGCTTGTATAACCGAGAAAATGATAGCTACAATAAAAATAGCCATTGGTATGTACCAACGTTGCTGGGAGTAGCGGAGAATAGGGGACATGCGTTGCTTGGCTTATCGAATAATATCAAGGGCAAAGTTAGCCGATTGTCTCACTGACAGAATCAAACAACTCTCCTAATAACCGCTACCAAATAGGACAAAGGGGAAGGAAAAACGGCGCGTTCCTGACGTTGTTTTATCGGAGATAGGTAGGATTCGCGCCGGGTTATCTTCTCCTGTTTTTAAGAAGATATACACGCACTATATCTTCTAAGCCCGTTTCCTTCCTTTCGCCTTCGGCTTCAGTCGGCAACGGGCTTAGAAGATTCCGCTTGCAGGGGGTGAAAACCCCCTTGACCCCCCGAAAAAACGATGGCCTTTGCAATTTGTCGCGTCGGAAAAATCAGCTCTGCCGCCAAGGCCGGGAAGGCCGACGCCCACAACGAACGGACGTACGAAGTCAAGAATGCCGACCCCGAACGGCGGCACCTGAACGGGGAGTTCATCGACGAGATAGGCCGCCCCACCTGGGAGCTGGCCAACGAGCGCATCGAGGAGATGGGCATCAAACCCAAGGCCGACGCGGTGCGCGTGGTCGAGTTCATGCTCTCGGCCAGCCCCGACTTTTTCGAGCCTGGTCAGGACATCCGGGCGTCGGCCTATTTCGAGGCCAATCTAAAATTCATGCAGGAGCGGTACGGGGCCAACCTGCTCAAATTTACCCTGCACCAGGACGAGAGCACGCCACACTTTCAAGCCATGATCGTGCCCATCACCGACGTGGCCAAGACGGTCACTTTAAAAAACGGGGAGGAGCACACGCGCACTGGCCACCGGCTGACCGCAGCCGAGCTATTCAACCCCAAGACCCTGCGACAACTGCAAACCGACTACGCCCAGGCAATGGAGCCCTTTGGCCTAAGTCGGGGTATGGAGAAGAGTCCGGCCCGCCACCAGGATATCAAACGGGTGTACGGTATGAACAGAGCTGTGCAGGAGCTGGACCCGCTGATCCGCCAGAGCGAGACGATCAAGACCGAAGTGGTCGAGCTGGGACAGGAGGCCGAGAAGTTGCAGCAGCAGAACCAACAACTACGCCAGATCGCCGAAGATAGCCAACGAGCTTTGGTGCTTTTACGGAGCCAGAAGAAGGACCTGGAGACGAAGACGGCTGAGTTGGGACGGGAATTAGAGAAGAAACGGCTGGAATTGGCCCAAACACAGCTCACACGCGACGATCTACTGAAAAATGGCCAATCCCTACTCAAACAGGTCAATGCGCTCAAAGACGCTAAAAAGGGCTTAGAAGGCGACGTGGTTACGCTGACCGAGGACAACACCAAACTAAGCAAGCTCAATGACGATCAGCGGCAGAATCTGGACTACCTGCAAAAACTGGCCAACCGGGCCAGAATCGCGGCAGAGCAGCCCGAGAAGGTCATTGAGAAACCTAAATTGCCTGAACTGAATAACAGCCCTAAACTGAGCCGATAAAATGGAATTATCCGATGCTGTTCTGGACCTACAGGACCAGGTAAATGCCCTGAAACAGGCCAAAGAAGGCCAGGACAAGGAGCTGGCCACCCTAAAGCAAGAGCTGGCCAATGTGAAAGCCAATAAGCCGACAGGCGGTTCTTCGGTTGATGTAGCCGCCCTGACACGGCAGATAAAGGCCGAGTTAGACCGGGAAATAAGCCCGCTGCGGGCAGAGATAAGCCAGCTCAGGCAGGCCCAAACCCCAATTCCCTTAGTTGAGACAAAGCCGACCGGCCAAAGTCTACCCGTGCCACTCTACTTGGTCGCCCTGGGATTTGCCTTCTTCATTGGGCTGATCATCTGGGGAGTGAGTAGTACGAACTCGGCGAAAGTTGTCCCGGCTGCGGCTCCTATAACTCAGCCTGCCCCCGTCAGCCGACCGGTAGCTAAGGCAGTGTCCAAACCCAGGCGATCAGTTCAGAGACGACGGTCTGCCAAAAGGGAGACAGAGGACGAGCAGATAAAACGGCTCAGCCGGGAAATTGACGCCATGTCGAAGGAGTTGGGCTTAGATCCTGATGCAAACTAACCCAGACTTTACTTTCAAAGCCCAGACAGTTCGCATTATTAGCAGTTCGGATTAACCTGTTCGTATTAGACAGTTCAAATTAATCAGTCTGCCTATCGGCAGCGGTTGCGCCCTACTGGGCAGTAACGTGGGGAGAACCCCACACCCCCAGTCCGGGGGGATGAACCCCCAGATAGGAAGCCGCTGATGATAAAGATTAGCGCACACACGGGTACATATAATACGCAAACGGATTACTCTATTTCGGTTACGACCTTACTCTATTTCGGTTACGACCTTACTCTATTTCGGTTACGACGTTACACCAAATAGGTGTAACGCTGAATTTTAGCCATAAAAAAACGTTACACTGTATAGGTGTAGCGTTTTAACTTTTATTAGATTGCGACGCCAACACAAACAATATCATTATGAGCCAGCGCAAGAAAATTGATCAGTATATAGAGAAAGTTGACCACGCCACAGGTGAGTCGTTAAGTTCTGAAAGACACTTTACAATAGAGCGTGAACCTGATTATGTCAAGCTGTATCTGCAAGGCATTCTGTTGTATTCTGACTGTCCACAGTGGCAAAACAAGGTACTTCATTCACTTCTGAAGCGCATCAATTACCAGAACGAGATAAGCCTTCCAGTTGGGTACAAAAGAGAGATAGTAAAGGAACTAAACATCAGCATGTCCTCTCTTAACAATGCAATAAGTGCCTTTGTCAGGACTAAATTATTGATTAGAAAAGATGTCGGTGTGTATCTCGCAAATCCCCATTTATTCGGTCGCGGAGAGTGGAAAGACATCAGAAAATTGCGACTAACGGTTGAGTTCTCAGAGCATGGAGTACAGATGGAAGGTGAGATAAGCAAGAATGAATCTGTAGATGATAATGTAGAGAAGGCAAGTCAGGAACTCATGTCGAGTGTACTACCCGTTGACACGGTGAAGTTAATGGCCTTCCTAAAGAACCCTGCTAACCACACGGATGCCATTGCACTGTCATCAATCGCTGTATTCCTCGGTTTCTCGTTTTCGTGCTTTTATCAGGTACTGATATGACAATGCCGAACCGCCCACCTGGATACACACCCCAGCAGCAGACCCCACCCGAGGAGAGCAAGAGCCAACCGCTGGAGCGATTCAAAGCTTACGCAGATGCACCAGACGGAACGACCAAAAATAAATACATCGTCTATCCTACGCATGATGTTGACCACTCGATCAACCTACTGTTACGTATGGTAAAGGCCGGGTGGAAGATCCGGGCGGCCTACCACGTTTTTGCAGATAGCCACTCCATCAAGATTGACCACCACGCCAAAGCAGTCGGACTTATTTAATACGAACAGGTTAATCCGAACTGCTAATAATGCGAACTGTCTATGCTTTGAAAGTAAGGGCAGAAACAGGAAAAGTACAATGCCTGGCTACTCGTGGGAGGTGGCCAGGCATTGTACTTTTTGGAGTTGTGTTTTATAACTGTTGTTATGTTATTCGACTTTTTGAAGACTCGACGATTGCCCTCCAGTAGCGCATAACTTCGCTGTGTGCAATTATCTCGCCCAATGACGAGGTAGTACTCCAACCTGTTGTATAAGTGTGATTATGTTGTGTAAGACAGATTTAGCCCGATGTCTTACAACCCGTTCTAAGTGTCTTACATTTTCGGGATCTT
>JBBSTD010000200.1:0-5511 GCA_038236215.1 Cytophagales bacterium | reverse complement strand
GTTTGAGGTCAAAAAAAGGCGAGATTGCGTTCCATTGGGGGTCGGTCAGTGGTTGCCACTGTTTGGTCATGGCTTTGTCGTTTAGTCACAACAAAGTTGGCACGACTCCCAACCTTTATCAATTCCCCAACACGCTCTTAAAGCGGTCGATAATTATCGAAAAGGTATTTGGTTGCCGATGGTCAACGGCTAATTCAGTCCATTTTGACAAAATACCCGTTTCCTGACATTTAACTTGGCCTTTGATAGAATGATTGTCAAAATACCCCTGTTTCACTGCATGAATATCAGCATGAACAGAGTTTCTACAGGCTACATAAAACAATTTTTCTGGGTCATATTTTGGGTTGTTAATCAACATCAAGTACGAAATATATTGGCTGGTATTATCACTGTAAAAAACCTCAAAGCATTTGGTGTTGAATTGAACGCGGGAGATTTTGATATCTTCAATAGAAATGTCCTCTACATTTATGTCTACGCTGCTTTCAATCACTTCTGGTACTTCATCGGTATCTTCTTGTGGCTCTTCATCTGTTCCCAAGCAATTCAAATAATCGTAATAGAGAAGATCAATAACAGTCTCATAATCAGAATCGTTTAGCGACTGTCCGAAGTCGTAGGCGTTAAGAATCGCTTTGTAATGAGCAATTGCATCTTTCTTAAACTTAAATTCTTTTTGCCCTATTTTTAGCGGTCTTGCCATTCCTACTGTTCGCTTTGTCGGCAGTAACCCGCCGGGTAATTTGATTTTCCTAACTTCGGCGTTCGACCTGTCAACAGGAACCCGAAATGAAAGCCTAAACTTACCTAACCTGGGTGTTCGGCTTGTCGACCGAAAGCTGGAAATGCAAACCTAAAACTGACCTCTGCGGCCTGCAACCTATCGACCGAAACGCCGAAATGGAAGCTAATTTATGGACCTGCACCCAACATGTATATGTACGCCAAACTGCGGAATTACAATTAACTGATTATCGGTTACTTTTGGCTCTTCTACATGGTACTGGAACCAAATTAGGTTAACCGCCTGATTAAAGAACTGCTTTTTTACGAACTGTTCCAAATCATCCCTAATCGAAATGAGCAAACGGTACGTACCCTAATGATGCAGCGAATGTGGGACATCGACGGGTATCCCAGTTACTTCTTTGATGAGAAAGGGCAACTGTACCGCTTCACCAGTAGTGGAGAAGTGAAACCCCTCTCGCGAACCGTCAAACGGTATACGCAGAGATTTACATTAAAAAGTAAGTTTTTCAGCCTGAAACAACTTCGTCCGCTGTTACGCAGGTATATATTGTAAACGTACAGCTAATAGTACTCCGCCTTTCGTGGCTATGGTCCGTGCTAACCCGATTTACGCTACTCTAATCCCAGTGCCAGTACCTGATTCCGGTGCCGGTCGATGTGGAAACGCAGGAACTCGAACCGTTGCCGAATGTCCAGTGGGCCGGACAGTACGTGCGGGTGGATAATCGTTTCCAGGTCTTCATTCGCCAGCGCTGTAGCTAAATTACTGAGTGGCTGTTGCAGGCTGGCAAAAGCTGATAGCCAGAAGGCGGAAGGACCGCCCATGCGGGGTGCCGCACTGGCTGGAACCAGCTCTTTGGGTTGCCAGGTGCGCTCGATAATGGTTTCGATGGGTAAACCCAGATGCACCCGTTCCCCTTCCCAAATGGATGTCCCCGCCTGTTTGGCGTGGAAGGCCCGCCACATGCCCCAGATGCCGCCGTGTTCGGCCCAGTACAGGTGTTCGGTAATATCGACGGCGCTCCACCCATCGGGAGCGGGTTTCCAGTGGGCCTGTTCTTCGCTTAGTTTACTGACTTCGTCGATATAACGCGTCCGGGCATTGGCTACTTCGTGCAGGACTTGGTCGAGTTGGGGCATGGTGTGTTTCGTTAAAAAGGCAGGATGAAGCTACATAAAATCCGGGTTGGCTGTATGGGTAATCGTGGCGTTTTAGGGAACGGTATATGACCATACCCCACAAGCAAAAAAGCCTGAACAGGATGCCCAAGCTTTGGTAGTAAACAGTATGTGCTAGTGGTTACGAAATTACTTTCGGCCCATCGGC
Organism: Cytophagales bacterium; assembly: GCA_038236215.1. Lineage (GTDB taxonomy): Bacteria > Bacteroidota > Bacteroidia > Cytophagales > Spirosomataceae > Spirosoma. The sequence continues at coordinate 3,431 of JBBSTD010000200.1, read as the reverse complement.
AAAGGCCTACATTTGAGGCATGGTGCCCAGACTCACGCGGCACCAGTATTGCCCGTCGAATTTCCCCTAACGGATGCTCACGCCCTGGTCCATCATGCGGATCACGAAATCTTCGCCCTTTATCCGGATGGGGAACAATACGAAATTGGTGCCGGAAGGCAGACAAGTGTAGCCGTTGGTTTTCAGGGTCTGGTACAAAACTCGCGTGATTCCAGCCCTTTGGCCAGCGAGTGCTTGATGAGTTCATCGTCGGTGTAGCAGGCAAGGGCCGCGCGCAGCGTTGTCATGGTTAGTCCGCCAGGGCCACCGCCCCATTTGCTGATAGCCGCCAGCGTGTCGGGTTAACCAACCAGGTAGCCCAGTCGCAGGCCAGCCATGCCGTAGATTTTCGAGAGGGTATGGGCCACGAGCCCATCCTGCCCTTTTTTAACATTCTTGATGACCGAAAACTTCTTCGGATCGCTGGTGTAGTGAATGTACGCTTCATTGACGAAGACCGGCTTTTTGGCCGAAACACGGTCGATGAAGGCCCGCTTTGTTTTTGTCATTTCGACGCAGATGAAATTTCAAGCCTGACTACTACACGGCGCCGAGATTTCTCCTGCGTCGAAATGACAAAAGTTGCCATGAATCAGTTAATGTATCATTCTGGGGGAAAATCCCTCGCCTTTAGGCGAAGACCGCTCAGGCAGCCCTGTTCAGCTTAACCCTTTTATTACAGTAAAAGAATCGATTGAAAACCCTGCTTTTGTCTTTTCTTTAGTCGGCTTTAGCCGAAATCAAACCCATCGGTCTTTTAGCCGATGGTAGTAAGTTATTGGTTTCACACGTAGCCAATGGCCGATTAGTTATCGACATTCTTTACCACTGATCTCTTATCATCGAACCGTACCTCGTAATTGCTCCTCAACCTGCTCAGGTCAGGACTAAGGGTCGTTTTCGGCTCAGTTTGTGCTGATAAGTCGTTTGGACGGGTTGGCAAGGGAAAGGTGCTCTGCGTATTCTTCTTTGTGCGTGACATCGTTCAGGATGCCAGGTCATTCGATAACCCACCAGCCGTAACTCTCCGGAGCAATCTCTACCGCCAATTCCACCTCATACTGCCGATTTAACCGGTATGTCCTACCATTGCCTTCTCCCTGCCGGATCATGGCCGTTTCACGCAGGCCCGTGTAGTACAGGGGGAGCCTGATGGTACGGGTGATTGTTGTTTTGAGGGGGTTGAACAGCATCACCAGTCCTTTTTCCTTCAGAGCCGGATTTACGTGTAGGATACCATCCCAGTCGCGTCCGTCGGGTCGGCGAAGATGAATCAGGTCGGCGTTGAGAATGGGACGGTATTTCTTATACCAGTTGATAACCCGGCTGACCGTTTGTTTGGTGGCATCGGTATCGTAGAGTCTGGGGCCACGGTAGCATGCCTGAACCCCGGCTCCGTAATATTGCATCATCAACTGCTCGTAATCGGGCAGGTGTTCGCTGAGAGGCTCCAGTACCGCTTCGGGACCACCGCCCTGGTACCTGGTGAGGGGTACAAATCCCCAGCCCATAGCGGGTATTTTCTCCCAGGTTCCGTCAAAAATATTCTGCCGGTTCAGCAGTTTCTGCTGCTCCCGCGACAACGAAAAGTTCACTTCCCGGTAACCCAGCGCAATTTTATTGGTGCCATCCATAAAATACCAGTCGGGGGCGTTGATATACACGCCCTTCTCGTTCAGATACCGGTAAAACCCTTTCTGCATCTCCATCTGCACCCACTGCGAATCGGCCAGCCCTTTATGACCCGGATGCGTGGTAGAGGCACAGACATCGCCGGGGTAGGGGCCATCGTGTTCGAGTAAATCAAAGCCCGTTTCCGTGATGAATTTTTTCAGACTATGCAGGTAGTTGATGCCCCACTCACTGGCCAGACAGGGAGCGTGGCCAAAGAACGCGCCCTTATCGGGCAGGCCGGTTTTGGGATCGATAACGTCGTTCTTATCGTCGATACGCCGACTGCTGAATAGGGAATAGCCGCCCAGTAAAATACCTTTGTCGTGCGCATAACTGGCCAGTATTCTGAATTTCTGGATGTTGGCGGCACTGGTATCTTCCATGTTCAGACCACTGCCAAAACTCAGGATAACCAGTTCGTAGCCTGTTTCAACGCACTGGTCGATGGCGTTCCTGACCGTGGCTGGATCGGTGCTTACCAGGTGCATGAAAATTGGATTCTGGGTCGTCCAGGGGGCAACGGTGCGGTAAAACTGTCGACGGTCGAGGCCATTGCGCTCGCGGTCGTAGCCATCCAGCAGCAGTTCGTGGGTGCGTATCGACGTGTATGTTTTACCCGGTTCCAGATCAATCCCAACGCCCAGGGTTGGATAGACCGTTAGCAGGCAGGGCGTTTCGTAGGTATAGTTGACCTGCGAGGTGTAGAGGGAATCCGTTTGCCAGTGCGTAGCCTGATCGGACAGGTCGTAGCGCATCGCGTTGTTGAACGCAAAGTTATTTTCGACGTAAATCCGCTGCGGTTTTTTCATCTGATCAAGCTTGCCTACCACGGCTGATTCCTCTTCCGGCGTTGCCAGAATCTCGTTGATGACCTGGTCGATATGAATGGCCTTTGGGCTATTGTTGCGGATCGTCACCCACTTGCACAGGGCCGGAATACCATCGTACAGGGCGTAATGAACCGCGACCTCCACGCCCTGTAGTTCCGGTTGGCGGGCCACAAACTGTAGCGTTAGCTCCTGACCCGTTGGCTGGTTTCGGTTCAGTGTCCAGGTGCGCGACTGCCAGTTTATGTAGGGCGTGATGGGGGAGATGGTGAAGGTCTTAAATTGAAAATCGGTCGAATGGCTGGTAAAGCGGTCGAGCCACTCTTCGCGCAGGTAAGCGTGTTCCTGCTGGCCGTAGAGTCCGCCTACCGAATAGGTTTTTCCGTTCAGTGTCAGCATGGCTTCGGGCCGGACGGATCGAACAAATTGCTCGCTGTTGGTCAGGTTCTGGTAATCCACCGTGGCCAGATTGGGACTTATCCGAAACCGGCGGCTTATTAACCCGTTGGACAAAACGATGTCTTTACCGCCATTGGTTTGATAAATTCCGGCTTTTTGCGAGACGGGCGTTAGTAGCCAATCGTCTTTAAACCGGTCAGGTTGGTAGGCTGGCAGGGATTGTATCTGCGAAAAGCCTGGGATCGCCAGTAGCCAGCAGGTGAATAAAAAGGAAAAATGCTTCATAGTAGTATCGGCAAAGAGTTATTAATGGAGCGAATAGCCCACAAGGTAATGTACCCGATACACTGTGTTTAGAGCGTGTTGGGGAATTATCTTCGGTGTTAGGTCTGGATACGTTGCAACATAATCTGAATGTTGGCTAAATAGAGCCAACTTACCGAAGAAGATACCGTGTATTCATAATCCTTGACGATCCGGCGAAAGAAATTT
>JBBSTD010000199.1:0-5564 GCA_038236215.1 Cytophagales bacterium | reverse complement strand
CTGGCTTTCCTGATGAATGATCCCATCAAGCAGCTTACCAATGTGCTTTCCCTCATTGAAGGCACGTATAATTATGCTACAATTCATAACTACCAGGCATTTATATTTCCCTTCAACATTGAGCGGACCGTTTGCCAGCAAATCCATAAGTCTAGCGCTGGTGATTTTTTTCGGCTATACAAACGGTCATACCGAACGCGGTGATGCATCTTTATAAATTTATCGGTTTCTCCCCGACAACCTCGAACCTGGGCCAACCCTGTAATGCCAGGCTTAACCCGATAGCGCTTTCGGTAGTCGGGTAGATCATTCCAGAATTGGGCATCTAACTCGACGGGGTGTGGGCGAGGTCCTACAACACTCATATCGCCGACCAGAACGTTAAGGAATTGTGGCATCTCATCCAGATTCGTTCTTCGTAAAAATCGACCTAAAGGTGTAACCCGACAATCATTTTTGGCTGCTTGTCTGAATTCGGCTGTCGGTTCACAACGCATGGTTCTGAACTTAAAGCAGTAGAACCAGCTCCCCCGGTATCCACCCCTCTTTTGAATGAACAGAACCGGCCCCTTCGAGCCCATCTTTATTAGTAATCCAATTAACGGAATCATCCACGAAAGAACCAGCAGGCAGACCGCCAGCGACAGGCCTATATCAAATACCCGTTTACCCGTTTGTTTAGAGACATCAATGTGCCGGGACCGGGGCTCCGCGTACACGTACAGCGGTTTGTAGTGGGAGTCGAGACTTAACATTGTCGTTTGGCTGGGAGTATAGGTGCTTAATTCATTAATTGGATAGTAATACTAACTCAGAGGTGTAAGCCTCAGGCGCCTTTACCTAACCGGCGTTTTTTGTCGGTACCGCCCCCGTAGTAATCACCGTAGCTGTAGTTGTAGTAGTAGGATTCACCTTCACCCACGCCATTCAGAATGATGCTCAGCTTCTGGAAACGCTGCTCCCTATATAGCGTATCCACCATTTTAAGGTAGTTCTTAGGTGTATGATCGTGCCGCACCATGAACATAGTGGCATCGGCAAAGGGAGCAATCAACTGGGAGTCGGTGACTAAGCCAACCGGGGGTGAGTCAACCAGCACGTAATCAAACCGGGCCTTGAGTTCATCGAACAACTGAGCCAGGTACGGAGAACTCAGCAACTCAGCCGGGTTTGGCGGTATGGGTCCCGAGGTGATAATGAAGTAGTTTTCGTAGCCCATGATGGGTTGCAGCAATTCATCGATAGTAGCATCCCCAATCAGGTAGTTACTCAGACCGGCCCGGTTTTCTATGTGCAGGCTCTTGTGCAGTTTAGGTTTCCGCATGTCCATTTCCAGGATCACCGTGCGTTTACCGACCAGCGCCAGACTGGCACCCAGGTTGAGCGAAACGAATGATTTCCCTTCACCACTGATGCTGGAGGTGAATAACAGCACCTGACTAGTGTTCGGGTCAGAGCGCAAAAACTGTAAGTTGGTCCGCAACGCCCGTATTTGCTCCCCAATAACGGACTGCATCCGGGGTTTGAACACAAAGTCATCGTTCCCAACCTGACGACCTTTCACAATCTCGCCCAGAATCGGTACCTGCGTGGCGTCTTCCACGTCCGACCGGCGCAGGATACGGTTGTTCAGCGCATCTTTAGCCGAGAGGAAACCGATTGGAATCAACAGACCGAAGGCGGCAAACAGGGCAAAAATCGTCATTTTAACCGGTTTCACGGGTTTGCTACTGGTACGGGCTTCATCCACCGTCCGGCTATCGGATATAGTCGATGCGGCCGACAGGGCTGTTTCTTCCCGCTTCTGGAGCAGGTAGGTGTACAGGCCGTTTTTGATGGCCTGTTGTCGGGTAATGTTCAGCAACGCCCGCTCTTTGCCCGGTACGGTGCGGATCAAACTCTCCATGCGTTGGTTGTTGGTTGCCAGTTGCGTGCGGTTGCTGGTTAGTTGCTGCCGGATGGTCTGCACGTTTTCGTTGATGCTGGCCTTCATGGACTTTACCTGACTATCGAGCGATTGCAGCATCGGGTTATTGGGCGACATGATCCGGGAGGTTTCATCTCGCTTCAATTCCAGGTCGGCCAGTTTGGTTAGCAAACCGGTCAGGATGGGATCGCTCAGTCCCAGCGTAGCGGGGGTAATCCCTTTATCCATCGACTGATTTTTGATATACCGCTCGATGTCGGACAATGACCCCAGCCGCATATCCACTTCGTTCAACTGCGTATCGTTTTCCTTCACGCTGGTCAGAAATGTTTGTGCCTGCACACCCAGGTCGGTAATTCCCTGGGTTGATTTATACCGTTCCACCTCTTTCTCTACCGTCGATAACTCACCCGATATCAGGGCCAGCCGGTTCTCGATGAAGGTTAGCGTATTACTGGCTTCCTTGTTTTTATCGACAATGGCTTCTTTGTTGTACTCCGTAATGAGCTGGTTCAGGATAGCCTCGCCCTTATCGGGTACGGTTTCGTTCAGACTCATAACCAGCACCGTCGACTGCTTAGTTGTAGCCTCTACTTTCAACTCTTCCAGATACCCTTCAACCGCATCGGCTTGAGCCGATACCACCGCCACCAGGGGTTCCAGTTTTTTGCTCAGGGGTTGCCGGGAAAACACCCGAAGCTGGCCGTAGGGTGTTTTAATAGATTGGTTAACGGGGTAAGTTTTCCCGTTCAACTGTATCGTATTGGCATCCCGAAACGCGATGTCCAGTTTCTCACCGTACAGGGTCGATGCGGGTTTCTCCACCAGCAACCGAATGGGCGACTCCGTGTATATCTCTTTATCGAACGTGCTGGTTGGGTGATAATACCGAACGTTTAGGCCCAGTTTACCCACCACCCGGTCCATCAGGGTATAGGACTTGAGGATTTCCTGCTCATTCTCCACCACTTTGCTGGGGGTAAACAGGTCCATTTCCTTCATCAGGCTTTCGCCGGAGATTCCCTTCTTCTCATCCTTAATGAGCACACTGGCCTTCACGTTATAGACCGGTGCCTGATACAGCAGGTACACGTAACCCGCTGCTCCGGCCAGAACCAGGGATAGCAGGAACCAGGGCCAGTTGCGCACGTACCGCATCAGCATAGCCCGCACATTGGGCTGGGCTTCTACTTCGTACGCCTGGTACGGCGTATAGGTATTATTGTTGTTATTCATGTTCGTGTGAGTTAAAAACGGCTAGCGATAATGGCGACAAAGGACAGGGCACTGATGATGATGGGTAATACCTGATAGGTACGGTCGGCACTGGCAACGCGGGCGTTACCGGGCTCTACATACACCAAATCATTCGGGTGCAGGTAGTAATAGGGGGAGTTGAACACATCCCGCTTCGTTAGGTCAATTCGGTTGAAGGTGCGCTGTCCGTTTTCCTCCCGGATAACCAGCACATTGGTCCGCCGACCGTAGATGGTGATATCACCGGCCAGCCCCAGTGCAGCCGGTAAAGAAATCTGACCGTTCGGTATCGAAAAAAGGGACGGCCGGGCTACCTCACCCGATACCGAAATCTGGAAATTCAGGTTTCGCACGTTTACCGTTGGCTCTTTCAAAAAATCGAGCAATTTCGTTCGGATCAGGGCAGCCGCCTGCGTGTTGGTCAATCCCTGCACCCCTTGCGGGCCAATCAGGGGCAGTTCAATCTGTCCCTCTTCACTCACCATATAACCGGGGATGTATGGCATAGGGGTCGTGGGCGTTACCTGTTGCGGTGTCCCCGCCCGTTCGGCTATAGTGATAGCGGCATAGGGGTTAAAGAACGTACTGGCTTCGGGACTCAGGCTGCTCACCTGTACCGATAGCACATCCCCCGCCTTGATGGTCTGCACGAAGCGGGGAGCCAGGGGCATGGAGTCTTTTCCGGGGCTATCCGCCTGATACAGGGCCAGTTCTTTACTGGATATGCAACCGGTCAGGTAAACACACAATCCGATAAATAAATACCAGGACTTGAGCAACGCCGGGTTGAAACCCGGCGCATTGGGCAAAACTGGCTTTGTGCGCCGGGTTTCAACCCGGCGTTGCATAATTCCTACCTCTCCCGCTTTGGCCCGCACGTCACGTACTGTCATATTATTGGTATACTACTACTTGGTTTTATTGATACTGTCGGTATTGATTCTGTATATAACTACCGTGGTATTGCCGGAGCAATGCATCCAGTTGATACCCTACCCGGTAGCGATTTGCAATGTTGTAGCCCCGGCTGTAGGCATACTCCCAGCGGAACTCTTCCGTTGTCCGAAGCCGTATCCGCTGTGTCTGGGCAATTCGTCCGGGTGGAATTGGGATGGCAAAATTGAAGCCCCCCGTTCCGCCGTTAATCGTTTTGGCGGCATAGAATCCTACTTCTACACTGCCCATCTGCCGGATAAAGTCAAACCGTACGCCCCGGTCCTGATGCATATATTGCCCTGCCGACAGTTTCAGCGTAACATCCCGCTTCGGAATCCGGTAAGCTACGTCGGCCAGCAGCAGCAGGTTTTCGGGGGCCTGGTAATAAAACCCATTCTTCGGAAAGAAGTAAAACCCGGTATACCCCACTTCCACCCCAAATGACCAGTTTTTTGTCAGATCGGCGTGGCGATACTGTACATTCACGCCGTACTGATCAGTATAGAACAACCCCGCCGAGAGGCTCATGAAATTCACCCCGTCCAGCGCCAGAAACTGATTCAGGAAAATAGGGGCGGGCCGTACATTCAGGGCCTGGTCATCCAGTTGATTAACAATCGGGAATAATATTCCCCAGTTCAGTACCAATCCCCGGCTCAGGTATAATTGACTTTGCAGCAGCAGGTTCGTTTTGCTTTCTACCGTCTGCTCCCGAAACCCGAACTGGGCAATAAATTCCGGCTGTAGCCGAAAGTCGAATTTATAATTCCGGCTATTGAACGGGTTCGTTTTTCGCCATTCCTGTCGTTCCGGTTTCGGTATCGTGGTGGTGCTCCCCACCGCGCCCAATCGGTATCGGGCTATGGGTACCCCCTGAAACAGGGGCACAAACTCGCTGATGTCCGTAGTCGGCAATGCGTTGGCTAGTTCCAGCATACCAACCAGTGGATTCCGGTACAACCGCTGCTCGTACTGGATCCGGTGTTGGGCACTATCAATCGTTACGTTTTCGAAGCTGAGTATTGGCCGCTGCTGTGCCATACCAGCCCGAACGGGCCCCACAATACAACTCAGCGTAAGCAGGGCACCGGGCATTCCAAAACCTACCGTGCCTCTCCGGGTGGTTCTACCGCCCAGTTTCAGGCCGTTCGCCTTATGCCCGTTTCCCTTACGCTCCGTCATGTTTTCTGAGTCGTTTAGGTAACCGGAGCACTTGCACCGCGTAGGATGTACCGATGGTAAGCTGGTCGCCATTGAGAACACCCGCCTGTATGGTCCAGTGCTTGAACAATAGCGCGTAGGCTCCTACATTGACGTGTTGCGAATCCCATTCAACCAACAACCCCCCTTTTTTGGCGAAATTCAGGTTCACGCCCCCAATGGGTCCGGCGAGGTAGTAATACGGTTTATCCCGTTTGTCTTTCAGCGTATAGCCCGAGAATAT
>JBBSTD010000198.1:0-5750 GCA_038236215.1 Cytophagales bacterium | reverse complement strand
CTTTGATTGGTTTAGTCACCTCAAAGCTAGGAACAATCTATAAAACGGCTGATTTTTGTTGTTTCAGTCGACTTGAGATAGCCGATGAAAGGTACAAAAGGGGAGAAAAGGTAATATGCACTGGAAATGCGAATTCAAGTAAAGTTTCTAATATAGATAACTGTTTAAAGTTTTATCTGTATGCTATTGCCGAAAATTTGCTTTGCACTTTTAAAAATAACCTTGGAGAGAATGGAAATCCATATGACGGGAGCGAACAAGTAATTATGGATTTCCCTGATCTTGACAATATGGATATTCCTTTAGAAAAGAAAAAAGGCGTTCAACATATGTATGACAAAATTAACGAAGTGTTAAACCGCTTATCTCCCAAGCATAAGATAATATACTTAACATATAAGCAGCATGGAACAGATGGGTTTAAGCTGCCCAGAAAGCTATTAAAACAACTAAGAGAAGAGCTTGATTTAACACAAAACTCAATTAGGGTCTACAGAAAAGAAGCTTTTGACTCTGTTGATCAATTTTTGAAAATTTATGGCAACAAATAAACAAAAGCTCTCTTCTGACAACATAGATGCATGGCTTGCATCTACTGGTTTCTTATTTCCAAGTAATGAAACTGAGCTTGCCCATTTCGATAAATTGTACGAAGACGTTAACATTCCAGTTTCTGAAGATGAAGTCTCTATAGATAGAATCTTGTCTGAAACTCCAAAACCTAAAATAGTTAAAATGCCTATGGAGGTAAACAGAAACGAGATTGTAACGTACCGTATGGTTGCCAGAAACGGCGGTAATATACCTGACCATATTTTACAAAAAATGAAATCAAATCAGGACAACTCGGACAAGAAGAGTAATGACGAATCGTCAGATAACAGCTAAAATTTCTTCATTTGTTGCCGATAAATTTTCCAAAGGTAACGTGACTATATTGGAAGATATTTTTTATGATGAAGACGTATACTATTACTTAGACCACTACGAAGATTGTTTCGATGGAATGTTATTATATGATGAAAAAGATTTTCATGTTCATATAAATGTTGATCGGGGTAATAGTTTCCTATCTAAAAGGGGCCGTTTTACTATTGCACATGAATTGGGCCATTACTTTATTGATGAGCATAGAGTTGGCTTAAAGTACGATTTATTGAAGGCTCACGGTTCTAAACATGATGGCACTCAAAAAGAAAAAATAGAGATTGAAGCTGATTATTTTGCTGGTTGTTTATTAATGCCCGAAAAGAAGTTTAGAAACATCCCCACAGAGAAGAAATTTTCTTTATTAACAATCCAAACACTCTCGGAAAGCTTTCAGACCAGTGTACTTTCAACAGCAATACGATTTGTTGAAATTGGCACTCATGAAGTAATGATAGTTGCTTCTAAAAATGGAGTTGTTAAGTGGTTCGCTTGTAGCAATGATTTTCCAAAATGGGCCTTTAAGTTTAAAGTTCATCAAGCAGTTCCACCTACAACGGTAGTGGGCGAATATAGTCGTCATATTGGAGCTAAATATACTGGTGTTGAAGAATTAAGCCCCCATGATTGGTTTTGGGCTATGGGCAGTATGGCTGATCGGAAGATGTATGAGCAATGCTGTTATTCCAGTAGTTACGACTTGATAATCAGTTTTATATGGTTCGATTAATTGTTAAAAGTGTTTAAGTAACAACAGCAATTAACGCAGAATAATATTTGGTAGTTGTAGCTAAAATTAGTGACCTCCAAGTCAAGTTTGTACCTGATCGGGCGCGGCTCCTAGCGGCTCCGGTCCTTTCTCCTGCTGGCGTACCAAATAAAGTTTGGTTTGGGGCGGTACATCGCAGTACAACAAATGCGGGTCGATGGTGGCCACGTGTGGCAGCATCGACCCGCATTTGTTGTACTGCCTGCTCCCCGCTAAGGGGTTGCCGTAGGCAATTAGCTGGCTCGTTACTCTATCAGAAGTCGTCGGCCAACTCCTGCCCTTTACCGCTTGGTTTAGGTTCAATCGGATTAGACTTGACGACCGTAGGAACAGGGAGGGGAGCAATAACCGGAGCAAAGGGCGGATTACCAGCCGTTAATAAACTCCGGGCTTCCTCCTGAATACGTCGGTAATTGTCCTTAACCATGTCCGGCGTGACTTCGGCGAACGGTTTCCACTCGGTGGCGGGCCAGGCGGTACCTTTGATCCGGGCTTTGAAGGTGGAGTAATCGCTCTCGACCAGTTTCCCGTAAAACTCACCCGTTTGCAGATTCGATACCTCCTGCACCCGGATACGCTGCCGCTCGGTCGTCCCCTGGGACGTACCCGCACTACCGTTCTGGCCGGGGCCTGTACTTTGGCTGTTGTTGATCGATACGGTTTCTACGTCTTCCTTACCCCACAGATCACTGACGTACTGGGCGGATTCTAAATTGTTTTGCAACCCGTAGAACTGATTCGACAATGTACCCAAAATGGCGTTTTTCCGGGTGCGGCCGTAGCGGCTCTCTAACTGGGCGAAATCCTGAATGCCCACCGTAATGGCTATTTTATTGGTGCGGGCCGTGGCGGGGTAGGTATCGAAATTGGGAACGTAGAGCGTAGGAAATTCATCGAGCAGCGCAATACTATCCGCTTTACCTTGCTGGTTCATGTGTTTCAGGGCTACGGTCGCCAGCAAAGCCAGTACGGGGCCGTAAGTGTCCTCTAAATCGGGATTATTGCCCAGCACTACCGCTTTAGGGTCTTTAGGGTTATTCACGTCCAGCCGGAAATCAGACCCCGACAGCACCCACACAATTTCTTTGTTGTTGATCTTACGCAGCCCGTTTTGCAGCGTACCCACGATGGCCGCCCGTTGGGCGTCGGCAGTCAGGGCCTCCCGGATAGCCGCGATAGACGAGCGGGTTTCCTCGTTGGTTTCCAGCAAAGCAACCACCTCCACCGCCGGGCACATGGCTAGAGCCATTGCGTGGGGCAGCGTACAGTACTGCGGGTGCTCTTCCCGCAGAAACCAGAAGATGGCCGCTAAATAGCCCTGGGCACTATCGGCAAAGAAGGGGTTAGCACTGGTGGCCGCGTCGGGGATCAGGTTATACACCACCGTGCGGGCGTACTGATCGGCAAAGCTGCTGCGGTTCATCAGGTGGGGGTCAATCGGGTTGACTCGGTGCGAGCGGCTCAGATCATCAAAATTGATGTAGTAGGGCGTTACACCTTTGGCGGTGTGGCTGGCCACCAGCCGGGCAAACGTCGGAAACTTGTAATCGTACACCAGGGCCGCTTTTCCCTGCTGAACGGCCTGCACTAACATCGGTTCGAGAATGCTGAAACTCTTGCCCGAACCCGGCCCACCGGCCACCAGCGTATGGCGGTAGGGGTTGGCAATCTTGATGGTCCGGATATCCCGTTCCAGCGTGGGCAAATTGTAAACCCCTTCCTTGATTTTTAGCCCGGTCTGCGTCGTTACGCTGGCCTGGGCGACGGCGGCTTTTTGGCTGCTCCCTCCAGTCATCAGGTACAGAAAGTAAATACCGGCGATCCAGCCGCCCCACCGCTCCAGATTCTGAAACAGGGGTAATTTGTGCAGGCCCACCGTAGTAAACAGCACCTCCAGCAAAAGCGACATAATAAAGCCTCCGGCGACTGGAATGATGACGTATTTGAAAAGACCTCCTAGTAAGCTGGCGTACCACTGCCCGTCTTCGTACCCTTGTCTGAATCCCATTGTGTTAGTAGTTGAGTTGAATAAGTAAGCGGAATAACGCCGTTAAAAACCCGCCGATAAACCGGTACCCCGGCTGATGGTCTGGGCGTGTCCCAGCTCCTGGCTGCGGTCAGCTCCTGCCCCGCTCACCCTGGTAAGGGACTGTTCGTAAGCTGCTTTATGGCCGTTCTTCAGGGCGTTGCAGTAATCGTAACTCTCGGTGAGGGATCGCCGGTATCCAAACTGTTCGTCGAAGCTGCGCTCGTTGGCCCGAAAAAAACTATCCCGGTCGAACCCGCTTTTTACCGCACCCGCATTGATGCCCCGCTGATTGGTCAGGGGGGATAGTTTCATGGTGCGGTCGGCATTGGTCAGGAGCTGGCCTTCCTGTAGGACGCGGCCATTCTCACGGGCCGCACAACGGGAAACCAGAATGTGAATGTGTCGCTGATCGCCCGCCTTCAGCTCGTTCGCCTGGGCGAGTCCGGTCTTTACTTCGGGGCTGTCGAAACCATGTTTACGTTCGTGTTCAATCTTGGCGTACCAAACCAGTTGGCTGCTGTCGATGCCCTTGTTAAAGGTAGCCGCGTAGTTTTCCATCACCTGCCGCGTGTAAACTTTCAGCGATTGAGGGTCATCGCCGATGTGGGCCAGCTCGGCCTGGCTGGGGCTGATCACCATTGAATAGAACCGGTCGTCCTTCCGCTCTAAGCCCTGCCCGTTGCCGTTGGCATCGATCTGCTGAACGACTTCCCATTTATTGCAGCGGTCGCGGTCGGACGAAAAAAAGTGGCTTTGTTCAGCCGCTATTTTCTGGCCGTTTTCCTTCTCTAAATACGTGGCCAGTTTGATACAACTCCCCTTATTATTCCCCTTGATGGGACTGGTAAATTTAGTCTGCATCGTCACGAATCAATTTTAAGGTGATTAATAATTTTCTTTACGTTCGCATTCACAATTCTAAGTTCGTGTTTTCGCGTCGCTCCTTCCGAACTGGCTAAATCGAACAGGGCTTCTTTCATCGGGTGAAGCGTCTTTTTTTCCTGCTCTTTAATAAACGAAATCAGCCGTTTATCCAGGGCTTTAATAGCATCCGTTGGATTGTCGGCTTTGGGGTCGCGGGGGTCGGCCTTACTGACTTTAAAATAGTTAACCATCGCTTCCAATAGCCCTTTCTGGGATAGCCCGTAACTGGTGGCTAGGCGGTCAAATTCGGCGAACGTGGTCGGGCTGGCGGTAATGTGGTGTACTTTCTCTTTTTCCATGTAGTTAATAATTTTGTTAAGTACAATAAACTGATAATCAGATTGTTGTTTAATATTATTAATAAAAAGTTAATTTATTTTATTCACCATTCGCATGTAATCACTTGATTATCAGCGTAAACTCCGTAGGGCAAGAGGTAGAACAGTGGCGTAGCCCCGTTCCCTCTTGCTAAATAGCTAAGCTATTTACTTTGAGCCGATGTTCGTAGAACGAAGGCGAGACAGCTCCCGCCTGTATCAGTTATCACTGTAAGTTGATTCGCGTACCATCAGGATCGTTCGCCGAACTTCGCGGTTAACCTTATTCTCTGCGCTCTTGTGAAACTGCCGGACTAATATAGCCCTGCTTGTTTGCCGATGTTTCACAAATTGCCACACGCACAAACCGAAAACTAATGCATCGACCAAGTAGTAAAACACGCCGTCGGATTTCAATAAACCGTTAATCAAATAGAACGTTAAAAAAAGAGAGAAATATTCGGCTACTTTGAAGGGAATAGAAAATTGAATGCGCCCCATTGCCTGAATGTATCTAACCGAAAATACCTGAGAGCAAAAGAAACACATAAACACAAAAAGAGCAATAACAATGTGTGCTGAAAAGTTAGCCAAATCCATCAGGAGTTAATTAAGTTGAAAGGGAAAAATAAACAGTAATTAGTAGTTGACTTTATAAAAATAGGGCAATCTTCAGGTACTGATACCGGGGGGGTTGATTCTTTTTTTTCGGTCGTGTCTGCGCTGATAACGACTGATGGCCCTCAAAAACTGGATGTAAGGCTCTTTACTACCCTGGCTTACT
>JBBSTD010000197.1:0-5787 GCA_038236215.1 Cytophagales bacterium | reverse complement strand
GTTACAAGCTCGCACCAAAGTCTTGAATGAGGAGTGGGATGAGTGCTTCCGAACACGCTTTCCTGGCTTTCGCCCACCGGCTATTGTGCCGGTTCAGATAGCAGCTTGACCTTTCTTGCCCCACACTTTTTGATGCTCTCCCATTTGCCCCGCAGGCCGTTCGCCCTGTCAGTGACCTGATCCGGCAGGCCCGACAGGGTGTGTTGCGTCGCAGGGTCGACGAAGTGGCCCAGATCGCCAGTCTGACCGATAAAGAGATGGCCCGGGTTTTAAATATGTCCGTGCGTAGTTTGCACGGTAAATCACCCACGCAGGTGCTAACGCTCGCGGCCAGTGAGCGACTACTGCTGTTTGACGCCTTGATACAACATGGCTTATCGATTTTTGACGGGCGAGCCGACTTGCTTAGTCGTTGGCTCCGCACCCCCCTGGCCGAACTTGCTGACAGTGAACGAGGGGATGAAGACCAACCACCCGTGTCTGTGCGGCAATTGGGCAGTTTCAACCGGCCCGCTGATACACTGGCCACTTGGGCCGCCGACCAGATGAGTGATGAAGTCAGAGAGTCCTTTAGCCGCACTCCACAATCGCCCTTATCGGTGTTGGACACCGTATCCGGATTTTCCTTAGCGGAAGATGTCTTGGGGCGCATCGAATGGGGCCTGATCAGTTAACTACCGATGCAAGTTTACCGAATCAACAAGGAGCCTTACCACAACGACCCCTTATCAGTCATTGGCAGTAAACGGTATGGAGGGCGTTGGAATCCAAAGGGTACTGGTATTCTGTATACCAGCCAAAGCCCGGAACTGGCCCTGCTTGAAACGCTGGTTCACCTGCCCCCGGTTAAGTTGACGGAACTACCCCGCTTATGGCTGAGTACACTGCGCCTGCCGGCAGGAGCAGAAACGGTATTCTGGATTGCCTCTGATCGACTACCCGCTTACTGGCAGTCAGGCACTCTGGGCTTCACCCAAGGCCTACTCACCGATTGGCTGAACGAACCGTTTTGCTTAGCCATTGCTGTCCCCTCGGCCATTATCGATGTATCCTACAACCTGCTGTTACATCCGCAACATCCGGCCTTCGCGGAGGTGGCGGTGGTGGGCCAGCGGCCTCTTCCGATTGACAGTCGATTGCGAGTAGCGAAGCATAAGGAGTAAGTAGATAAAATCATTCGGCAAGGCGGCAATTTGCTTAACGAACTGCTCTCAGAGAAAGACAGATGGGTATTTTGAGATAAACCAACAAACACTCATTGTCCTTTGAAAATCACCCGATTTCTAACACTGACCGAGGTGGCTAGTTTACGACCGATGGTTTTATCGGCTTGAAGCAAGACTACCAGATTGCTATTAGTTGGGACTAAAAGGCCGCGCTTCAGACAATATTTATGTGAAGCGGTTTTAGCCGGTCAGCCGGTGCGGGAGTCTCAAATACGAGAATGTTTATCGGCGGAATTCTTAGACTGGCAGTTAATCGCGGGCAGGCCTGAGCAGGTATTTTCATTATTGGGTCGCTTTACAGGTGAACTAAGTAATCGGTTAGGAGTTTCCACTGAATCTTTTGGTAAAATAGCCAACCCGCTTCCGCGATGATTGTATTGGCAAGGCCTCGTTCTCCAGCCTGAGGCTGCTGGTTATTAATGGCTTCATGTTGTCCAATTTCAAAAGCACTGATTGTACAGCCCGATACCTCGACCCGAAAGGTGCTACGAGCCTGCTCAGCAAAAAAGTGCTCAATCTGATCGGGCTTATTGGCTAATGGTTCTGGGCAGGGTTGAACCGTGAATTCTGCGCGTGTCTCCGTAATGAGTACCTGAATCACTCGTACCCAATTTTCAGGTGTTGGACCAGGTAATTCGATCCGGATAAAATCCCCCATATTGACAGGCCCGTCTGGTTTGGACCTGCCAACTGGGTCATACATTGTGAAATCAGACGAAAAGCTGGAAAGAGACGACCAGCCATTTACATTCAGAAGTTTCGCCACGGAGTGGGCAAAGGCTTCTCTAGCCGCCAATTCGTTGGGATACGTATGTTGACTAACATAGGTCCTGGCTTTAGAATCCTCACCCTGGACGACCTTAGCCTCGTGTTGAATCTGCTCAACAATAGCTTTGAGTTGCATACGCGTTCATTTGTCAAAAAGCGTTTACAGAATTCCTTTACATGGGTTATTTTCCTTTCTCCCCGCCAGCAGCGTAATCACTGCGGTAGTGACAACGTTCCCGATCAGTACGATTTGTGCCAGCTCTTTTCGATTATACTTCCGGTCTGCTTTCCAGCCCCCCGTTTTTCTTCCAGCTTCCCCTTTCCCCTCTTTCCGATGCTGGGCCGGTCAATAGGCCATATGTTTTCGAGAGATAATTCCAATCCGGCCGATGAACTACTCAAAACTCAGCTTATTGCCTTCTTAGCCTTGTTCACCAAGGATTAACCCTGCCTATCAGCATTGCTTTGCGTAGTAGCCCTTGACTGAAACCAGATACTCCTAATGCCATTTCTGACGCAAACGACGAAGGAATAAATTAAACTCAGCCGCTGAGTCACCCCGGCGGCTGAGTTTAATTAAGGATAGCCTGCGGACTTAACAAGTCCTACAGATTGGGGTTAGCGGGGCTTTTTGATTATTCGTCAAAGTTGTGTATAAACCAAGGTTTACCCACAGACCATAGAACAGGACCTGAGTACAGGCTGCATTAGTCAACATGTCAGGCACCTTCACTGCTATTTGACATTTGTTTTGGGAGGCAGGTACGAAAGATTAGCCGGAGGCCCGGACGTAGTAGTGCCCTGCCTGGTAATCCGCCAAATGACCCCCGTTCCAGGAGACGGCACTGGAAAAGGTCCGGCACCACCCAGTGTAAAGCCAATCACCCCTATGTCAACAATATAAAGCGTGGTGCCATCCGGTGAAAATTTGGCTTCCACCGGATGCCGGGGTCCGGCCGTGGTGACAAACTCCTGGCCATCGGGTCCTTTGCGCTTGTTGCTTAAAAAGGGCTCCACCTGTTTTGTTGATGGATCAATCCGCACAACCCCGTACCCATTTAAGTTAGCATTGGCCGCGGTGAGCGGTGTGCCTGAGCCAAACTCAGCGAGAAACAGTTGCCCCTTATAGCCGAACGTGTCGCTGGTGCTGAAATCAAACTTGGTTACAGCGGCATTTTCAGGTCGGGCGAGCCAGGGCTTCTCTACCGGTGGGTGATCCTTCATGAGGAATTCAGGCTTTGGCCCCCGGCTGGAACGAAATTGTGGATCGGTAACCGGCGTACCACCGGAGTAATCCGGCCAGCCATACCACCCCCCCTGCTTGATGCGAAAAATGTTATCTCTAGCATGGGCTATTGGCCGACTGCCCCGATCATCATAGCCATTATCAGTCACGTACAACTGGCCGTCCGGTCCCCAAAGCACCCCGTAGGGGTTGCGAAGTCCCCAGGCGTATACCTCCAGGCCGGTGCCATCCGGGTTCATCCGAAGGATCGTTCCACTCGCCTTTACCTGCCCTTTTATAGCCCGCTGCTTTTCACCGAAGGGTTGAAAGGCCCTGGTACGCACCAGCAGGGACTTCTCTTTGTTGCGGTTGAAAATACTGGTAACCGCGTACGTAACATCTTCCCAAAAGGTGGTAAGCCTTCCTTGACGGGAGAGGACGTTATTAGGCTGAGGAGTCAGAAAGCTCTCTTTGGTCAGGCGAATATCCTGCGCGGGCACATCATGCGCATCAGGATGAAGTAAAAGCCATATATAGGGATAGGCGTTATCAAGACCCACTACGCCCGAGTTTGTGGTGGTGCCCTGGCCAAAGTAAATCTTACCATCGGGGCCAACACTGAGTTGATTGTTTTGATGGTCTCCGGTACTGGGAAGCCCCGTGACCAGGTCTTTGACACTGCCGTCGCCCTCAACGGCTGAGATCTTTCCCCGGTGGGAAACGTACAGTCGTCCTTCATGCCAAAGGATATCGGTTATGGGGCCATTAAATCCCTCGGCATACCGGGCGATTTGCCCGCCGGGGGTGATGCGCAGAATTTGTGCTGGTGCATAGGGATCGCCATACACGTAGCCGGCCTCGGCCACGTAAACAGTTCCGTTCTCCCCAAACTCGATACTGCTTGGCCAGATCAGGTCCTTCATGAACACCTCTACTTTGTAGCCGGGCGGAACCAACGCTGCGTCGGCGTTGGGATCAGGCACCCTGGGTATCTCCCTGGGGTAAAGGCCAACGGGAAAGGATGGTTTTTGAATACCACAACTGGAGAAGGCGAAAAAGAGCAGGAAAAACGAGAGGACCCTCAGGGTCATTTTAGCGGGTAGTGAAGCCATATCATGGGTAGTTTAGGGTGATTTTGAGTAGGTGTGCATTTCGGGTAAACTGCCCCCCGCCTGTGGGTATAAACCGCTCAACGTTAATTGCGATTAATTTTCTGTTACAACACTTTGTTTGCGACGCATCGACTCTGTTTTTAGTTTCAGTCAATGCGCTTTTATAGTAATGCAATCTATCTAAGGTAGCATCCATCGGCTAAGGTCGGATCGCCAATGTACTCGTGCCACTTGCTGAGGGGTAGCTGGGAGGTGATCATGGTCGACGTCTTTCGGGGCCGATTTTCCATACGTTGTAGCCGTTCAACGGTTTATCTTCCGTTGATAAGGCCCATCCGCTTTGGCCAGCTGGAGCCGCTGCATCAACTTCAACAGATTGTGATCAGCTACCCTACCCGGCAGCCTACCTAGCAGGCCTGCTAACCCAGGGTAGACACGATATAACGGATCCGGCCGCCCAGTCTATACAGACCGTTAATGGAGTGACGCGCCGTTCGAACAGATCAAAAATAAGTCGCATATTATCGGTATGGGCGAAACAGGGGCGGGTCAGGTAGGTTAGTCAACGGCGTGAACGAACCAAGCTGATCAACTGATTCCGGTTTAACTTCTGTCAACTCATTTCCATAGCCAACCCAGATGAGGATACCAGTTTTGGTGTACTCACGACTGAGGAGGTCTGTTTATGACTGGCACATTGCTGGCTGGCTGGCCCGACAAGGAATTAGGGGCATTCAGATGAGCATCCTTGTCAACGCCGACGCCCAATCGATCGACCAGTTCACCACCCAGCCAGCCAGTCAGGCCCAGTATGACAAAAGCCAGACCAGAACAAATCAGGGCCAGTGTCGGCGGTTGATAGTTAAGCTCATCGGTACGCCACCACCAGCTACCCCCAAACAGCAGTAACACCAATACGTTACCTGATCCATGTAGTAGACCAATCCGTTTGGCTCGGGTACCGTCTGGAATGGCAAACCAGTCAATCCCGCCAGGTATAGCCGCGGCTAGCCCCCCCAGAATCCCAGCTGTTATCATCCAGTAAGCCACCAGGATCATATCCGGGTTGTTAGTTAGCAGATACACCCCATCGAAGATGACTGATGTGGCCAATAGTCCCAGTGGAAAAACCACCAGAATGGGGTGGGCTGCATGCCCAGCCAGTTTTGCTTTACTTTCCATGATTGTCCGTTTACCTGGTTAACAGGTAAACCACTGTGATGGTTTTAAACCGCATCTGGGTTATAAGGCAAAGGGCCAGCATAGTCTTTGTTAAAACTGGACCAGGCCATTCACTATCGAGCTGTCCTGATTGAGGCCTTCTTCTTCCAACGGGATACTGTTGGCGAATTCAATTTTGGGTAAAAAATGCTATTTTCAGAGGTGTATTAACCCCTACTTCTGATGAGCCTACAACCCCAAACCATCACTCCCATTCCGCTACAAACGCGCCAGG
>JBBSTD010000196.1:0-5810 GCA_038236215.1 Cytophagales bacterium | reverse complement strand
TTTCAGCCAAATCACCAATTTATTTCCTCGTAAGATTCATGCGGTAACTGCCGAAGGGTTCTTGCTGAAACTATTTTTGTTCTTGTTGGCCTTCACCATCAATGGATGTTTGGAAGACTAACTATCTCGCAACTTGAATTAAAGTAGCCACTTACCGGAAGCAGTTGACTATATTGCTACTGGTAAGTGGCTATTGGACGGAATCACTACTGAAAGGATACCACCGAAGAGAAAAAAAGCGACGAAAGTGGGAATTAGGCGAACCGGCGTTTCAAAATTTCGACCAGTTCACTGACTTCATCACTGCTCATATCCCACAGATACTGCGAGGCATAACGGTAAGAAACCAGGTCGAGTGCCTGCCCATAGTTGTCTAGGGTGTCAATTTCTTCAACAGCTTGATTATAAGCACTTGAATTGCCGTTGAAAAGCTGATTGATAAACCGAAATTTTTGATTCAGTGAAATGCTCCGGGCAACACTCTCGATGGGTGCCCGGTGGAATTTTTCGGCAACCGAATCGGAATCCCCAGCAGTCGTTTCCCGTAGCGTATCATTCAGAACGGGGGGCGTATCAGCCATGGCAACAGGCGGTGATGTTTCCTCTATAATCGGCTGCGAGATGGCATCGGTCTCTAACTGCGACGGTTGGCTGATAGGATCAACGGGCTCTGGCCCGGAATGGCCGCTCAAAAATTTCGGGCCTGTGGTGCTGGCAGTTTCTTCGACCGAAGAAGCAGCGGATAAATCAGCTGTAGAGGCTACAGCATGTGTGGTGGCTGCGGCTGTTGATTCTACTACTAGGGGAGCGGGTGGAACAGCGCTTTCGATAGCAGCATCGAAAAAGGAACGTGCCGGAGAGGCTGGAATGTTGTCGGGTACATGGCTCCGCAAAAGGGCCGACACATCCATCGGTAATTTCTCCGAAAAAAGCGCGACGTACTTATCGTAGTGTTCTAGTTCATGACCTTTCTGCGTCAGTGCTTCATCCAGATAAATAAGCGCCTGATTCACATAAAGGAACGGTTTCCCATTGGTACGCTGCGTAATATGAGTCGGGATAAACTGATTTATTTTTGTGTACCGCGTTATTTGGCGGAGTGCTTCGATCGTTACGGTAAAATCGGGCTGGCTACGAAGTACATCGTCAAAATAAGCACGTGGGTCAAATAGTAAAGTAATGGTACGGCGGGTGGCATCAGCTAGCAGTGGTTCCAGGTGTTCGCGTCGAACAGAAATGTATTGCGACACTACATTCATGAAGCTTTGTAACGATTCCTGTACTTCGGCGGCCGTAAAATCAAAATAGGGACTACGAAATTTAGCCGTATCTATCTGCCACTTATCCGATAAGTGGCTGATTATAAGAAGATTAATCTGACTAACAGGGGTAAGCGCCATAAGCTGCTGCCCATTTATGGCTGTGTGCTGCTGATAAAAATCAGCCGCAATCCGACGGGCGTAGGACTTACTGTATTCGGTGAGAGCGTTGGCGTTAAACTTGTTCGACATTAGGAAAAGCCTTTGTTTTGTAAAGATAAAGTTTTCGGTCGCAAACTCATTTTGGGTACTGAATAAAGTTTCAAAAAAGTGAGGATGCCTACTAATCGGGCAATAAGTGGCACAGACAACCTATCCAATGAGTTTTAAAAAGACGCAACTACGCAATGTTTATTGAACCCACACGACGGCGCGAACCAACTCATCTCCGAACGGGCTGGATCGAAGTGATTTGCGGATCAATGTTCTCCGGCAAAACGGAAGAACTGATTCGCCGACTCACCCGTGCCCGGATTGCCAAACTCAATATTCAGATTTTCAAACCCGCTCTGGATACCCGCTACCACCACGAAAACATAGTTTCTCACTCCGACCTGACTATTCCATCGACACCTGTACAAACAGCGAGCCAGATTATGCCACTGGCGGGTGACTGCGACGTGGTAGGTATTGATGAAGCCCAGTTTTTTGATACCGACATTGTCAATGTTTGTGTCAATTTGGCCAATCAGGGCAAACGGGTTATTGTAGCGGGGCTGGATATGGATTTCGCCGGGAACCCCTTTGGGTGCATACCGCAGCTCATGAGCGTTGCTGAATATGTGACCAAGGTTCATGCCATATGTGTCGTCTGTGGCGACCTGGCCCAGTACTCATACCGGCTTGTACCATCGCAGGAACGGGTTTTGCTGGGTGAAACGGAAAGCTACGAAGCCCGCTGCCGACGCTGTTTTAACCTCGGTGAGAATGCAGGCCGAAAAGAATGGGTGTACGAGAATGTTACGGATGATGAATTATAATCAACGCAGCACAATCAACCAATGTAGGGATAGAACACTATTCCTGATTGTCTGCCTGTTAATCAGTATTCATACCATTGCATTTTCTCAAATTGGCATCTGGCAAACGCACGCCAGCTACCAGTCCGGCCAGTCGGTAGCTGTTGTAGGCACGAAGGTTTATGCCGCTACCCAAAATGGATTTTTCTACTACGACAAAAACACGGGCGAAACCACAACGCTCAGTAAAGCGAATGGGCTGAGTGACGTGGGTATCAGCCGAATCCTGTATCTCGCCGACCAGAAGAAAATACTAATTGCTTACCAGAACGGTAATCTGGATTTTCTGGCAGTTACGGAAACGGGTGAGCCAAACGGGATAACCAACGTAAATACTATTGTTTCGGCAACGAATCTGCCTGATTCCCGGAGTATCAATCAACTGAATCGAGTTACTAATACGGTGTACCTCAGTACCTCATTTGGTATAGTGGTACTGGACATCATAAAGAATGAAATTCGGGATACGTACCTCGGCAAAAGGCTTGATGGGTTGCCATTGTTTGTGCTCCAGACAACAATAACTGCGGATAGCCTGTACGCGCTCACGGGGGCTCTGCAGCCGTCCGATTACGTATCACAACTTCAGGCTATACGCTTTGCTCCCAACGTCAACATTGCCGACCCGGCCAACTGGAAATCGATAACCAAACCGGGTTCGCGCACGGCTACTTCAGTTGAATCAATCGGTACGAATCAGGGGCGGCTGTCGATAACGGTCATGGGTGCCGGAGTGTACGAACAACAGAACGGTCAATGGGTATTGACGAAACCACTGTCAAACACGCTGATCCGCCAATTTCCGGCTGTCAGCGGCCCTATTCTGGCTACCGATACCGATGTTACATTGCCGGGAATTGGGTCATTTTCCGGGCCTTTACTGGCTAGCCCCCGGGAGGTAGTGGCCGATGGAAATGCGGTTTGGGTCGCCGATGGTCAAAATGGGTTGTTGTTGGGCAATGCCGGTACCTTTCAGCGTATAGCACCCGATGGCCCCTCACGTGATTCCTTCACCGGCTTATACGCTTACCCACAAACGCTTGTTACGTTAGCATCCAGTCGAAATGCTAATACGCCTGGCCCTTTTGAGTACTTCTCTGTCCCGGCCGGGCGGTGGAATCGTGTAGCTATAGCGACAGCAGGATTCAATTCGGCGGCTTATCTGCGCACGGAACAGCGTCTTTATCTGGGTAGTTTCGGGAGTGGACTGTGGAGTAAGGCCGAGGGTCAAACGCCTACGGTAGTTACGCTGCCAGTCACTATAAGCCCCCTGATTACTAGTCTGGCTTCGGACACCGACGGGAATTTGTGGATAGCCACCGGCCAAACGAACGCTCAGCAGCCAACACTGCATCGTCGGCAGGCTGATGGCCAGTTCAAATCATTCCCAGCAGTTGGTCAGGTCGATATTGTGCAGATTGTTCCAGACGACAACGGATTTTTATGGATAATGCCCCGACTGGGCAATGGCCTGATCGTGTTCGACCCATCAACCAACAGGGTGCGCAACCTGACAACGCAAATTGGGCAGGGCGCTTTACCCACAAACAGTGTTCGTGCCTTAGTGAAAGACCGAAACGGGGCTATCTGGGTGGGGACAGATGCCGGCCCGACGGTATTCGATAACCCATATAGTGCGTTTGATGGTACGATTGATGCCCAGCCGCCCCTGCTGAACCGGCGCAGGTTATTATCCAATGAAGTCATTATGGCTATCGTTGTGGATGGCGGTAATCGAAAATGGATTGGTACCCGGAACGGCCTTTATCTCGTTGCGCCGGATGGGTCTCAATTACTGGAAGCGTTTACCGCACAAAATAGCCCATTGCCCGTAAATGCCGTTCAGTCACTGGCTATTGAGCCAGTTGGCGGGAAACTGTTCATTCAAACAGGAACGGATACCCGATCCTATGGATTGGTTTCTTATCAGGGAACCGCCACAGAACCAGCCGAAGTACTAACCGGCCTTACCATTTTTCCCAATCCGGTCCGACCTGATTTTAGTGGAACCGTTGGAATAAGGGGACTGACGGAAAATGCGACGGTCAAAATTCTTGATGCGGGTGGGCAGTTAGTATACGAAACCCGGTCGCAGGGGGGGACGGCTACCTGGAATCTGATTGATTACAAAGGGCGACAGGCCCAAACCGGTATTTATCTGGTCGTTATTATCACGGCTGATGGTACAGAAGGGCTGAAGGGGAAATTAGCCGTAGTGCGCTAAACATCCATTCTGAACGTAACTTCGGTAGAATACTGAAAGCCCTGCCATACTCATTTGATGAATCAGGGCATTTTGCCTAATTTTGACTGGATTTCTGCCCTACTATCCTGGCTCGCGAATTGGCCGGATACCTATAAAACGCAAATAACGCACTCATCATGAGAGAAATACAGTTCCGCGAAGCCCTGCGGGAGGCAATGACGGAAGAAATGCGCCGGGACCCATTGGTCTATCTGATGGGCGAAGAGGTTGCCGAATACAACGGTGCTTATAAAGTTAGCCAGGGAATGCTGGACGAATTTGGGCCGGAGCGGGTTATTGATACCCCCATTGCCGAACTGGGTTTTGCCGGTATCGGTGTTGGTTCGGCCATCAATGGACTGCGGCCGATCATCGAGTTTATGACGTTTAACTTTTCCCTTGTCGCTATTGACCAGGTGATTAATTCGGCGGCTAAAATCATGTCGATGTCGGGCGGGCAGTATTCCTGTCCAATCGTATTCCGGGGGCCAACGGGTAATGCCGGGATGCTATCTTCCCAGCACTCACAAAACTTCGAGAACTGGTTTGCCAATACATCGGGGCTGAAGGTGGTTGTACCCTCGAACCCGTATGATGCCAAAGGCTTACTTAAGTCGTGTATTCGTGACAACGACCCCGTAATTTTTATGGAGTCGGAGCTGATGTACGGTGACAAAGGCCAGGTGCCGGAAGAGGAGTATCTGATTCCAATTGGTAAGGCCAACGTGGTTCGGGAAGGCAATGACGTAACGATTGTTTCGTTCGGTAAAATAATGAAAGTGGCCCTCGCTGCTGCCGATGAATTAGCCAAAAATAATGTATCGGCCGAAGTAATCGACCTGCGTTCCGTTCGCCCGATTGACTACGCAACGATTATTAATTCGGTGAAGAAAACAAACCGGTGTGTCATTGTTGAGGAAGCGTGGCCATTGGCGGCTATCTCGTCGGAGTTGACCTACAACATCCAGCGTAACGCGTTCGATTACCTGGATTCGCCGGTTATTCGTGTCAACAGTATGGATTTACCCCTGCCTTACGCTCCGACCTTAATAGAGGTTATTTTGCCCAACGTAAAACGGACATTACAGGCGGTAGAAGCGGTAATGTATAAAAAGTAATAACAGCCCCCGAAAGTGGGTTTGTCATAAACGAGTCAGCCGCCCATGTTTTAATTAAAAGCGCGGCGGTCTCGGTTTACGTGGTTAGGGAGGTAAGGGAGGTAAAGGG
>JBBSTD010000195.1:0-5865 GCA_038236215.1 Cytophagales bacterium | reverse complement strand
TGCTTTGGGAGCAGGAGGTCGTAGGTTCGAATCCTGCCACCCCGACACTGAAAGTCCCAGATAAAAAAACCGATTAGCATCTAAGCTAATCGGTTTTTTTATGTTTTCTGTTTTGCACTATGGTTTGGGATCAATCTCAAGAGTTGTCGAAAGCGTTGTATTTCCCTAGGTTTGTGCTTTCGAGCCAGGCTCATTTCTTTTAAAAATTTACCTGCCTACCTTCAAGGTACTTTTACCTAGGTTTATTCCAGGCCATTTTGATTTCACCACCGTCGATCTGCAGCAGACCTTCCATTTTTACTTCGGGGAATCAACTAGTTGTATGCGCAACGCTAACCCTTATTTCTGAGAGAGGGACTTGATGATTTTCGAGGGGATAAGGGTGAAGTACAATGCAGTCACTACAATCAACTAACCAACCATGATCCGCTGCCTGTTAAGAAATGTATGCCTGTTGCTGATGAGTATTAACCTGTCGTTTTCGCTCCTAGCTCAGTCCCTACCAAAACACAGACTGCTGGTTTTGAGTGATATAGAAGCCGAGCCAGATGATATTGAGTCGTTCGTCCGGTTGCTGTTATATTCCAATGTTATCGACCTGAAAGGGATGGTTGCCACCACGTCAATCTGGAAAAAGACCAGCGTTGCGCCCGAATCAATCAGAAAGCAGGTTCGCGCCTATGGTAAAGTACAACCCAACCTTACTAAGCACGAGGCCGGTTTCCCAGATGAAAAAACCTTATTGGCACTGGTAAAGCAGGGGTTGCCTACATATGGTATGCTGGGAGTGGGTGATGGTAAAGATTCGGAAGGGTCCGACCAGATAATCAGCCTACTCGAAGAAAAAGACGAACGTCCCCTATGGGTAACGGCCTGGGGTGGAGTAAACACGCTGGCGCAGGCCCTCTATAAACTGAAGAAAAAAAGGTCTGAAGCTGAAGCCAAGAGACTAATGGCTAAGCTCCGGGTGTATACCATTTCCGACCAGGATGACAGCGGAGTATGGATTCGAAAAAATTTCCCGGATGTGTTTTACATCGTCAGTCCGGGTGACGCTTATGGAACGGCCACCTGGAGTGCCATCAACACCGTCATTGCAGGCATAAAAAACGATAAAATCAGCAATAGTTGGCTGGCCGAAAATATCCAGCAAAACCACGGCCCGCTCGGGGCGGTTTATCCGGATGTGGCCTGGGGTATGGAAGGCGATACGCCTTCATTTCTATCACTTATACCTAACGGGCTGAGTGAGCCAGAGCATCCCGACTGGGGTGGCTGGGGTGGTCGGTATGAGTTGTACAAGCCTGATTTAGCCGGACAGACAAAGGGGAACTCGGGCGTCCCGTTCGAAGCGGAGACGCGGCCTATCTGGACCAATGCCGTTGACAGTTATACCCCTTATTCACCCAATGAGTATGGCCGTGCGGTGCGCAAAGACTCCACTACGTTCACCAGTAACAAGGTGTCGCTTTGGCGGTGGCGCGATGATTTTCAGAATGACTTTGCCGCCCGTATGGACTGGTGTACCAAAGCCTATTCAGAGGCCAATCACCCACCCGTGCCAGTACTGGATCACTCCGATCAAATGACCGTAACAGCGGGACAGGGGTTTTATCTCGACGCCAGCAGCAGTACCGACCCCGATGGGGATAATCTCAGCTTTCTATGGTTTCATTACCCCGAAGCGGGTTCATACAAAAAGAAGGTAGAAACGTCGGCGGAGAATGTACATGGCGTATACGTGGTAGCACCCGACGTGACGAAAAAAGAAACGCTCCATTTCATCGTGAAAGTAACCGATAAAGGAACGCCCGCACTGTCGCGTTACAAAAGGGTCATTGTAACGGTAATGCCCAAATAATCAAGATATAAGTGACTTGTAGTCGAGCCAATTGTTGGTAAAACGGAGCAAGTTTATAAGCTGAAGTACAGCCCCTAACGGTTAGCGATTAACTTGTTCGTTAGCGTACTGTGTTTTATCGGTGATAAACAGGTTGGGTAAACGGCGGCTGGAGGAGCAGGTGAAAGGAGTTTTCATCGCCCAGGGCGATGGCCCGGCGGAGGTCATTTTCGGCCTGGGGGAGTTGGCGGAGTTCAACTCGGGCCAGGGCACGCCAGCGGTAGGCATCGGGTTTCTCATCCCGGAAATGCCAGACGGCTTTGTCGAACTCCCGGAATGCCTGTTGAAACTCGTTGGTTCTATAGTAGGAAATGCCCCTGTCCAGGTAGCAGTCGGCCAGGGTATTATCCCGGTTCAGGGCTTCAGTTAGGTCATAGATGGCGGAGTAATAATTCGTCTGAACGAGCTGGCATTTGCCCCGGTATGAATAGGCAATGGCTGACTTTGGATGTTGCTGAACAGCGCTGTCGAAATAGGTCTGAGCTTCGGTAATGGCTGATTGGTTGAAAAGGTCTATCCCTTTTTTGAACCGCGTTCGGTCTTTATCAGCATCGGTGTCATGGTCGACCATGTAATACCGGATGGTTAAGTAAAAACCAAAAAACAGACACAACAACGCAATTTCCATATCCCCGTCTGATTGCTTCTATAGATACTACTGGCAAAGCGGCCTTCTTCTGCGAACCGCAACGTTAGGTCAGTTTAGCCTGAATGGCTTTGGGTAAACTCTTTCTAACCAGCTCATAGGAGTGGTCTATCCATTCATGAACATCGACCGTTCGAACGCTGCCGTCGATGGTGACGGTGTTCCAGTGGGTCTTGTTCATGTGGTAACCGGGCGTTACGGAGGAATGTTCTTCCCGCAGCAGCACGGCCCGTTCGGGGTCGCATTTCAGGTTTATTGTCGTTGGGATACTTTCCGTAGCTAACAGCGCAAACATCTTTCCGGGCGCTCCGGCAGCCCCTACTTTGAACACCAGTGCATCACCTCCGAACGGAAATGATTCGGTAACGCCGGGTTTGGTTATGCAGTATTCGCGCAGGGTCTCGATGTTCATCGCACGCAGTGTCGGACGGTATATATAATGATGGCTATCAAAAACATAACAATCGAAATGCGATTGATTCCGTGCATCATGCGCAGGTTGACACTGGTTGGATGGTTCGGGTCGGGCTTCCGAAACACGCGCAGGAAATAAGAGAAAACGGGACCTATTTTGAGGTAATCAAAGAATCTGTTCACGAGCAATTAACGGACAATGGACCGCGCGGGCAGCCCCGAATAAGTAATGAAAAGGATTATGCAACTACACAACCAAGTAACAAACGCGAGGGGAAAAACATTACTTTACGTATAGCCGTATTGTTCATAACTCCGCTAACATTATTCAGTCACCAAGCTTGGTTCAATCCACCGCGCATCTTCCCGGATGAGTTCAATTAATTCATCGACAGCCCGGTCGGCATGGACGGATTTTTTGATGACCTGCTGTCCCCGGTACAGGGCAATCTTGTCGCGCCCGATGCCCACGTAGCCGTAATCGGCATCGGCCATTTCGCCCGGTCCGTTCACGATGCAACCCATAATGCCAATCTTAACCCCCTTTAGGTGGTCGGTGCGCTGGCGGATGTGGGCCGTTGTCTCCTGCAAATCGAACAGCGTACGGCCGCAGGATGGGCACGATATATATTCGGTTTTGGTGATGCGGGTACGGGCGGCCTGCAATATGCCAAAGGCCAGACTGTTGAGCGTTTTTAGATCTCCGCCTTCCGGCTGTGCCAGCATAATTCCATCCCCCAGGCCATCAATCAGCAATCCGCCCACGTCGGTAGCGGCATGCAGGGGGATATCCTCATCCAGCACGCCGGTGTAACTTCGCTGCACAGCAACCGGGATTGTTAAGCCCTGGTTAATCAGCTCAACAAACAACCGGCGCAGTTCCGGCATGGCGTGGGCATTGTCGGTATTGATAAGCAGTACAACGGTCTGGTCATTACGCAGCCTGTCGAGCAGGCTTTCCGAAAGTTCTGGTAAGGATACCTGAATGAAGTTGAGCCGGGTATGTAGAGACTTTTTCTCCGTTTCGGCCTGGGTGTACTCCGATGCGGTCAGTAGGGGGAAAGTATTGAGGATATCGGTAACCGTCTGCCAGACGCCGTAATCCAGAATCTGCTTCAAGCCATTCGGCAGCATGAAGGCCGCCGGATGGGCACCCGTATACACGTAGTCGGCACCCAGGTCATTCATCCGCCACTTATCGGGCACGGGCAGGTAAAAATGCCCGATGGGCTTCAGGTCATCATGTTCCATAACCGGCGTCTGGCTAAAATCGGCAATGACGCGCGGTACATTCTGACCACCGAAATTGGCGACCGAGTGAGTCGTACGGCGGGTATACCGAAATGGGTCGATTGGGTACGTATTGATGGCCGGTATTGGCTGGCTCATTCCTGCCCGCTTTGTATAGCGGTCAATCAGGGCCTGGGCTACGGGAGCTTCGCGCTCCGGCTCCTCCGTGAGCGATACCCGAACGGTGTCGCCAATTCCATCTTCCAGCAGGGTACCAATACCCAGCGCCGACTTGATGCGGCCATCTTCGGCTTCGCCCGCTTCGGTTACTCCGAGGTGCAGCGGGTAGGGTTTCAGTCCCTCTTCGTCCAGCCGCTGCACCAGCAGCCGGTACGCCTGTACCATCACCTGCGGGTTGCTGGATTTCATACTAAGTACGATATTGTAATACTGCTCGTCTTCACAAATGCGCAGAAACTCCAGCGCCGACTCCACCATGCCCACCGGCGTATCGCCGTAGCGACTCAGGATCCGGTCGGAGAGGGAGCCGTGGTTGGTACCGATGCGCATAGCAGTGCCATATTCTTTACAGATGCGAACCAGTGGCAGGAACTTGGCCCGAATACGCTCCAGTTCAGCGGCATAGGCATCGTCGGTGTAGTCAATGAACTCGAAGCGTTTGCGGTCGGCGTAGTTGCCGGGATTTATGCGGACTTTCTCTACAATCCGGGCCGCTAGTTCGGCCGCATTGGGCGTAAAGTGAATATCGGCTACCAGCGGAGTTGTGTAGCCCCGCGCCCGTAATTCCTTCCGGATGTTCTCCAGATTCTGGGCTTCCTTCACGCTGGGGGCCGTGATGCGGATATACTCGCAACCGGCCTCGATCATCCGGATGCTCTGCTCCACTGAACCCGCCGTATCCATGGTGTCAATGGTAGTCATGGACTGCACCCGGATGGGGTAATCGGACCCCATCGGCACATCGCCAATGGTAACCGTGGTGGTTTTCCGGCGGACGTACTTCGTGAGCGACGGCGTGTACAGGACGACCGGTGTGGATTCACTGGTTGTGGATTGTTCCAGTGAATGAGCAATGGGTGCAATGGAAGGGGTAAGCAGCGAATCGAGCATACAGGTAGCGACGGGGCCATTTAGATAGACAAAAGTACGGAAAAAGCCGCTGTCCAGTTTGGTAGCCGGTCAATTGGAAAACGTAAGGCATTACGTAAATGTTCGCCGTTGCTGGTAAACAGCATTGGTAGAAATAAGATTGACAGTGAGCCTATTAAACAAGAAGGGGTGAACCTAAGTACAGGACAAAAGTAGGGAGTAGCTGATAGTGAGGTAGTTTTGTGTCGCCAAACGCAAACCCCTCCAACCACTCCCATGAAAAGTAACGAACAAGCAGTTTACGCGGCCATCAAAGTTCATTTTCAATGTGATAAACGCCGGATTCAATTTATGGCACTGCTCATCATTGCCCTTTTAAAACTGGCCGATTCATCACTGGCTCAGTGGTGTCTGGCTATAAATTAACCTACTCAGCGCAGTTCCCGCTTCAAACGATTGCAACGGTTTTTATGCCGGTTTAACTTCTCAGCCCGCATCTATGCCCAGGTCGTCTGGCAGCGATATGGCCAAGGCAACCAAGTGGTGTTGACCCTTGACCGAACTG
>JBBSTD010000194.1:0-5952 GCA_038236215.1 Cytophagales bacterium | reverse complement strand
TTTGTATTCGTATGCATACAAGTACGGGTTTAGCGTTAGAGTGAGAATGTAATCAGCGTGGTAGCGCCTTGACCCGGCCCGGGGCTGGTCAGTTTGAGTTGGCCCGCGTGGGTTTCGACGATGCTCCGGCAGTTGTTTAATCCCAATCCCGATCCTTCTTCTTTGGAAGAGATTCCTTTTTCGAACAATGACTCAGCAAGCGACGGATCGAAACCGACGCCGTTGTCGGCGATGCAAACGGTCAGGTTCCGGTCATCACCCGTCAGCTCAATCCTGATCCATTTGTCCGTTCCGGCCTGGCTTTCGAGGGCCTCCTGGCTATTTTTCAACAGATTCAGAAACACCTGCATCAGTTTGGTACGATCGCCGGAAAGGCGCATGTGTTCCGTTTGCGTCTGAAGTGTTACCCTGATGTCCCGCTTCTCAAACCAGGCCGACTGCATATCCACACAGTCATTTAGAATCGTACGGATATTGACCTTGGGACGCTCTCTGCTATCGCCATTCCGAATATACTGCCGTTGGATAGCAATGACTTCCTGAATGTGCGTAACGATTCGAACTTGTTCATTCAGCGCTTTCTGGGTTTCCTCATCTTTATTTTTCTGGTTATCAAGTATTCCTTCCAGCAACTTCACGATAGCCTGGGCTTTTCCTTCTCCCAGTGCTGGAACCAGAGCAGCGCGGTTCTTTTCAAAAAACAGCACCAGATTGCTCAAATGATTGATGTCGGTTGCTTTCAGTTGACGCCTGATCCGGGTGAGGTAAGAGCCAAAAGCCACTACAGCGTTACCAATGTCGTGTAACACGCCCGACGCAATGTCAAACTGGCCCTGTTGCACGGCTCTGTCCAGTATAGCCTGCTGGAGAACTTGTTCCCGCTCGTACCTGTGGGTGACGTCATCGAAGAAGGCCGTGAAGCTACCATCGTCCTGCTTGTTGATGGTAATCCAGAAATGCCGCTCCACGTCCCCATTACCCAGGCGGAGAGGAAGAACAAATGGGTGCTGATTGAAAATGGCCTTAAAAGCGGGCGACGGAGCGCCAAGAGTAGTGCGAATCTGGGGGACATGCCGGTCAAGAAGTGTGAGTAAATTGTTCCCTGCCAGACCTGCCTGCATGAAAAAAGGCATCAATAATTGAATACCCTTGGCGTTCATGTGAAGGATTTCCCCCTGCTGGTCCATCTCGATTACGCCTACCGGAGTCTGGTATATGATAGATAGCAGTTTCTGCTTTGAGTAGTCTGTACCGGGTTCCATGCGCCTTATACTTTCTTAACCAGTATGTACTGATGAGCACTACCCGAAGCACGCAGCAAACGCAGCCGCACCCGGATAGGTGTGGTTACATAGGTAAACATGTAATCAAGCTCTTCATCCAGCGGTACCTCGTCATAACGCAGTGCCACCATAAAATTATTGGTACAGGGAGCGATCTGGGTGAAAAAGTGCTTTCCAGTAGCTTGGTCAGGGGTTACTCCCGTGATTGTGCTTTCGGCTTGATTGTATAAAAGTACTTTTCCGGTCAGATCCATTTTGACAACACCAAACTCAAGTTTATCCAAATTAGCGTCATCGGCCAGATCGAGCAGTTCGCCCAGTGCAGGCGCTGAAAATGTGTAGTGAGTCATGTAAGGGAGTTAGTTAAGGAGTCGTTGCCAACTTACTTATTTCTTGAATGCTACCACCTGTATCAGTCTACGAACAGTGGTAACCTGTTACGGATGGGTTCAACCATCATTCAAAATCAAAGATGCACAGATACAAATGGGTAGCTTCCTAGGGTATTTGGTTGAGCCAGTGGGATTAAGTTTCACTTGTCTCTATACGATGAGGCTATAAAAAAACGATTTTAGTGCCCACTAATTCGCACCACAAAAAGCATCCGGTGTTCAAAACATATATAGCCTCCAGTAAGTCGGGGTACTCACATCATGGCTTCCCCTGCTCAAGGCGAGTCCGTGCAAAAAGCGAGCCGTTTTGATTAATTGGGCATTGATTTACTAGACTATCCCGTTGGCGGTGTAGGATGATCCCGCTTCTTTGTAGAGAGTGTTCAATAAAGTGTGTCAAGTTAGCAAATCATAACTTGACACACTTTATTGAACACTCTCCAAATTAACTGTTTTGGTTTACTCTCGCGCAGTAATAAATTTCACTTTAGAACCACAATTAAGACCATTAATACGATGTTTTTAATTGAGTTTTTCAATGATTTTTCGGCGGATTTATCCCAGTTTACGGTCGTTGTTCTTGACAATGCCAAAATTCATCATGCCAGGGCATTTAAAGAGCGATGTGCTTATTGGCAAACCAGAGGATTGTTTTTTATTTATTTACCCTCTTACTCGCCCCACCTGAATATCATTGAAAAATGCTGGCATGAACTTAAACAGCGTTGGCTACGGCCCGAAGACTATTGCTCTTTTGAGCAGTTAGCGTACGCCGTTCAACTGGCTTTGATGGCGGTGGGTACTGAGCTACTCATCAACTTCAAAGTTTTTAATCTCACGACTGATTAATTTTGTCCAAGCACTTAGTTGAAATATACTGCATAACCTTATTTCGCTGGAAAGGTACAAAAGGTTTTCTTTGTCATAGATAGCTTGTCGCATTGGTGAGCGAACGTATTCTTTTTGAGGTTCTTCCCTATACAAAGTAGTTGAATAGTCAAGGCGAATTGCCCACGTATGTGTTGTTATTTACGGTCCACCGTTGCGACTGTACGCGGCTGGAGTACGATTCGGCATAAACACCCCGCTTGGCAAAATGGACGCCTGTTTTGGTGCAATGACATAGTTTAACATTGAGCGTTAAGGCCTGAAACTGTTCATGAAAAGGCTTGTGTTATGGGGGCGTTTGGCCGTGAATGTGTCATTGATTTTTTAATCAGTAACCGATAAAATGGGGTTGTCAAGGTGGTTAATTCAGTCGATTCTCGGGCCGGATGGCTCGATTGGTCCGTTCAATATCTTTTTCAACCCTCTCGGTAATCTCCGTTAATTGCTGGGTAATCTTTTCCTGTTGGGCACTAATGCTTTTCACTTGTTCAGCTTGTTGAGCCAATGGCCGTAAGTTAACCAGTTCCACATCCTTTTGAACTAAAAGCATAGCGTAAATATAGCCGGGATGATCGGTCCAGTACATAAGCGCCTGCATCAACAGCCAGGGCATTTCCGGTTCCTTGGTAAATGAATCTAGTGCTGGATGCGTCAGGCAGGCTTGTTGATAGATTTGCTGCTGCTCCAGGAACAAATTCATGGTAGTATAAATGTATTGGGTTAGGCACTCCTTGTCGGGTAAGTCGGCCAACTCGGGATTCACCTGCGTGATTTCGGCGACCAACTGCCGACGTTTTCGTTTTCTGAAGTAGTTGGAGATGAGGTTGGCCATAGTAACGGACGGTCTGAATTAGTTAAGATGAATTTGTTGAGCACAGTGAAGCTGCGCCGTCAAGTCGTAGATTTGATCAGATTGCTTTTTAATCATCTCCCAATACTCATCGGCTAGCTTTTCCTTCTGACGATAGGAATCCGTGTATAAGGCTCGTTCCACCTCAATTTCTCTACGTTCCTGGGCTAAGAACTTCTCTTGCTGACGCCTTGCCCGGCGTAATACCGTGTTGCGCGCGGCTACATAGGCTAGCCCGTTAGTCATCAGAAACAGCAACCACTCTTCGGCGCTAGGCATGGTGTGCAGCAGGTTGGTCAGAAAGTCAGTCATCCGTGTCGAAAGGAGATAAAATAAGCATCTTTCTAAGAGGCATTAATGCTCGTTTAATCCTCCTATTCTACTTGGGTTTAACAACTACAAAACAAAAACCGTTTACCTGAACGCTGCTTTGATGGCTTTCAGAGTCATTGACTGCCATCCAGCCGTTTGACGCTCATGGCTAAAAACGCCTGTCCTCGTCGGGTCCGATAGCCCATCTGATTCAACCGCTCAGCAATGGCCCGGTAACTTAATTTGTCTTTGCGGTATAAGCGAATCAATTCGGCCGCCTGCCGGTTGGCTAAATTCGTCCGGGCATTCTGCTGACGAATGGCTAAACCGCGACGGGTGATTTCGGGCGTGATGTTGGGCATCCCCAGTTTGTGGCCCTGGGCTTTCTTAGCGGCTAGAGCAGCTCGGGTGCGTTCCCCAATTATCTCCCGCTCGTGCTGCGCCAGGACGGCCATGATTCCCACCGTTAGGGTGTTGGCATCGGGGATGTCACAGGCCACAAAATCCACCTCCGAGTTTCTAAGCGAAAAGATAAAAGACACGTTGCGGCTGAGTCGGTCGAGCTTAGCAATTAACAAACGGGCTTTGTGCAATTTGGCCTGGGCGATGGCTGCGGCCAGTTGAGGCCGGTCGGCTCGTTTACCTGACTCCACTTCAATAAACTCATCCAGCAAATCATCGTCGGCTTTCAGGAAGCGTTGAACAATATCCTGCTGAGCGGAGAGTCCCAACCCGCTCTTGCCCTGTCCCGCGGTTGAGACCCGGTAATAGGGTACGTACTTCATTCGATTCCGTATAATATAGAGTTTGATAAACGTGTAACCTCATTCCCCTTTCCCATAAATTTTCACCTAGTCCAGGTATTCCACGAACGAATATAAGTAAAAGTGATGGTTTGTAACGTTATCACAACGACCGTTGCGAAAATGTTATACAACCAAAACGCTTCTTCACCTGGACTTTGCGACCGGATCAATGCCTTGGTTTTCGATTTGTGCTATCTTTACGCATCCATCGGTCTAGCCTCGTCGTGTATGGGAGTCGCTCAAGAAATCTGGCAGGCCTTCATCCGGGCTCATCCTGAAGTCACCAACGGCCAGCTCTCGCTGGAGGACGTAAATCGGAAAATGGCCGCCTTTACCCAGGCGCGTAACCAGCAGCCACACCCCGATTTTGAGGGGCTTTCCCCCGAGCAAATGCATACTTTGCTGAGTGATCCGTGGGGAACGGGGTCTATCCTGAGTCTACGGAATGATCGGACGGATTCTGTGCTGGATCAGATTCCTTTTTTTGTCCTGATGGAAACTCTTTACCAGCGCTTACTGACGGACTCCCTGATCAAACTCACCCCGAAAGGAAACTTGCCGCTGGCGCTCTGCCGAAGCCTCTATGAGCGGAAGCTTTTGGTACAGGACGATATCGAATGGGGCATTACCAAAAAGATCTGTGAGGATAATGTGCGCTTTCTTCAGGCCTTGAAAGCCTGTCTCTCGTTGAGTCCCTACGTCAAGAAACGACAGAATGCGTTCTCCTTAACCAAATCAGCTCAACAGGCGCTGGGCAAGGAGCGAGAGTGGCTCTTTGCCCAGGTGCTCCAGGACTATACCCTGCGCTTTAACTGGGCTTATCTGGATGATACCCCAACCGATGCCGGGCATTTCGGCTGGGCCTATTCGCTCTACCTGGTTCATCGCTACGGAACCCAATGGCGGGAAGCCGATTTTTATGCGGCCAAATTACTAACGGCGTTTCCTCACTTACGCGAGCCGATTGCATCGGACCGACTACCGGGTTATTCACTCGAATTTGAGCGGGTGTACCGGTGGCGGTTTGTGGAGCAGTTTGCCACCTGGTTTGGTCTGATCGAACTTCGGAAAGAGCCCCAACCTGGTTTTTATGATGCCCCTCTGCTGCTGCGAAAAACACCGCTTTTTGGCCAACTCATCCACTTTACCGTATAGGACTACCCGGCAAAACGAGTCTGCCCCGTTGGAAGAAGAAGGCCTACTGCACCATCAACGGCAAGAACGGCCGACAGTGGCCTTCTTCTTCCAACGGGATACTGTTGGCGAATTCAATTTAGATCGTTATTGGAGAGCATAAAAAAGCCTGGGGTCAACAAGGTTAAGCGGCCATCCGAATTGCCGCGCCCGATTGCGCCCGAAACTGTGGATACTGCTTCTTAAACTCACCCTCCCAGTCATCATTTAATACTTTTGTCCGCACT
>JBBSTD010000193.1:0-6186 GCA_038236215.1 Cytophagales bacterium | reverse complement strand
GTCTGGCGGGGCTAACCTCGATGCCCGCAAGCTACTTGTAGAAAGCTGCAATGCTAACTCATCCGGCGGTTCAGACGTATACGTCAATGCCCGGAATGAGTTGAAGATGAAGGCATCCGGCGGCTCGGATATTTATTATTACGGCTCCGCCAAAGTCGTGGCCAGGAGCGAATCCGGCGGCTCGGATATCATTCGAAAGGACTAAATGTTTGACGTTTGAGGTTTGAAGTTTGGCGTTTGAGCCTTTAGTTTGTAAGTGGCTAGTGGCCCATGAACGACAAACCTCAAACAACAAACGTCAAACTCTCTTGACACCTACTATTGGTATTCTTGGCGGGGGGCAGCTTGGTTTGATGCTGTTACAGGCATCCATCGACTGGAATCTCCGCGTCCATATTCTCGATCCTGATGCTGAAGCACCCTGTCGGCACCTGTGCGCGCAGTTTACAACGGGCTCACTCACCGACTACAATACGGTTTATCAGTTCGGGCAATCGGTTGATGTACTGACCATTGAGATTGAGCGTGTCAACGTAGAAGCCCTCGAAGCCCTGGAACTGGAAGGGAAGCGCGTGTTTCCGCAGCCATCCGTAATCCGGATTATTCAGGACAAGCGGCTTCAGAAACAGTTTTACCGCGATCACAACTTGCCCACGGCCGATTTCATCCTGACCGACAACCGCGCCGATGTGGCCATGATCGAGATTGATCAGCCCGACTTTTTGCCGGCCTTCCACAAACTCGGTCGGGATGGGTACGATGGACGGGGAGTCCAGCGCATTGACTCCGTTACCGATGTGGGTAAAGCGTTCGACGCACCGGGTATTCTGGAAAAAGCGGTTGACTTTGCCAAAGAACTAGCCGTTATCGTGGCCCGCAATGAACGGGGAGACGTGCAGACCTTTCCCACGGTGGAAATGGTGTTTCACCCCGAACTCAACCTGGTGGAGTATCTGTTTGCCCCAGCCGAAATTTCGGCCGAAACCGACCGACAGGCGCAGGCCATTGCCCGCCAAACGGCCGACGCATTCGGCATTGTTGGCTTGCTGGCGGTGGAATTATTTCTGGACAAACAGGGGAACGTCCTTATCAATGAAGTCGCTCCCCGTCCGCACAACAGCGGTCATCACACCATTCGGGCCAACGTTACCTCGCAGTTTGAGCAACACTGGCGGGCTATATTGAACTACCCGCTCGGTAATACCTCCGCCTACCAGCCAGCCGCGATGGTCAACCTCCTCGGTGAAGACGGACACACCGGCCCCGCTGTGTATGAAGGGCTGGAGAACCTGCTCGCTATGCCTGGCGTGTTCCCTTTTCTGTACGGCAAAGCCATCACGAAACCGTTCCGAAAAATGGGCCACGTAACCGTCATGGACGATTCGCTGGACGCGCTTCGGACGAAAGTGTCGGATGTGAAAGCGGCCATTCGGGTGATTGCCTAAGCGGTCAATTCCTGAGTTTCAGAGACGTTGATAAGGGGAGTGCCTCTCTTTGATAAAATGCGGTATAGCCAGATACAAAAACGGCCCCTAATTGACGGTGTAGTCAATTAGGGGCCGTTTTTGTATCCTACAATTACTTAGTGTTTCCCCGTACGAACGCTGACGAAAGCGCCGTTGGCATCGAACAGCAGAAAATACCTGGTGCTGTTTTGCGTAATCATTACGGCGTACACCGTTACGCCATCCCGGGTAGTAGCCTGGTATGCCTGCCCAAAAGTGTAACCTGCGTAGTTGGCCGTCAGGTAGGTAGTTACGGTAGCGGGTAACTGAGCGGCTGTTAACGAGGTACCCATTGGTTTCCCTCCGCCGGGGCCACCAGGACCACCTTTACTACCACCGCCTTTGAGTACGTTGCCCGCTGGGTCGAAGTTAAGCTGGAACGTCTTTCCACCACTGGTAATAACCGTTTCATAATAAATCACGACCCCTGCCAAATCCGCAGCCTGTTCGGCCTGCACCAAGGTATAGCCAGGGTAGGTGGTAGTCAGGTAGGTTGCAATGGCGGCTGGCAGTGCATCGGCCGTAATGGTGGTTTCGTTCGCATCGTTCATGCCGGGACCATGTCCGCCTTTGCTAGCCACAAAAGCCCCGTTGACATCGAAGTGGAGGTGATACCGAACGCTGTTCTGCTCGATCACTACCGCGTAAAAGGTAGCTCCGGTTCGGTCGGTACCCTGCACGGCCTGTATGAGGGTATAGCCCGCATAGTTGGTCGTGAGGTAGGTGGTAGCCGCAGCAGGCAGTTGGCTGGCGGTGATGGTTGTGCCTTTCCCGTACGAGTCGGTGGCCGCCCGGCCCGCTCCTACAGCAGCCGACGTGGTTGTGGGGGTAACGTTACTGGTCTGATTACAGGCCCCCAGCGTTGCTGCCAGTATCAGGCCAAGCATAATTTGTTTTTTCATGGTTTTAGTAAAGAAAGAAAATGAACTGATTGAAACACGTACCAGGTACACGTTTTGTGCATGAACAAGGGGGTTTACTGGTTCTTACGTGATGTGTTATTCAAACGTGGCAAAACCAAGATTAAATTATGATAAAAAAGTAAGTAGTGGCCAGTTATGCGTCCTGGCTTATCAGTTGTTCATATATTGTTGATTCATTCAGAACAATGGTTTGCCGGGCCGGTTATTCAACTATACCGGCCCTTTGGCTGGTTTTAACAGCGTATGCCCAGACAGATTAGCTAACCTTTCTTCTCGACAACTCATGAACTTTGATATACTGGTAGTCGATGATGACGATGATGATTTGATGTTACTGGCCAGTCACATCAAGAAATGCGATGAACGTGTAACACTGACGCATGTGCGCGATGGGGTTGAGGCTACGCAAAAACTCGCCGGAGGTTTCCAGCCAAACCTGATTATGGTGGATGCCAATATGCCCCTCATGAATGGGTATGAATTACTGCTGTGGGTTATGCATTCCGAAACGTGTTGCCATATCCCCGTGGTGGTCTGGACAGGAGCCATCTCCGAGAATGAGATTGTCCGTTACTACCGGGCGGGTGCCAACTCGCTCATGTTGAAACAGGATGCACTACAGGACATAGAATCTTTCTGCCATCACTGGTTTAAACTGGTGCAGTTGCCAAGACTGATTTCAGCCGCTAATTAGTGAAGGGGCTGTTGCATCAACTTTGGCTATCTGCTGGGTCGGCGATTAAAGTGTAGAAATAATTCGACCTGTTCGGATTGTCGTTGTATCACCTTTAACCGCCCGCCGTATACCCGGCACAACTAGCTTCTGGACCCGTAGAGGACTACCATGGATGGGGATTTAGGGCAGCAGTCACTCTGTTTTCGCTAGTAATTAGCGCTATGCCGGAGGAGGGTAATGTGAAGGAATTTGCCTATTTTCGTTCTGGCTTATCAGAGACGGGTTAAACGTCTTTAGCCGTTTTTTGAACCAGTTCGGAAGGCTTTCAACCACCCATTTCGCCAGCAGTGGAGCGCGAAGAATCAGCCACACCGTATGGGCGGCCCCGTGTAGTTCGGATAGGTATTTTGGGAAGATCAATAACGGATACGCATGAGAAATGGGTTGAGAACAGCGCTACGGTGCGCAAATCGGCCTTGCGGCTATTGCACCAAATCGACGATGGAGGCAGCATCAAAAGCAGGCGTAAACGGGCAGGCTGGAATAACCAGTAACACCTAAGCGATTAGAGACGAAATTCTACAATGTCACTAAGGGGACTGGTAACCTGAATTTTGGCTCTGTGTAAACAATGCGATTCAACACCAGTTGAAATAAGTAGTATATACATCTTGGGGCAGAGCGTAACTGATTTGTAACTTCTATCGGATAAATTATGAACTTTGATTATTATCGGCCTCATCGAAAAGGCAAGGTACGCTTTCCGGTTGCAGCCTATGAGATTACGTTGCTCGGGAGTGCACAACAGATGGCCATGCGAAAAGAGGAAGACCACTTCCGCCAATTAAATCATACATTCAACTGGGCTATCGATAAACACGCGAAGGCTGCCTACCTGAAAAGTATGCAATCAGGCTTTACATTGATCCTCACCGACGTGTCGAATACCATCCTGTGGACAAGCTATAACTTTCTGAGCATGACTGGCTACGGACCCAAAGAAGTCGTTGGTCAAACGCCCAAGATGCTTCAGGGACCGGGTACTAATCCGCTCGTAACACGTAACATCGGAAACTCCATTAGACAAGCTCAAGCCGTTCAGGCTGACTTATTGAATTACCGCAAAAATGGCGAATCCTATATCTGCCATCTTGAGATTAGTCCGCTACGCAATAATAAGGGCGAGTTGACTCACTTTCTGGCTAAAGCTGTGGAGCAAATAGCGTTGCCTGGTATGGTATGAATTCAGGTAGTAGTTGTACGTAGATTGTCTATAATCCAGAAGAGGTAGGCGGATAGGAATGACTGTTTTTTTGCTTTGGATCAACCTATAAGCACTCACACAACAAAAGAAGTGTGAGTGCTTATGGAAAAGTGTACCAATTTAACTCTTTAGTTTTAAGAGAGTTACGCATGTAAACTTTAATCGTTTTTACTCATGAAAACCTTAATCCTGTCCTTAGTAGTAGCGGCCCTGGCTACGGGCCAAATGTATGCCCAAACCCTGAGCAATGACCCTGCCTTTGGTCAAATGTTGGCTAAATCGATTCGCTATCCTGCCCTGGCTCATCAACAAAAAAAAGTGTCGGAGGCTTATGTTAACTTTAACGTTGATTCCCAGGGCAAGATTACCAATGTATCCATCCTAAATGCGTCTCACGTAGATAGGTCGTTTCAACAGGAAATCAATCGCGTTTGGCAACAATTACCCCCACAAGACCAAAAGTATCAGGGAGATTATGTGCTGCCGGTTTCCTTTGTTCTGGACACGAACAATCAACTGAAGCGGGCCGATTCAGAATCTGCCATCCTGCGTCAAAAATCGGGTCAATATACGCTCTTGAAGGAAGTAGTTATAACAGGTTATCTTTAGACTTTTCTCAGATCAGGGTTTGTTTGACCTGCATCCAAATCTACTTTCAGCCCTTTCCATAACATTAGCTATAAAACTGGCCTGTTGAAAATCTTGTTTTGCTCACCAGTCGATTAGAGTCAAAAATAGGATTATCGAGGGTTGATCGTCCTACCGAAATCGGCTCCGTGCCGGTTTTTTTTGGCTATTTCTGATCCATGCGGGCGAGAATCCGTTTCATCTGAGCTATTTCCCGTTCCTGAGCGTCAATGATCGACTGTGCCAGTGCTTTTACTTCGGGATCCTTCAAATCGGCATTTTTGCTGACCAGAATAGCAATGGAGTGGTGCGGAATCATTGATTGCATGAAGCGCTTATCGTCAATGAATACCTGATTCCTGACAAAGAACAGGGCCAGCGCAAACAGGGCAACGCTTCCGGCAATGATGATTGTGTTCATCCGGCTATCCTGATACATGGAGCGCATAAATAGCAGCATAACAACCGCCATTGTGGCAATCATCAGCGTGGTCATATAAAAGCGATTGGTACTGAAATACAAATGGCTGGCTTGCTCGGTGTTCAGGTACATCGTGATATGCATGATGACGAAGGAAACGGCGAGCATCAGGAAGAATTTTTTATAGTTTCCTTTGCCCATATTCGTGTGATTAGTTGCTCGTGAATCCATAGAAGTTTTGTTAATTAACAATTGAGAAATTACTTACTTAAGCGATTAACCGCGCACTACATAAGACTGTTTGGTTAAGCCGTAATTCTGTAATAGAGCCCGTGGATTGTGTAAAAACTTACCGCAAATGTGGCCTGCCCATCCCGGATTTCGCTTATAATAAGCACAAAGAGCGTGGGCGACGGCTGGACCACTCCTAAGCGCACTTCTTCGAGTAGGGTACTCAGTTAGACAATTCGACTGACGTTCTGGGAGAAGAAGAAGGGCGCGAACTGGCTAGTGATCCGAGCCAGAACGGGTTATTTGATTAGAATTTGCATCCTGAGAAAGTTATTCATAGTAGTAAATGACTTTCTCAGAAAAAAGACGATTCTACAATTTAGTTGGTGCTTCTTTAACCTTTGTGGTCATATATTCAGGAATTGTTCAACTCTAATTTTTTATAAATGTCAGAACCAATTACAACTCACTTCTATCGGAACGTTTTTGCTTCGTATGCAGAATACGTTACTATAAAGAAAATGGCAACTGCTGGCAAT
>JBBSTD010000192.1:0-6268 GCA_038236215.1 Cytophagales bacterium | reverse complement strand
TTTTCGTTTGACACAAATAAGTTTTTCGATACCTTGCCATTGAGAGGCCGTCAGGTCGGAGGAATAAGGTTGCTTCACACAACTTAAACCCCGATTGGCGGCTTTCTCGTTTCTCAAATCGCTAACTCAAACAGCTTCTAATACACAGCACCTGAAGCCAGCCATAGGCTTTATTAATTATCATCTACTGCAAACGACTGATAATTAGCAATATAAAGTCTCCTTTTTCGTGCTAATAGAAAAAGGAGACTGAGTTAAATCCTTGATGAACTAACAGGATGAGACTGCTGAAATGGGAAGGTTAAACAGGTGCTTTTCCTATTTCGGCTTTTGAATAGCCTTCGGAAAAAGCATGTTGAAACTACTCAGACCTGAGTTAAGTAAGCTGAAAAAGCCCTACGGTAGACTGGAGCAGGAACTAATAGACGCTAGGTTGGTTACAGGAAGAAGAATCAGAAACCAGT
Source organism: Cytophagales bacterium (assembly GCA_038236215.1). Taxonomy (GTDB): domain Bacteria; phylum Bacteroidota; class Bacteroidia; order Cytophagales; family Spirosomataceae; genus Spirosoma. The sequence goes on along the minus strand of JBBSTD010000192.1, from coordinate 5,804 downwards.
ATTGGTTTGGTCGGTGATAAGATACAAATGAGGGGGATTTGTTTTCTGAGAAATTAAAATAGTAACTTTCCTGAAGGCTTACTAGTCAGGTTTTCATATACTATTGTGGAAATCCGGCATCTGCTTTAATTTCCTCAATCTGCTTGCGATGCCGTTCCGAATGGTTAGCCATCATAAGTAAGGCCTGAAAGACATCAATCGTACCAAAAGTCTTATTGTCGAAGTAGTGCGACCTTAGGTCTTCCTGCGTGTTTTGAACAAAGTCAATGACGACATCGCGTAGCGTATCGAAGGCTTGCAGTGCTCCGGCAGCGTCGCCAAACCGCCCCGTTGGTTCAGTACCAGCCGGAGCTAGCCGGGCACTCTTCCGACTGCGCATCGCTTTGATAACATCCACATCCGATACGCTTATTTCGGCTCGCTTTTCCGGATTAGCCGGGGTCTCCATGCCCAATTGAACACCCTTAAAAAGACGACCTTCAACCAGAGCAATGTGCTCGGTACAGGCAGTAATAGACCACCGCTCATCACTGGATTTGTAGGAAAGCTGGTGGTCCGATAATCCTTTGAGCGACTGATGGATGGCGGCCTGCGTCGTTTTCAGCACGTTGATGGCGTAGGCCCGTTCTTCATTGGTAAAGGGACCGGTTGATTCGGTGGGTGGGCGATTTTCCATCGTATAATAGTCGTAATTTTTGACCTGTTTTAACGGGCAAACTTAACGTAAATTACTTTATCCGACTGGCCTATGTTGCACCAGCTTATCAATACGTACGCAACACCTTGAGCCGGTGGTTTTTGTTTATCTGAATGTGCGGGTTGCTGATGAAATGAAACAGCAGGCCGCTACCAGCCAGTATGCCCACCACGGGAAGGGTATTGCTATAAAACCCCCGATTGTTTACGACATCGGCCAACAGATAAACGCCCCCCGCAATGGGGAAAATGGTGCCAGCCGCCGTCACAAACGGAATCCGGCGGTGCAATAACACCTTTTCCACTTCATCCAGCCGAAAGGTTACGGGCTCGTCACGATTCATGACTTCATTGGCCATCAGGATACTAAACGTGCTATCCGTTACGTCGTAAAGCTGCTCGTTATATTTTTCCCCGCGCGCTTTAAAATGCAGTTCGTCGCCAACAAAGAAACGATAGCGATGGAAACCGCCAAGCGCGTGATTTACATCCAGGGCCAGGTATCGGGAGGGGCGGAGTAAAGCCGTGTAAGCCGTTCCTTTTCGTTGTAACAGTTGCTCCGTCGTGAGCGTATCACGCGGCTGGGCAACTACTGTGTCTTTGAATGAGCAAAAAAAGACAATACTAAACAGGAAGGCAAGGTTCAACTTCATAGTAAATGGAGAGTAGGTGCTCCAATAACATGAAAAATACGGTAGATGGCCTAATTTTTAGAAAAATTTAACCCATTCGCCCAGGGTTAGCTAAGTTTGCAGCCATGATGACTGCCAATCAACTCCGAACGTTTACCGAACAGATTTTTATTGCTATCGGCTGTTCTGAAACCGATGCCCACCTGGCTGCCGATGTGCTGGTTAGTGCCGATTTACGCGGGGTTGATTCGCACGGCGTGGCACGTTTGCCAGGTTATGTCCGACTGTATGACCTCGGACGGATTAACCCGCAGCCCCAGATGCGCATCGTTCACGAAACCCCGTCGACGGCAGTGGTGGATGGCGACCGGGGGCTGGGCCTGGTTGTTGGCCCCTGGGCTATGCAGGTAGCCATTGATAAAGCCAGGATAGCTGGAACGGGCTGGGTAGCGGTGCGAAACTCCAATCACTTCGGCATTGCGGGGTACCATGCGTTGCTGGCCACAGAACATGATATGATTGGCCAGGCCATGACCCATGCCGCCCCATTGGTGGCTCCTACCTTTTCGCTGGATAAACTACTGGGTACGAATCCGATTGCCGTAGCTATACCCGCGGCCACTGAACCCACTTTTCTGGCCGATTTCGCGTCAACAGCCGTAGCGTACGGCAAACTGGAAATTTTGCAGCGGAAAGGTCAGGATATAGCGGCAGGCTGGGCACAGGATGCCGAAGGGAAGCCGACTCACGATGCCAACGCCATTAAGAACGGGGGTGCGTTGCTGCCGCTGGGCACCGACCGCGAACACGGGTCGCACAAAGGGTACGGGTTGGGCGCGATTGTTGATATTTTTTCGGGCGTACTGTCGGGTGCTAACTATGGCCCCTGGGTACCGCCTTTTGCAACAGCGGGGTTCATGAAATCCGACGAAGGAGTAGGCATTGGTACCGGCCATTTTTTCGGAGCCATGCGTATTGATGCTTTCCGGCCCGCCGATGAGTTTAAAAACCACATGGATACCTGGATTCAACGTTTTCGGCAGGCCAAAGCCATTGAAGGGAAGCAGGTACTGATTCCCGGCGATCCGGAGCGGATGATGGAAGCAGAACGGCTAGCCAACGGTATTCCGGTGGTTGAACCCGTCGTTAAAAGTCTGGAAGAACTGGGCGAACGCTTTGGCCTTAAACTATGAAGTTGTTTAAACTTTAGAAAATTTCGTGAAAAGACGCTGCTGGTGTATCCTGGATGTCCACGTCCGGGCTTAGATTATGTTTTTTCTCGCCCGGACGTGACGTGGACGTCCAGGATACACCAGTCTTCAAAAATGGCTAGCCATTGGGAAATTTAAACCGGTTCTATAGGAAGGGGTAACCTTTTCAACGCAACGAATTATTAGATTTTATTTACTCAATTTTTTATGAATTATCGAACACTAGGCAAAACGGGCTTCAGCATTTCAGAAATTAGTCTGGGTACCTGGCAGGTAGGAGGCAAGTGGGGCGAACCCTTCAGTCATACCAATGCCGACCAGATTCTTAACAATGCCGTGGATGCTGGCATTAATTTTATCGACACGGCCGATGTATACGGTGATGGCGAAAGCGAAAAAGCTGTTGGGCGGCTGGTACGTTCGCGTTCCGAGCGTATCTACGTTGCTACAAAGTGCGGTCGGCGGTTGCAGCCACATACCAATGAAGCGTATCAACCTGCTGTGCTTCGGGCTTTTGTTGAAGATAGTTTGCGAAACATGGGCCTGGAAACCCTCGATCTGATTCAACTACACTGCCCGCCAACCGATGTCTATTATCGACCCGAATTATTCGAACTGTTCGACCGATTAAAAGAGGAAGGGAAAATCCAGCATCTGGGTGTCAGCGTTGAAAAAGTGGAAGAGGGATTAAAAGCTATCGAATTCCCGAACGTAACGACGGTGCAAGTCATTTTCAACATGTTTCGTCAGCGACCAGCCGAGTTATTCTTCACGGAAGCTAAACGCCGGGACATTGGTATTATCGTGCGGGTGCCCTTGGCGAGCGGATTACTCACGGGCAAGTTCAGCCCGGATACGCGTTTTTCGGCCGATGACCACCGGAATTTTAACCGGGAGGGCGCTGCCTTCGACCAGGGAGAAACGTTTTCGGGAGTGGACTATAAAACGGGCCTTGCCGCCGTTGAGGAACTACGAACTATTTTTCCCGAAGACGCTAATTTGGCCCCTGATGCCCTACGCTGGATTCTGACGTTTGATGCTGTGAGTTGCATTATTCCGGGGGCCTCGAATCCGGAACACCTCACCTCGAATGTACAGGCATCAGAACGTCCAGCTCCTTCATCAGAACAGATGACTGCGGTAAAAAAAGTGTACGATACCTACATCAAAAAATCGGTTCATTACCGATGGTAAGAGCGTCGCCTGATAATGACAATCATTGAAGCGCAAAAACGCCCGACCACTACTGGTCGGGCGCTTTCATGAGGTTGAATAAATCAGAGAAGCCAATTAGGGCATCAGAACCGAGTCAACTACATGAATCACACCGTTCGATTGATTTACATCAGCAATCGTAACCGTCGATGTACCACCTTTGGCATCGGTCAACACTACTTTCTTTCCTTTCACCATGGCCGTGATTGTACCACCTTCAACAGTTTTTAGTTCGGCTTTGCCACCGCCATCCGTGATCATTTTCATCAGGTCGGCCGCGCTTACTTTACCCGACACAACGTGGTAGGTCAAAATCTTGGTCAGCATCGCTTTGTTTTCTGGCTTCACCAGCGTTTCAACAGTGCCTTTGGGTAGTTTGTCGAACGCTTTGTTCGTCGGAGCAAACACCGTGAATGGACCAGCACTCGACAGCGTCTCAACCAGACCAGCTGCTTTTACAGCCGCTACCAGCGTCGTGTGATCTTTCGAGTTTACGGCGTTCTCAATAATGTTTTTGGATGGGTACATTGCGGCACCACCAACCATCACTGTTTTCTCCTGAGCAAATGATACCTGGCTGATAGCCAGCATACTAACTAGTGCTAATGTAAGTTTAATCGCTTTCATTTTTTGTTCTTTTTATTTCGATTTGTTTTTGTACCTGTACTTTACCGTACGTCTAATCAGAATGTTCAATCGTACAGCTCAACCTACGCAACTATAGATGTATCCGGATTGAAAAATAAATAAAATACTTTATAAGTAATTGACTAATAGGTAGTTATTCATTGAAAAATAAAATAACATAAATCAGGGTAGATACAAAAACAGACCGCCGGACAACGGCCCGGCGGAACTGACATCAGGAAAGTGGGGTGGATAGAAACGACGCTACAAAGTTGCTGGCTGACCAAATGCTCCGGTAGGGGAGATGCCACTAAATCGGGGTGGGGAAAGGCCCGTACCGAATACGGGAATTTTCCCGTATTTTGAGGATAGTTACCGCAGAAAACGATAGTCTTTTAATGATTAACTGACTGAATAACAGAACCTTCTTGTAAGTCTGTTAGATCAAGTCCATCCGGCAGTTTTTATTATTCTGTCTTTAATGCTAGGTTCGCCCAGTACATCCTTTAACCTTTAAAAAATATAATTATGGCAATTATTATTCTGTCAAAGTCGATCAGGAAACATGGTCTCGTCCGATTTAAAAATTTTACTCCTATAACGATTCAACAATTTAATGACCGAAAAAAGGCTTACAAAGACCATAACATTAAAATCGGCGGTTCTAGTCTATCCAAAGAACCGACGGTAGTCTATTTTGACAAAGCCGATGTACTCACTGTTTTACGTGATAATCCCACCTACCTAACGTTCATGTTTGCCTGCGCAGGTCCTCCCAAACATGACGGATTACGGGTTATAATGTGCGGTATGAATACTCCTGGAATACTCATCCCGAATGCAAAAATATTTGAGGGGTACGAAGAGGGAGGAAGCAGTAAAGAAAGTGATAAAGACAAACTAAAAACGGGAAGAGATCAGTTTCAATCTCGACTTTCCAAGTATGGCGATGTACATAACTGGCGTGGCGTAAAAAATAATATCAAGGAAAATGCCCCAGAACCAGACCCACTTGTAGATATAATTATGAAGGAAAAAAAATTAATCGTATAGCTGTGTACCTTGGCCTTGTACCTGCTGACCCAAAGAGTTCAGACGTATTTGATCATTTTGATCATTATGGGGTGATGGTGGCTTTATCTAAAGGTAATTTCGAAGACCAAGTGCCTACAGCCACTAATACTTCAAGCACTAGCACTACTAAAAGTGACTATCAGGTATACGATAATGGTACTCAATGCTGTCAATAGTCTCAAGATTTTATCTGTTTACAGACTGACATTGTCCTGATCCCCTGAAAGTGAGCCAGTGAAAAGTAGAGTAAAAAAACTAACTTTCACTGTCAGACAAAAGGGAAATGAAAGCAGGAAGATTCTCAGAATCGCAGATTGTAACGATTCTCAAACAACAGGACAACGGCCAG
>JBBSTD010000191.1:0-6440 GCA_038236215.1 Cytophagales bacterium | reverse complement strand
TAGGCGATAAAGACCCGGAGAAAGCAAAACGGGTGATGCAGGCCATGCTGAAAATGTCCAAACTGGATATCCGTGCGCTGGAAGAAGCCTAGCGGGCAATTGTTTTTATAGGACTGATAAGCTCGTTTGTGGTTATATGTAATGAATGATATGATTCTTACATTGGGGCTACTACGCGAAAAAAGAGTAGTTTTGGAGTAGCGACAAGACAGAAAAATATATTCTACCTTCTGACTATCGGCACAATTAATTCATGGCAAGTCTTCAACCACATTATCTCGAATTACTCAAAACAAAACTGCAAGCCGAGTTTGTCCCACACCTGCCCCCAATTCTGGATGCCACCAAACCAGCGGATCAATTAATTCTCAAGAACTTATCACGGGCATTTAGTGCATTTGTTCTGCAACAGCTATGCCGGGTATCTGTCAAGATTGCGGCCGAAGCCGTTGTTGACGACTTCGAGGACAAAGGCATCGACGCCATTTATTATTATGCTCCTAATGATACGCTCTACCTGATTCAATCGAAAATAAAAGCGTCCGAACAGTTTTAGCAGGAAGAAGCAAACGCTTTTTGTCAGGGAGTACGAAAAGTCATCCGACAAGACCTGACCGGGCTTAATCAGCATATTCAGGATCGAGCGGTGGAAATTCAGGATGCGGTCGAAAAATGTGCCCATATCCAGTTGGTTATTGCGCATATTGGTAACGGTATGAGTCATCATGCAAAAACGGCTATTGATGAGTTGATAGCAGACCCTACGCACGGCGAAGACCGTCGTACGCACTACAAAACGGCGGAAAACCGTGGCAATATGTGCTTATCCCACATGACGTTATTGCTGAAAATAAAACACTCAATGGTTTAGCAAAACAGTTCGCTAACTAAAATGCATGAATGAATTCTGAGGAATTCTTCATGCTTCGCGTCTCACCAGATCTGACAATTCGGTTGTCACCTGTGGGTATGACCAGTTGCCTCGAATCAGGTAATACTCAGTGCGGATGAGCGAACAACTAACGGACCCAATAGGCCGTTACGCTAGGGCCAGCGTATAATCCGGAGATAGGTCCCCAAACAGCACGTCTCTGTGCGTTGCGTGCCTGTCAAAAAATAGACTATACCTGTTGTGAAAACATATGCTCTTCAACACGGAAAAAACGGATGCTAGTCGCCGTGGGGATCGGTTGACCTGGGTACTTTGTATAACGTATCTGATTGCTTTACTCTGGATTCTGCTTTTCAAAATGGGTGTGCAATTCTCCTACATGGAAACCAGAAGCGTCAACCTGATTCCTTTCCGCGAAGCGTTTACTTCACAGGGTCGCCTTGATCGGGTGCAGGCTCTGGCGAACGTCCTGGTTTTTGTGCCGCTCGGCGTATACGTGGCAATTTTGGGCAAACGATTGACCATGTGGAAGCAGGTACTGCTCCTTTTTGCCGTCAGCTTTCTGATCGAATCCCTGCAGTTTATTGGCCGGATTGGTGCGTTCGATAGTACCGATTTGGTAACGAACACGTGCGGAGGGATACTTGGGTTATGGCTGGTTAACCTGATTCGAAGGGTGTTTAAGAGCGATCTGGCCGCGCAACGGTTCATACAGGCAGCGGCAGTGCTAGGCACAATTCTGTTGATTTTATTTTTGATTTTGCTGAAATTGAATAAGCTTCCTATTCGATATCAATAGGGAGTTTTTCGGACTACCATAAATCTGTTGACGCAACGACTGAGCTACGCCCGTTAAAGCCATTATTGATTTCTCTGGTTGAATTTGGATACTTAGTAACACGCTTTCAAGGCGCTCGAAACCGATCCCACTTCATTCGCTTCGTTGAGTAGGTTTGCGTGATGTATACTTACTATCAGAGACAGCACTGATTGTAGAAGAAACCTCCTATGAATAGAAAACACAAATCCCTGTTGCCCGCTATAACGTTTGTCCTTTTATCAGGATTACAACTCGGTTGCCTTGCCGCTTTCGCACAGGGTCCGGGTCCGGGACAAAGAATACCCCTTCCTCCCATACCCTTGAAGGGCGATACGACCCATACCTTAGCCAAACACTTCACGGTGGCCTCTGCCGCAAAAAAAGCACCGGATGCCAGGGGATTTATTCAACGCTGGCTGATACTGGAGCCGGTGAAAAAAGACATTGCCAGGAATAATATATTCACGGATAACTACCTCAAAACAGCTTTTTCGACCGATAATTTTTCCAGCGATTACACTATAGTTCCTAAAAATGGTGAAACGATAAACGTGGGAAACCAGGAACTGAAGTGGTATGCGTTGGACAGCAAGGCATTCAATGTTAATTTATACCATTACACCTACGCCATCAATAAGCCAAAATTCGGCATACTGGTTTGGCTTGTCACGGTTATCAATTGCCCGGAAGAAATCAAAAATGTCAGGCTGGCGGCCGGGTGTAATTCCGGCAGTATGTGGTGGCTGAATGGCCAGGAAGCCTTGCTGCTTTCCGGCGACCGGGATATGATTGCCGATAACGGTACTTCTGCCCGTTTAACGCTTAAAAAAGGAAAGAACATCATCCGAGGGGCAGTGATAAACGGACCGGGTATGGCTAATTTCTGCGTTCGTTTTATCGACGAAAAAGGAGTACCCGTAAAAGATTTCAGTATTGGTTACCAATAGGATTTATTGGTCTGTTCAAGGGAAGAATTAGTCTATTTTTTGTCAGCCTGACAAAAAACCTTTTCAAAATAAACTGAGCCATTTGCACTTGAGTACTACATGAAAAGAATAAACGTAACCTGCCTGACAGCCTTATTCGCTTTATTGATAATACGACTAGCAGTAGCACAGGTCGGTAGGCCATTTATCCATGACCCCTCAACCGTAGCTGAATGTGACGGCAGGTATTACTCCTTCGGCACGGGCGGTGGCGGATTAATTTCCAATGATGGCTGGACGTGGCATGGTGGCGGGGTGAGACCGGGCGGTGGAGCGGCTCCAGATGTCATCAAGATTGGTGATCGGTACCTTGTCATCTATGGAGCAACCGGTGGTTCACCCAACCACAAAGGCGCAATTCTTACCATGTGGAACAAGACATTGAACCCAAAATCTCCTGATTTTAAGTACTCTGAACCGGTTGTGGTGGCTACGTCGGATGGCTATGAAGAGAATGACGCCATTGACCCCGGTGTTATGCTGGATCCTACTACCGGACGACTTTGGCTAACCTACGGCACCTATTTTGGATTCACCCGCCTGATAGAATTAGACCCTAAAACAGGAAAACTCAAGGCAGGGAACAAGCCCGTCGATGTGGCCATCGTATGTGAAGCCAGCACGTTGGTCTATCGAGACGGGTGGTACTACCTGCTCGCCACGCATGGCAGTTGTTGCGATGGGGCCAACTCTACCTACAATGTTGTGGTCGGCCGTTCGAAACAAATAAAAGGCCCTTACCTCGATAACGTAGGAAGAAGCATGCTGGAAGGTGGCGGTAAACTGGTGGTTGCTACCCGTGGAGAATTGATCGGTCCCGGGCATTTTGGCCATATAATTCTTGAAAAAGGAGTTGAAAAAATGTCCATCCACTATGAAGCCGATTTGGAGCAGGGTGGCCGTAGCGTATTGGGCATACTTCCGGTGGTTTGGAAAGATGGATGGCCTGTTGCCGGAGAAAAATTTAAAGAAGGTACGTATGAAATTGAATCAGTAAGAAGGGGATATGGATTAGAGTTGGCCGTTGATCTTACACGAGTGCCCGTTGTACCACGGAGATTTAACCAGCCCGACAATGAACCAATAAAACCCGCTCCGGCCCAGCAGTTAGCCGATGTACTGAAAAATTGGCCAACGGGTGCTATTAAGTTGAGAATAGGCGACTACATGTCCCGTCCCCATCAAAAGTGGACAATTATGGATGCTCCTGACACCACCGGGTACTTAGGCGGTCCCTATTATAAAATTGTACTGGCAGGAACAGATCGGGCATTAGCGGCCACTGCCGATTCAGACGTACTAACCGTACCGGCATTTACCGGAACCCCCGAACAACTGTGGAGAATCGATCAATTGACGGACGGTACCTACAGAATAATGCCTAAGACAGTTCCCAATTCAGGAAAGAAGTTAGCGCTGGTATCTTCCGGAGATAGTACACCTACACTGGCAGAATTTGATTTTAGCAGCGACAATTCTAAATGGAATCTTAAGGCTTACTAGGTAATTCGTTGCACCGTTGTTGCTGTCAGAATCGCCTGATGTATCACTCACGTCATCGTTTTGTTCATTGTTGAGCACCTCGTAACGCTGACGAGAAGAACAGGCTTGCATTCTTTTGATTGCTACCCGAAAATCCAGCAGTGTCTGCGCCACCTCATCACTCCAGCGTCAACTACTCCGGTTGGACCGGTTTAATCAGAGTAATATCCCAAACCCCGCTTGTTTTCTGGCTTACCTTTGTGGTATGGATTACTTTAAAAAGCTGCTCGATCTGCTGAAAGGGGAACGCGAAGAAGACCGCATCCAGTACCAGAAGCTTACTCAGTCGACCAGTATTGCCGAACGCCGGGCCAATGGTCTAGCCTGGTATCCCATCGCCATCCGGGGTTCTGAAATGGGCCGGGGCGATTACCTCACCGTCGAAGTGGAGCGCACTGCCCATCCCGATGTATCCCATCAGTTACGGTCCGGTATGCCCGCCGTGCTGTTCAGTAACCACGATCCCAAAACCGACCGCGTTGAAGGGACGATTTCCTTTCAGAATGGCAACCGGCTCAAAATTTCCCTGCTGACGGATGAACTGCCAGACTGGTCGCGGGATGGTAAACTGGGCATCGAAATGCTGTTCGACGACAAAAGTTACGACGAGATGCAGGAGGCATTGAAACTCGCCAACACCATCGCCGAAACCGGCAAAAATCGGTTAGTCAACATCCTGACCGGGCAGGCATCGCCTACGTTTCATGACGAATTAGTCACCCCTACCATTCCCCGGCTTAACGAGAGTCAGAACCGGGCGGTCCATAAAATACTGACGGCCAACGAACTGGCTATCGTTCACGGCCAGCCGGGAACCGGCAAAACTACCACGTTGGTACAGGCCATCAAAGCCCTGAATAAGCAGGACCACAAGCAGATTTTGGTAGTAGCCCCCAGCAACACCGCCGTCGATTTGCTGAGTGAAAAACTGCACGAAGAAGGGCTGAACGTGTTGCGGGTGGGCAACCCCAGTCGCGTGTCGGAGCGATTGACCGCCCTCACGCTCGACCATAAAATGAGCGAGCACCCCCAGATGCGCGAGGCCAAAAAGCTAAAAAAACAGGCGGCTGAGTTCAAAAACATGGCCCACAAATACAAGCGCAGTTTCGGGAAAGCCGAGCGTGACCAGCGGAAAGCGTTGTTCGATGAAGCGCACCGGATTATGAAGGACGTCGGTAATGCGGAGCAGTATATCATTGACGACCTGATTGGCAAAGCGCAGGTCATCACGGCCACGCTGGTGGGGTCGAATCAGTACATGGTGCGCAACCTGACGTTTCATACTGTTGTTGTTGACGAAGCTGGTCAGGCGCTCGAACCGGCCTGCTGGATACCCATCCTGAAAGCGCAGAAGCTGGTGCTGGCGGGTGATCCATTTCAGCTGTCGCCCACCATAAAATCAATCGAAGCGGCCCGGCAGGGGTTGAGCGTTACCCTGCTCGAAAAGTGCATTACGTCGCACCCCGAAGCGGTGAATCTGCTGGACGAGCAGTATCGGATGCATAAGCACATTATGGAATATTCGTCGCGGGTGTTCTACGGGAATCTGCTGAAAGCGCACGCATCCGTAGCGACCCACGCGCTGTTTTCCGGCGATAGTGCCCTGCTGTTTATTGACACGGCGGGCTGTGGATTCGAAGAGAAACTGGAAGGCACCAGTTCGACTAACCCCGAAGAAGCCGCCCTGCTGGTCAAACACCTGACGCAGACGGTGACTGAACTGGGTGCGCTATACACCCCCGCTAATTTCCCGAGTATCGCCATCATTTCGCCCTACAAACAGCAACTTGCCGTGCTGAACGAGCAACTCAGCCACGCCCCCGAGGTACAGCCGTATCGGGCCCGTATGTCAGTAAACACCATCGATAGTTTTCAGGGGCAGGAGCGCGACATCGTGTACATTTCCATGACCCGTAGCAATGATAGACAAGAGATTGGATTTCTGTCGGAGATTCGCCGGATGAACGTCGCCATGACCCGGGCCCGTAAGAAATTAATCGTCATCGGCGATAGTGCTACGCTCTCTAGCCTGCCGTTTTATACTGATTTTATCACCTACGCCGAAAGGTTGAACGCCTATCAGAGTGCCTGGGAATGGGCGTAAGGTTAATCTGGCACTATTTCCGGCGGTAGAAATGATAGTCTACCCTACATTTGCCAACAATACCGACGCGACAAAGATCAACCGCTTTTTCCTTAG
>JBBSTD010000190.1:0-6444 GCA_038236215.1 Cytophagales bacterium | reverse complement strand
TAAATTCATACGTTCGTTTCACTTTACTCCCTCAGGCCGCTCAGAGAAATCTTACCCGCCAATCTTCTCCTCTAACGTACTTAAATTCAGAGTAATAGCATTGGCTGATGAAACATTTTCCCGGAATGTTGGCAACTACCCGTCATTGAAACGATTCCATTTTCAAGAGAAGCTACATTTGGCCGACGACTCGGTACTTTATCATGACTCGTCCAAATTAAGGATGCCACCCACAGGCGACGAAGAGTAATGCGACATCCAATCGAAAAATACAATCAGATACAGGCTGAGCGGCTGGCCGGATTACCCCAGGAAGAACAAGAATTTTGGGCACGGCAATTTCGCATCGGCAATGCCGCCTATTCTTACCAATACCAATTCAACGACGTTGCCGGGTTGAACAATGACCAGGCCACTAAGATAGTAAGCGTCGGACCGCCCGAAGATCTGATCGAGTGGCTGGAGCAGCACCTATCGGATAAGCAAGAGAGCCGGTCGGCTACCGAATTGCTCCAAGTTTACTTCAATGAATATTTAGAGGGATTGCCGAATGAACAAGTTCGGGAAGGTGAACGAGCCAGGGGCCTCGACAATGCCAAACGTAGCTGGCCATTCCGCCGATATGTCCTGGAGCGAAATGATTTCGGCATGGACGAATTTATGCGGCTGAACCTGAGCGAGGACGACTACGCCTATTACAAGTGGTCGAGCGAGCCGCTATAATACCAATATTCAAAATTCTGCTGTTTGCTAATCCCTTTACCCAGCCCTTCTCCCATCACGGACGGACCGCTATAACAACTGACCTACCCAATGCCTTCCTACCGTTCAAGCTTACCGAAGTGGCGGAATTTCAGCATCATGATGGGAGGTCTGTTTTCCATTACTAAAAAGTGTACACTCAATGCACCATTCAAAGCAAGATCAACACAAAATACCTCAGGTCTATCTAAAACAGTTTGGGTACGTTGATGCCAATAACCAATGGAAAGCCTCAGTTATGGAACGGGGCGGAACATTTACGCGCCAGAAAAGCATCAAGAGTTTCACAGCTCTAACAAACGTTTTCGATATTGACAGCCACGATCCGGTTATAACTAGAATATTTGAGAAGCTAAATTGTGATTTGGAAAATGGTTATCACGAAATTATTGCTGACTTAGATACGAAAGGTAATTTATCTGATAAGTCGTATGCCTTTCTTCTTCAATTGATAGCTAACCTAATAATTCGGTCTGATTATTGGCGCGAAACAATTTTGGATTTGCTGAACACGCCTGGTAAAGCTCGTTTTTTACGATTTATAACAGGTCATCACTGCAAAAACGAACAAGAGTATAAGGCCATAGATCAACAGCCATTCTATAAAATTCTGATTGAGAGTTCTCCCGATAAGGCATTGAATCGGGCTATGCTGTACTTCATGGACCATTTGATGCTACGGTTATGGAACTATGAGATTGTTATTATTCAGTCTCAAGAGGATAAATCTTGGTGGACATCTACTAACCCGGTAGTAGTCCACAATCAGATAAATGGCATGGAAATCTTCACAAACAAAAGCGAAATATACTTCCCTATTTCACCAACGTATTTGGCATATCTACATTACAAAAAATCCGAAGATCAAGTTAATTCGCTACGGGCACTGACAACTAATCAAATCTATTTAGCCACTGATGATCAGAACACCAGTCTACAAAATCTGATTCTGGAAAACCCTTCGGACTACATAATCATTGCAGGTTCATATAAATACCGAAGAGAAACTGAGACAGGTTGATAAGTTATCTGAGCGATGCTGGACGATTCGGCAGAAATACATTTTCACAGACAAACGAAGGAAGGGATCAACGGAAAAATTCTCCAAGTTATCTGTTAAATTAACAGTTGGCTTTTCCGGAAGATATCTGCTGCCTTTTCTTCAATATGTCGGTTAAGATTTCAGGGTTCTTCACCCAGGTTGTGTACTCGTCAAAGGTCATACCCAAAAACGCATAAAGCGACTGATTAGACTCGCCCTTGTGCCATTGATCGATGTAATCTTCTATCGCTTCAGGTGATGAAGTGTCTTGTACGCACTGGTCAATAAACGTAACCATACAAACAAAAGAATTGGTACTCTGACAATTCTTGTGGTCACATAGCTTGGGCCAGCACCCGTAATCGCAAATGCTCAAAATTTGGCAGGCCATAACTGATCCGCTTCATATAGCGAATCACATTGTTGAGTCCTTCCGTAACCGCATTCGTCAACTGCTGATGGGCGTAGTTGGCAATAGGAGCCAGCCAATTGGTGAGCGTCTTGAGGAAGGGCAACAACTCATCATGATTTAAGGCGCGGGCTTGCCCAAGCCAGGTTTCCAGCTTCAGTTGCAGCACAGCCGGACTACTGGCCACCTCAAAGTGAGCATGGAACGCATCGCGTAAGCCAACAACAGCCTTCAACAAGGGGCTGTGGCGGAACGCCAGGGCTAACTGAGCCGCCTGAGCCAGTGTTGGTTCACGGCTGAATAAGGCCCACTTGATGGCTTTGAAGGACTCCGTCCACGGACGCTCCCGGCGCAGCCTGCGCCGAAGTCGGTCAAGGACTTCGTTCAGCGCCTTCACTACATGGAAGCGGTCAATAACTTGAATCGCTTGCGGAAAACAGAGTGTGCTGACTTGACTGTAAGCTGGCCACATATCAAAACTGACGGACTCAATTTGGGCGCAGAAGTCAGAGCCAAGTTGCTTAAAATGAGCCAGTAACGCTTCTTTTGATCGACTGGGCAAGAGGTCTAAGGCAATGCCTTTGTCGAGGTCAGTCAATACGCAGCAATAGGTGGCTTTTCCTTTTCGATGAGCGATTTCATCGATGCCTAATCGCCTGACCTGCGCGTAGCGGGCGGGTAGATTAAGCCGTGTCTGGACGTGGTGATAGTAGAGTCGTTCGACTGTTTTAGGGTTCATATCGAGCAAGGCTGCTACTTCGGTAAAAGGCTGTCTGGCACAGCAGTCGATGATCCATTTGGCTTGCCGGTGGGTATAGCTTTTGGCTGGGTCGGCGAAGGCGATTCGTTCGGAGAAATAGCGGTCACAGGCAGGACAAACAAACTGTCTGGTCTTGATTTGGAGCCATACCTGTCGGCCTGATATGTCGAGATCGCGTAGTTGCCGCTGGGTGTGTTGGTTGACGAGCGTGGCTGGCTGGAGGCAGTGGGGGCAAGTCTGGTGTGGGGTGCTGATGTGGCAATGGAGCGTGACCTGCCTGGGTGCATACTCGACCCGGTCAACCTGAAGATCAGGCAAGGCCAAGAGTTGCTGGTAGAAGTCTTTTTCTTGCATTTGTCAAGGTAACCACAAGAATTGTCAGAGTACCAACTAATTAATAATCAGGTTAATAAGAGAAATATATTACATTAGCATTCTACACAAACGAGGTTTTTGTACGGTTTTACAATCAAAGAACTGATTACAAGCTCTTTACGTGATAATCCGTACAGCTTTTAATTCGAAATCATCTCTTCAGCCACGATGGATAGCAATTCCAAAGTATTTTATAATCAAGTCAGTAAGTCGTACCAGTCTATTTTTGAATGAATTACCCCCTACAGTACGAGGTTTTTGTACGGTTTTCAGCGTAATCATCTGATAAACAGCTAAATATATAACATCTTTCGACTAATCCTTACCTGATATAGCAACCGACAGCAGGTAATTAATCACCAAATTTACGAGGTTTTTGTACGGTTATCATTTTAACTACCTGACTATCAGCGACGTATTTTACTTATCAGTCTAATTTTCCAATCAAAAAAATAATTTCACCCTCTTAACAGACCACATAAAGACCTGCACGAACGAGGTTTTTGTACGGTTATTAATATGAGAGTACTATAAATCAATAAGTTACCTATGAAATAGTTATGTTCTCAACTGTCAGAACTAAAGATTACCGGAAGCTTACACGAGCTCATAACCAATGGCGAATAATGGATGGTACATTGGCGCAAGAGTTTCCGCAAAAGTCAATATTAGAAAGTGATCAAGCGCCCGATCTGCGGACTAATGACAATTTGAGCATCTTATCTGCTCTCTGAGAGATGATAATTGTATGATGCATAGCTCAGATGGTTTTAAGATAGATAAGCGCTCAGACGCCATTTATTACAATCCGATTTGTCTACCACTGCGATGTCATACACAACTTTGGGGGGTAGGCAACATTCGTACGAAATGTTATTCCCTGAAAACTTCCACGCTTTGCAACGCATTTGGTTTGAAGATCACCAAATCAGCCCCCGGCTAATAGTAAGGTGTTAGCTCCCGATCCGATAACGGTTCATTGTCATTTCAATACGGGGTAGTTCTGCAGGAAAGTCAGATAGGGTTACTTTATGGCTCTTTTTGGCTCTGTGGTTATGCTATAGTTGCAATGTATATAACAAAACTATAATATAGCGGTTTGTGCTGTCTAGTAACAGGCCGTTATGAAAAGAACCATCGACCACCTGCCCCCTGAAAACATCTACACGGTTGACCCCACCCGGCGAGTAGACATCCCCTTTTGGGAGATGCCGGTTCCCGCTGGCTTTACCTCGCCGGCCGAAAATTACATCCGCGAACGACTCAACCTGCAGGACCTGTGCGTGGCCCATCCCGACTGCACCCATTTTGTCAAGGCAGTCGGCGAGTCGATGACGGGCGACTACATTTTTCCCGGCTCCATCCTGGTGGTCGATACCACGATTCCCGTCGATACCGGCCGGGTCATTGTGGCCTGGGTCAACGGGGGATGGTGCGTCAAACGCTTTGTGCGGAAAGAAGACATGATCCTGCTCGAATCGAGCAATGAAGCCTACCTGCCCATCTACCTGCATGAAGACCGCGATAAGCTCATTGTCCTGGGCGTGGTCACCTACATCGTATCCAAACCGCCTAAGTATGCTCGCCCACGTTGACGGCAAAAATTTCTACGCCAGCTGCCACTGTATCTTCCAGCCTGAACTGGAGGGTAAACCCATCATTGTTCTATCCAACCGGGATGGTAATGTGGTGGCCCGCAGCGATGCAGCCAAGGCGCTCGGCATCAAAATGGCGCAGCCCTTCTTCGAGACAAGGGAGCTTCGGGAGCAGCACGAAATTTTTGTATTCTCCTCGGCGTATGAGCTTTATGGTGATATTTCTTCGCGGTTGATGAGCATCCTGACCCAGTTTGCCCCCGAGGTGGAGGTCTACTCGATTGACGAAGCCTTTCTCCAACTGGAAGACTACGGGGGGATGTATCCAACCTATCAGGGCTTAGGGCAGGCTATTCGGCAGACTCTCAAGCTGTGGCTCCGGCTTCCGGTCGGCGTCGGCATTGCCCCCACCAAGACGCTGGCTAAGGTAGCCAACAAGCTGGCCAAACAGCGGCCTGACGGGGTTTGTGTGCTGGATACGCCCCAAACCATTAGGGAAGCCCTGGAAGCGTTTCCAGTGGAGGACCTCTGGGGCGTGGGCTACCGGTCGGCCAGTAAGTTAAAGAAACACGGCATCAAAACGGCGGCTCAGCTGCGGGATGTGCCCGATGACTGGATTCGTCAGATCATGACCGTCAATGGCGTGCGACTGGTCCATGAACTGCGGGGCTTTCCCTGCAAACTCCTCGAAGCGGGCCCGCCCGCCAAGAAGTGCATTTGCTGCGCTCCTTCGTTTGGCAGGCTGGTGCCTGATCTGGAAACTATCACCGATGCCCTGACCACGCATCTGTCCAGAGCGTGCGAAAAGCTCCGAAAGCAGGATTCACTGTGCGGGAGTATTACCGTCTCGCTGCACACCAATAAGTTCAGGAAAACGCCGGGCAATGGGCTACCGGCCAAACAGTACAACAACAGCATTACGGTCTCACTTCCTCATCCCACCAGTGCCACGGGGGAACTCTTAACTTACGCCGTATCAGCCCTCCGGTCGATCTTTGCCTACGGCTATGCTTATCAGAAGGTGGGTATTATGCTAACTGATATAGTGCCGGGCGATTACCGGCAGAAGGGCGTGTTTGTGGAGGGACCGAATGAAAAGCGGCTGGCTTTATCGAGCGTGGTGGACAAACTCAACCACCGGTTTGGGCAAGACAAGTTGCGGCTGGCCAGTCAGATGTACAACCCCGACTGGCCGATGAAACCGGCTTACCTGTCCCAGCGGTACACCACGCGGTGGGACGAGATACTTACCGTATCTTAATCCATCAACGTATTCCGTTTAACCACGAACGAATGGCTGTCACTTTCAACACGGTTCGGGAACTGGCCCTGGCCTATCCCCAAGTCGAGGAACGAATCATCTTCGGCACCCCCTCCCTGCATGTGGGCCGCAAACTAATCGCCCGCCTGCGGGAAGATGGGCAGACCTTAGCCATTAAATTACCCATCGCGGAGCGGCCAGATTATTTAGAGCTAAACCCGGATACGTTTTTTATCACTG
>JBBSTD010000189.1:0-6497 GCA_038236215.1 Cytophagales bacterium | reverse complement strand
TTACGGTTTACGGTCGGTTAACGCATGAGGTGAGACCATTGATGCGTCAGTAAACCGTATACCTCAAACCGTAAACTCCTTACCTTTGCTACCTAAACTACCTCAACTGCTGCCTTGCCTGATTTAAGTATCATTATTGTCAACTACAAGACGCCCCAACTCGTTCTGGATTGCCTGAAGTCGGTTTATGCGTACACGTCTGCCATACGTTTTGAAGTAATTATCATTGACAACCAGTCCGAAGATGCCAGTCAGGCTATCGTTCAGGCCGCTTACCCCGCAGTGCGCTGGTTCGATATGAGCTACAATGCCGGCTTTGCCCGGGCTAATAATCTGGGTATCCAGCAGGCAAAAGGGCGCAATATTCTGCTCCTTAATTCGGATACGTTGCTGCTGGACGATGTACTGAGCCACTGCGTACGGGTGCTGGATACCCAGCCCGACGTGGCCGCCGTAAGCGCGATTCAGTTGCAGGCCAACCAACAGGTTCGCCCAAATATGTATACCACATTTGGGCAGATGCGCCGGGCGTTTTACATTCTGCCTGGTGGCGTAGCTGCCGAAAAGTTTTTGTACCGGCTAATGCCCGACCCGCAGTATGCCGATTCTAATCAGGTCGAGTGGTTATCGGGGGCTTTTCTGATGACCCGGCCCTCCGTTATTGAAAAAGCGGGCGCACTGGACGAAAGTTTTTTCATGTACGGCGAAGATGTAGAATGGGGGTACCGGCTGGGAAAACAAGGTCGGCTTTTATTACTGCAAAACGAAAAGTTCGTTCATCTGGAATATGGTAGCGACAAGGGCAATCAACAGCGCGTGGTAACGCACATCAACCGCTTCAAATCACAGGTGCAGGTGTCGCAGCTACTCTGGGTGCGGAAACAGTATGGCGCCGGGGCGTATCTGATTCTTATGGGGCATTATGTACTGATGATTCCGATTGTGTTTATCTGGAAGGTGGCCGTTAACCTCCGCGACCGGCGGCTTCCGTGGGCTGAACTCGATAATCAGTGGGCTTTTACGAAGCAGGTTGGTATCTTTCTGCGGTTCTTCTGGAAAACCCTGTTCAACCGATCCGGATTTTATAAAGTTTAATCCGCTTTTCCGGAAGGCCGACGGCAATTAATACGCTTTTGCCGGTAGAAATCGTTGTACTTGAAAACCGAATACTACAATGCGATTTGTTTACCCGATTGGCCTTTTCTGTCTTTTCTTAGGTGCTTTTCTGTGGCCTCATGTCAGTCAGGCTACCCACGTACGGGCGGGGGAGATTACCACCAAACGAATCTCCCAGACATCGCTCACCTATCTGGTTACCTTCACGGCCTATTACGACGAAATAGGCGGCAGAGCCGCGTCCAATCAGGCCGACTCCTATACCTTTTGTTTTGGTGACGGTAGTACACAGGAAGTAAAACGAAGCACTCGTAAATTCATTAACGGAAATACCTCGTCCGTCAACAGTTACACGGTTGTTCACTCCTATCCCGGTCCGGGTGCGTATACCATCGGCATAACAGTTCAGAACCGGAATCAGGGAACCAATAACCTGCCCCCCCCGGGTTCGTCACAGAACATTCCCTTTTATGTGTCGACAACGATACTTATCAATGCGGCCCTGCTGACCAACTCTACGCCGGTGATGCTCAATCCCCCCCTGGATTCAGGCCGCGTGGGCCAGAAGTTCTGCCACAACCCGGCCGCTTTCGATGCCGATGGAGATAGCCTCGCTTACCGACTCAGTGTGCCCAAAACATCCCTAACGCCCACCGGATGCGTGGGGCGGGATATCCCGGTCTATCAGGACCCCACCCGCTTCAGCACCGCCAGCGAGTCCGGTGGTGCGCCCACCTTCTCCATCAACCCCCGAACCGGTGAACTATGCTGGGATGCCCCCGGCGAAGCCGGTCAGTATAACTTCGCCTTTATCATTGAAGAATGGCGCAACGGGGTGCTCATCGGGGAGATTACCCGCGACATGCAGATTATCGTCGTCGACTCTAAGAACAAACGGCCCCTGCTGCAACCCATCCCCGACCTGTGCGTCGAAGCGGGCACGCTTATCAACCAGCCCGTCACGGCCACCGACCCCGACGGGCAGGCCGTCATTATTTCGGGCTTCGGGGGCGTCTTCAACGTCAGCCAGGACGGCACTCCCCTGGGAGCGGGCGAACTGATCCAACCCGCCTATGCCACCCTGACCCGGGGTGGTATCCAGCAGGCCCAACCCGCCACGGCCCTCTTCAACTGGCAAACCAACTGTAACCAGATTCGGGTGTCTCCCTACGACGTAACGTTCAAGGTGACCGATGTGCCGCCCAAACCCACCCCGGCCCTGGTTTCTTTCCAGACATTCCGCATTCAGATTGTGGGACCGGCCATCAAGAACCTGACGGCCCGCCCTACGGCTACGGCCAACGGACGAGCGGTGTTACTGAACTGGGATGCCTACAGTTGTGGTAATCCCGGCACTACTATCGCCATTTACCGAAAAGAAGGGTGTGAGACCACCGTTATCCCGCCCTGTACCACCGGCGTCCCGGCGGGTTACACCAAAATAGCTGAATTGCCCAGCACGGCCACTACTTACACCGACACCAGCAGTCTGCGCCGGGGCACCAGCTACGGCTACCGGCTGGTGGCTCAGTATCCCGATATCAACGGGGGCTTCAATGGTGGGGTCAGCCGGGCCTCCAACCAAGCCTGCCTGGAACTGCCCCTGCTGGCCCCGGTCATCACCCAGGTCACCGTCGACTCCACCAAAACCATCACCGGCCAGATTACCGTCCGCTGGACGCGGCCCCTGGGGCTGAACCCGGCTGATCTGGCCGGTCCCTACCAGTACCGGCTACAGCGGGCTACCGGGCAGGGGGGCACCAACTTTGTCCCCATCGCTACCATCAACACCACGCTGAGCCCCACGGCGGCTGACACGGTCTACACCGACAAAGGCACCTCGACCTTGGCCTTAAACACCGATGCTAATGCCTACACTTACCGGCTGGAGTTCTACTACACCAGCCCGGCGGGTCAGCTCACCCGGCTGGACGTGACCGAATCGGCCTCTTCGGTGCGGCTCTCGGCGGCCCCGGCCAACCGGCGGGTGGTACTTTCCTGGCAGGCAACGGTCCCCTGGAGCAACGACAACCAGACCCACGATGTGTTCCGCAGTCGGACGGGTCCCAACGGGGCCTTCAACAAGATTGCCGAGGTGAAGGTGGGGAGCCAGCCTTATAGCTTTACCGACACGGGGCAGGACAGTTTTGTGGCCGATGGCAACACGAGTCTGGCCCTGTCGGCCGATAGTAGCTACTGCTATCGGGTGCTGACGCGGGGGGCGTACACGGATGCCCAACTGGTGCGGCTGGTATTGCTGCCCAACTACAGCCAGATTATCTGCGCCACACCCACTGACACGACCCGCCCCTGTCCGCCCACGTTGCGGGTAGATAGTTTGAACTGCGCCAGTCTGAACAGCGAGAGCTTCTGCGACCAGACCAGCTTCACCAACAACCTGACCTGGCAGGCGGGCAGCGGCCCCAACTGTGACCCTAACATTGCTACGTACAAGATCTACTACGCCCGCTACCGGCCCGACACGCTGGCGGTATTGAGTAGTGTGGCGGTCCCGACGCTGAGTTACGCCCACACGCCGTTGAGCACGGTAGCGGGCTGCTACTACGTGACGGCGGTGAGCAAGCGGGGTCTGGAGAGTGTGCCTTCCAACACGGTGTGCGTGGATGCGTGTCCAAGTTTCATGCTGCCCAACGTGTTCACCCCCAACGGGGATGGCCGGAATGATTTGTTTGTGCCGCTTCGTTGTCCCCGTTTTGTGGAGAGCGTAAGTTTTGTGGTCTACAACCGGTGGGGGGCTAAGGTGTACGAGACTACCGGACCAACCCTGGCCTGGGATGGCCGGAGCAGTGACGGGACGGAGTTGCCCAGCGGTTTGTACTACTATCAGGCGACGGTAAAGTTTGCGTTGCTGGACCGCAACGCGCCCCCCCAGATCATCAAGGGATGGGTCCAGATTCTTCGGGAAAGTGCAGCCGGTCGGTAAGTAGAAGGGATTGGCGGACTGTAAAACATAAAAGGGGGAATGTCACTGACATTCCCCCTTTTATGTTTTACACCACTTATTTCATATTATGGTAAACCGTCTGCACATCGTCATCTTCTTCGAGTCGCTCGATTAGTTTCTCCACATCGGCCACTTCTTCGTCCGATAGTTCTTTAAAATCATTGGGTATTCGTTCAAATTCGGCTTGTGCGATGTCATAGCCTTTTTCTTCCAGAAATTTCTGGATGTTTCCAAAGGCCGTGAATTCACCGTAAATGACGAACTGATTCATTTCATCGTCCAACTCAATATCATCCCCGCCTGCGTCGATGAGTTCCAGTTCCAATTCTTCCTGGTCGAGCCCCTCGGACGATATCCGAAACACCGACTTCCGGTCGAACATAAAGTCCAGCATGCCTTGTGTTCCCAGACTACCACCGAGTTTGTTGAGGTAACTACGAACGTTGGCAACCGTACGGTTGTGGTTGTCCGTGGCCGTTTCAATCACAAGGGCGATACCGTGCGGAGCGTAAGCTTCGTACACGATCTCCTTGTAGTCTTCCTGGTCTTTCGACGAGGCTTTTTTGATGGCTCTATCTACATTCTCCTTCGGCATATTGGCCGCTTTGGCGTTCTGGATAATGGCCCGGAGTCGTCCATTGGAGTCCGGGTCGGGGCCACCGCCTTTTACGGCCATCACAATGTCTTTTCCGATTCGGGTAAAGGTCTTGGCCATCTGCCCCCACCGTTTCATTTTTCGGGCTTTTCGGTATTCAAATGCGCGTCCCATTGGTAAGAGAGTGAAGCGTTAAGGGTGAAAAATTAAGAATTAACGGGCGAAGAGAGCACGAACGCATCATCCTTCACGCTTAGCTCTTCACTGAAAATATCTACCTGCCCCCGTACCATATCTTCGAACGTTTCGCGCTGGCGAATCAGGTAGGATTTGCTGTCGTACACCAGCACTTCGGCCGGGCGAAAGCGGGTGTTATAATTCGATGCCATACTAAATCCATAGGCACCGGCATTCTCAAACGAAAGTACATCCCCCGCCTGTACTTCGGGAAGGGATCGGTCGGTGGCGAAGGTATCCGTTTCGCAGATATACCCCACAACCGTATAGGTTTTCTCGTCTCCGTTCATACGTGACCCCAGCGGATTCGATACGTTCTTTATGTCGTGGTACGCGTCGTACATCATCGGGCGAATGAGGTGGTTCAGCCCTGAATCGACCTGCACAAACGTACGGGTTGGGGTTTCTTTCACCACGTTGACCCCTGCCAGCAGATGGCCACTTTCGCTCACCAGCAATTTGCCGGGTTCAAAACAAAGCTCCAGTTCACGACCGTACCGGTCGCAAAATGACCGGAAAGCCGCCGAAACCTTCGTGCCCAGTTCGGCTAAATCAGTGGCGTAATCGTCTTCCCGGTAACGAACTTTGAAACCACTACCGAAGTCGATAAAGTGCAAATCGGGGTAGTCCGTAGCCAGGTCGAAAAGAACATCGGCAATTTTAAGGAAGGTGTTCCCGTCTTTAAAATCCGAACCGGTATGGATATGTAACCCGACGACCGGAATACCGTACTGCTCCGTAATGGCTTTAATCTGTTGGCGATAGCTGTAGGGAATCCCAAATTTAGAATCCCCGTGGCCGGTTTGAATCTTGAAATTTCCCCCTTCGGCAATGTTGGGATTGATACGCAGGGCAACCGGGTAACGGTCGCCGTAGGTCTGACCAATTTGTTCGAGCAGGGGCAGGCTGTCGGCATTCAGTTGCAAACCCATCTCGAGCGCTTCCTGAATTTCGGACCAGGCATTACCGCTGGGCGTGTACATAATCTGCGCCGGTTCAAAACCGGCCATCCGGGCTATTCGGGCCTCATTGACGGATACCACTTCGATATCCACGCCCTGCTGGCGCATCAATTTCAGAATGGATACGTTAGTAAGTGCTTTGGCTGCGTATTTTATCTTCAGGTTCACCCCGCTAAACGAAGACCGGAGCGAGCCGATTTTTTCGATAATTTTGTCTGCGTCATACACGTACAGCGGCAAGCCGAACTCATCGGCGATATCCAGTACATTGACACCCTGAATTTGATACGTCTGGTTATTTAGTTGCATAATTCATGAAACGAGCCGCAAAATTACGCCATCTTTCCCCTATGTACAAGATTCTCTGTTATCTGCTTACCCTGGTGCTGTCGGGTATTCACGGAGCGTTCGGTCAGAAGCCCCCGGTTGTCCCGGTTCGACCTGATAATCCCGTTGAAAAGGCTACCCCTAGTTATCCTGACAGCGACGTATTCATAAACCGGAAAACGGCTTTTACAGTCCACCTGCTCGCCGACGAGGTGGACCCCACCAAAAAGTACGTGTACGACGTACGGGTAATGGACAGAACGGTGAGCCTGCTTTACCCGAACCCGTGTCAAAC
>JBBSTD010000188.1:0-6552 GCA_038236215.1 Cytophagales bacterium | reverse complement strand
CTCCTGTTTGTATTTTGGGGCGTATGGATAATACTGGCCGTACAGGGTTTTCGGTATAATTTCTCGCTGCTGCCGGTCATTGGCGTCCTGACCAACCTGTACCTGATGACGGAACTGGGAGCCAGCAACTGGCTGATTTTTGTTATATGGCTGGTCATTGGCCTGGCTATCTACTTTTCGTATGGTTTCCGAAAGAGTAAACTGGCCGGGCAGTAGGACTTTTTGTAAATTTGACAGGATGTAAATTCTAACGCTATGGAAGCAACTACGATGGATATCGCTCGTTCGCTCTGGGTGATATACCAGCAAATGCCTATTGCCGTTCAGGATGGGTTTAGGAAATTGCTGGAGCATGAAGAAGAGGATATAACGGGTTTGATGCGACCGACTGAGGAGAGCCTACAGGATGATCGAGAGACTTCTGAAGTAGAGGCCAGCAATCCGGTATAGTAAAGCTTGAACAGGTTGGGCTTACTTTTATTACTTCCCGAAAAACATGATGTGCTGCTGGGGTAGCCGATCATCGTTCTTTAGGAGTTTGAGACCCACCGCTTTCATCTCTTTGGTGGCCTGGGCTACACTCAATTTGTGGAGTTCCTTGATGGGGACGTTCGGATCTTCGGCGCGGTACTCGACCAGCACGATCCGCCCGCCCGGTTTGAGAGCCGATACCAGGTGCTGCACCATTTCGCGGGGGTACGAAAACTCGTGGTACGCATCAATCATAATCGCCATATCGATGCTGTTGGTATCCAGCTTCGGGTCCGATTCGGTGCTCAATACGGGGGTCACATTGGTCACCTTCTGTTTCGCTTTTCCCTGGTTCAGGTACGTAATCATTTCGGGCTGAATATCCACCGCCAGCACTTTGCCCTGCGGTAATTTCGGTGCTATCTGAAACGTAAGGAAGCCGGTTCCCGCGCCAATATCCGCTACTACATCGGTTGGTTTCAGCGCAAGGGCTTTCAGCAGCAAATCCGTGCGTTCTTCCTGTTCCCGCTCCGGGCGGTCGAGCCACGACGCGCCGAGGTGCCCCATCACATGCGCGATTTCACGACCCATATATTGCTTGCCAATACCATCCCGACTGGCATCCGCGAATTCGTATACCGACGAAGAGTCGGTCGTTTGGGTGGTGGCAGGTGCCTGTTGCGAGGACCCCCGGCAGGAGATAAATTGTAGTGTAATGAGCAGTAACAGAATACGAGGCATGACGATTAGGTTTGTATTCTGTATAAACCATCGTGACTCGAAACAGTTGTCTAAAAGAACCAATTACACCCTGTTTATGAATCTCATCCTACACGTATTGCTCGACGCAGCCGTCATTTTTGGGTTAGCGTATTTCCTGCCCCAGATTGACGTCAAAAGCTTTGGAACGGCTATCGTTATCGCGCTGGTGCTTGGGCTGCTCAACTTTCTGGTTGGCTGGCTCATTCGCTTTCCGCTCAACCTGGTCACGTTCTTTCTGTTGACAGGAATTGTTCGCATTATCGTAACGGCGTTGCTGCTTAAGCTGATTGACCGGTTTATGGATAGTTTTACCATCGTTGGCTTCTGGCCCGCTTTGGTTATCGCGGTTTCTGTTGCCATTGCCGGTATGCTCATCGACCGGTCGGCACCCACGCCCGAGATGGTCCAATCGGGTTACGAAGCAGTTATGCCTGTGTTTTTGCGCGTAGTATAAACAGGTACCCCTAAATACAAAAGCCGTATCATTGCTGATGCGGCTTTTGTATTTAGTTATCAGACTGATTTAGTCGCTCCGGCGACCGCCCATCAGGAGGCTGGCGTAATAAAGTAACGTGGCCAGCGAACCCAGAGCAGCTACCACATAGGTCATGGCAGCCCACCAGAGGGCGTCCTTGGCAAACCCATATTCGCGCTCATTCACGACGTTATTGGTCTGAATCCAGGCCAGTGCCCGACGGCTGGCATCGAACTCAACGGGCAGGGTGATAAACGAAAACAGGGTAGTCAGCGCAAACAGTCCTACACCAATAGCCAGCGGGATGGGCGTTGTCTGCAACAGCAAAATACCGCCTAGTAATATCCACTGCATATACCGGGACGAGAACGAAAGCGCCGGTACCATAGCCGAACGCAGTTTTAGTGGCGCGTAGGCTACCTGATGCTGCACCGCGTGGCCGCACTCGTGAGAGGCTACCGCGGCAGCCGCTACACTGCGACCATAATATACATCGGCGCTCAGGTTCACCGTTTTTTCTGCCGGGTTGTAGTGGTCCGTGAGCATACCCTCCACCGACACGACCCGGACATCATAAATGCCGTTCTGATTCAGCATTTTCTGGGCTATTTCGGCACCACTCATTCCGTTGCTCAGGCCAATCTGAGCGTATTCATTGAACTTACTCCGCAGGCGCCAGCTTACAAAAGCGCTGGCCCCGAAGATGAGAATCATTAGTAACCAAATCATCGTTTGTTAGTCAGGTTTATGGTTCAATTTGATGGCCAATAAACGAGGTCATCACTAGTAAAACAACAGTTTGGGCGAAAACTATCCCGGTTAGGTCGCCATTTATCAAGACCGGGCACCATTTAAACAGACAAGTCAGTAACTCTGTTTAATTCGCTCGATGAGTCTGGTAGTTGAATACCCTGGCACCAGCGCAATCGTTTCGACGCGTCCCCCCCGACCTAGTACAAAATCGGCACCAACGATGGTATTCACGGTGTAATCGTCTCCCTTCACCAGTATATCGGGTTGAAGGGCCCCAATGAGTTCGAGCGGAGTGGATTCACCGAAGAACGTGACGATATCCACAAATTCGAGAGCGGCCATGAGTCGGGCGCGGGCATACTCATTCACGACGGGGCGATTGGGTCCCTTGATGCAGCTAACCGACGCATCGGTGTTCAGACCCAGAATCAGGCGGTCGCCTAGCTGGCGGGCTTTTTCGAGGTAGTCGATATGGCCCAGGTGAATGATGTCGAAGCAGCCGTTGGTAAACACCAGTTGCTGCCCCTCGGCCCGCCACTGGGCTGCCCGATAAACCGCCTGCTGACGCGTGAGAATTTTAGATTCAGTCATACGGGTAATTACTGGTTTATCCGGATGGCTTTCGGGTCGTCGAGCACATCGGGCAGGTCAGTCGTTTTATTGCGTCGGAATAGTACGTATAGCAGGGAAGAAACGCCCAGAACGATAATCATCAGGGTGGAAACGCCGTGAATGAACGTGGCCAGTATTTGCCCATCCTGACTAGTTAGCCCGTACAAAATGGCTACCTGTCCCACCAGCAGGTGAAACGAACCGATTCCCCCCGGCGTGGGTGCGGCCATCCCCAGCGAACCCACCACCAGAATCGTTAATCCGGCCAGCGCACCCAGATTAGCCGTGGCAGGCATCGCAAAGAACAAGCAGTAGGACATCAGGAAATACATACCCCAAATGAGAAGCGTATGGAAAACGAACAGGCCGGGTTTTCGTATTTTTCGAACACTCAATAATCCTTGTAGTAGACCTTTAGTAAAGCCGCTTATTTTTTGGTAAAGCGGGTGCCGACCGAGGGCTTCCCGGTACCGGTTGAACAAAAACCAACCCAGCAACGCCAGTCCAAGCAATACCGCACCGACCAGGATTAACAACCCCGAGCCGCTGGAGCCTTTGGGGAGTTTTCCCCCCAGAAACTCCATGAAAAACTGGCTAAGCCGGTCAAACTCCAGCACAAACGTTGCCCCGAGCAGGAGTATCAGCATCAGCAGGTCAAACAGGCGTTCGGCTACTACGGTACCAAAACTCACATTAACCGGCACCCCCGTCAGCCTGTATAGCGTGCCGCACCGGGCTACTTCGCCCGCACGGGGCAGGGCAAGGTTAGCCAGGTACCCCGTTAAAACACTAGCCGTTGTGTCGAGTGAATTAGGTCGTTGGGGGACAACCGGCTCCAGCAGAATACGCCATCGTTCGGCCCGGCTCCAGTGGGCTACGATAGTAAACAGGCAGGAAAGCAGTACCCATCGGTAATCGGCCGCGCTGATTTTTTTCCACAAATCGGCCGCGTCGAGGTGGCTTTGCTGGAAGGTGAACCACAGTAGTCCACCGGCAATGGCCAGAGAAATGAGGTACTTAAGGACATTTTTGAGATTCATAGACTCGAAAGGCGGTCAGAATGCCGCGTGTAGATAATCATTTTTTTAGGCTTCAACGCCGTACTTCATACCCTAACGTCGATACAAAGTAACGGAGTTTCCCGTAAACACTGGTTACCGTTCCGTTAAAACTGGCGTTGAATAGCCTGAAATGGACTGATTGCCAAACCAACAATTGCCGTATCTTGCCGGTTCATCAGTCATTGCTACTGTATCAACTTTTCAATTATCCGGGCCGCCATGCGGTTTATTTCCCTATGTTATATCCGCTGACATTCGATACTATATTTAAAGATAAAATCTGGGGTGGTCAAAAAATAAAGACCGTTCTTGATAAAGACTTCGCCGGATCGCCGGACCGTCCCCTGCCCAACTGTGGCGAAACCTGGGAAGTGTCCGACGTGGAAGGCAACGTGTCGGTCGTGAAAGAAGGCAACCTGATTGGAAAATCCCTGCGCGACCTGGTCGAACAGTACAAAGGCGAGTTGGTTGGCCAGCACGTCTACGAACAGTATGGCAACCGGTTTCCGTTGCTGGTCAAGTTCATCGACGCCAATGATGACCTGTCCATTCAGGTTCACCCGGACGATGAGTTAGCCAAAAAACGAAAAAGCGGCTTCGGTAAAACCGAGATGTGGTACATCATGCAGGCCGACGAGGGTGCCAAACTCAACGCGGGCTTTAACCGCGAAGTGACCAAAGAGGAGTACGTAAAAGCAGTAACCGACAATACCATTCAGGACCTGCTCAACATCGAAGCCGCCCATCCCGGCGACGTGTTTTTCCTGCCCGCCGGTCGGGTTCATTACATCGGTAAGGGGCTGCTGCTGGCCGAAATCCAGCAAACGTCCGACACCACCTACCGGATTTATGACTTCGACCGGGTAGATGCCACCACCGGCCAGAAACGCGAACTCCACACCGACCTTGCCGTTGACGCCATCGACTATCATCACTACGACGAGTACAAAACGGCGTACGAGCAGACTCAGAATGAGAGTGTCAACGCCGTAACGAGTGATTACTTCGTGACGAACATCCTGAATTTCACGCAGGAAGTAGAGCACGACTACACGCACATCGACTCGTTCGTGATTCTCATCTGCGTATCGGGAGCACTCACCGTCGAGGCACCGGGTGGCTACAGCGTATCGCTCACAATGGGACAGTGTGTCCTGATTCCGGCGTCTATCAACAACGTCACCCTGGTTCCCGACGGCGACATGACCGTTCTGGAAACGTATGTACCTTAGGTGGGGTGTTGGTGGTATTTTAGGTTGATTGTACATCAGGGTACCCGTGCGGCCCGACTGCAACAGAGTGATTTTTTGCCATTGTGTTGCAATAACCACCAAAGCTATCTATGATTGTAAACGGTATGATTGAACTCGCAAAACCTATGTACGAATTTCTCTGGTAGATTAACAGAAAGTAGGGTGCATTTACCATAAAAGCTTTGACTATGAAGGATTTGATGTTAAGCGGAGTTGCGCGCATTTATATGTTGGGTGCAGGTTCACACTGATTTCGGAGCGCGGGGTTCCGTGCGACAATTGGTACGTCTTGCAGGGCAGTAAATCTGGCCTTTTGCGGTATCGGGCGAAACAGGAAGCGTATCAAAATGTGACGTTTGGATTCATACAACCGTTAGTTTTATAATTATTACTCACAAGTCTCTGCCTGAATTCAGACAGAATTTTTCAAACAACAGACAGAATGTCGTTCATATTTGAACTGTTGGCTATTGATGCTGACGGAAAAACATCGATAACAAAGGCGAGTTCTTTAGGTCATGGCCTATTGTTTTCCGAGAATATTTGGATTAATCCAAACAGTTCAGAGAGTGCAGATGGGGCGCAAAGTATAGTAGATACTGAACAGGATATTGACTTGAAAATACAGGCAGTTGACACTAGTTCTGCTTTGAATGATTTGATTGATGCTGCTTTTCTGATAAGAATAAAAAGTGATAGTTTTGAAAATCTCGAATCTTTTCGGCATAAGATTTTAGTACATCTGAATAGAGCACTGAGTTTTAGAAATATTAGAATTTTAAGAGATGATATATCTACTGATATCGCAAATAAAATATATCCGAAGATAAACAAAGTAGAAAATTTACTTCGTCGATACTTAGTTAAGTTTTTTACCCAGAAGATTGGAGTAACTTGGTGGGACGTAACGGCCCCTAAATCATTAATTGAAAAAGTGAATTCTCGAAAAAATAATGAAAAAGTATTTAGTACTCTTGTTGAAACAGATGTCACACTAATAGATTTTGACGATTTAGGAGAACTCGCTTGAATTCGCATTTCCAGTGCATATTACCTTTTCTCCCCTTTTGTATCTTTCATCTGCTATCTCAAGTTGACTGAAACAACAAAAATCAGCCGTTTTATAGATTGTTCCTAGCTTTGAGGTGACTAAACCAATCAAAGT
>JBBSTD010000187.1:0-6788 GCA_038236215.1 Cytophagales bacterium | reverse complement strand
CCGCCCAGTACGTCTAGGTCGCCATCATTATCAATATCCATCGCCTGCAAAGCAAACAGCTTCGATACCTGAGCCATCATAGGTAATTCATGCACAACAAACGTTGCCCTGATGCCTTTTCCCCCTTTGTTTTCCAGATAAACAGACGCGAATTGATTCACGGTGTACTCATCAGCCCCTTTCAACTCATCATCGGTCAGTACGACACTCAATGGCTTTCCGGCAAAGGATACGTAATCGGTAAACCGTTTATTGATAATGCCCGGCATCTGCTTACCCAGTTCATCTTTAAATGCCAGCGGGTACCACTCCTTACCACGACTATAAGCCAGAATTTGCTCCATCCTCTGGTTATTATCGATGTCCTTCACCCACATTGCCAGTTGTGAATCGGGTGTTTTCCGCAACTTGGTATTGGTCCCGATATTACCTGCTATCAAATCTATATCACCATCCCGGTCAAAATCAGCAGCAATGATGCGCTGGAAGAAGCCACTTAACGGTGTTTCGTCGGCAACAAAATTACCAACTTCAGCGAACCGGCCATTGGTATTGGCAAAAATGCGGATGGGCATCCAGTCCCCCGCCACAATCAGGTCGATGTCTTTATCCCCGTCATAATCAGTCCAGACGGCGTCCGTCACCATACCGACTTTTCGTAAATCCGCAGCATAGCTGTCAGTTTTGTCGGAGAAGTGCCCTTTACCATCGTTAATGAGTAGGTACGAACTGGGTGATTTTCCGTAGCCAAAACCGACCACACGTCCTCCCACAAAGAGGTCCACATCGCCGTCCCCGTCAATATCGGTGGGCCGAACACAGCTCTTGTTATCGTACATGGGGGGCAATGCATTGGTAGCGCGACTAAACGTACCCCGGCCATCATTCAGGTAGAGCCGGTCGAACTGCTCGGGCATTTTGTCATAAAACTCATTCCCGCCGGTAACTACATACAAATCCAAATCCTTATCACCATCGGCATCAAAAAGTACGGCATCAACATCCTCGTAAGTCGAATCCTTTCTAAAATCAGGTTGAACAAACGGAATGAATTTGCCCCCCGTCTGCTGAATCAATAAACTTCCCGCCTGCCATTTAGCCCCGCCAACGTACATATCGTCCAATCCATCGCCATTCACATCTCCAACGGCCAAATGTGGCCCTTCCGTAGAAACCTGGAACGGCATGAGTGGCTCCCGAACATAATCGAAGTACTCTTTATTCTCCTTGTGCCTGTAGGGAATGGAGTCCGATTTCGATACGTCCGTAAAGAGCACCTGCCCCGCCGGTTGTGTGTAGCGATACGAGGTGCCATCCAGTTGAGCATCGGTCTGTTTGAGCGTCAGCAGTTGATTCACTTTTTGCTTCGTTCTTATTTCCATGCGCTGGTTTGGCCAGATGACAATCAGCGAATCAATGACCGTGCGTTTGCCCAGCCCGAAGAGCAGTTCAGGTGCTACAGACGACTCGAACCCCCTGGTGGGCATCAGTTGCTGCACCTGTAGTGAGTCGCCGTATTTCACAATTACCTTCGCTCCCACACCAAATGTATTGGGAGAATCGCCCTTGAGTCGGATGGTTAGGTGGTGGTTATCAGGAAAGAGTTTGTCCGCATCGTTCTGGTATATCCCGGCCGGATCATCAATATTATTCGTCACCAGGTCTAAATCACCATCATTATCCAGATCAGCATAAGCCGCTCCATTCGAATACGTTGGGGTTTCGAAGCCCCATTCGAGGGATTTATTGTCAAAGCGCAGGGATGGGGTGCCGTGGTAGAAATAATTATGCACTTTACCATCAGGCATCAGTTTAACGGCGCGTTCATCCAGCGCTTTCGATGTCTCCATGGCATAACGCAGAGAATCGTCGGCCGCGAATTTTACGTAATCGAGGTTGTTTGGCCGGTGCACAATGCCGTTGCTGATAAACAAATCCTTTATACCATCATTATCATAATCGGCCAGCAGAGGAGACCAGCTCCAGTCTGTAGCGGCTACGCTCGCCATGGTACCAATATCCATGAATTTTTTGCCCGACAGGTTCAACTGAAGGCAGTTTCGGCTGTACTGATTCATGTAGCCAAACGCCTGTTTGTAGAGGTAGATGTCGAGCGGGTCTTCGCCCAGGGATGATTTTTCTACGGTTTCATCTTCCGGGTACATATCCAGGGTAATTATGTCCGCAAAGCCGTCGTTATTCACATCGCCGATATCGTTCCCCATCGAAAAGCGACTGCTATGCTGAAATACCTTTTTTCCACTTTCGGTAAATGACCCATTCTGATTATTGATATAATAATAATCGTCTTCATGAAAATCATTGGATACGTAGATATCTTCCCAGCCATCATTGTTCAAATCGGCAACGGAAATTCCCAGGCCATACCCCATGGCAGCGCCATAGATTCCGGCTTTCTGGCTTACATTGGTAAACCGAACTGGCTTACCTGCCGGGGCCTTACCCGCAGTAGATACAAGTTGATTTTCGAATAGGTAATCGCCCGATTCGTTGTGACGCAGGTTACGGGCGGTTACCCGATCATAACTACGGGAGGTATGCACCGCATGGTTCAGGAGATAACAGTCCAGATCGCCATCATGGTCGTAGTCAAAAAACGCTGCCT
Source organism: Cytophagales bacterium (assembly GCA_038236215.1). GTDB lineage: Bacteria > Bacteroidota > Bacteroidia > Cytophagales > Spirosomataceae > Spirosoma. Next base: position 4,162 of record JBBSTD010000187.1, on the reverse strand, counting down.
GGGTTGAGAAACCCGTAAAATCCAATCCGTAGTCGGCCGCCTTCTCGGTAAATGTTCCATCTCCGTTATTGATGTACAATTCATTGGCCCCTTCCAGCCCCCGAAAGTTGCCAACGGCACAAACGTAAATATCCAGGAAGCCATCGCCATTAACATCAGCCATAGTCGAACCCGTTTGCCAATCGGCGTAGCCCTCTACGCCCGCTTTAGCGGTTATGTCTTCAAACTTGAAATTCCCTTTATTAAGGTAGAGTTTGTTCTTGCCCTGGTTCGAAATAAAATACAGATCGGTTAAACCGTCATTGTCGATATCCCCCGCCGAAACGCCCCCGCCATTATAAAAATAGAGGTAGTCTATAATATTTACTTTTTCGTTGGGTACCAGGCGATTTATAAAACCAACGCCCGTTTTCGTGGAGTCGAGAGAGTGAAAGAGTGGTTTTTCTGACCTGAAAAATTGACAACCCGCCAGCGTCAATAAGCCAGCGATCAGGAAAAAAGCAATGTATTTTACCATGGGAATCGCGAACGGTGCCTACTGATGAGGCATTTACCATTCTGTTTACTTAGTAGTGATATTAAATAGCTGGGCGCGGTCGTTGTTTTTGGCCAATACAAATTGGCCCTGAGCCAACCTTGCCATGTGCCGAACCTGCCCCCGTACAAAAAATCCGGAGACGGCAGGATTAACGGATTCGTACGAAATGGTACTGTTGGCAGCTTTACCCTTATTTCGTAAGATGACACCGTAGTTGGCATCGTACCGACCAATTTCGGGGAGTACATCTAAAAAGTTACCTGCCAAAATAAGATCAGTTCGACCGTCACGGTCATAGTCCATAAAAACAACGCTACTTATGGGGGAGAGCTGGGCTTCAGTTGGCAACGCCTGAAACGTAAGGCCACCTTTCCCATTATTGAGCAGGATGGCTGTTGCACCCGTGTAAGCCTGTTTAACTACAGCCTGCTTTAACTGGTCTTCATCCAGAATTTCATTGATTTTCTTGCCCGCATAGTCGTTAAATTTTACAAACTTCTTTTTGATAGCGGGCATTACTTTCTGGAGGTCATTTTTCAACACCATCGGATATACTTCCCCCGTTTCATCGGCGCAGTTGATGATCTGCTCCACAGTGCCATTACTGTCAAAATCGCCGACGTAGAGTTCAGCCGGTACCGATTGGGTAGCCCGGATGCGGGAGTTCAGGCCCAGGTTACCCACTACTAGGTCCATATCACCATCGCCATCGGCATCACCTGCGGTTACGCAGTTCCACCAGCCGTTGGTTTTGACAGGTTGCCCCTGCACATCCTTAATGGTGAGTTCGGGGTTCTGGCTCAGTTTTCCACGCTTGTTTTCAAAAACCTGAATGGGTGCCCAGTCGCCAACCACAATTAGTTCGGGGTATTTATCCCCGTTCAGGTCAGCCCAGGTTGCGCCCGTCACCATCCCCAGCTTATCAATGTCTGGTAAAATACGCTTTGTATAATTTTTAAAGTTACCCGTACCATCATTCGTAAGCAGGTAGCTGGATGGATTACGTCCGTACTGACCAGGAATGAGTCGCCCACCCACAAACAGGTCAATATCCCCGTCCTGATCAAAATCCCCCGCTGCCACACAGGACCCACTTTGTTTCAAACTGGGTATGCCCGTTTCCGAATGCGTAAAATTCCCTTTGCCATCGTTTAAGTAGAGGTAATCCAACAGCTCGTCCGACTCGGCGCGAAACTCATTGCTGCCCGTCACTACATACAAGTCCAAATCCTTATCGCCATCGGCATCAAATAGTACGGCATCCACTGCCTCCGAGATCGTATCCCGCTTCATGGCAACGGAGGTTTTATCCGTAAACCGTCCCGTTCCCGGTTGCTGAACAAACAGGCGTCCGGCATGACCACTGGCACCACCCAAAAACACATCATCCAGCCCGTCGCCATTTACGTCTCCCGTTGCCAGGGCTGGTCCCTGGGTAGAAAACTGCTGTTTAAGCAGCGCATCACGGTTGTAATCCACGAAATTGCTTTCGGTATGCTGGAAGTTTAGCCCCGACGCATTTGTATACTCCTGAAAAACCGGCTTCTCCAGAGCAACCACTGGTTTCCATACCTGCGTTGCATCCGCTTCGCGGAGCGTTAGCATCTGGTTAGCCAGTGGCCTGCGTACGATTTGCTTCCGATCAGTTGGCCACACAATCACCAGCGAATCAATGGTCGGGTTGTTTCCCAGACCGAATACCATGTTTAGGTCTACCGATGATTCGAAACCCCGGTTTGGCATTTGTTGCAGTAACTGCGTTTGCCCAGCCTGGTATACCAGTACCCGGGTGCCAATGGCATTCTTATTGAACCCTACTCCTTCCAGCTTTACTTTTAAGTAATTCGTCTTGTGCTTTTCAACCGACTGGTTTTGATAGATGGACACCGGTGAATTCATATTATTCACGACCAAATCCAGGTCGCCATCATTATCCAGGTCGCCATAGGCGGCTCCGTTTGAAAAGCTCGGCTCTGCCAACCCCCAGTCAAAAGCTCTGTTGGTGAACTGGATGTTTCCTTCGTTATGAAAAGCGTAGTTTGGTAACGGTTCAGACGTTGCTTTATCCAGAAACTCCTTGAAGTTAAACTTACGCTGCCGGGCAATTTGGGCCATATTTTCTCCATCAGCCAGAAAGTTGACAAAGTCCTGATCGGTTACATCTTTAGCGATGCCGTTAGCGACAAAAATATCTTTAAGCCCATCATTATCCATGTCAAAAATCAGGGCACCCCAACTCCAGTCGGTTGCCTGAACGCCGGCAAACCGAGCCACATCGCTAAACGTCGGTAAACCATTATTACCGGGCTGATTTCCCTGGTTCAGGTGCAGCATATTCTGCATAATCTGATAGTGAAAATCGCGACCAACTTTAATCTGCTCCAGATCATGCCCCTCAAACGTAGAGGTCTTTTTCAACCGCCGGTCGTTGCCGGGCAGCATGTCCGTTATGAAAATATCGAGCTTGCCATCGTTATTGACATCAGCCACATCTGCTCCCATGGACGATAGGCTGGTATGCGGCATTGACTCTTTTATAGACTCCCGGAAGGTACCGTCGTGATTATTGATGTAGAGATAATCGCGCTCGTAAAAATCGTTGGAGATGTAGATATCCATCCAGTTATCGTCATTCACATCGCCGATGGTAATGCCCAGACCAAAGCCAATCAGACTTCCGTAAATGCCAGCCTGTTCCGATATGTCAACAAAAATAGTTGCCGTTTTGCCGTTGCTCTTTTCATTCTCTACGGTCATGTTCCTAAACAGCTTGTGCCCCCCCAGCGAATCCCGCTGCGCCCGTAAATTAGCATACGCCAGCCGCCCAACGGGCATAAAACTGTTGTTGAGTAAATACATATCGAGGTCCCCATCGCGGTCGTAATCGAAGAAAGCCGCGTGGGTAGAATAACCCCGATCATTCAGACCATACTCTGCGGCCCGCTCCGTGAAGGTGGGCACTCCGCTAGCGTCATTGCCATTGTTAATGAAGAGTTCATTGGCCCGGTCGTCGCCATCTCGATTGCCAGCGTTACACACATACAGATCAAGGCGGCCATCCCCGTTTACGTCGGCAAAGGTGGCTCCCGTACTCCAGGCCCGTTTCCCGGCCACACCTGCCTTAGCCGTTACGTCTTTGAACTGAATTTTTCCGGTACCCGTGGAGGTGTTGTTTAGGTACAGTTTGTTGTCGCCCATGTTGGCGATCATCAGTATATCAGACAGTCCATCATTATTAACGTCCCCAATGGCTACGCCCCCGCCGGTGTAGAAATTACGGTAATTAAAGATGTTGAAATCCTGATCGCCGATAACAGTATTGGCGAAATTAACGTGGGTTTCATCAGGTAACAGCTTTCGAAACAGAGGGTCTGAGGGAGTTTGTGGCTTTGACCGGCAACTGGCTATCAGGCCAATTACCAGGATAATTAAGCTAATACGCATTAGTACAAATACATGAAAATAAATCGAATTCGCAGAGCGAAGGGCAGAAAACAGGTATGCCAGATTTGATTAATAAGGGACTACAAATGTAACGAATTATAAGGCCTCCTTAGTCCTTTCGATTCAATTAATTGGCTTTTAATCAGCCTTTAAACGCAAAAAAGCAAGCCCGTCTGAGCT
>JBBSTD010000186.1:0-6928 GCA_038236215.1 Cytophagales bacterium | reverse complement strand
GACAGTAAGCCAGATCCGTTGTAAACCACTTCTCAAAAATCAGCTTAATGACTCCTTTAGACGAGCAGCATTTAGAAGCAGTAGGCCGCATCATTATTGAAATCAAGCTATACAAAAGGCGACAAGCCAACAGCCGAACGAACACCGGGTTAAGTACCCATTTAGCCAGACACCTATCAGCAACTGACTTTGCTCTTTGGCAGGTCACAACGGACCAGGAAAATACGATACCCCAGCTCTAACTAACCCGTGCATAGCTCAGACCAGACGCGAAGCGATCGGTCTGATCCCGCTGATGGGCAGCGTGGAGCGGTTTTTTGGTGTTCAAACGTCTAATTGATTTCTCACAGGTTTAAATTTTACCCCCATGGAAGAACGGTATTTAGTAACAGTATCCGGCATGTTTAACACCGATTATGCTGTCAGGAACATCGAGCAGGTATCAGGCGGATTAAAGCCAATTCCCTATGAAACCTTTTTGGATTTAGATTGGCATGCGGCCAACGAGCTGCTGAAGTTGTTGGAGGGTGCCTACCCAGTGTATTCGTTTAAGATCGTTCAAGTGAAGGGCTGAGCACCCAAGGACGCGAAGTGGTCCAAATAACCCCCTATCGGTGGGCAGCGCGGAGCCGTCTCGTTAATAGTAAGCCGTATGGGGTGTTTTTGTGCGCTCAGAGCGACAAAGTAAGCTGAACTTAGGTATTCTGGGTAAACTCAATAAAATCGCTTAGAAGCAAGATTTGAGCCTTACAGTGGGTAGTTGACACGCCCACCCTTTAGCGTCTGCGGCTACGACCCAATGAGGCCTGAATAGCGGCCCACGCTTTCACTTTCAATTGCTGGTGAAGTTCCTTATCCCGAGGGACAAATGTGGTGCTGCGCTCCTGGGTATTTTGGGTTTTTAGTTCCCAGTAGGCTAAGTCCGACGTATCGGGAATGGTGGTATAGACGGGTTGACTCATGGACAAAGGTAAATGATCCAAACGAAGCTACGGTAGGAGTAGGTAATGGGAAAAAAGTGTGACCGAAAAAAAATAGTTACGGCTCACGAAATAAAATAGCGCATCATTTTGTAGTTTAGGGCCCTCAATCAGTCACGAACTTACTCCCTATACATTAACAGCCATGAAACGAAAACTTGACCTACTAATTCGTTATTTTAACAGGCAATCAGAGCACGAGAAGTCAACGGTATTATACCAGCACAGAAAAATTGAATTATCCTTTTATTTGAATGAAATGTCGTTATGTAAATTCATTTTAGAACGTCAGCAGAATACGCGGGCGGATGAAAAATACTTCACAAAAAAACACATTAAAGCCCGTACTAATTGTTTTTTAGCAATTCAGGATATAAGCGAATTCATTTGTGGTTTAGAACTAAGTACATCAGAAAACGTACAGGGTTATATGGATGAGTGCAACAGACTTTCCACGCTCAACGTATCACGGGGTTTTCAGTACCATCTTAACAGCAACTAATTCGGTGCATACGAACGCCCCCTTTGCTGGCTTGCCTATCGGGTCTTGTCTCGCCTTCTCCTGCGGATTCGGCAGAAAGTAAAATTCTGTGAATTTTAGCAAGAGGAAACGGGGCTACGCCACCGTTCTTCTCTTGCCCCTTCGGGTTTTGCTCTGATAATCAATAAGTTAGCTTTAAGATCTGTATACACAAATAATTATTAAATGATTGTTATTTTATAACTACCTTGTAATCAATACATAAAGTAATTATTCTCATCGTTCAAAAGTATGCAAAAGTATAAAACGATTAGTATCGAACCAGACACGTTTGATGCGTTCAGCCGCCTGGCCGACAGTTATAAACTCACTAATAAAGGGCTGGTGGAGGCCATGCTCCTTTACTTTCAGGCGACCAAAGCCGACCCCAGGGACCCGAAGACCGATAACCCCACCGACGCCATTAAAGCATTAGATAAACGCTTAATCTCTTTCATCAAAGAGCAGGAAAAAAAGACGTTGAATCCCATCAAAGAAGCCCTGTTTGATTTAGCCAGTTCAGAAGGAGCGGCCCGAAAACACGAGCTACGCATTGTCAATAACAACGTGAAGAAAATTATTACCCACCTTAGAATTGATTCGTGAAGATGCAGACTAAATTCACCAGCCCCGTTACGGGGAATAACAAAGGAAGTTGTCTAAAACTGGCCACGTATTTAGAGAAAGAAAACAGCCAAAAGATAGCGGCTGAACAAACCCTTTTTTTTTCGGCCGACCGTGACCGCTGCAATAAATGGGAAGTCGTCCAGCAGATCGACAACAACGCAAAAGGACAAGGTTTGGAGCGGAAAGACGACCGGTTTTATTCATTAGTGATCAGTCCCAGTCAGGCCGAGTTAGCCCACATCGGCGACGACCCCCAGCAGCTCAACGCTTATACCCGGCAGGTGATGGAAAACTACGCGGCCAACTTTAACAAGGGCATCGACAGCAGCCAGTTAGTTTGGTACGCCAGGATCGAGCACGAGCGTAAACACGGTTTTGATAGCGCCGAGGTGAAGGCCGGACTCGCCCAGGCCAGCGAGTTAAAGGAAGGCGACCAGCGTCATATTCACGTTGTCGTTTCCCGATGCAGTGCCCGCGAGAATGGTCATGTCTTACAGGAAGAACGGGTGCTCACCAACAACGACCGCACCATGCAACTCTCTCCGATGACCAATCAACGGGGCGTTAACGGGGGAGCGGTAAAAAGTGGGTTCGACCGGGAGGATTTCTACCGGGCCAATGAACGCAGCTTTGATGAGCAGTTTGGCTACCAGCGCGGACTTACCGAGCGTTACGACCATTGCAACGCCCTGAAGAACGGGAGCCACCAGCAATACGAGCAATCCCTACGCGCTTCGAAAGGTCTGACCGCCGAAGCTACTTTGGGCCAGCAGCGGGGCCAGTCCGCCGGACTGTCCACTGGAATGTGATACCCGTTTTTCCAACTAAAAAGAAATCATGAGTTTTAAACAAGGATACGAAGAAGGCCAGGTGGCCAGGGGCGTCGTGGTGAACCTGCTTAAGTACGCGGTTATTCCCGCCTTCGGGGGGATGTTTATTTGGGTGATCGTCCATAAACTGATACTACGCTACAGCTTAGTCGATACGCCCCTATTTAAGCACATTGATCAGTGGGTAGGGTGGGTGGCAGGGGGCTACTTTTTGTATTTGATGCTGGGGGGAGAAAGCAAGACCACAGCGCGTATTGCCGCCCCCAGCGTGACGACCAAGACCGGCCTTCGGGTCAAGTCGGGGGTTTATAACCTGACTACCGGAGAGCGGGATATTCGGACCATCAAGATTACCAATCCCTACCGGCATATCTTAGTCGTGGGTGGGCCGGGTTCGGGCAAGAGTTTCAGCATCATCGAGCCGATCTTAGTGCAGGCAATGCAGCAGGGTAAAGCGGCCTTAGTGTACGATTATAAGTTTCCCGAATTTGCCAAATTGGTGGCCAGCCACGCGGCCCCGGGCGTAACGCCGTACTACATCAACTTTGATGATTTAACCCGTTCGCACCGGGTCAACCCGATCTCCCCCCAGCTGATGAACCGCAGCAGCTACGCCGATCAATACGCCCGGACGGTGGTCTACAACCTGATTCCCGACGCGGCCAGTAGTGCCAACCCGTTCTTTGCCGACAGTGCCCAGGGTTATTTAGCGGCTATCTTCTGGTTTCTGCGGGAGGAGTACCCCGAGTACTGCACGTTGCCCCACGCGATGGCCTTAGTCATGTGCCCGGCCACGGAGGTGGTGGCCCTACTGGAAACCAACGAGGAAACCCGCAACTCGATTGCCGCCATTCGGGAAGCCCTGAGTGCCGACGCCCAGCGGGCGGCTATCGTGGGCACCCTGCAAAACGGCCTGCGCAAGATCAACAGCAAAGAAATTGCCTGGGTGTTGTCGGGGGATGATTTTACGCTGGATCTGAATAATCCGGATGCACCCAAAGCCCTGGTGCTGGGTAATAACGCCGATTTGGAGGAGGTGTACGGGCCGGTGCTGGCGTTAGTGGCTACGGTGGCTTTGAAGAAGATGAATCAGAAGGGTAAAGTCGATAGTCTGGCTTTATTGGACGAGTTTCCCACGTTCTACCTGCCTAATTTCGAGTCGTATCCCGCCACGGTCCGCATTAACAAGGTGGCCGTCGTGGTGGGGATTCAGGACCTTGCCCAGTTGGAGAGCCGTTACGGCAAGGTGAAGCAGAAGGCCATTCTGGGCACGCTCTCCAATCAGTTCTACGGGCTGCAAAACCATCTGGAAGGGGCGCAGTACGTGAGTGATCTATGGGGCAAGGAAGACGTACAAGCCAGCTCCATCAACCAAAGCCAAAGCACGGGGCTAAATCAAAACGGGAGTGCTGGCCAGGCCCAGTCGCTGACCGAGCGGCAGCGAATTCGGGTGCAGGACGTGACCAACTTAAAAATGGGTCAGTTTTACGGGAAGTTAGTGGAGAGTGATTATAGCCTTTTCCAGGCCCGGATAAAGGGCCAGGAGTGGCCGGAAAAGGATTGGGCAGCGTTTGCGGATGTGACTCCCGAGCTGGTTACGGCCAATTATCGACGTATTCAGCAGGAAGCCCGGAGTTTGTTAGCGGTCGGCACTGTAGCCCCGTCTCCTTTTGTTACTGCCAGCCCCGTTCCTACCGCAGCGAAGCCTGATCCGATTGAGCCTAAGCCAACGGATAAAGGGCCGGAGTTGACCGACGACTTTTGAGCGGGGCCGTTTCTGTCTTCCCCTTCGAATAAATTACATCGGTAGTACCAACCGGTCAAGGGTATATAAACCGCTCCTACCGTCACGGCCCTTGACCGGGTGGCCCTACCGATGTTTTCCGGTTTGGCTTCTATGGGGAAGGCAGAAACTACATACGAGCGTAAGGAAGGGTTTTATTAGTAATTACACAAAGAATACTCTAAGCGTTTTCAACTGTATTCGAGACTCATTCGACTTCAAAATAGGGTAATTTAGTAGTTGCAACCTTGTTTCGCAAAGGCTATTCGGTAGTCGTTAATGAACTGGTCAGTATTAAATATTTTGTAAATTGGCTAATGACTCGACTCACCAAGCCTCTCAAAGTCCCCATACGCTTGTACTTCTTCAATGTCTAGCACTAAGAAACAATAAAAATTCAGCTTATTAACATGTTGATTTTCAACACTTTATTAAGGGTATTGTGCAAATAGATATTAGACTGACAAAAAAAGTGGTTTTACGGTTGACATTTTGATATAAAATTCGGAATCTTGTAAGTGAATATAAATAAATCAATAAAAAAATGAACATTAAAGACTATTTACTGAAGTTATCCGAAGACGAAGACGCTCTTCAGAAACACACAGAAGATCCAGAGACCGCAGCTAGAAGTGCTGGTCTAAATGATGAAGAAGTCACAGCACTCGTATCAGCGGATCGCGAAAAAATAGCTACTCTAGTTGAAAATAACCTTGTTGCAGGCTTTCCTAAAATAAAGGTGAATGTCAAGTTGGATGTTCAAGTCACATCGTAAAGTTCTATTGTTTTTAGATCATTACCCATTATGCCTAATAAAGGTAGCATCGTAATTGTAGGTACCGGCCTTCAATTAGGTCATATGACATTTGAGGCACGGTCCCACATTAAAATTGCAGATATAGTTTACTATGTAGTAACAGATTCTGTAACAGAAGAGTGGCTACGCCGGAACAGTAAAAGTCTTATTTCAATGCGAGATTTTTATAAAGACGGTATTATTAGAAGATTAATTTATGAACGTATGACAGATACAGTTTTACAAGCTGCTAAATCTGGAAAACGTGTGTGCGCTGCCTTTTACGGACATCCAGGTGTATTTGTAACCCCTTCACACAATATAATTCGTATCGCCAAAGAGCAAGGCATTCCAGCTCGTATGCTTCCAGGAATATCAGCGGAAGATTGTTTATTCGCAGATATTGGTTTTGATCCAGGAACTACAGGTTGTCAGGCATTTGAAGCTACCGACTTTCTATTATGCGAGAGAAAACCTGAAACAGGTGCATGGCTCATAATATGGCAGCCAGATTCAGTGGGTGATCTCACTCACAATTTGTCAGATTCTAAAAATGCTAACTTACTTGTCCTTAAAAGCTATATTCAAAAATATTATCCTTCAAACCACAAAGCAATAATTTACGAAGCCAATACCTTCATAGAAGGTAAGCCCAAAATTGAATGGATAGATTTAGAAAATCTAGAAAATGCTAATATGAGTGGGATTTCAACACTTATAGTACCACCAATTACAGGAAAGGATGTGGTTTCGAAAAAAATGGTAAATCGCTTAAACTTAAGTGATTTGCTAAATCGAAAAGTCAGTTAAAAAATATCAATTGATACATAATTATTATATTTCTCACCTAAAAATCAATAAAAATGGACAAAAAACGTACTCCGCTAGAACTGAGGTTTCATACAGACCATCAGAAAACACGTCAATCAACTGAAGCTGAAATAATTAATAAAGCTACAACTGACATAGATTTTAGGGAAAAGTTATTAAAAGATCCAAAGTCGACAATTGAGCAACAACTTGGTATAACTTTACCTGAAAAATTAAATATCAGAGTTGTTGAAGAAACATCAGACGATATGATTTTAGTATTGCCATATACCATGAATGATTCTGATCTCGAATCTTTAAAAGCATTTGCTACAGAAAGTCATTTAGCAGCTAATAATACAGGTAAAACTGCAATTCAATTAGGCTGTTGCTGCTAATTATCGACAATAACAAAGCTTAGCCTTTATTAAATAGTAAAGGCTAAGAGCGTGTTGGGGAATTATCTTCGGTGTTAGGTCTGGATACGTTGCAACATAATCTGAATGTTGGCTAAATAGAGCCAACTTACCGAAGAAGATACCGTGTATTCATAATCCTTGACGATCCGGCGAAAGAAATTTG
>JBBSTD010000185.1:0-6936 GCA_038236215.1 Cytophagales bacterium | reverse complement strand
TGTTTGGGCCCTTAACCCCTGGCCCTGAATAGTCGCTACCAGTACGTCTTTGTGAACATCCAGGCCGCAGCCCCGACTCACAAGTTGAGCGAACTCAACGGATCGTTGTTGTGTCGTATCCATACCCGAAAATAAACAATTTTCATGACTTGGGGTGAGCGCGCGATCATGTGAGTTTCTTATAAAAATGGGTAGGTATCAAATAGCCCTACTTTTGTGGTTACGACACTACAAAATCATGACTAATGCCCCCGGCCCGCTTAAAATTACTACGGCTCCGACCGACCGGTTTTTTCAACTCATCGAGACTACCCCCGAACTTGATGGACGTGATAATCCGGGCAAACGACATGCACTCGCTTTAGTAATGACAGGACTGGTGGCAGCCCTGTGTTGCGGACGAGATGGAAGTTTATCCCGGCTCCGGCGGCCCGGCGGCACATGGTCAATCACTTTGAAAGTTTACTTGTAGCATCACAACTGACTGATTATAAGCCCATTTCGCGTGCGCAGCTTCCTCTCTTGCTGGCTATAGTGAACGGGGTCGTTTTCACTCGAATCCTTTTCGAGTGGTTTAATGTTGTCCTCAATCAAGAACAGAAACGTTAGTTTTCCCTGGACGGAAAGGAACTGCGTGGCAGTATCCGAAGTGGTCACTCCCGGGGTGAAGTAGTGGTCTCAGCCCTAGACCACCAAACCCATCAGGTGGTGGCTCAGACCCACTACTGTGGCACTAAAGAAAGCGAACGTCCGGCGGTGGTTGAACTCATCGAAACCCAGGGCCTGGCTCATCAGAAACTCTCGCGAGATGCCTTGCATCTGATCCCTTCCACGCTGGCCTTCATTGACGGGGCAACGGGTCATTACCTGGTCGGCCTACCCAAACTATATCAGGCATGCACCTTGACAGACCTGTTTTATCCCACTGATTACCAATGGGTTGATACCCTCAAAGAGAAGCATGGTCGGGTAGAGCAACGCTATTACCGTTGTTTTAATCTGAAGGCTTTTCTGATAGCCGCACGCTGGCAGAAGGCAGGTCTGTGTACGTTACTGTGTGTAGTGGGGAATCGGGAAAAGTCAGACGTGGTCAGTGAAGAATTGCGTTATTATGTCAGTAATCAGGTGGTCAGTAGCCAGGCCCAGGCCGATGAGTTATTCGATGCGATTCGCGGTCACTGGGGTGTTGAAGTTATGCACCACAAACGCGACGTGACCTTATCTGAGGACGCCTTACGCAGCGGTAAAGTTGGGATTAATCGGCTTCTAACTAGTTTCCGTACACTGTGGGGCCGCTCGAGCGGTTATCAACTAATTAGAAGGGATGGGTGTCAAGGATATGGCTGCTCAATTGAACCTCTTCGCGGATAAATTCATCACGCTAATCCATTTTTTAACTCAACAGATGGTTTTATAAGAGAGCCCTGTCGCTTAGGTATACTTGTTTACCGAAGCAGCAGGGCTGTTTCTTTAGTATATTATTATTGCGATAATGCAACTCTCAATTCCAGTACTACAGTAGTATCCGCCGTCCATAGTTGACCGATTTTTGTCTGTAAACCTGGTTGAGCTATAAAAAAAATTACAAGTCGTGTTGCCTGGTTATCAGTAAGCTACAATTAGGCATACTTTTTGGAATCATCACCTTTAGTTACCCTTTTTAATCAAACGAGTACAATAAATCTTCTCAATACATCATTGACAAATACCGTTAAATCAATAGAAATATTTTTTATGGTTTTTTAATCTCACATGAATATATTTTTTCTGTTATCTATTTGCAAATAAAAGTAACATTACAAAAGGAAAAACACATGGTAATACGTTCTGTGTTAGGCGGATGGACGGCGAAAACCAACAATTTTTTGATTAAATTTTATATTACTACTTACTGATTGATTCGTCATGTAGTATACATAAATGGCCCTTAAAATAGCACTAATTATCGATTTATTAGTTTATCATACCTTTTAGTATCAAAAAAAATGCTTTTTTAAATTTGAGCCAATGCTGTATTGTGTGACCGTCAGACCGTATGCATCTAACAGATTTATTCTTAGTCAATAGAAAGACATAAAAGCCAGTAAGTAAAATAGTAGACTATATGGTAACAAAATGTTGAATAACCAGATTGTGTGATTGTACTTCGATTATGCGCTGCCTTTATTTTGAATAAAAAAAGGCACGAATTTCGCTATTAGTTGTATTATTCCTATTATTTAAGCTGTTAACGAACATGTTTATCACATTCGCCCAGTACAGTATTCTGATGGCTTCGCAGTATCGGGGTACATACAGTCAATTAAAGAAAAGGACCAGCTTTGACCACCTGATGGTCAACTATTACACGATGGGGCTGTTGAATATTGGCCTGATCAGCGCGAGCGATAAAGAAGGTACTGAGTCTACTTACTACCAACTAACCGATGAAGGAGCAACTTGCATTCGGGAATACGAACGGGCTAATCCAGAGTTAGTCATCAAGTCGATGTACTAGTTCCTGCTACTCAACGCCACCCATCCATTTTTTCAGGGGCCTGGCGAATAGTAGCATGATAATGCCAGCGCCTAAGCCAAAGTAAGCTACGCTTTGGAAAAGAGCAGGCATTTGCTGTACATTTTCTTCATCAAACCCACCGGCAAACAGGCCGGCAATTAAATTTCCAAGCGATGTGCCTACGAACCAGATACCCATCAACTGGCTGGCAAAGCGTTTTGGAGCTAGTTTGGTAAATGAACTTAGCCCTACCGGGCTCAGAAATAACTCACCCAGCGTGAAGAATAAATACGTGAATGTTAGATAGAAGGCAGATGTGCGTACACCCGTCAGGGCCAGTTTAGCGGCAAAAACCATAACGATGTAAGCTACACCAAGTAAAATCAGGCCGGTGGCCAACTTAGCGGGTACCGAGAAGTTTAGTTTCCGGTTCGCCAGAAAAATCCATAGCGAAGCAAGAACGGGAGAAAATATCAAAATAAAGGCCGGATTGAAATTCTGAAACCAACTCGATGGCATTTCCCAGCCAAAGAAGTTTAGGTCGGTATAGCGGTCGGCAAAAATCTGTAGTGATGAACCTTGCTGTTCGTTGCCTGCCCAGAACAAAGCGGCTGCCAGAAAAAAGACAAACAGAACAACGACCCGCTTTTTTTCAACAGTTGTTAGCCCACCCCCCAACAAAATATACGCAAAATAGCTGATAGCCACCAGCGCAATAATTGTTCCCATTGCTTTGGCCAGCCCCTGTGCCGTTGTCATATCAATAGCACTGGTTAATTGCAGCACCGTCAGAATTGCGGCTAAACCAACCAAAAAAGCAATCATAGGCTTATTGCCACCGGACGTCTTGACATCGCCCTCTGTCGTCTCCGCTTTTGTGGGGACATTTCCGTACTGACCCAGGTAGCGCTGTCCCAGTGTCCGAAACGTAATTATACCCAAACCCATACCAACAGCAGCGGCCCCAAATCCGTAATGCCAGCCCACTTTCTGGCCCAGATACCCGACAATGGTAATACCCAGGAAGGAACCCAGATTGATACCCATGTAAAAAATGGAAAAGGCGGCATCCCGACGTGCCCCGCCTTCCGGGTATAGTTCGCCAACAATCGTGCTGATATTCGGTTTTAACAGGCCTGTTCCCAGTGCTACTACGCAGAGACCGGTATAAAATAAACCCGTGCTGGATGGTATGGCGAGAATGATATGCCCCAGCATGATAATCAGTCCACCATACCAGATGGATTTTCGCTGTCCAAGTATATTATCGGCAATCCAGCCACCGGGCAACGAAAGCAGGTAAACAGATGCCGTGTAGATTCCGTAAATGGCCGCTCCTTCCGTCTCGTTCAGCCCCATACCACCCCGAACGTTATCGATTAGGAATAGTAACAGAATGGCCCGCATCCCGTAATAACTGAACCGCTCCCACATCTCGGTAAAAAATAAGACGTAAAGACCGGTTGGATGGCCCGTTCGGGTAGTGGACCTTTCAATAGTAGCTTCCATAGTATTAGGTTAAACGGGTAGTTTGCCGAAGAATAGGATGAAGTAACGAATAAAGTAGTGGTAAATATACCGGCAACATCCCAAACCCACAAGGTTCATTCATTGAGGAGCAGGGTTGAATACCCACAAATCATCAAAAACAACTGAGCCGTTTAAGCCGGTGGTCAGATAACCTTTTTTATTCAGTGCAAAGCCAACTGCCTTTATTCGGGGGGCACCTTCAAACGATTGCTGTGGTATCCAGGAATCATCATCTGGATGATAAGCCCAAACGCTGCGACCGCCTGAACCGGTTACTAAATAGCCGGTTGTGTTGATCGAGAAGCCCAGTCCGTAACCTCCCTGCAAATCGGAGGAGGGGAAAGGGCGACGTTGCATCCATTTATCCTGCGCTGCATCATATTGCCAAAAATCAGCCTGGTTGACGCCCTGTAAACTACCCGTTCCAACATATGCCAGACTGTTGATAACAAACGCAGCGGAACCAACACGGGCGCTACCACCGAAATCGGCCCTGCGCGTCCAGTTATTTGTAGCAGGATGGTACCCCCAGGTATCGCGTTGTTCGCTGCCATCGAAACCAGTACTGACGAACCCGGCGGTATCGACCGAAAAGCCAATGGCTGAGCGTCGGGCTGAGCCGCCAAAGTCGGCAATTTGCTTCCATAGGTTCGTAATGGGGTCATATTCGTAGAAGTCGCGAAGCAGATTGCCTTGTGGGCTATCTATACCGGTACCAATGTACCCTTTTGACCCAATGGCAAAGGCAACCGCTTCACTGCGGGCTTTGCCCGGAAAAGTAGCCTTTTGTGTCCAGGTATTTCCAATAGGATCGTACGCCCAAAAATCTTGGAGTGCGATTTTCGTATCAGCTAGTCCAGTTCCCAAATAGGCCATATTTCCAATGGTGAAGGAAACAGCCGCATTGCGGGCTACGCCCTCAAATTCTGATTGAGGATACCAGTCACCGGTGTTCGGAATAATGGTAGCAGAGCGGTTTGTGCAACCGCATACTAGTAGCAGAAGACCCAGTTTTGCGAATAAACTATTGATTTTCATAGTCATCAGCTATTTGTTTGATATAGTTTTACCGACCTGACCTAGCTTTTTACTACCTCGATTTGTTGTCGTTCGAGGAAGTGATTTTTGTTGTTGGCCGGAGTTTATTACGTTTGTTTCTCTTCCCGGCTATTACCAATGCTTCTTCCGTTCGATTTTCAGAAAGACCCGTATCTCATTCTTGACTTCTCCGCCAGTAACCCCGACCTGGCTACGCTCAACATAACCGATACCGCTATTTTTACGGAGTATGTATTCGGTAAATTGAAAGAAGCTGGTACGATGGTAGGCGTAGGAGGATACAACGAACACCGAAGCATCTATCGCCGGAGTCAGCATTTTAACACCACTGCCAAAGCATCCCCATGTGAAGGACTACCGAACGAAGGATCGCCGTGTGACGGACCACCGTGTGACGGGCCACGCGAGATTCATCTCGGCGTCGACTTCTGGGCGGAGGCCAGAACGCCCGTCTTTGCTCCATTGGCTGGCATCGTCCATAGCTTTCAGGACAATGATAACTTTGGTGACTACGGCCCCACCATTATTCTGGAACACGAACAGCACGGTCAGCCCCTTTACAGTCTCTATGGCCATCTGACCCGTCAATCGCTGGAAGGGTTGTATGAAGGAAAAAAAATAAATGCGGGTGAAAAACTGGCTGAAATCGGCCCCTACCCCGAAAATGGCAACTGGCCTCCCCATCTTCATTTTCAACTCATGACCGATATGCTGGGCCGTAAGGGCGACTTTCCCGGCGTTTGCTCTTTAGCCGACCGGTCTAGCTTTCTGGCCATTTGCCCCAACCCAAATGAGTTGCTGGGTATTCGGAGGCTATACACTGATACGTAAATTCTTTATTCCTTCAAAAACGTTACCACAGCTTTCGCAAATTCGGGGGTGCGCATGGCTCCACCGTGATTGCCCGGAACGATTATTAGCTTGGCCCCGGGTACGGCGTTCACTAACGCTTTGGGATCGCCGTTGTCCGTGTCCTGGTCACCATTGATGACCAGCAATGGCACAGTTATTTTTGCCAGTTCCTCCAGCGTAGTAACGGGCTGGAATTCCTGCATTCGGGCCAGGGCAATCGTGTCGGCACCCGATTTTTTAGCGTAATCGACCGCAGACTGGAGTTCGGGATGACTGCCCGGTTTGATGAGGGCTTCGTGGAAGTTTTTACGCCGATACCAGTTTGGGTCCGAAAAGTCGAGGCCCATTCCCCCCATTACGGCCTTGTGTATCTGCTTGTCCATGGTCAGGAGCTTGGCGGTCAGGATAGCCCCGCGTGAGTAACCGACTACGTCGTACGTACCAACACCCAGAAATTTCATGAGCGACATTACATCTTTCAACTCCGCATTGCGCTCATAGGCTTCGGCGGTGTGCGGTTTGTCGGAAAGGCCATTCCCCCGTAAATCGAGCGTGATGACCTTGAAACCAGCGTCTGCCAGTGCCTGGCGGACGGGAGCACGTTTCCAGCTTTCGCTGTTGGAAATAAAGCCATGCAATAAAACGACTGGTTTCCCCTCCCCCAAAATATCGTAATGAATCCTGGTCCCGTCGAACGAGATAAACAAAGGATCGCGGATGAATTGCGCACTCGCGCAGAAAGAGAGCAGCAGACCGAACTGTAGCAGAATTACATTGACTAGTCGAGACATAAAAGAGAGATATACGACAAATTAACGGCGATTTACTCAAAGTATGTACTTGAATCTTGTCATTGTTTTATAGAGCATCCTGGTGTCGATTACTCTACATGATAAAACTTGAAATCAAGAAAAAGGCTGGAAATTTGTAGCGACCAAGCAACAAAAAAACCAGCCCCGTAATGATTGAGCATTACTCGTCAAAGGTAGAAAATATCT
>JBBSTD010000184.1:0-6940 GCA_038236215.1 Cytophagales bacterium | reverse complement strand
TGATTACCAATATATCAAGCAACAAATGACGTTTACGTCGATTCAATCGGAAATCTGGTACGTCGGCAAAGAAAGTAGTCCAATCCATGCCACAAAGATCGGTATGACACGGAAGACCGCCATTTTAATGCGTTTAACCTGGTTCTCCAATGAAATTCAACTTTACTACTTGGATTAGTGTATATGTGCTATTTCTATTATTCACTGCCTGTGAAGATCACCGGATTCCCGAAGTACAGCGATTTAGGATCAGGACGACTAGAACGGTAGCCCCTAATCAAGATGAGACGCGTCTTACTACCGTAGCTTATAATTATGATAGTAATGGTCGTTTAGTCCAATACGTGTCTTCTACGGAAACAAATCGCCCTTCTACCGCTGATTCTTCCAGAACTGCCATAAATTATGATGCACAGGGAAAGATAAAGAATGCCTTAGTTGAAACTTGGGATTTAGTAAATACGGCTTCTGGAGTGGTTCGTCTATGGCGACCTGCCCTAAACTCAACTTATGAGTATGATATGAGTGGAAACATTACTGTCATGAAAATATTCGGAATAACTAAAGACAGATCTCGCGATCCGTATCTATTTGAGACGTTACAGTTCGGGTATAACGGCACTAAGTTTCCTGTCAAGGTTGTCCATACTAGGGCATCCGACAATTATCAATGGACAGAACAGTTAACATATAGTGGAGATAATATTGTCAGTGTAGAGAGAAGTGACAACCAGTCTGCTACCACTAAAACGGCGTATCAATATGACAACAAACTCAATCCTTTCTATGGATTGATTATTGGGGACAAAACTAATGATACCTTCATCGCACTCAGTAGGAATAACGTGGTCACAAGCGAAAAGCAGTATTCGTATGATTCGAACGGGTTTTTGTCGAAGGTTACTGAATCGGGAGGAATTACACGTACATACTAGTACGAAGCCTACTAAAACAAGAACATATGCATATTAGCCACCGGGCTGGATTTTCTTAGATGGGGCTACACCAACAGTACGGAAAGAAAGAAATAGCCTATAGTTTGATATAACATCAGTTATAGAACGAGTCTGGGAAACGTACAAATTACAGACGATTTGCTCAGTTGTATTTTAGATAGGTTGATGGTTACTCATCCCAGGTTTTACCATTCGCGGCTGCGACCGTCCGTGGTAAAATTGGCAAAGTGACTATGCCTGAATTGATCAACTCGGGCAGCAGACGGGTATCCGTAAAAAAGCAGTACTTGATAGCCGGGAACTGTACGTATCAAGAAGGTGCTTACTTTTGGGCCTTACTTTATTAGTCATCTATGCTTCGCTCACGCTTTTTACTCGTTTTTCCTTTCCTGTTCTTCCTCTCATTCATCAGCTCGGCTCAGCAATCGCCGAAGAACATGTCCGGCAATCCCGTATTTCCGGGTTGGTACGCTGACCCGGAGGGAGCCATTTTTGGTAATAAGTACTGGATTTATCCCACGTATTCAGCCCCGTATGAGCAGCAGGTGTTTTTTGACGCGTTTTCCTCACCTGATCTGGTCAACTGGACAAAACACAGCCACATCCTCGACACAACAGCCGTCAAATGGGCTAAACGGGCAATGTGGGCACCCGCTATCGTTGGAAAAGATGGTAAGTATTTTCTGTTCTTCGGTGCGAACGATATTCAGGATGACAAAAAAGAAATAGGCGGTATTGGTATCGCTGTGGCCGATAACCCCGCCGGTCCGTTCCGGGATTACCTGGGTAAGCCGCTGGTCGGCCAGATTCACAATGGTGCCCAGCCCATCGACCAGTTCGTTTATAAAGATAAAGACGGTCAGTATTACCTGATTTATGGCGGTTGGGGCCATTGTAACATCGCCCGGCTGAAGGATGATTTTACCGGCTTTCTGCCCTTTCCTGACGGCACTACGTACCGGGAAATAACCCCAAAAAACTACGTGGAGGGGCCAATCATGTTTATGCGTAACGGAACGTATTATTTTATGTGGTCGGAAGGGGGATGGACAGGGCCGGATTATTCGGTTGCCTATGCCACCGCATCATCGCCGTTCGGGCCCTTTGAGCGCGTGGGTAAAATTCTCCAGCAGGACCCGGCTGTGGCGAGGGGTGCCGGGCATCACTCCGTTATCCAGGTTCCGGGCCGGTCCGACGCTTCGGGAGACGACTGGTACATTATTTATCACCGTCGCCCCCTGACCGAAACGGACGGTAACCACCGCGAAACCTGCATCGACCGTCTGTATTTTGACGAAAAAGGAGCGATCAAACCGGTTAAAATCACAGTTGACGGCGTCAAAGCCCATCCGTTGCCATAGTTCGTCCGGCTACGCCACCAATGGTTTGTGTACCGCATGCGTTTAAACCCAACCCGAATGGGCTGAATAGCGTGTTGTTGATTTACGATTCGGGTGCTCCTCAGATGATATTGACAATCTACAACCGATGGGGTGAACTAACTTTCCAGAGTTATTCTCCCGGAAAAGGAGTCATCAGGGTTGTCTGGTAACGCGGTTGCCCCGTACGGATTGACCCCCGATGCTAATTCATCATGGCAAAAAATTGTACCTTGCAGCACGAATCCACCAACACTTCATCTGAACTACTTTTGATGTAAGTTTTTCTGGTTATAGTTTAAAACAAGATTTTATGAGCGAAGTAAGCACTCGTTTTGCCTCGGGCCGCGTTCGGTCTGGTGTTGTAACCGGCGAAGGCGTCACCGAATTGTTCCGTCACGCCAACGAAAATGATTATGCCCTGCCTGCCGTCAATGTTGTTGGCACGGACTCGGTTAATGCTGTATTGGAAACGGCCAAAGCGGTTAACTCACCGGTCATTATTCAGTTTTCCAACGGTGGCGGTATTTTTTACGCGGGTAAAAGCCTGCCCAACGATAAGCAGCAGGCTGCCATTGCCGGTTCTGTTTCGGGTGCTCTGCACGTGCATCACGTGGCTGAATTATACGGTGTTCCGGTCATTCTGCATACCGACCACTGCGCCAAGAAACTCCTGCCCTGGATTGATGGATTGCTGGATGCTGGCGAAAAGCATTTCGATCAAACGGGTAAGCCGCTTTACTCGTCGCACATGCTCGATTTGTCGGAAGAGCCGCTTGAAGAAAACATCGAAATCTGTTCGAAGTACTTCGAGCGGATGGCCAAAATCGGTATGACGCTTGAAATTGAACTGGGCGTAACCGGTGGTGAAGAGGATGGCGTCGATAACACCGACGTCGATGATTCCAAACTGTACACCCAGCCTTCAGAAGTGGCGTATGCCTACGAAGAATTGAGTAAAATATCGCCAAACTTCACCATTGCAGCCGCTTTTGGCAACGTACACGGCGTGTATAAGCCGGGTAACGTGAAACTGTCGCCCATCATTCTGGATAATTCGCAGAAGTACATCCAGGAGCACTATAATACGGGGCCACTACCTGTGAACTTCGTATTCCACGGTGGTTCGGGCTCCAGCCGCGAGGAAATTCGGGAGGCTATCCAGTACGGTGCTGTGAAAATGAACCTGGATACCGATATGCAGTGGGCCATGTGGGAAGGCATCCTGAAATACTACAAGTCGAAGGAAGGTTATCTGCAAACCCAACTGGGTAGCCCCGACGGGGATGATTCGCCGAACAAAAAATACTATGACCCCCGCGTGTGGTTGCGTAAAGGCGAAGAAAGCATGGTACAACGCCTGAAAATCGCGTTTGAGGATTTGAATTGTATCAACCGGCTGGCCTAGTCGCTTTTCGGTTTGTTATATACAAAAGTGCCGGGTTCTGGATCGCCAGCCCGGTCAAACCCGGCACTTTTTTGTTACCGAAGTATCGAGATTGCTGTGGTGTCGGGTTCTTAAGCCCGACACTTTTTTGTGGCCCTAAAACGGGCAAACAACCAAAGACTTTGATTAATGCGTAACTTTTAGGAGCAAAACACCATGATGTAATCTATCCGGGGAAAAATTGGCTTTAGCAGAAACTTATACCTGCATGAAGTAAAACGAGCGATGAAACTGATTTAATCCGGTATACAGGCTTACTCATGAATTTAATCCGTGCTGCGTTGCGTAAACCCATTACCATTCTGGTACTGGTGGCTAGTCTATTTTTTTTCGGTATCAACGCCGTTCGTACCATCAAGATTGACATTTTTCCGAACCTCAACCTACCGGTTATTTACATCTCGCAACCGTTTGGTGGCTATACGCCCAACCAGATGGAGTCGTTTTTTGGCAAGCAGTACGTCAATCTGCTACTGTATGTATCGGGCGTAAAGAGTATCGAAACCAAAAATATTCAGAGTTTAACGCTGATCAAGCTATCGTTTTACGAAGGCACCAACATGGCGCAGGCGGCTGCCGAAGTAGCTACCTACTCCAACCGTGCCCAGGCTCTGTTTCCGCCCGGATCACAACCGCCGTTTATTCTCCGGTTCGACGCATCGACCCTGCCAGTGGGGCAATTAGTCCTGAGCAGCCCGAAGCGCACTAACAATGAGCTACAGGATTTGGCCAACGTATATGTCCGTTCGGGCTTTACGGCCATTCCCGGCCTGGTAGCACCAGCCCCTTTTGGGGGTAACTCCAGAACCATCGTTATCAAAGCCGATCCCGCCCTGATGCGGTCGCATAATCTTACCCCCGACCAGTTGGTGGCTGCCCTGCGTATCAATAACCAAGCAACCCCGGCGGGTAACGTGCGCGTAGGAGACCTGAATTACTTTACCCCTGCCAACACGACCATCCGCAACATCGAGGATTTTGGAAACATTCCCTTATATACGGGAACGGTACAGAACCTGACACTAAAAGACGTGGCAACCGTTACGGACGGGGCCGATATTACGCAGGGGTACGTGCTGGTTAATGGCAAACGCTCGGTGTATATGCCCATCACCAAGTCGGCCGATGCGTCTACCTGGGAGGTAGTGCAGAAGCTGAAAGCGGCCCTGCCCCGCTTCCAGTCGCTACTACCTGATGATGTAAAACTAACCTACACCTTTGATCAGTCCGTGTACGTAATCAATTCTGTCAAAAGCCTGATGGTAGAAGGCGGGATTGGGGCTATCCTGACGGGGTTGATGGTACTGCTGTTTCTGGGCGACGCCCGTGGGGCGCTTATCGTAATTATCACTATTCCGACCTGCATCATTTCCGGCGTGTTGTTCCTGTCCTTATTTGGCCAGACTATCAACATCATGACCCTGAGCGGGCTTGCCCTGGCTATTGGTATTCTGGTGGATGAAAGCACGGTAACCATCGAGAATATCCACCAGCATATGGATATGGGAAAACCCAAAGCACTAGCCATCTGGGATGCCTGTAAGGAAATCGCGTTCTCTAAACTGCTGATTCTGCTCTGTATTCTGGCCGTTTTTGCCCCCGCTTTCACCATGACGGGCATTCCCGGTGCTTTGTTTCTGCCACTTGCGCTGGCCATTTCATTCTCCATGATTACGTCGTACGTGATGGCACAAACACTGGTGCCGGTGCTGGCCAACTGGATGATGAAAGAAAATACGCACATCAGTAAAAGCCGGGTTCGCCAGTACGCACGGCTGCTCAGAAAGAAGCTCGGCCGCAACGGGCGGGCAAGTCAGAACGGGCGGAGTGAGCACGATATGCTACTGGACGAAAAGCAGGAACTGGCGCATCGTATCGACCTCGACAACACGGGCAAAGTTAGTTTTTTCGAACGGATACGGGCTCGGTTTGTTCGTTTCATTGGCCGGACATTGCCGTATCGTAAACCCATTGTGCTGGTGTATATCATTGGTTCGCTGGGCGTGGCAGCCCTGTTGATTTCCATCATTGGTCGCGATGTGTTGCCCAAGGGCGATGCGGGGCAATTTCAGGTACGGCTCCGGAATCCCGACGGTACCCGGCTGGAAAAGACGGAAATGAGCATGCTCAAAACCATTGATGTACTGTACGGATTGGTCGGCAAAGAAAACGTAGATATTAGCTCGGCTATGGTGGGTATGCACGGCGCTCAGTTCTCCACCAGTCCCATTTACCTGTTCATGGCCGGGCCGCAGGAGGCCGTTTTACAGGTTAGTCTGAATGAAGACTACGATGCGGATATGGACAGGTTAAAAGACCAGTTTCGGGAACGGATGAAAAAGGCCCTGCCCGATGTGAAACTCTCATTCGAGCCGATTGAATTGACCGACAAGATTCTGAGTCAGGGGTCACCAACGCCAATCGAGGTGAAAGTGTCGAGTAAGAACAAGAAACAGAACGAAGAATATGCCAGGAAGGTCATTGCCAAGCTGAACCAGATTTCGTACCTGCGGGATGTTCAGATTGGGCAGGCAATTCGTTACCCAACCATCGACGTAACCATTGACCGGGCGCGGGCTGCCCAGTTAGGGACGGATATTTCGGCCATTTCCCGCTCCCTGATTGCTTCCACTTCCTCGTCGCGCTATACCGATAAAAGCGTCTGGATTGACCCTAAGTCCACGCAGACCTATAGCGTACAGGTTCAGATACCGGAAAATCAGATGGCCAGCATAAACGATATTGGCGAGATACCCATTTCGCCCAATAGTAACCGCCCGGTGCTGAGCGACGTGGCTACCCTCCAGAAGGGAACGACCTACGGGGAAAATGATAACCTCGGGGCTATTCCGGTGCTGTCCGTAACGGCTAACCTGAACGATATGGATTTAGGCACGGCTACCACCGATGTGCAGAAAGCCATCAACGCGCTGGGTGAATTACCGCGTGGCATGACGGTCAATTTGCAGGGGCTGAGCGTTGTACTGACCGAAACCCTCGAAAGCCTGCAAAACGGTTTGATAGTCGCTATTGTGGTTATTTTCCTGATGCTGGCCGCTAATTTTCAGTCGTTCAAAGTCTCGCTGGTCGTGTTGTGTACCGTTCCCGCCGTATTACTAGGCTCGCTGTCCTTGTTGATGCTCACTGGCTCGACCCTG
>JBBSTD010000183.1:0-6961 GCA_038236215.1 Cytophagales bacterium | reverse complement strand
GTCGGGGTCGGGAAAATGCTGCCAGGTGTAAGCGTGAACCCGCTCAAACCACTGCCAACAGGCGGGGTTGCCCGTTTTTTGAAAACCCTTGAGCAAACTAATCAGCGTTTCGATGTGTACCCACCAGAGTTTCTGGTCCCATTCCAACTGCTGGGGTGGGTGGCCCTGCGCATCCATGAAGTAAAATAAACCATCGTGTTCGGTATCCCAGGCGTAGTCGAGGGTAATCTGCACGGCCTTGTCGAGCAGGGCGCGGTCGTTACGGCGGATGACAGCCTATCGCTGTTCAACACACCTTAATATTCCCAATCGGCATGACTTACTGGTAGCCTATTGAGTTCTGTTCGCAACTGCCTCCAGTCTGGTAGATAAGTATCCATGTACTGTTGAAACCTGTTGGAATGGTGTCGTTCCAGCAAATGCACCATTTCATGAACAACGATGTACTCCAAGGATGCAACAGGCTTTTTTGCAAGTTCCAGATTGAGCCAGACTCGTTTTTGCTCGATATTACACGCACCCCATTTCGTTTTCATCTGCTTCACCTGCCACTCATTCACAGTTATATTCAAGTATTTTTCCCATTTGGCAATGAGAGCGGGAACTTGCTTTTTAAGCTCTTGGCGATACCATTCTGTCATGATTTCGTGCCGCTTGTCAGCAGACGTATTTTGTCTTATGTACAGGTCGATGTAGGTTCGGGTTCTCAGAACTACTTCAGGCGGGGCATCTTTTTCAATTATGTTTAATAAATACCGACGACCCTGGAAATAATGGCTTTCTCGCTGTTTATACGCCCGCGGTAGAATACGCTCCTGAGCCTCAAATCTGCGTTGATTACGCCGAATCCAGCTAAGCTTAGCTATTGCAAACAGCCTGATAGCGTCTTCGTGAATAGTTAACGGCGCAGCGATACGTACCCGGCCCGTAGGTGGATAAACGGCGAGATGGATGTTCTTGATGTTCTTGCGAACTACGTCAATCGTAACGTCACTGATGGTTAACTGCTCCATTTAGTAGTCATGCTGGCTATTTATTAAATCCATGATTCGTTGAATTTCTAATTCGTCGGCCACGTCGTGTTTGCCTAAAACGTTGATAATTGCAAGCCGTACTGCTTTGGTTTTTTGGGGATTATCACGCCAACCGTCTTTTTTTGTCTTAAGAATAATATTGTTCAGTTCAACGACCATCGTCTCGTTCTTACCGAGATTGTCGTACAAGGCTCGTTCGGCGTCTGTATTCAGGGTAGTTGGGTAATTTTTTGTAATAGCGGGCTGCTTAACGATCCCGGACAAATCAATAATTCGCTGCAAGTAATTGCTGTACTCAATGGCGGCTTCCCTACGCATCCTGATGAGTTCGTCCAGCAAGACGCTCATCTTTTCGTAGTACAAAGGGTTGGCCGGACTTTTCTCAATAATTACTTTTCGTAAGTTGTTTTCAATGACTTCGGCCATGGCGTCCGGGCTTTTTTGGATACTGTCGGGTAATGCGTCAAGTGCATTCTCTCCTCTTTCAACCAGCAGTTCAATCAGGCTTAAATCGTTAAAACTCGCCAGAATGCGGCTCTCTTCGGCACCAATATAGCTATCGATCAAGTGCCGCATGGCAGGCTCATACTGTTTCAGGTCAATGTAGTCGCCACTGGCCAGTTGTATTTCCTTGCGGATATTTTCGAAGTGCTTACTGTCGGCCCGGATTTGTTGCGTTTCTTTGTCGCTATACCCTGCTTCGTTCAGCTCGTCGGCGATGTTGGCGTAGGCTCGTATTAGGGCGATAGTCTGCTTATACAAAGCTACGCGCCTTGGCTCGGTGTCCTTTATTTCGTCGGGGTTCTCGGTGTCCTCACCACAAAAATATCGGATGTAGGCGGGCGTATCCTGGGGGGGGGCAACGGGTTCAACCAGGGCTTTTACTGTTTCCAGTGCATCGTCTAACCGTTCCTTACCTTTTTGCAGCCGGTTTTGCAGCAGTCCGTTGATGTCCTCTTTTGCGTACCCGCTGAAGGCTTCGGACGTAAAGTCATTGAAAGCCTTTTCTAGGCTCTTGAACAGGTCCATGTAATCAACGACGTAGCCATAATCTTTGTCGTCGCCGTCAAGTCGATTTACGCGGCAAACGGCCTGAAACAATCCGTGATCGCGGAGTTTTTTGTCGATGTACAGGTACGTTGCAGAGGGGGCGTCAAAACCAGTGAGCAGTTTGTTTACAACAATCAGCAGCTTCATTTGTGCCGGTTCCTCCACAAACTTCTTTTTCACTTCTGTCTCGAACTGCTTCACTTTTTTCAGGGCCGCTTCTGGTGTCTCGTTGAAGTAAGAAGCCAGCATTTTCTGATAAATTTCAACACGCTGTAACTTCTCGGTGTGCCCTTCCCCGGTTTCTTCTCCTTTTGCGTCGTTGGGGTCAAACGAGGTAACAACGGCGCACTGATTTAGTCCGGCCTGCTGAAATAGCTCGTAGTAACGGCAGGCATTATAGATACTATCAGATACCAGCATGGCATTCCCCCTGCCGTTTTGCAGCCGCTCTTTCCGTTCCATATCCAGTATCACATCCATCACGATTTTTTCTAAGCGCGATTTGCTGCTGAATACTTTCTTGATGGTCCCCCATTTCTGTTTTAGTTCGGCTTTGGCGTAGTCGGTGAGACCGCGTGTTTTTAAGTCGAACCACTCATCAATGCGGGTATCGGCCGTAATTTTCTGCTCAATATTGCGGGCTTCGTACCGTAAATCCAGCACGACCTTATCCGCAACGGCTTCGTCAAACTTGTAAGTATGGATATAGCGACCAAATACTTCATGGCTGGTCTTTTTGTGTGATTTTAGCAGGGGCGTACCCGTAAAACCAATAAACAGACCATCGGGCACGAACTCTTTCATGGCGTCGTGTAGCTTGTCTGACTGGGTGCGGTGACACTCGTCCACAAATACGTAAATATCACCTTTGGCCTTGTAGTTGCCAGGAATACTGCTCCTTAATTCCTGTACGTACGTATCAACGGCTTTGTCGTCTCCCTCTTCTTTGCCCCCGAACTTATGAATGAGTGAACACAGCAGCCAGGGCGACGTATCGTTGAGTTTGGTTAGTAAGTCTCTACCGTTGCTGGTACGGTAGATGTTCTCATTTACACCGGTATAGACTTTTTTGATCTGCTCGTCCAGTTCGTCACGGTCGGTAATGACCAGTACGCGGGCGTTGGGATTGTACTGCCGAATCCACTTGGTAAGCCATACCATGGTGAGGCTTTTGCCGCTGCCCTGCGTATGCCAGATAATGCCCCCTTCTCGCCGTCGAATAAAATCCTGCGCCGATTTAATACCAAAATATTGGTTGGGCCGACAGAGTTTTTTGGTACCCCGGTCATAGACAACGAAGTCATGTATCAATTCGAGAAACCGCTCTTTGTTGAGCATCTCGATGATGTTTCGGTCGAGCCGACAGTCATGTTGGGCGGTCTTGTCGCGGATGGGTTTGGTAAGTTCCAGCAGGTGTGGATACCCCTTGTCTTTTACTTCGTCAACCTCTTTCCACCTCAAATAGTATTTCTCTTTGTTGGTGTTCGGGTCAACGGCACCGTAGCGTATGCCCTGCGTGTCGTTGCCTGCCATGATGTACTGAATGGTATTGAAAAACGGCTTGATGAAATTGTGCCTCTGATTGTCGAGGTTTTGCCGTATGCCTTCAGACACCGAAACCGTACTGCGCTTTAGCTCCAGCACGCCGAGGGCAATGCCGTTGACGTACAGCACTATGTCCGGTCGCTTTTTGTGCTGCCGCCCAATGGTTACCTCTTCGGCAATGGCAAAGTCGTTTTTATGGGGGTACTCCCAGTCGATGAACCAGACGGTTTCATTCTTCTTGCCGATTTCGGCCTGTACCGAAACCCCGTATCGAAGCAGTTCATACACCGCTTTATTGGCATCGTACAAGGATTGTCCCTGGCTGGCGGCTGCACTGCTCAGCCGCATAATGGCTTTGGTAACCAGTTTCTCATCATAGCGTTTCAGGAGCCACTCCCATAATATGCCCTCTTCTAGGTTGCTGTTCTCGCGGTTCTGCCAGTTGCCCAGATACCGATAGCCCAATTCATGTTGCATCAACTTAACAACCCGGTCCTGAGTGTGGCGTTCCAGTTGGCCCACCTGCGATTGGGAGGAGCCGTTTATCTGGCGGTTGATAATATCGTTTTTGAGCGATGCGGCCAGTTCCTCTTCAAGATGAATGAGCATCAGACCATCGTCGGGGAGCAGGTTATCGCCGTAGGCCCCCCGGTACGTATCGGCATAAAACTCGCCGTCAGACTGGTATCTGCCGAGGTAGAAGTTGGTTTGCTGGTCTTCGTAGATGGGTTTCAGATCCATTGTGCCATCAAAGAACCGGATTAGGTCCTCAAGGGCAACCCGTTTGCCGATGTATTCGTAAGGGTCTTCGGTAAAAAGGCAAAATACGAAGTTGTTTTGCCGGTCATCCTGACAAAACATGACCGTAGGTACTTCATAGTAGTAGAGATAGCGGACAACGTCGAGCTTCATAGTTGTATTTCCTGAATGGTGACGGTAGTTGTATCAAATACCGATGAACGCCACCAGGAATGATGACTGGGGCCAAACGTTCGCTTAAGCATCCCATCATACCCCTGTAGTATTAGCACCCCAACGTGTTTCTTCTTGCCCCGCCCGGCAGGCGTTCTAAAGTAGCCGTTTATCATTCCGGGCAAATCATCGTAAATGGATACCGATTTTTGAACACAGGCGTCGCAGTCTTTTGGAATTGGCTTGTCGGCTCTCAACGGGGTGGGCAGGAAACAATCGGAGTCAACGCTATTCGTTTTGAGTACCCGGTAATACACCCGCACGCCATCCGGCTCAAAAGCGTCCGGGTGGGGGCAGGTCATGCCCGTGGCGGCTACGTCTTCAAAATAGGTTGCGGCAGGGTTAGTCATGTCGGTTCATTTTTTGGTGGGCAATCTCAACGGCTTTGTGCAGTTTCTCCTGCAATAGTTTTTGCGGGGGCAGGGCCGTTAAATACTCCGCCACCCGGATGTTGCTCTTGTCTAATTGCAGCAGTTCAACATGTTCCTCGTTTTTGCCCGTGCATAAAATCAGCCCAACGGGCGTATTCTCACCGGCAAGCTGTTCGTGTTTTTCCAGATACCGCAGATACAGTTCCATTTGCCCTTTGTAACTGGCCTCAAACTCGCCAATTTTCAGGTCAATAGCCACCAGACACCGCAATCGACGGTGGTAAAAAAGCAGGTCGATGTAGTAATCGCGGTTGTCGATGGTGATGCGCTTTTGCCGGGCCATGAAGGCAAAGTCGCTGCCCATTTCGCCAATGAACCGTTGCAACTCCACAATGATGGCCGTCTCGAGGTCTTTCTCGGAATACGTATCTGACAGGCCCAGAAAACCCAGTAGGTAGGGGTCTCTGAAAACCAGGTCCGGGCTGAGTGTATTTCCGGTGCGGAGCGCGGCAAGGTCGTTCTGAATGGTTTGTTCGGGCTTTTTGCTGATGGCAGTGCGCTCGTATAGCATGGACTGGATACGTTCCTGCAACTGCCTTGACGACCATTTTTCCAGCCGACCTATTTCGAGGTAAAAATCCCGTTTCAATGGGTCGTCGATAAACATAATCAGGCGCAAATGCGTCCAGCTCAATTGGGTACGCACTGCGTATACAATTTGCTCGTCGGCAAAAACCTGCGCAAACTTCATGCACTGTCGCAACTGTTTTTCGCCCCAGCCCGACCCGTATTGTGCGGTTAGCTGCCGGGCCAATGCGGCCACAGTTTGCTTACCATAGTCGGCCCGTTCGTGGCCCAATATGTCTTCGTTGATACGTTTACCAATTTGCCAGTACAACGTAGTAAGCGCGGCATTGACCGATACGGCCACTTGCTGCCGACTTTGCTCGATAAGCTGCCGGATGTCGGCAACGATAATTTCAGGGGTTGGTGTGGGATTCATGCGTGGAAGGTTACGGGGTTATCAACCGGATTTTACCCGTTAGCAGCACCTGCATCATGCCCTGCTTCAGCATCTTCTGCTTCGCTAATTGTTGCTCCAGCTTCTCAATATCAGCGTCCATATCAGACAGGATTTGCGCAATGCGATTTTGTTCTGGCAAGCCGGGTAAAGGGAAATTAATCTTTTTCAAGTCTACCAGCGAAATACCCATGACGGTACTACCACTACCCAGCTCAGCTATAAAATTGGAATTATTTTGAAACCAGTGGTACAAGAAAATCGAATCTAAAACGATCTTAGGAAATAAAGCTTTCAGGTCTTGGTTAATGGCGGTATCGACTTCGTAGATAACAGCTTTTCCCAACGCCATTCGAGTAGATGTGATTAGAGTTCCCTTCGGAATTAAATTAGAAGAACTACCTCTTAAACCTTCTTCTGTAATGTACTCTTGGGCTGAATAAGGATTAAACGTTGCAAAGTCTTTTACCGTAATCCACGGAATTGAGCCATTCCAAAAAGAGGTATTTGAACGAGCGGGAGTTCCTCCACCAATAATTCGTTCAACCACGTCCCCCAACGTCTTCACCTCCCACCCATCTTTTGGCCGTAGTAACTCCTGCATGGCTCCTTGCTTAACGGCTTTTTTCTTGGCAATAAGCTTGTCTAACTGCGTAATTAGCGCGTCGGCATCGGTCAAGGCGGTGGCAATGGCGGTTTGCTCGGCGAGGGTGGGGGGAAGGGGAATTTTGAAACTCCGAATATCTTTCGGACTTATGTGTGGTATTGCAGATGCCGTCTTAACGCTATCACAATGTTTGGTAAAATATTTACTGCAAACAAATTCCTTTAGAGTATGTTTTGGATAGGATAAAATTGAGAGTCTGTCGTATCTTGGAGTTACCAAGCTACCAAGATTATGAACGAATCGTTTCAAGAGTTGACAGACTCTCAATGGCAAGTTATCGAAAAAATACTGGACGACCACC
>JBBSTD010000182.1:0-6979 GCA_038236215.1 Cytophagales bacterium | reverse complement strand
CTAAAATTGAGGAGGCCCGGTACGCAACGTTGCGTACCGGGCCTCCTCATTTTTAATTCTGGCTTATTCCGCTACTACGATCAGCGGGGCTACCACTTCCGGGTCATTGTCGGATGATGCTTTTTTGTGTCGGCCCACGCTCTGCTTCAAGGCTTTACGGGCCGGTTTTTTTAGTTCTACGTCGTATAGATCTGTCCGGCGATCTTTCAGTACCTGTACGGAGCCCTGCTCGTGAAGTTCCTTAAGCAGACTCAGGTCTACATCGGCAATGAGCACCATTTCGGTGTTGGGCGTGGCTTCGGCCTTAACGGCGTTGGTCGGGAACTGAAAGTCGGAGGGCGTAAATACCGCCGACTGCGCAAAGTTAATGTCCATGTTGTGTACTTTGGGTAGGTTGCCCACGCAACCCGCAATGGCCACGTAGCACTCGTTTTCGATGGCTCTTGCCTGCGCGCAGTGCCGTACCCGGCTGTAGCCGTTCTGGGTATCGGTCAGGAACGGAACAAACAGAATTTGTATGCCCTGCTGCGCCAGTATGCGGCCAAGTTCGGGGAATTCTACATCGTAGCAGATGACCATCCCAATTTTTCCGCAGTCCGTATCGAACGCCCGAATCTCGTTGCCGCCTACCATGCCGTAGTGCCGCACTTCGTTGGGCGTGATGTGAATTTTGCGGTATTCTTCCCACGACCCGTCCCGGCGGCATAAGTAAGCAACATTGTAGAGTTTGCCGTCATCATCTACCAGCGGCATACTGCCCCCCACAATGTTGACATTGTAGGCAATGGCCAGCTGGCACAGTTTATCGCGGGTGGGTAGGGTGAAATCGGCCAGTTTTCGGATGGCAACGGGCTCGGGCAGGTCGTTGAAGTCGGCCATCAGGGGCGTGTTGAAAAACTCCGGCAGTACCATAAAGTCGGCCCGGTAGTCGCTCACAGCATTGACGAAGAACTCGACCTGATCAAAGAAAGCCTCCAGGTTTTTGAAAAAACGCATCTGCCACTGAATCACGCCCAGCCGAATGATGGAGTCGGTGTGGGGCTTCTTATCTTTCTCGTCAACGTAATAAATGTTGTTCCACTCCAGCAGGGTAGCGTATTCCTTCGACTCCGTATCGCCCGGCAGGTAGCCACGCAACACCTTACGAACGTGGAAGTCGTTGGAAAGCTGGAACGTAAGGGTAGAGTCGTAAATTTCTTTCTGCTTTACCTTGGCGATGTACTCGCGGGGCGACAATTCATCGGAGTGTTTGTTGTAGTTCGGGATGCGGCCACCGGCAAGAATTCCCTTGATGTTCAACTGTTCGCAGAGTTCTTTGCGGGCATCGTAGAGCCGCCGACCCAGGCGTAAATCGCGGAAGTCGGGATGAACGAATACTTCGATACCATACAGGTAATCGCCATCGTCGGTATGCGTTTTGAAGGTATAGCCGCCCGTAATCTGGGCGTAGGTGTGGCTATCGCCGAAGTCGGCGTAGTTAACCCGGATAGCTAGCGCAATCGCCACCACTTTACCATCCACCTCCACGCAGAATTGCCCTTCGGGAAATAGGTTGAGTAGCTTATTGATGGAGCCTTTGGTCCAGTAGTCGCCCCCAATGCTGCTGTATACTTCAATCATGGCCTCTTTTAGGTCATGGTAATCTGTTTTTTCTAATGTTCTGGTTTGTATATGCATAAAAAAATCTTACTTCAGACGGGTTTCCATTTCTGTTAACTGCTCGTCGGTAAAGTCCAGGTGCGTCACAAAACGGACCTGATGTTTGCCAAACGCGATGCCGCGAATGCCTTTTGTTTCTAACTGTTGAACGTAATCCGTTGCCAGGATGGTTTCGGGGAGTCGGAAAATGACGATGTTCGTGTCAATGGGCAGGATTTCCTCCACGTCGGGGAGTTGTTTCAACAGGGCCCCAATCCGACGGGCGCGGACGTGGTCCTGCTTCAACCGGTCGACGTGATGATCGAGGGCGTAGATGCCCGCTGCGGCCAGAAAACCAGCCTGCCGCCAGCCTCCCCCCATCAGTTTCCGGTATCGCCGGGCCTGACGAATGAAATCGGCTTTACCCAGCAACAGCGACCCTACCGGGCAGCCAAGCCCTTTGGATAGACAGATGCTGATGGAGTCGAACAGCTGGCCGTAAGCCGCTGTCGGCTCGCCGGTTTCGACCAGGGCGTTGAACAGCCGGGCACCGTCCAGGTGGAGTTGCAAGCCATGCTCATCACATACTTTTCGGATGGCGGCAATTTCAGGGATCGTGTAATAGCACCCCCCGCCTTTATTGATGGTATTCTCCAGCACAACCAGCCGCGAAAGGGGCTTGTGCGAATCGGAAGGGCTATAAATATGGTCGCGGACAAGGGCGGGGGTGAGTTTACCCCGTTCGCCGTGTGCCAGGCTGGCGGAGGCCAGCGCGTTGACCGAAATGCCTCCGCCTTCGTACTGGTACACGTGCGAGAGGTAATCACAAATAACATCATCGCCGGGGCGGGTATGGGTGCGAATCGCCAGTTGATTCGTCATGGTCCCCGACGCACAGAACAGGGCGGCTTCCATACCAAACAGGGTCGCTACTTTGGCTTCCAGGGCATTCACGGTGGGGTCGTCGCCCAGCACATCATCCCCTAGGGGGGCAGTAAACATGGCCTCGCGCATGGCGGGCGTGGGCTGGGTAATGGTATCGCTTCGTAAGTCGATGAGCATTGTCAACAGGAAACAGGTCGTATAAAAAGGCAAGTTAGTACCAACTAATTTCCGGTGAGCTATCCGACCGGTTTTTACCCCATTGAAAAATTTACTTCTTTACCGCTGAATACGGGAAACGGGGTTGTGTGTATTCATAAGCAGTGATAATCTTGCATTTATATAAGTTACCGCTATTTTTGAGCGACCTTTTGTTGTATAATCGTCTCCGGTATACGTAACAACCGGTTCCCGTATAAACTAATCGCTAGTATGCTAACAAATAAAGCTCCCTGGATTATCCTGCTTCTGTTGTGGATGACTGGCTCAACCTGGTGGCATGTCTGTAAAATCAAGCAGCTTTGTTTTGACGTGGGGCCAGCTAGCCCGGTGGAGTTACCAACGGTGGAAAAGGACGCGTACACGACCCCACCCGGCGCCGATGGTTTTACCATTGCCGATGGCAACCTCTTTCGGGTGATGTTTCCCCGCAATTTTAGTTTCGCCAAATCGGGGGCCAATGCCAACATCAATGCCCTGGGCGGACCAATCGACCCGCTCGTTACGTACCTGAAAGCCAATCGGGACAGAACGCTGGAAATAACCGGTTACTATACCCCCGCAGAAACCAATGCCACGACCTTCCCAAACCTGGGCCTTGCCCGGGCAGAAGGCATGAAGCAGTACCTGGTGCAGCAGGGCATTCGGGTTGCCTCTTTAACCACCAAAGGAACCGAACGGAACCTGCCCGCCACGGCTAAAGGAGACTCACTGGTGGGTGGGCTGGGTTTTGCCTTTGGGGGAGCCGAACCGGCCGCCGACGAGCTCGTTGAAACGGACCTTACGGTTAACAAACCAACTGAAACCAGTACCGCAGCAACCAGCCCCGCTACCGCATCAACCAGTACCGCAGCGTTAATTACCCTGACAGAGCCGGTTACGGAGAAGCAACTGGCGGAGGCCCAGAAGTTTACGTCGATTTTCAAACCGATGGACCTGTATTTTTCGCTGGGTGAAGCTACCTTCATTAAAACGGATGAAACGAGGAAATTCTTCGACGAAGCCGCTAAAGTCCTGAACGCCAACCCCGGTAAGAAACTACTCCTGACCGGCTATACCGACGATAAGGGACCGGAAGAAATGAATCTGCAACTATCCCGCGACCGCGCCAATGATGTGAAGACAAGAATCCGTAAATCGGGCGTCAAAGCGGAACAGATAGAGGTGAAGGCCAAGGGAGAATCGGAACCTAAGGCCGACAATAGCACCCTGTCGGGCCGGAAAGCCAACCGGCGGGTTACGGTCGTCGTACTCCAATAGAGGGTCGACAAGTTATTCGGTATAAACCAGCGCCAGCAGCGTCCTATCAATAAATTTTACAACGTATGTTTGATTTGAATCCCCTTAACCTGCCGGATGCCCAATGGCAGCAATGGCTTATGATGATTGTGGCGGGTACGCTGGGCTTTTTTGTCGGCTATGCCTCCCACAAACAACAGATTGCCCGGCTGCAAGGGAAGCTGGTTACCATAAAACGTGACCTCGATGGGTACCATCGCAGCAAAATACCGGTGATTATTCAGGGTGATGATGAAGAAACGACCGTGCTGAACCGCATTCGTAGCCGGTCGAATGAAATCAACTTCTCCCGTATTGGTACGGCATCCGTTGCCGAGGCCGACGATCTGAAGGAAATTATCGGCATCGGGCCGTTTCTGGAAAAGAAACTACACGTTATCGGTATTTACACCTTTCGGCAAATTGCCCGCTTTACGAAGGACGATATTGATACCATCAATGATATCATCGAGTTTTTTCCGGGGCGTATCCAGCGGGACGATTGGGTCAGGCAGGCGGCCGAGTTGATAAAAGAGAAGCGAAGTGACTAGGCGGTCCACCGGTTGCTGGTTAGGTCGCTGCCATACCCCTCACCCCAATATCCGAGCCGCTCCTACGGTCTGGGAGTAGTACAACCCTTAATACAAGTGCATCATGTTTGGAGTAGAACCCCGTTTTCAGGCAATCATCGAAATTGTTTTATTACTGATCGTAGCCGCCGGTATCGGCTGGCTGCTGGGGCGTTTGGCTCTGTCGGGTCAACTCCGGTCAATCCGCTCGGCAGCGGCCGAAAAAGAAGCCGAACTGGAAGCATACCGGTCGGGGGAGGAGCCCGAACGGAAAACGGAACGGACGCCCGAACCCATTGACCGGGAAATACCGGAACCGGCGGCTTTTGTTCATGCAGACCCCCTGCTGCCCGCCCTTTCGCACGATGACACCCCCGATCCGATTGCGGTGCCGCCAGCCATAACCAGTACTATACCCGAAACCTCCGGGTATTCGGAGCCCGCTGTCCCCGCCGATTCGAAGGCATTGGCGGGTAACTCCGAGGCTGCCGTGCTCAACCGGATTGCTGCCCGCGCCAGTGAAGTCAACTTCGACCGGATTGGCCGGGCAACGGCCACCGAAGCCGATGACCTCAAAGATATTGCTGGTGTCGGACCGTTTCTGGAACGTAAACTCCATATTTTGGGCATCTACACGTTTCGGCAGGTAGCCAATTTTACGCAGGAAGATATTGCCAAAGTAAATGAGCTGATTGAATTCTTCCCGGGCCGCATTGACCGGGATAACTGGGTGGATCAGGCGAAGGAATTTCACGACAAAAAATACGGCGACAGGCAATAGACCCCTACCGTAGTTTAGACAGCGCTGCCCGCGAAATGGTCGCTGCTACCCGTTAGCTTTGCCGTTGTCGTTTCAACTCGTTCTCATGCTCAACCATACCCGCGAAACCATCCAGGAACTCCTCGCTCAGCAGGGATATATTACCGACCCCCAAATCGTGATGTCGGTCTTTTTGTCGATTCAACTGCAAAAGCCGCTGCTCATCGAAGGCCCGGCCGGGGTGGGCAAAACGGAAATTGCCAAAGTGATGGCCCGTGCGCTGAATACCGACCTGATCCGGCTGCAATGTTACGAAGGACTGGATGCCAGCCACGCGCTCTACGAATGGAATTACCAGCGGCAGCTCCTGCACCTGAAACTGCTGGAAGTGACGGGCCGACAGGCAAGCGAAAACGCGTCGATGGCCGAACAGGAAAAGGATTTATTCTCGGATACGTTCCTGCTCAAACGGCCCCTCTTGCAGGCTATTACGCACCACAAAGCCCCGGTGTTGCTGATTGATGAAGTGGACCGGGCCGACGAAGAATTTGAGAGTTTCTTACTCGAAGTACTGTCCGACTGGCAGATTACCATTCCCGAAATTGGCACCATCCGCGCCACGCACATCCCGCACGTGGTGGTGACGGGCAACCGCGTCCGCGAACTCTCCGAAGCCCTCCGCCGACGCTGCCTGTACGTCTATATCGACTACCCCGACTACGACAAAGAGCTGCGCATTGTACGGGAGAAAGTGCCCGGCATCGACACCGCCCTGGCCGAACAGATTTGCGCCTTCATGCGCGAACTAAGGCAGTTGCGGCTGGAAAAAACGCCCGGCATCGCCGAAACCCTCGACTGGGCCATGGCGCTGTCCTCCTTGCATTTCACGCACCTGGACAAATCATTAATTGAAGAAACCCTGGGTGTAGTACTCAAAGACTGGAAAGACATCCGGCAGACGCAACTGTCCCTAAGTGAGTTATACGAGCGGGCGGGAATTGTCTCGAAGTTTGACGCTTTGTGAGGAGTAACCTGTAGAAAAACTGCTTAACTAATTGGGGTAATCGAAATGACAAATAACATGAATCCTGCGGTTGATTTTTACTTCAACAAAGCCGAAAAGTGGCAGAAGGAGCTGGAGCAGTTGAGAAGTATCATTCTCGACTGTCCGCTAACCGAAGAATTGAAGTGGGGCGTTCCCTGCTATACGTTTCAGAAAAGTAACGTACTGTTGCTGCATGCCTTCAAAAATTACTGCGCGGTGCTGTTTGTTAAAGGCGCCCTGTTAAATAACAGCGACGGTATTTTGATTGCCCAAACGGAGAATACGACGGCCCCCCGGCAGATTCGGTTTACCAGTATGCAGGAAATAATGGAGCAGGAAACGGCCCTGAAAAGGCATATCTACGAAGCCATTGAGGTAGAGAAAGCTGGCTTGACAGTGGAACCCAGAAAGACGACAGAATTCACGGTCCCTGATGAATTTAAACACAAACTAGCCGAAAGTCCATCCCTGAAAACTGCCTTCGACGCCTTAACCCCCGGACGGCAAAGAGCCTATCTACTTCACTTTGCTGCCCCCAAACAAGCCAAAACCCGGGAGTCGAGGATTGAAAAATATATGCAGTACATT
>JBBSTD010000181.1:0-7015 GCA_038236215.1 Cytophagales bacterium | reverse complement strand
TAAGTGTGTCGCCTTTGGCAAATCGCTCGTTAGCTTCAATTCTCTTATAAAAAGTTTCGTCGGTGATTTTAGCAGAAATGCGATTGCCCTCATAGACAAACCCCCATACATAACCCTCTTCAAACGACAGTTTGGTTGCCTGAAGATATACATCTTTCTTCTCTATATCTCTGGCACCCCCGACATAGGAATCCGCTGGACTTGCCATTTGGGGAAACGAATCGCCTTTAATTGTAGCTAACTCGCCCTTTTTGGATTTTACCTTTAGTCCGGTAATTCCCGGCTCTTGCTCAATGGCAGAGAATGCTTTTGAGTAAAGGGCATCTATTTTTGGATTCTGGACATAAAGGTTAAATGTTTCCGTTTGAATCTGAAAAACCTGCCCATCATTATTTTCAATAATTAAATTTTGCCCAGAATCGTCAGTTTTGGTACTGACAGGCGGCTTGCCGCCTAGGAACTCTTTTAGTGTGAGTGTATTAGCAAAAATTGACAACACGTTCTCAACCAAAGAAATATTCTCGCGATTGAATATGTGCATTACCGAATTTAGAATATCCGGCGCATGAAGAGACAGAAAGACCAAAAAGCTACCTTCGCCAAAGGGTTTTACTTTTACATCAACCTTTGTTTCAGGAGAAAATTTGTTTTGAATTTCCTGAATAGCTGCCCCGAAATTCAAAAGGCTGGTGAGCAGCGAGTTTAAGTCTACTTCACTATCACCAGAGTATTCAATCGTAAAATCGGTAGCCATAAACATTGTTTTCGCACACTTTGATAGTAGTCAAAGTTACGTTTTTTTTGTGAGAGACAGGCGTGAAAACTAGCCAAAATAGTGCTTGTTGACTCTATTTTCAGGAAGTAAAACACATTCTTTTTTTACTCAATTACCAACCCGCACACTCCCCAATCTGGCTGCTGGATTTACCCTGATATAGACAAAAGCTAACAAGTTGGCACATCCTTACGGCTGGCTGCCGGATTTAAGTCGTGTATGAGTGCATAGCGTAGCAGAATGAACGGGAACGCACAACATATATATGTACGCAAACGCAAGGAACTACTTTTGCCTGATTATCAGGTGGTCTTAGTTCCGCACTCTATCTATTTCTCTTTCGTGTTGACTGCCTTGAGACAAATGAATATCTTGCCCCTGAAACTTCCAAATTTTTGTTCAGCGAAATGACTAAGCGGTATGTACAACTGTCGGTTCAACGGGTTTGGGACGTTAACGGTTACCCAAATTACTTTTTCGATGAGAAAGGGACGTTTTACCGGTTTAACACCCGCGGTGAAGTGATACCGCTAAAACGTACTGTTAAATGCTACACGCAAGGCTACACGCTCAAAAGTCGGTTCTATAGCCTGAAACAACTTCGTCTGCTATTGCGCAGGCATCACCTATAGAATATAGAGACAGCTACTCACCGGGTAGCTAACGGGCCTAAACTACGCAGAATCTCATGCCGACTGGAAACTGCCAAACCGATAATGTTATTGACATTGCCCCAATACTTACAAGTACGCTGAACCAAAGAATTATACGCTACTTGTAGACAATCTTCATGTCTGTATACTACACCAAAATATACAAATAAATATAGTGTCCTGACTATCAGTGTAATTCTACACGTTGATACCAGTGGGGTAGTGTAAAAAAAGACCTTCCAGGAGGAAGGTCTTTGTACCCGATGCGCAAACTGACTCCCGTTATGACTTCGTAACGGGAGTCGGCTTCTTATTTCTTCGCTACCGCTTTCTTGGTTGTGGTCGCTTTTTTAGGCGCGGCTGTCTTTGCTGTTGCCTTAGCAGGGGCTTTAGCTGCGGGTGCAGTTTTAGCTCCCTTTTTGGCCGTTGCTTTGGCTGGGGTTGGGTCGTCGCCCGCCAATTTCAGGCAGTCGTCGAGGGTCAGGCTGGCCGCATCCACATCCTTCGGAATCCGGACATTGCGTTTGCCCACCGCCAAATACGGTCCGTATTGCCCGTTCATGACCTTGATGGCCGGGTTCTCCGGGAACTCCTTGATATATTTATTGGCCTCCGACACCCGCTTGGCGTCAATCAGCTCAATGGCCCGTGGCAGTGTCATACCCGCCAGGGTTTCATTGCGCGGAATGGAGATGTATTTGTCCTCAAACTTTACGTAAGGACCAAAACGACCTTTGCCAGTGGAAACGGGTTTGCCTTCGTATTCCCCGATGGCTTCACTAACGGCCTCGGCCCGTTTCTGGGTGATAAGCTCGGTGGCCCGCTGGGCATCAATCGTATAAGGGTCGTCCTCTTTGGTCAGCGAAACGAACTTACTGTCGTGCTTTACGTACGGCCCAAACTTGCCAATACCAATGGTCATGGGCATATCTTCAAAGAAACCCACTTCGCGGGGCAGCGAGAACAAATCCAGCGCATCCTGCAACGAAATGGTTTCAATTAACTGCCCGTCGCGCAGGCTGGCGTACTGGGGTTTCTCTTCGTCGGTCGATTCACCAATTTGGGCGTAGGCCCCGTATTTGCCCAGCCGGGCGGATATTTTCTTACCCGAACGCGGGTCAATACCCAGCACCCGCTCACCCGTTTTAAACGATACGACGGATGACCCCTGAATGTCTTCGATATTCTTGTGAAAATCGCCGTAGAAACTCTGGAGCATGGTTTGCCAGTTCATGCGGCCATCGGCAATCTCATCAAATTCCTTCTCCACGTTGGCCGTAAACTTATAGTCTACAATGTCGGGGAAGTATTCGACCAGAAAATCATTGACCACAATACCCGTATTGGTCGGGAACAGCTTAGCTTTTTCGGAGCCGAAGGTTTCCTTGCCGCTGGTTTCGCTAACGTTGTTTTGCCGGAGCGTGTACTCGATGTACGTGCGCTCCTGACCGGGTTTATCCTGCTTCACCACATAACCCCGGTTCACGATAGTAGAGATGGTAGGTGCGTATGTCGACGGACGACCGATACCCATTTCCTCCAGTTTTTTCACCAGTGATGCCTCGGCGTAGCGCGGTTGCGGACGGGTGAATTTCTCGGTCGCTTTCATCTGCCCCAAATCCAGCTTCTGGCCGATGGTGAGCGGAGGAAGCATCCCTTTGGCATCTTCGTCGTCTTCATCATCTTTCGATTCCAGGTACACTTTCAGGAACCCGTCAAATTTTATGACTTCGCCCTGAGCAACCAGTTCGTTCGGG
Organism: Cytophagales bacterium; assembly: GCA_038236215.1. GTDB lineage: Bacteria > Bacteroidota > Bacteroidia > Cytophagales > Spirosomataceae > Spirosoma. Next base: position 3,830 of record JBBSTD010000181.1, on the reverse strand, counting down.
AAGTTAGTAGTTTTTGTCTGACCTGATGTGTCTGCAAACGGGCTGTCGTCCGGCGAACTGGGCGTTGAATTGCCTGTACCAGTGGCTTTCATGTTGCCAATGCCAATCGTTACGGTAGTCCGCTCCAGTTGGGCATCGGCCATTTGGGAGGCAATGGCACGTTTCCAGATTAACTCATACAGCCGCTTCTGGTCACGGTCGCCCCCGGCATTGCGATCGTTGAAGTTGGTGGGGCGGATGGCTTCGTGGGCTTCCTGCGCCGATTCGTTCTTGTTCTTGAAGTGCCTCGTTTGCACGTACTGCTGACCAAACTCGGTACTGATTTCAGCAACGGCTTTCCCAACCGCTTCTTCCGAGAGGTTGATCGAGTCTGTCCGCATGTACGAAATCTTACCGGCTTCGTAGAGGTTTTGCGCAATCCGCATGGTCCGGTCTACGGAATAGCCGAGTTTGCGGGAGGATTCCTGTTGTAGAGTAGAGGTTGTAAAGGGGGGCGCGGGCGATTTTTTGGCCGGGCGTGTCTCCAGGTTTTTAATGGTGAACATTGCGCCAATGCAGGCCTCCAGAAAGGCGCGGGCATCACCGGCAACGGGGAAGTTTTTGGCAATTTCGGCGTTCAGGACTTTGTTGCCGTCCACGATAAACTGCGCTGTTACCTTAAAGGACGATTTCGAGTTGTGCTGATCGACTTCGCGTTCCCGCTCTACCACCAGCCGCAGCGCTACCGACTGCACCCGTCCGGCCGACAGGCCCGTGCTACCCCCTTTTATTTTGCGCCACAGCACCGGCGATAGTTCGTAGCCCACCAGCCGGTCCAGCACGCGACGGGCCTGCTGGGCATTCACTAAATCGACATCAATGGTGCGGGGGGACTTAATCGCATTCTGGATGGCCGTCTTGGTAATTTCGCGGAAGACAATCCGCTTGGTATTGTCGCGCAGACCGAGGGCTTCTTTCAGGTGCCACGAGATGGCTTCCCCTTCGCGGTCATCATCCGTTGCCAGCCATACTTCATCGGCTGACTTGGCGAGTGCTTTCAGCTCACTGACTAATTTCTTCTTATCGGGCGAAACTTCGTACGAGGGTTTGAAGCCATTGGTCACGTCAACGGCCATCCCATCTTTGGGCAGATCGCGGACATGTCCAAAGCTGGATTTCACGGTAAAGTCTTTTCCGAGATAGCCTTCTATGGTCTTCGCCTTTGCCGGCGACTCCACAATGACTAAGTTTTTCGACATAATAGGGTGTTCAGGTTGAAACTGTTTCCGCTGCCAGTTGACTACGAATGACCCGCGTGGTTATACCTACGCAGATGGGCCAAATATAGACGCTAAAGCTATACGTACGCAATGAGGTAAGGTATACGTAGCAATCGGAAGACGGGAGATTAGCTGTACTATTATAACACCATGTGGCTGTTCATCGTTCGATTATTCGTCCTTAAAACCCTAAATATGACCTGTCAGGCCTTATTCTCTGTGCATTGGAACGTATATGCCGAACGGGAAAACAGCTGCTTACCGGAACCGAGCAGGCATGGATAAATTTATTGCCATGTACTGTCACCAACCGGTACAAATTGCTGGTAGAGGCCCCATTCTGCTATGTCGACACACTGCTGCGTGCCTGACCCCACAAGCACTTCAGCAGGCACCCATAGCCGGATGAACTGAGTAAATAGTGCGTTTTTCTGCCTTGTGCGTACGCTGCCAGTCCGTGATTGATGGTACTCTTTTCCTCCCATTAGTGAATCCTTTTTTACACACTCCCATGCCCGAATACCAAACGCCCAAAGACCGTGCCTATACCGACAGACTGCTCAGTTCTGCCCCCAAAGAGGCTGCGGCATTCATGAATCTCAAACATACGGCAGAGCGAACCGATGGCATTATTCCTGTCAAGTATCGGGAACTGATGTCGGTGGCTGTTGCCTTGACAACCCAGTGCGCTTATTGCATTGAATCGCACATCAATAACGCCGTTCAGGCCGGTGCTACCCGCGAAGAGATTGCCGAAACTGTGTTCATTGCGGCCGCGATTCGGGCCGGTGGCGCCGTTGGCAATGGTCTGATGGCCATGCGCCTTTTTGAGGAAGCAAGTGCTACAAAAGGTTGAGGGTGTATCTTCTAAAACAGAATATACTGATGAATAAGACGTCTATTGATTGTGTTAAATTGCTTCAGCTAAACATAGTGGCTGTTTTACTTATGGCCACATTTTCTGGGATATGCTTAGCTCAGGGCACCAAAAGCAACCGAAAAATAGTGCTCACGGGGGTGGTTTCTGACGGAGTCAATGGTATGTTGATTGACTCCGTTACCATTTCGGCTGGCGGGGTCACTACCATGTCAGATGCTAAAGGTGAGTTCACGCTTGAGTTAAACGAAACCACGACCAATAACTACGTAGTGGATTTCAGGAAGAACAACTTTCATGACCTCAGACGTACACTTGCCCAAAACGAAGTAACGGAAATTGCCGCCAAAATGAAGTCCCCGTATCCCCTGCGCAATATTCTCCACCTGTTCACCGACCCCGGCGTTCCGGAGCGCGGCCCGAACGAATCGCCCGCCACCCCGAAATGTGCCGACGCAGAAACCGTCCCGGATTTAATTGGGGGACAACTCAGCCGACACAATTTTATTTACATCGGCGAAAATAGTCGGCGTATCTGCATGGTCATCGATGGTAAACTGGCCTGGCACTACGATACTGAAAACGACTGGGAAGATGATGAGGTCTGGGTCTTGTCTAATGGCAACGTCCTACACGCCCACATGAAATACATCGAGGAAATAACGCCTAAGAAGGAAGTTGTCTGGCGTTACGATAACCCCAAGGGTAGCGAAATTCATACCTGCCAGCCCATTGGCGTTGACAAAGTGCTTTTCCTCCAGAACCAGGGGAATGCATCGGTAGTGAAGTTATACAATAAAGTCACCAGGAAATTTGAAATAGACCGGGAACTTCGCGAACTGAGCGGCAGCGTCCACGGTCAGTGCCGACGGTTCCGTATGACGAATAAAGGCACGTATGTGGCTGGCACCCTGGGTAGTCATACGTTCTATGAATACGATAGAGATTTCAACCTGATCTGGACCCACAATCCGGGTTCCATGTGGGGCGGGGTGCCGCTCAAGAATGGTAATTATCTCTTTCAACGGGAAGCCGCTATGACATCGGTAGAAATTAACAAAGCGGGCGATATTGTCTGGCAGGTTTCTATTGCCGACATCCAGAGCCAACTGGATACACTGGCGCCGAACCTGGGTAAGGTAACCGCAACCCAAAACTGCGAGCGCTTATCAAATGGCAACACGGTGGTGTTTACCCGGTTCTGTGACGCCAAAATACCGCAGGCTATCGAAATTACGCCCGACAAGAAGGTCGTGTGGATACTACAGGATTGGAAACACCTCGGCGATAGTGTGTCGGCCCAATTTCTGGATGAGCCGGGCTATCCGGAAATGCCCGGTGAAACAAATCACTAATCTTGACTTTAGCCCTACGCGGCCCAAGCTAAGGCACTCTGCCATAGCTGGTACTGGTGTTGGCTCATTTTTACGTGTATAATCTCTGAAGTGGATGTGCAAAAATTCGTTTCCCGCCATAAATACGTTCGCACACAGGCGATTGCATCGCTAAAGGTTGGGTAGTGCTTGACATACCAACTATTCGCTTGAACAACCAACAAGCCCTGTTGCTCGAACAAATTGGCCAACAGCGTAACCAGCGAAAACAAGCCCAACAAGACGGGCGTTGTCCGAGCAATGGCTTTATCACTCCACTGTCGCTGGGTCTCTATGCCCAGGTGCGCCCGGACCAGCGCG
>JBBSTD010000180.1:0-7062 GCA_038236215.1 Cytophagales bacterium | reverse complement strand
CAGGGCTTTCTTATAAAAACTCAAAACCTCGTAGAGGTGTCATCTTTGTAGAAAATAGACCGTTTACACGCTCTTTAAAACTCCGTAGGAGTGGCATCTCCGTCTTATTATGTCACTCCTACGGAGTTCTAAGGGAGCTTAACAACTCGTTTCTACAAAGATTTCATGCCTACGGCATTTTTATAAGAAAGCCCTGTTCCATTAGGCGACTCTGCGCAATAAACTATACAAATTTTGCCCTCAAAACTAACCTTCATAAGCAGCCACTACGTTGAAGCGAATCTACAGCATCGATTTTATTCGGGGAGTCGTCATGATCATTATGGCGCTGGACCATGTGCGTGACCTGATGCACGTAGATTCGATCGCCCAAAGTCCAACGAATCTGGCGACGACCACCCCGCTGTTATTCTTTACCCGCTGGATTACCTATCTGTGTGCGCCCATCTTTGTATTTTTGGCCGGTACGTCTGCTTTTATCGTTGTTGAGAAGCGAAACAACATGGGTCAAAGTCGTGAGTTCCTTATGAAGAGGGGTCTTTGGCTTGTATTGTTAGAATTCACCCTGGTTAATTTAGGCTTATTTTTTGATCTCGGATTCCACACATTACTTTTTGAGGTAGTCGCCACGATTGGCGTTGGCTTTATTGTGCTTTCACTCCTGCTCAACCTATCCCTGGTTGCAATTGGGACCATTGGCTTGAGCATCCTCTTGTTGCACGATCTGTTTCCACTAATACCATTTGAAAAAGATTCTGCTGCTCAGTTGGCTTTGTCTCCATTCTTCAACCTGACGGTTAACTCCATTGGGTCAAGTCGGGTTTTTGTCATGGCATACCCACCCATTCCCTGGCTTGGAATTTTACTCGCTGGTTTTGCCGGAGGTAAATTTTTTACTTTGACTGAAAAAAGCCGCATTCGCCTTTTTCTTAAAATTGGTTTCGGTTGTATGCTGCTTTTTATTGGGCTGCGCTGGCTCAACGCCTATGGTGATCCTGCGCCCTGGTTGGCTCAGCCAACAATTATGTACACGTTCCTGTCCTTTATGAACATCACCAAATACCCGCCCTCCCTTTTATTTTGTCTAATTACCCTGGGCTGCATGTTTATTCTCCTGGGGACTGCTGGCCAACAGCGTAATCGACTGACCGATATCATCAGTACCTATGGGCGGGTCCCCCTGTTTTATTTCGTGGTTCACTTTTACCTCATTCATACGGTGTTGGTGGCTATACTGCTAATTCAGGGTTCTCATTGGTCTGACTTGGATTTCGCGAGCGGGTCATTTGGGCGGCTGAAGGAGGTTTCCAGTGGTATTTCGCTGGGAGCAGTTTATATAGTGTGGCTGAGTGTTGTGGCAATGATGTATAAACCCTGCCAATGGTTTAGCCGCTATAAAGCCAATCATAAATTCTGGTGGTTGAGTTACCTGTAACCCGTCATGCCCGGCACGGGGCCACTCAGCCATAAAACCCTCCAACGCTTTTTAGAAAGCGTGGCTGGCGCCGAAAGCGCATCCGAGGGAACGAAAAGCTGTTGCGACCGACTAACTATGTGGACAAACTCAAATGTTTGATCGACTTGCAAACTCTGACGGATAGCTTTTAACCAATTAAAACTTGAATTCGCATTTGCAGTGCATATCACTTTTTCTTCCCTTTTGTATGTTTGAGCGACCAGCACAAGTGTCCTGAACTAACAAAAGTCAGCCGCTCATTAGATTCTCCTGTTGCTTTGGGGTAACTACTCCAACCAAATCTATTGCAAACTATAAACGGCTGACCTTAGCCCAAAGATACCACATTCAAACACTTCGTCACCAACATAAGACCCAAGACGAGATCGCTCAACAGATTGGTATTAGTCAGAGTACGGTCAGTCGAGAACTAGCCAAATACCGCCAACACCACCCTAAGCAAGAATATGATGCCTAACAGGCCCAGCAACGGGCAGCTACAGCCCAAAAGCGAACGCCTTACAAACTCAAAGGCTCCCTGTTGACTACTGTCATAGCCCGACTCCGATGTCGGCTCTCGCCCGAACAAATCTGTGGGAAACTGCAACGCCAGCCAACTCAAACGCGACTTCATCACGAAACTGTTTACCGCTATATCTACCAATATCAGCAATCGGTAGTTAAGCAAAATTCTGATCATGAGTCACTTGTGCAATATCTACGCCTTCGACACCGGAAGCATTATAATAAGAGGGGTAAGCCCGCCAAGCGACAACTGATTCCCAACCGGGTCAGTATCGACCACAGACCGCCCATTGTAGAAACCAATACCGAAATGGGCCATTGGGACGGGGCCGCCCGCGCGGGTGGATATGGTGATCGGTAAAGGTCACGATGGCGTACTGCTAACCTTGGTCGAGCGTCTGAACAAGTACACGTACTTATTGTTAAATTAACCTCCAAAAACGCTCGTGCTTTGACTAAGGCGTCCATTAAAACCTTTTGCCTAAGTGGCTTACCTGTTAAGACAATCACCTTTGACAATGGTCTGGAATTGTCTGTCATGAACTAATCGGCACGCAACTCGGGGCGGCTACCTACTTTGCTCATCCCTATCACAGTTGGGAGCGCGGACTCAATGAGAATACGAATGGATTGATCCCCCAGTACATTCCCAAAGCTTGTCCGATTAGTATCGTCCGTCCTACTGATGTATTTTGGATTGAAGAACAACTTAACCAACGACCTCGCAAAAGTTTGGGTTATCTAAGCCCGGCTGAATTTGCCCAGAACAAGCTTTATGCACTGCAAATGTGAATCCGCGAAATTATTAATGATTATTCAACTACCTGAATGATGACTTACTACACCCAGATTTTATTCGTCAAAGAAGGGCAAGAAGGTATATTTCATGCCTTCGAGGATCAAGTTCTGCCGCTGCTCCAACGCTTCGGGGGCGAATTGGTCTACCGGGTCCGGCCCCCAAAACCATCGGTCGTAACAACGACCCTAGGTTACCCCTACGAACTGCACATAGTGACATTTCCAACCGAAACCGACTTTCAGGCCTACCGAGACGATCCACAACGCAGACAGTATCTGCACCTCAAAAACGACTCAATCAATCGGGTGTTGTTGATTGAAGGAAAGTTAATAGTATGAGAGTAATTGTCAATCCCGTTGCTGGAGAGTTCCCTGACTACCCGAATATATGTCTGAATCTGTTGTCGGACGATGGGTCAGTTGTTCATTAATGGCAACGGAACTTTGTGGCTACTTGAAATTTAGTTTGCTCCTTACCCGCAGAACGACTCTATCACTGGTATTCGCCGACTAACTGAATATTGAAAAAAATGTTGGTTCATTGTAAATATGCTTTCTGCTCAGGAGTTATTTTGCATGTTTTATGACTGACGGCCAAATGTCAGACCATAAGTTGACCAATACCGTTTGTGCAGTGTAAGGGACATGCCCAGCAGCCCAATCCGGACGCGCTGTCTATCAGGCCGATGCCCGTTATCCTTTTAACCATTTAATGTTACTCGTTTGCAACCAATTGAGTGGACTTCCCAACCTATCATTCAGTTTTGAATCTGGATAAGTCCAAAACTCATGATTCGACTAATACGGATCGAAGCGTCAATAAAATAAAGTTAGACTAAATTTAGATTAAGATGATGCGTAAGCCGTTTCCACATTGGGAAACGGCTTTTTTGTATGAACCAGTATTAAATCCATCAGTTAGACTAGTGTACCAATCATTACTAAGCTAATCATGGGTTAAAAAATACCCTACAGATTGTTTGCTCCTCTATGCGTTTCTTACCCTGTTTTAGATTAACTATTATAGAGGGTATACTTCTAGATGGACTATCATCTGCTTGGTAGTAAGGCCTACGAGCAGGCATTGTCGCCAACTAAATTAAATTACTGACTATAACCCTAAACAGTACCCAACGAGATTTTATTGAGAGCCTCTACTCAACGAAAACACGATTTACATAAATATGTCTAGCCTGTTTCATATTATGCTGTGGCATTCTACTGATTTGAATAGTAGTTCATTCCATATGTGTCTTCCTTAGGCTTTCTCCAGTGCATGAATGTCAAACTTATTCATTTTCATGTACGCATGAACTACACGTTGGGCTTTACTGGGGTCACTCAATAGCTTGGCCAAACTGGTTGGGACAACCTGCCAGGAAACATTAAACTTGTCTTTTAACCAGCCACAACGACCTTCTTTCCCACCATCTAACGTTAGTTTTTCCCAGTAGTAGTCAATTTCCTGCTGGGTTTCACAATCAATAACAAACGAAACGGCTTCGTTGAACTTGAATTCCGGGCCCCCGTTGAGTCCCATAAATTTCTGACCGTTTAATTCAAAAGATACTGCTACAGAATTATCAGCGGTAATTTTTGAGTTCTTGAAAATTGAACAATAGAACTTTGCTGCTGCCTGCGCTTGTCCGTCAAACCATAAGCAGGGATAAATTGGATTCGTCATGTTAGTCGATTTTTTAAATACTGAAAATTAATTATAGCACAAAGATGGAAGGAAGGCAAGCCCGGAAATAGAATGAAACCGACAAAGCGTAGTCTATCAGAGCCTGCCTAATTTTAGATAGTCGGTCGGTCTGATACCCGTGAACTCCTTAAATGACCGTAGGTAGTGGCTTTGGTCGGTATACCCATTCTCGAAGGCAATGTCAGATAGACTTTTAAACTGTCGTTGCTGTAATTGCTGGAAGGCCGAATTGAATTGACAAATCCGGCGGTATTGGTTCGGTGAAATGCCAATATGGTGCTCAAACATGCGCTGAAAGGTTCGTTCGGTCAAACAGAGTTTATTCTGCACCGATTGCAGGATGGCTGGATCTGGGTTTTCCACGATAGCATCCGTAGCAAATTGTAGCCGACTCCAATCCGTCTTGGCCCGAACCAGTAAACTATAAATGTATTGGTCAATCAAGGTCAGCATGGCCCACGTTGACGGGGCATTCAGTAACTGTTCGTTTAAGGTGCCTACTCTGATTGATTCCAATAAACTCAACTCAACTGGATTGTCGGTCAGTTCCCGGGCAGCAACACCAAATATGGAGCCTACTGTAAAGGGTTTAAAAAAATAGGCGATTAGCGTAAAATTCTCCTGTAAAGTCAGCGTTTCGGGACGTAGCGTTTGGCCAAATAGGGTTATGTGAGTTGAATGGCTTTTGATTTGCCCCTTTGCGGTTTGAAAGACTAAGGTTGGCGAGCCGTTTGCGTAAAGGGGCAATACGAACGGGGTTATTACCCGAACATTTTCGATGACCAGGATTCGATGCACCAACTCAGCGATCTGATGCGGTGGTATAGGAGAGGTAACTTTCATAGTAGATCCAACGGAATAAACCCGTTCCGTTACGGGAAAGACGTTTTGGTATTAGCATCGAGATTAGTTTAAAAAAATTCAGTAAATGAGAAAGGGGCTGGAAAGCAATTCTAACGGATTTTATCGTCCCTGAAAATCATCAGTTTACATTATTTTTGGGGGTAAAGTACACCAAAGCTCTGATAAACAGCATTGTGAAGAATGGTCAGGTGATTCTCATTTGGTAGAATCAGCAACCGGGCGCTCAACCCCTTTTTACTGGTAGCCTGAAGTAGGCTGAGTAATCGATTGGCATCGGCTTCCATTTGTTTTCCTTCGGCTCCCACGCACACATAAACGCTGGTCTTCCAGTCGCCCTGCCTCGCCAGTAATTCGTGAGCAGTGGTCAATAACGATTCATTATCCCACCACAGGCTGGGACTTACAATCATATAGTTGTCGAAGAGCGTGGGTTTCTTCAGCAATACCTCAACGGCCAGAAGGCCGCCTAATGATTGGCCGATGAGGGTTCTGATTCCATTGGTCCGGTAGGTTCGCTGAATGAAGGGTTGTAATTCCGTTTCCAGAAAATCCATAAATTTCGCCGAACTACCCGTAGTGGGAAAGTCTTTTTTATCCTGGGCAATCCGGGTAGGAAATGTAAAATCACGCCGTCTGTCAACGTTGGCAATACCGACCAGAATGGATTTGGGTATGGCTTCGATCATCGTTAAAAATTGAACGATACCAGCAATATGGATAAAGTCTTCGTTGGCCGAGCCATCCAGCAAGTACACAACAGGATAGGTCGTAGCTGAGTCTGCCGAATAGCCGTCGGGCAAATAGATGTTAAGCGTTCTGGTTTCAGCCAATACACTCGACTGAATGGTCTGGACAAGACCCAAGTTGAAAGGCACGAGCTTCGGTTGCTGGCTCAGGGCAGGCGTTTGCCCACCAGCGGAGCAAAGCAGCCCCAGAAGCAGGATTCGTAGCAAAGAAAATGGGTTCATTGAGGGGTATACCGTTTATTTCATTCCTTCCGAAAAATCGTTCGGGCTAACTTGTTATCAAGACCAACCGTTTTACCCAGTTCTGATGTATTGTCGTAAATCTTTCCGTCACTGTTTCAAGTAGTGAAGTGCCACACAGCCGGATTTGAAAATTATCGTATCAACCAGCTTTAAATTAAGCTTTTCCTGAAGGCTGCTGTTATCTATCAACCGTCTTCCTTTTCCCACAAGCACCGGATGGACAACCAAATGAAATTCATCGATAAGACCTACTGCTATCAACTCCGGAAGCAAACTTATACTGTCTATTGAAATTTTTTTGCCGGGTTGCTGCTTCAGTTTTAGGAGTTCTTCTGCCGGGTTGCTACGAATAATTCGCGTAGTACCATCCACCTGGTCTAATGATCGTGATACAACTACTCTATCAATAGCCGTAAGTCTTTCGCTAAATCTGTTTTCATCTTCTGTGCCGGATTGATTTTTTGCCACATCGGCCCAATAAGGAAACATGAGTTGATACATGACACGGCCTAAAAATAGTAGATCAACATCATTCATCATCGTTGTGAAGTAATCATGCAGCTCGTCACTGGGATTGAAAATAGTGTGGTCACAATAGCCATCTATGCTGACGTTCATTCCAAATGTTAGAGTTCTCATTTTGTCAGTATTTGCATTAATTCTTAGCTTGACTTTAGCCTTATGCTGCTCAAGCTAAGGCTAAAGTCAAGCTAATGTAATTATTG
>JBBSTD010000179.1:0-7135 GCA_038236215.1 Cytophagales bacterium | reverse complement strand
GCACGATTAGCTGGTTAAGTAATAATCGCAGGTTGGCCAAAGACTACGAACGAACGATTCTGTCAGCTCAAAGTTTCATTTGGATTGCCCACATCAGGCGTACCGTCAGACACGCCTTTTACTAACTCAAACAGCTTCTAATACATTACATAAATAAATTTGTCTGAGTACTTAAGTAGCAATTATGTTAACAAACAGTCTAGCTGCTTTCCGGGAAAAAGCAACTGATTATACCGATTTCCCAACGTAAGTCCTCGTTTCCAACAAATTCAGGATCGCTTTAAGCCTGTGGCTGGCTCAAACTCTACTTAATAATCTGCTACGACCTGCTCCCGTTACCCGAAATAAATAAAGCCTGCTTTCACTGCTTGCCTGTTCTATAGCTGACTCGTGCTAAGAAGCGGTAAACCGATGAAATATAACCAAGATGACGGATTTTACAGTCGGCCGTCGCCGTACGAAACAGCAAAGGCGCCCCAGGTATGATTAGCCTATTAAAACCGCCTTGTAGCGCCACCGAAGCGAAAGAAAGCGTAACTGCAAAAACTGCTCAACGCGGTTAGGAAATGCCAGATGGCGTGCCCCTGAATGAACGAATGAGGGTCACAACCTACCTTCTGCACATCCAGCGTTCGTATTTTTATAGCGGCCACGATCAATACCAGGCTCATGATAATCAGGCCCAGAGAACGTTCTTTTCTGAACTGAATATAGTTTATGGCCATCAACCCGTTCAGAAACAGAATTAGAGCCGGTACCAACAGCGAACTGGATACTATAAGTGCCACCCAATAAAACGCTCCGATAACAGCTACCAGGCCTACTACCCAACCGATTTTTTGTATGCCAACGAGTCTGATTTTATACAAAACATGGTAGAGCGCAATGCCCGACAGTGTAATCATAATACCGTACGTTCCATTCATGTCGACACGCTGTCCGGCATACGTTAGGGATGCGTGAAAAAACGCACTACCGACGCTCAGATAGATGAAGCAGACACCCATTAAAGCCGAAATCAACGGGAATTTTTCGAGCCTGTTCTGCCCGGGCTTATCCTGGGTTTGATGGTCATGCCGGGCGATTAGTAGAGTAAGGACACCCCAGAAAAAGTAAGCCAGGTTTGAGTAGGTGTTCATCGGCTGGTGGAAAAACCGGGTCACCCGATTGAACTCGCAGTACTCAACCGTCAGTGCCGATTGGCTTACCTGCATGCCTGCCCAGAAACCTCCTCCAACAAACATATCCAGACCAATCCAAACTAATAGCATACCCAGCGTGTAGCCAGTTGCCTGAAAGAGTATTTTGTAGAAACCCGGTACAGTCATACGTTAATGCATTAGGCAGGTTGGGGAAAAAAGACCAGCAGCATAGGCGACTACTCTATTAGGCAAATGGATTCAACCTACCCAAAACACAAAAACGGAGCCTCATCAGCTCCGTCCTGTATGCATATATCCTAAGCCAGATTACTATAAATTGGAATCCTCGCGGCTATTGAAGGTATCCCCCTGGCTAAGATCACCGGTTTTAAGTCCCTTCTTGAACCAGTATACCCGCTGGGCCGAAGTACCGTGCGTGAACGCATCGGGCACTACCCGCCCCTGCGTTTCCTGCTGAATTTTGTCGTCCCCAATGGCGTTAGCGGCCGTCAGAGCCGACTCAACGTCACTGTCACTGAGGGCCATGCTCTGTCCTTGTGCATGGTGTGCCCAAACCCCCGCAAAAAAGTCGGCCTGTAGTTCCAGCCGTACCGATACCCGGTTGTATTCCTGCTTGCTCATCTGCTGGCGTAGCTGATCCGTTTTGTCCATAATCCCCAGTTGCTTTTGCACATGGTGACCAATTTCGTGGGCTACCACGTAGGCCATGGCAAAATCGCCGGGGGCATTAAAGCGTCGGGCCAGTTCATCATAAAACGACAAGTCGATGTATACTTTCTGGTCGAGAGGGCAGTAAAAAGGCCCCATAGCCTGCTGGGCGGTACCACAGCCCGACGATGTAGCGCCCCGGAACATCACCAGCGTTGGCTTCCGGTACTGCGAACCCTGTTCGGCAAATAGTTTAGTCCAGACATCTTCCGTACTAGCCAGCACTTTACGGGTAAAATGAGCAGCAGCATCATCGGCCTGCGGACCTGTTGGGGCCTGTTGCGATGTTGCCTGATCTGGGGAACTCTGATTAAGAATTTCCGACGGGTCGCCACCCAGGAGCATCACAATGATGGCTACCACTACGGTGCCGATACCACCGCCAACCAGCATCCCGCCACCGCCACTGCTACCCCGGCGGTCATCGACATTGTCACTTTCACGGCCTCCTAACCAACGCATAGTATTTATCGATTAATAGATGGAATGGTTTTCTTCCGGCAACTCATTTAACCGGATACTAAACACCAACTTATTAACTAAGTGGCAAGAATAATAGTACTTACTCGCTCAGCCGGGAAAATGTTTAAAATCCGACTGGCTAGTCATTCATTCATCGGGGCCTGGCCCGCTCGTACTGAACCGGCCAGGCCGTTGCGGCACCGGTTGCCTGGGCAGCATGAAGCGGGAAGTAGGGGTCGCGCAGAAATTCTCTGGCCAGCAAAACGAGGTCGGCCTGCCCGCTGGACAAAATGGCGTTTGCCTGTTCGGGTGATGTAATAAGGCCCACGGCGGCAGTCATAATTCCGGTTTCTTTCCTGATGCGTTCGGAAAAGGACACCTGGTAACCGGGTTTCACCGGAATTTTAGCCGTTGCCACATTACCGCCTGTTGAGCAGTCTACTACATCAACGCCTTTGTCTTTCAAGATACCAGCCAGCATCACCGAATCATCAATCGTCCAGCCACCCTCCGTCCAGTCGGTGGCGGATATACGTACAAAAAGAGGTAGTTCCGACGGCCATACGATTTGAACACGTTCAACAGTCTCCAGCAACAGCCGGACACGATTGGTGAACGAACCGCCATAGGCATCCGTTCGCTGATTGCTGAGGGGCGATAGAAACTCGTGCAACAAATAGCCGTGCGCGGCATGAATTTCCAGAACCTGAAAACCCGCCGTCAGCGCACGCTGTGCCGCCATTTGGAAATCAGTAAGCACTTTTTCGATGCCTTCGGCCGTTAAGACCATTGGTTCCGGGCCAGTTCCCTGAAACGAAACAGCACTCGGCCCTACCGTTTGCCAGCCCCGTTCATCCGTCGGCAAAATAAGATTACCGCCCTCCCAGGGTCGGCGATGGCTGGCTTTACGACCGGCATGTGCCAACTGCATACCCGGTACAGAACCATTCTGCCGGATAAATCGGGTTATTCGTTGCAGTCCCTCGATATGAGCCTCTTTCCAGATACCCAGGTCTTCGGGCGTGATACGTCCTTCGGCAGATACCGCTGTAGCCTCGGTAAAAATCAAACCTGCTCCGCCTACCGCCCGACTACCCAGATGCACTAAATGCCAGTCGGTGGAAAAACCATCTTCGCTGGAATACTGGCACATGGGAGAAACAACAATACGATTTTTAAGCTGAATGGTACGAATGGATAAAGGGGAAAATAGGGACGACATACGGGTAGTTTAAAGCGGTACGATTGGTCAACATTCGATTGCCGATTATAGTTGACCGCGTCCGGCAAAACGCGCTGCTATCATAACGCCCGTATAAACTGTCGTCATGGGCGTTGCGCGTTTTGCCCGTTATTAGTCAATTGGTGTTTTCGTTGTTCCGTTCGGCTGCTTCATCGGTGAGCTTGGTCAGCACGGACTCCGACAAGGCAGATTCGCTATCCTTACCCATGCGTCTCCCTTCGTCAATGCCACCCGGTGCAGGGAGCAGACGCGCAACAATGGCGACTACCTCAGCCAACAGATTGGGCGCAACTCCCTGAACTGTGGCCCCTATCTTTGCAGGTAAGGAGAGAACCCGCTCAGCCTGCCCATTGCGACAGGCTTCCACAACCTGCCGGGCCGCATTCTCCGAACTAATCGTGAGCAGCGGAATTGAATCGCTGATTTTGAACGCGGCATATTCTTTCTCGTGCTGCCCTTTGACGAGTGCGTTGCGCGGGCTTCCCGTTCGCATCAGGCCGGGGCAGATGGTCGTAACAAAAATACCATCCTGTAGCAGTTCGGCGCGTAGTCCCTCCGAATACCCCACCAGCGCAAATTTACTGGTTGAATACGGCGACAGGTGGGGAACGGCAACCTTGCCACCGATAGAAGCAATGTTAACAATACGCCCCTGTTTTCGCAACCGCATACTGGGCAGTACCGCATTGACCATGTGAAAAGCAGCCCAGAAATTTGTGTCCATCGACTCTCTGAAATCAGCCTCCGTCGCGTTTGCGTAGGGCGTTACCAGAATAATACCCGCATTGTTAATGAGCACGTCAATCGGCCCGAACACTTGCTGAACATGGGCGATGAAGTGATCAATCTGCGCTTTATCGGTTAGATCACAGGGTTGCGTATAGACCGATACGCCATAGGTTTGTAATTCATGGCGGGCGCGGTCCAGCTCATCGGCATCGCGGGCACACAGGGCCAGATTAGCCCCCTCCTGCGCCAGCAACCGGGCTATTTCGAGTCCCAGACCGCGCGAACCACCCGTAATAACAACCGTCTTGCCCCGGAAATCAATTACCCGTTTTCTGGCCAAACCCGCTTTTATACCTGCCCAGGCACCTACGCCCGCCATTGTCCACAAAACAGCTTTCTTTTGCCACGATATGTGCATACCAATTGCCTTTATGATGAACCAGAATAACCGTCATCCAGCCGAAAGGTTATGGTCCGATGCTACGGTGCTTTTGCCAATCCCTGCCTGTTTTCAGCAAACTGGCAGTAATTGGTTATCGTCGCTGCCTTATAGAATTACACAACAGGTATCATCATGCTTTTCCGCTTCGCTTTCATCGTCGTTCTCTACCTAACTGCGCATCAGGTGGTAGCCCAGGCTATCAAGTCCCGAACCTATGTATGGGCCGATGCACCTGTCGTTAAAAAAGAGGCTTCGGAACAGCGGGTGTTGCTGGAAGGAAGCACCCGTGATTTTAGCCACCTCAAGGTTCACGCTACTACCGTTATGCCGCATCAAGCTCCACATCCGGCCCACAAACATGACGACGAGGAACTCATCATTATAAAAGAAGGCAAACTCACCGTAACCATAGCGGGCAAAACAAAAACGCTGGGCGCGGGTAGTGTTGCCCTCATGGCACCGGGCGACGAACATGGCTTCACAAATGAAGAAGATACGCCCGTCACCTATTACGTGATGCGCTACCAGTCCAAAGAACCGACCAATCTGGAACGGGGCCAAAAAGCGGGGGGCTCTTTCTGGGTCGACTGGAACGATGTACCTTTTCAACCGCACGATAAGGGAGGCATCCGCCGAATGTTCGACCGCCCGACGGCCATGACCAAGCGGTTCGAGATGCACGTAACTACACTCAATGAGGGATTATGGAGCCATCCACCGCACACCCATCGGGCCGCAGAATTTCTGCTCATGATCGATAAATCGTCGCAGGAAAGTATTGACGGGAAACTCTTCCCGGCCACTGTCGGTGACCTTATTTTCCTGGAGTCCAACGTTCCCCACGCGCTTCAGAACACGAGTAAGGGGAGCTGCACCTACATTGCGTTTCAGTTCGAGTGACCGGGAATAGTAAAAAAACATATTCCCGCACAAAGAGTATAGTCAAGGACGTGTGGTGAAATAAGCAGCGTATCAAGCAGATTACAATTTGGTAATATGCTTTTTATACCGTTACTTACACATCTACGTTTAAACACTGTACGTAACTTTCCTATATGGCATTTATTGACAATGTGCTTCAAGAACCGTCTTACGGCTGGAGCAATGAGAAAGGTGAATTAATCATTCCCACGACCAGACAACTTTTCAAGGAAGCTTTTTCACGAGTCAACATAGTCGCAGATAAGAGAAACTGGATCTCCGCTGTAAGTTGGTTGATGGCCGTTTGCCTGGTCCCATTCTTTCTACTGGCTTTCTTCAAGTACTTCACTATTCCGCTATTCCTGGTTTCCTTCCTGTATAGCATTATGATTATGAGTACCCATGCAACCATCTGGTTTCATCGGTACAGCACGCACAAAGCCTTCACCTTCAGCCACCCCATCTGGCGATTCATCACCCAGAATCTGGTACTGAAGACGTTTCCAGAGGAAATTTATGTTGTATCGCACCACGTACACCATTCAAAATCCGATCAGCCGGGTGACCCTTACAATGCTAGCGGAGGCCTGATGTACTGCATGTTATCGGATGTAAACCATCAGAGTATCGCCAAAAATCTGACGGAAGAGGAATACACGAAAGCAGCCAGTTTCATGAAACATACGGGTATCTGGATCAATAGTTACAAGGCTTATCTGACCTGGGGTTCTATTGCTTCGCCTTACTATACCATTGGTCTGTGGTTGCTGAACTGGTCGTTTTGGTTCACCATGTTCTACCTGATTGGTGGCCCTGCGCTGGCCTGTGGCTTATTTACCGGTGCGCTGTTCTGGTTCGTTTTGGTCCGTTTATTCAACTATACCGGCCACGGTAAAGGCGAGGAAAAACACGTAGATGGCATCGACTTCGACCGTCGGAACCTGTCCATCAATCAGACGCGGCCCGGCATTTTCTCTGGGGAATGGCATAACAACCACCACCTCTATCCAAGTAGTGCCCGTGCCGGTTTTCTTCCAATGCAGTTAGATTTTGCCTGGCTTTACATCCTTGGCTTATACAAGATGGGTATGGTTTCCTCTTACCGGGATAACAAAAAAGATTTCCTGAAGAAATACGTAAATCAGGTTAAGGAAGTAGAAACGGAAAAGGCACTTAGCTAAAACGTTCTTCTTTTAAACGATAAAAGCCTTGTCATACACTATATGGCAAGGCTTTTTTGTCGTCAGGAAATCTTATAAAATTGCCGCATCAGTAAATAAAAACCCTCACAACCACCTTATTAACAGGCATTTGTGAGGGCTTTAAGTACCAGGAGCGGGAGTCGAACCCGCACGGGCTTGTGGCCCACAGGATTTTAAGTCCGGCGTGTCTACCAATTCCACCATCCCGGCATTTACGAAAAAAGCACCGGGGTCGGTGCCTTTTTTCGTGGAGCGAAAGACGGGG
>JBBSTD010000178.1:0-7464 GCA_038236215.1 Cytophagales bacterium | reverse complement strand
TTTGGCTGGCTCAATTTCCGTCGTCGGTTGTTCCGAGATGTGGAGAAAACAATAGAAAGTTCGGAAGCAATGCTCCAAATTGCCTTCATTTCTATTTTACTCAACAGATTGGCCAAATAAAATTCCCAAACATACTCTAAGTATTTGTTGAATAACTGCCCCCTTTTCGTTCTTCGCTATACCCCATCAGAAATCAACTGTATGCCATAGCTGGTGCCCGACTTTGCCTATCTTTGCCATCGGTAAAAAAATACTCAATCAACTAAATTCAGACAGATGGCAAAGGTGCTCATTATTGGAGCCGGTGGTGTAGGCAGCGTTGTGGCGCATAAATGCGCTATGAACAGCGACGTTTTTACGTCCATTATGCTGGCCAGCCGTACCAAAGCAAAGTGCGACCGGATTGCGGCCGAAATCAGGGAAATGCACGGGGTAACCATTCAAACCGAACAGGTCGATGCCGATCTGGTTCCCGACATGGTGGCCCTGATCAATTCATTCAATCCGGAACTGGTAATCAATGTGGCGTTGCCGTATCAGGACCTGCCCATTATGGATGCCTGTCTGGAAGCGGGTGTTCACTACATGGATACTGCCAATTATGAACCGAAAGACGTTGCTAAATTCGAATATAGCTGGCAGTGGGCTTACAAAGAGCGCTTTGAACAGGCGGGACTGATGGCCCTGCTGGGCTGTGGTTTCGACCCCGGTGCTACGCAGGTATTTACGGCCTATGCCGCCAAACACCACTTCGACCGGATGGATTATCTGGATATTGTGGATTGCAATGCCGGGGATCACGGCAAAGCATTCGCTACCAATTTCAACCCCGAAATCAACATCCGGGAAATCACCCAGCCGGGCCGCTACTGGGAAAATGGCGAATGGATCGAAATTCCGGCCATGAGCATCCACAAACCCATCGACTACCCCGGCATTGGCGAACGGGAGTCGTACGTACTGTACCACGAAGAACTGGAATCACTGGTAAAGAACTTCCCGACGCTGAAGCGGGCGCGTTTCTGGATGACCTTCGGACAGGCCTATCTGACGCACCTGGACGTGCTACAAAACGTGGGTATGACCCGCATCGCCCCGGTAAAATTCAAGGGAATGGACATTGTGCCGCTTGAGTTTCTGAAAGCAGTGCTGCCCGCTCCCGATTCCCTCGGCGAAAACTATACGGGGCAAACCAGCATTGGTTGCCAGATTAAAGGCGTGAAAGACGGCGAAGAGCGTACCTACTTCATCTGGAACAACTGCGACCATGCCGAAACCTACCGTGAGGTACGCGGGCAGGCCGTAAGCTACACAACGGGTGTTCCGGCCATGATTGGGGCCATGCTTGTGCTAACCGGCGTATGGATGAAACCGGGGGTCTGGAATTGTGAAGAGCTTGACCCCGACCCGTTTATTGAACAAATGAACAAACAGGGGCTTCCGGTGAATGAGCAGGTGAATGCAACCTTTTCGCACGAGTACCCGGCCTGATAAAATTTAGACAAAACGAGAATCCTGCTTTACTACAAGGCAGTATTTTTCGTTATAAGCATAACCCCGGAAACCGCATGTTTTCGTTGTTCTCCAATAATCCCACAGCGCATGAAGTTTCTGTTCCTGACTATCCCCGCCATACTCATTTTTTTGAGTGCGTCTGCCCAAAAGACCGATACGACCAAAGCCGGTACAATCCGGCCCTCTAATCCCAATGACCGGCGCAATGGCTACGAAACCTATCAGTCGATGAATCAGGTGGTAGGAGCAGGGGTTAATACGATGGTTAACACCATCGACCATCGGTATGAGGGACTTCGGGGAACGCCTTATTTCCTGCCGGAATGGAACAAAGGGCAGATTGAAATGGTAGCCGGACAGCATTATAAAGAGGTACCCATAAAATTCGACGCGTACCGGCAATACCTGATTTTACTCCGGCCCCAGGCGGGTAATGACTCCATTATCGTGAATACCAATCAGGTAAAATCATTTCAGTTTAAAAACAGCGATGGGCAGGTGTACACGTTTCGTCACATTCCAACGGCCAAAACCGATGACGAAGTGCTGAAACAAGGCTATTTTCTGGTATTATATCAAAATAAATCGGCACTGTTGAAGCGGATTTTGAAAACGTTCAAACCGGCCGATTACAAGAATCCGTACTCGAATGGAACACGTTACGACGAATTCAGAAACGCTGTTTCCTACTATATCCTCAAACCGGACCAGACGCTGGAAAAAGTGAAACTCTCTGACAAGTCAATTATCGAAGCCCTCGGTGCTCACGCCGATGAATTGAAGGCGTTTGCGAAACAAAATAACCTGAGCGGCAAAACGGAAAACGATGCTATTCAACTCGTGCAGAAGTACGACAGTTTTTAAGGCCATTTGTGGAAAGTAGCGATAACGGGCATCCACCGTTAAAAACCACAACGCTATGTTTCCGAACAACACGCCCGAACCGGTTGCCTTCACGTACGACGACATTATTTTTCAGTCCCGCCACCGGGCTTACGGCGCTTTCGCCTTACGCCAGCAGTATAGACCGACGCTCAGCCGCGCTCTTTGGCTGGGTATCGGTCTATTTTTGCTTGGACTCGCTGCGCCCATTCTGCACAGTCGTTTCTGGCCGCACTCACTAAACCCGAACAGCCAGGCCATGACGGAGGTAACACTCCAGCACGTAGCCGAACCGCCTGCCGAACAATCCGTTCCCGTTCCCCCGGCTGAGCCTGCTCCTGCGGTTAGTACCGTTCGGAACCTCCCCCCCGTAGTGATGCCCGAATCCGATGTGGTGGTGGATGTCCTGCCTCCCACAACAGACCAACTACAGGAGGCTACTTCCGGCACTGAAACCGCCGAAGGCACCGGCGACATAGCCATCATTGCCCCACCCGAAGCATCCCCGCCAACCGTGCGTGAAAAAGCCCTTGAGGTAGCCCCCAAAACGGATGAGCCATTCGTTGTAGTTGAGCAGCAACCAGCCTTCCCGGGTGGGATGGATGGTCTGCGAAACTTTCTGAGTAAAAACCTGAACTACCCCCGTCAGGCCGCTGCTGCCGGGGTTTCGGGGCGGGTATATGTTAGCTTCGTGGTCAATACAGACGGCAGCCTGACCGATGTACAGGTGCTGAAAGGAATCGGGTTTGGCTGTGATGAGGAAGCCTGGCGGGTAATTACCAGTATGCCCCGCTGGCAACCCGGCAGGCAGTCGGGCCGGGCGGTGCGGGTGAAGTTCAACTTGCCCATTTCGTTCTCGCTGGAGTAACGGTTGTGGAAAATATGCCCTTTTTGCATCTTTTTGCTGAATTCCATTTCCCTGCATATGTGTTTTCACTATCCTATTCGCCCATTACCATTTCTCCAGGCACTTACCTTGACTGGTCTGTTATCATTAGTATCCCTGGCATCCTTAGCTCAGACGTATACGTATCCTGGATTCATACCCGATGAATATCATCAGTTTATAACCGACACAACCGTCTACACTGTCGTAGAGCATCAACCCGAATTTCCTGGTTTGGAGGAGTATATGCTGAGAAATGTTCGGTATCCGGCAGAAGCACAAAAAGCCCGTGTAAAAGGCAGGGTATTTACGTCTTTCGTCGTAGAAATCGACGGTAGACTGACCAATGCTTGCATTTTAAGAGGTCTGGGTTATGGTTGCGATGAAGAAGCCGTTCGCGTTATCAAGGCCATGCCCCGCTGGAAACCCGGTAGTCAGTCGGGTAGACCGATACGGGTGAAGTATAACCTGCCCGTTCTTTTCGGCGTTGACTATCCAAAGCCCAGGAAACGATAGGTTGATTTGCCGTACCTTTGCGGCATGAATACGACGTTATCAGACCATATACACCGTACCGACCAGTACCCCGGAGCGGAACCCATTCCTTCGCCCTGCTTTGTGCTGGAAGAAGCCAAACTCCGCCAAAACCTTGCCCTGATTGATGCCGTTCAGCAGGCGGCTGGGGTGACTATTATTCTGGCCCTGAAAGGCTTCTCGATGTACAGTATGTTTCCACTGGTGCGCGAATACCTGAGCGGGGCCACGGCCAGTTCGCTCAATGAAATTAGGCTCGTGAACGAGTACATGGACGTGAAAGCGCACGCTTACATTCCAGCCTATCAGGATGATATTTTTGACGAAGTAGTGGAGCGTAGCAGTCACCTGACATTCAACTCCTGGAGTCAGTGGGAGCGGTTCGGTAGCCGGGCTGTGGGGAAAGTGTCGTGCGGTATCCGGGTTAATCCACAGTATTCCGAAGTGGCCACGGAGATGTACAATCCCTGCATTCCCGGCTCCCGGCTGGGTGCCACCCGCGACCAGCTACCGGACCAGCTCCGCGACGGGCTGGAGGGTATTCACTTCCACACCCTCTGCGAAAACGATTCTTTCACGCTGGAACGCACCCTCGACGCACTCGAAAGTCGGTTTGGTGATTTGCTCCATCAAGCGAAGTGGGTCAATTTTGGGGGTGGTCATTTGATGACGCGGGAAGGCTACGATACCAATCACCTGATTGGATTGCTGATGACGTTCCGGCAGAAATACAACGTGGATATTATTATGGAACCTGGTTCGGCCATCGCCTGGCAAACGGGGGTGCTGATTTCTACCGTCCTCGACGTGATTGATAGTCAGGGCATTGACGTGGCTATTCTGGATACGTCGTTTGCGGCTCATATGCCCGATACGCTCGAAATGCCGTACAAGCCCCGAATCCTTGATTCATACCATGAACCCGTTGCTGGCAAACCAACTTACCGGCTTGGGGGCATGACCTGCCTAGCCGGTGATTTCATGGGGGATTATTCGTTTGATAAGCCGCTTGAAATCGGGAGTAAAATCGTGTTCGATGACATGATTCACTACACGATGGTGAAAACCACCACCTTCAACGGCGTGAATCTGCCGTCCATTGGTATCTGGAAAGAAAACGGGGAGTTCCAGTTGGTGAAATCGTACGGCTACGAGAGTTTCAAAGACCGGTTGAGTTGAATACGGCCGGTTGGCTAGTCAATGATGCCAGTCTCTTCCCACTTTTTCAGCCAGTCTTTTTTTACGCCCTGCACCTGCGAAAAAAACTGGTAAAAAGGGAGCATGTCGGCCGCGTAGTTACCGGTAGCATAGAGCGGTTCGCTCAGCAATACCAACCTGCGGGGCCAGTCGAAACCAACAAAAATAAGAGGAACGCCCGCTTTGAGCGCAATGTAGTAAAACCCTGTTTTTAGGGAAGATACATTGCTTCGGGTGCCTTCGGGAGCAATGCAAACGTGCAGCGTATCGTGTTGCTGAAATACATCGGCCATGGCATCCACCAGATTATTGGATTTATCACGGTATACGGGCTTGCCGCCCAATGCCCGAAAAAGCCAGCCCGAGTACCAGGTGAACAGGGAGCTTTTGGCCAGAAACTGAATCCAGATATGAACGGTAGGCCGAATACCAAGGCCAATTGGGAAATCCCAGTTGGTAGTATGGGGGGCTACTACCCAAATGGCTTTGGGTACGGTTGGAACCGGACCGACTATACGCCAGCCCCAGACTTTGAATAACCAGCGGGTTAGGGTGCTGAGCATAGTAATGAAGAATTGATAGTGAAAAATGAAAAATACTGCAAGTAGCGCGTTTTGTTTTTCACTATCAACTCTTCACCAAAGACTAGTACTTGCGGTCGTTGCGTTCCAGCCATTTGCCCGTTACAAACGAAGCAGCCAGCAGAACGGCGTAGAATAGAAGTGTTAAAGGTGTTGATAAATCCATATCGAAGTATAGTTGAATTCAGGTACAAAAGTAAGAGTTTAAACCTGTAAGGTCTCAAAATCTCACCGGTTTTTTTATAAAACCCCTTTGGTGCTGGGCAGGTTGTCCAGTTCGTTAATATCCCGCCGAATGGCCATTTTAATGGCTTTGGCGAAGGCTTTGAAGATAGCTTCTATTTTATGGTGTTCGTTATCACCATCTACCTTAATATTCAGGTTACAAAGTGCGGTATCGGAAAATGATTTGAAGAAGTGAAAGAACATTTCGGTGGGCATATCGCCAATTTTCTCGCGCCGGAATTCCGCGCTCCAAACCAGCCAGGGGCGGCCCGAAAAGTCGATGCCTACCTGCGCCAGCGCTTCGTCCATCGGTAATAAAAAGCCGTAGCGGCTAATACCCCGCTTATCGCCGAGGGCGTGTCGATAGGCTTCGCCGAGGGCCAGGGCGGTATCTTCAATGGTGTGGTGTTCGTCGATGTGCAGGTCTCCATCAACATGAATAGTCAGGTCAGCACCCGAATGTTTGGCCACCTGATCCAGCATATGGTCAAAAAAACCGACACCCGTGTGAATATCGGCCTTGCCGGTTCCATCCAGATTAAGGGTAACCTGAATTTTCGTCTCCTTCGTGTTGCGCTCCACAGTGGCTATACGGGCAGGTAGCCGCAGAAACGAATAAATTTTATCCCAATCGCCGGTTTTGAGCGCAATGGCATGCTGCATCTCTTCGGTCAGACTGCCGATGTCGGCTGTTTGTACCGTATCCAGCCCACCGGGGGGAAGAAAAAGAATCGCTTTGGCCCCCAGGTTAATGGCCAACTGCACATCGGTCAGTCGGTCGCCAATTACGTAGCTGTTTGCCAGGTCGTAGTTGGCGGAAAAGTAGCTGGTAAGCATGCCGGTAGCTGGCTTGCGGGTAGGGGAGTTGTCGCGGGGGAAATGGCGGTCGATGTGGACCGCTGAAAAATGAATGTTTTCACCGGCAAACGTGGCCAGCATTTTGTTATGAGCAGGCCAGAAGGTGTCTTCAGGAAATGACTCTGTTCCCAGACCGTCCTGATTGGTAACCATCACCAGGTCGTAATCGGTTTCTTCGGCAATCCGGCGCATGGCCGAAATCGCTTTTGGGATATAGTCGAGCTTGGCTAATGAATCAACCTGCTGGTCGGGCTGGGGTTCTAGGATAAGCGTACCATCGCGGTCGATAAACAGAATTTTTTGCATAATGGCTTTAATAAGCCGCAAAGATACATGTCTGATGCGATGCTTATAAAAAAGTACTAAATTTGCGGGCTGGCATTTGGCACTATTTCTATTGCCATTGGTACAGATTAGTTCTTAGTTTATGTTTACGAGTAAGTTTAGCCGTTCGGTTTCTTCTATTGAGCAATGGTAAAAAGTGAATCAACAGGCAGTTGTTACGCTATTCCCAATTGCTCCTTTTATCCCACCTACATACGAATTAAACAGGCTTCTTTATACTGATTTTTTGTTTCTATATCCGTACATACTATCTATTATCACCCAACCCTAAAGAGGATTTTTTCTCGCGTATTCTCTCTTATTTATACAACTATATAATTTTAGGTAAAACATGCCCTCAGCATCAACATTAACCCGTATTGGGGTTTTTTATGACGGTAACTATTTTTTGCATGTAAGTAATTATTATAACTATTCTCACGAACGTCGCAGCCGCATCAG
>JBBSTD010000177.1:0-7512 GCA_038236215.1 Cytophagales bacterium | reverse complement strand
TTCGTAGTTTACAGTAGTTATTCACTGCCAGTCAATGAGTTATCAAAAAGGGTGTCGAAAATGTGGCCGAATAATCTGCGAATACAAGCAATTAAAGGGGGTAGTTTGACTTATCAAAAAGGAACTCCTAAATGATGATGTACCCCCAATTGCCTAAAAAGGGGCATAACTAATCTATTAGTTCACTAACGTGTAGAATCGCCCCGTTGGAACAAGAACCCCAATAATCGTTCAGTCAAACATTAACATGACCCAAACCACGGAACGGTTAAACGGAACGGGTTCACCAGCCGCAAAAGAGTGTGTTTTATGGCACCTTCCTGTGCTACCGTTCCGTTAACCGTCCAATTCGAGCTGAACCTGAACTAGCCCATTTTTTACCAGTTGTCAACCGCAATAAGTCGCATATGCCCGGCGGATACGCGCTCCTACCGCCACCCGACTTGTCCAACTTGCTCTGGTAGGGTAGTTAAAAAAGTGGGCACTGAGTTAGTTTTACAAGGCTTAAATGGTCGTTCCTGGTTTGTAACCTCTACCCAGTACGACCAAATTCAGTCAGTACGGGATCGGCCAACAACTTTTTTAGATTCGCGTACTCTTCCCGCTCTAAAAGGTCAATCGATCCCCCGGTGGCTAAACGGATTCGATCCCGGCATTTGCTGATCCGAGATAGCAGCGGTAGAATGATGGTATTACTGTGATTAATAAAATCATACAGGTCGCCCTCGCACGACGGGATCTTATAGCCTTTGGTGCTGCTGGCTATGATGACGCCTGCATCCCGTAGCGGAGCAATCACCCGTGTTTGGAAATAGTGGAGGCTGGGTAAATTACCTCGCCGTTCTTCGATATGAGCGATGAGTTCCCGGCTCGATATGTAGCGCGTGGGATCAACGTGGCGGAAATGAAATAACAAGTACTGTAGGCAAGTAACTTGGTCACTCTCCTGGGGCGAACGACTCGCCAGCTTACGATGCAAAAAGTCCTGACCCAAGCCCACGCACAACTCGGCTAAACCGGCATTGTAATTGGCTTGGTCCGGTACACTTTGGGCGACTACCGGAGCAAATACATCCGGCCAGTATTTCAGGGTAAGCAATTTGGCACTCAGCAGTTGGCCTAGACTAGCTCGTTCGGGTGACAGCACCGTTTCATCGTAACAACGGGCTAAGGTACCCGCTATAAAATCCGCCGTTTGGACCAACAAGCTAGCCTGGCTGTTGACAAAGCAAAAGCTAGCCTGGTTAAACAGCGTAGGCACGTGTCGATTGTAGACGTACTGAATGAAGCCTTGCATGAAGTTCTCGTCACCGTGTCGATCGGCTACCAGTTCTAGGTTAGGAAAACTGCGGTACAGTTCGCGGTCGGCCAGCCCATGCAAGAACTTATAGAAAGAGCCCTTGTAGTAGAAGCCTTCCCCGCGCAGTTCTCGTTTATCGACCACCAACGCAAAAATCTGAAAAGGGACGGTAAGCAATTGCTTCAAGATCAAGATCCGGCGTTTATCGTCACTGCCTACGTTGGCTGATGTGATAGGCCCTGTCTGAAAGAAGCGTTTACGAATGACTTCTAATTGGGTTTCAGCCTCAGGAATCTGTTCTTTGCGTAGGGTGATGGCGGTGACGATAAAGTGGGTGGAAACCGGTACGCCGTGGTCCGGCATTCCGGTGCGGCCCTGCTTGGCGAAGTCAAGGCCATTGTTTCCCCACTCGTCCAGAAAGGCAATATGGTCATTCATCGGGTATTCAGTAAGCTAGCCAGCAAGTTACTGATTGTCGCGGATACCTTTCATCCCCTTTCCAACCCTATCCGTTTGCTCAGCCTCTGGCAATGAGTATGCGAACGTTTGTGTACTAACAAAACGCATTATCGGTTATAGGGCTGCGTTAGTTAACAAAAGTAATTATTTGTAGAAATTGACCCATCGTCACAATGGTTGTGTTTTGATAAGTGCCTAACGTCAATAGATCATTGTCACCCGTAATTAAAAAATCAGCCTGACAGCTTTCGGTTATAGCCAGCAAATAATCATCCTTAGGATCACGGGACAATTGGGGAATCACAACAAGGGAGACTTCTTGAAGATAAAGCAGAGTAAATGCCTTAAAGCGAGCTACTTGATTTGGCGTGATCACCTTTGAGAACTTTCGACGAGTGATCACTCCGTCAAACTCGGTCAACAATTCAGACGAATAATAGACCTGTATGAGCGTGTTTTTCAGGATCTTATAGTAGAGGGTTTGGCGGGAGTTTCGACTAATGCAAGCGGATATAAACCAGTTCGCATCAACCACCAGTCTAATCTTCCTTTTTTTGGGCATTGCGATAAGCTTTAATCTCTTTCTGAATTTCCTGCGTTGAGAGCTCTATATCGGGTAATTCGGCGTCTAAATCCTCGAAGAGTTCATCCGCCATTTGCCGCTGTATTTTTTTAGCAATGGCAAACTTTTGTTTAGGGGGTAAGGCATTGAAGGCCTGTATGACTTCGCGTTGGGACATGGTATGTTCTAGTATAGAATTGTTCTCTAAAGCTAGATAACGTTACAAGTTACCAGAAAAACTAAACCGGCCTCTCATTTGGGCTGAGTGGCTTCTTAGGTCGATGAATCACGAATGAAGGATGGTGGGGCGTGTTTAGCCATTTGCCTGACTTAACACTCGTTAAACATTGGATAAAAGAGCATTCTGACCAAGCATTCTTAAATCAAGTCCTCTTCTAAAATTCCTCTAATCAGTAAACCGGAGCGGGGTCACCAATCGCCATTCCGAATCCGGGTTGTTGCGTTCAAACATGATATGAAAGGCAAACACCGTATTGTCTTCATTGGGCTCCATTGAGCCTTTTTCACTAGCTAGTTGATCCGGGTTCAGATTAGCGTAGACAGCCATCTTGTGGCGGTTACCTCGAATCGGCATCTGATTAAGCCGGGCCAGTAGTTGTTGATAGAAGGGTAATGCGATTGAATTCATAGACTTGAAAAGGTAAACTGTAGGATGCTTAAAACGATCGGTAAAGGTAAGCCTGGTTTATGGCTCCATTTCACAGGATAAATTAGGGGGTTAACTAGCCTTTACATATCTAGGATGAGCATACTAGATATGTAAAGTGCCCGTGGAACACTATCTTGCACCATGCAAACCGCCCCACAAACCTTCGTCGCCTACTACCGGGTCTCCACTAAAAAGCAGGGACAATCTGGATTGGGCCTCGACGCCCAGCGCAGTAGTGTGATTGGCTTCGTCAAAAACAAAGCCCTGCTAATCGCCGAGTTCTGTGATGTGGAGTCGGGTAAAAACGATCAACGCCCTGAACTGCTTAAGGCGGTGCAATACGCCAAAGACCACCACGCCCGGCTGGTTATTGCCAAACTGGATCGGCTGAGTCGGAACATGACCTTTGTCTCTTCTCTGATGGATTCCAAGGTCAGTTTCGTTTGTGCCGATATGCCCGATGCCAATGAGTTCACGATTCACATCTTTGCCGCCCTGGCTCAGCAGGAACGCAAGATGATCAGTGAACGGACCAAAAAAGCACTGGACGAAAAATTGCTCCGGATAGGCCAGTGGCGAAAAGGAGCCAACTCGTTCCTGAGACCGGATGTATCACTGAAAGCCGCCGAGTCGAATCGAGCTCGTGCGGCTAACAACGAAAATAACCGGAAAGCATCCGAGTTGATTCATGCGCTAACGGAGACCAAGGTCAGCTATGTGGAAATAGCCCGGCGATTGAATCGGGCCGGATTCAAGACCGCACGGGGTGGCACCTTTCAAGCCACTCAAGTGATGCGACTGGCTAGGCTAAACAACAAGCCAAAAGTTGACTGAATCGGACGGTGGGCCGTTACGGCCACTCTTCCAGGCCTGCGGCAATGCGCAGGGCTCGCTGTATATCTTCCTAATAGTAGCCACTATCATACCCTATGGTCCGCCACTGCGATGGTCCGCCACTGCGGTGGATAGTCGGTCACAGATGCTGAGAAATTCATTCGCTGCTTCCACCCGCTGTTTCTGAGCTGTTAGCGGATCGGGCTGCGGGGATTGTTGATCAGATACACCTTCCATGTCGGCAACGTTAAGGGCTATAGGACATGAAAAAGCCTCACTGGTTGAACCCGTGAGGCTGAAGAAACATAACAACTATAAAACGTCGATTTGAGGCCTTTATTGTGTACGCTGAAACAGGAAAGCCCTTATTTTTCACTTTTTTAGTCAGCGTAAACTGGACGTTTCACAAACGTCCGTTTAAAAAATGTAAAATCAACTAAACGCACTCACTGTGTCTACAACACCCGTTAAATCGGGTGTTGTAGACACACGACAAACACCGGAAAATACAGAAGGAGAATTTGCGCCAGTGATGGCAAGCCCTGGTTTCGATTTAGCGTATCTTTGGATTAATCACTAACCGAATTACTACATTGTCTCATGGGAGTCGCTCAAGAAATCTGGCAAGCCTTCATCAGGGCTCATCCCGAAGCCGCCAACGGCCAGCTCCCGCTGGAAGACGTGAATCGAAAAATTGCCGCCTTCACACAAGCCCGCAACCAGCAACCTCATCCCGATTTTGAGGGTATCTCTCCCGAGCAAATGCATACGTTGCTCAATGACCCGTGGGGAACTGGGTCGGTCATACAACTACGGGATAATCAGACGGATTCGCTGCTGGATCAGATTCCTTTCTTTGTGCTGATGGAGACCCTTTACCAGCATTTACTGACGGACGACTTCATTAAACTCACCCCGAAAGGGAATCTACCGCTGACTCTTTGCCGAAGCCTCTACGAGCGGAAGCTTTTGGTCCAGGACGACATCGAACGAGGCATTACCAAAAAGATCTGTGAAGACAACGTGCGCTTTCTTCAAGCCTTGAAAGCCTGTCTGTCGCTGAGTCCTTACGTCAAAAAGCGACAGAATGCGTTCTCCCTGACCAAGTCGGGACAACGGGCGCTGGGTATGGAGCGTGGGTTGCTCTTTCGGCAGATAATCCAGGCATATACCCTGCGCTTTAACTGGGGATACCTGGATGACATTTCAACCGACGCCGGGCACTTCGGCTGGGCCTACTCGCTCTACCTGGTGCATCGCTACGGATCCGGGTGGCGGGATACTGATTTCTACGCGGCCAAATTACTGACAGCGTTTCCTCATTTGCTCGAGCCGATTGCATCGGACCGGGTACCGGGCTACTCACTCGAATTTGAGCGGGTGTACCGGTGGCGGTTTGTGGAGCAGTTTGCCGCCTGGTTTGGTCTGATCGAACTTCGGAAAGAGCCTCAACCTGGTTTTTATGATGCTCCTCTGCAGCTACAAAAAACATCGCTTTTCGACCAACTCTTCTACTTCACAGTGTAGGCTCGCTCGACTGAATCTTCGCTGATTAGTTGAAGTCGGTGCCATACTCTCCTGCACCACTCCTGACTGTAGAGGGGCGTTTGATAACGACCATGGTAAACAGGTCTCCATCAGTCGTTCATACCTTGTAAAACAGACTCAAAATACCTATATTTAGGCAACCCACTCACCGCCTTGTCGACCTTGTTCCGGTATGAACCCAGAAGCCGACGGATGAGTATATAGTGAACGAAGTGAGATTTATTCCCTTCCAGTTATTGAGTAGCCATGAATGACTTACTAACACAGTTTCTTCACCCGATGCCTACTATTGAGGAGTGGCTACTATTCGTGATGAGTAGCCTTTTTTCGTTTGTCGCTGCTCACAATACCGTACTCCGACGGGAGCGCCGACAAGAACAGAGACAATTGGCCTATGAACGGCGGGGCATTGAACGGGAGCGTAAGCTTTACCTGGACGAGTATAACCAAAAAGCCAAGCGAGTGGATGAGCAGTGGTCGATGATTCAGCAACAGTCCAATCAGATTTACGACCTCAATCAGCAGGTCTTTAAGTTGACTATTAAACTGGGCGCAGCCAAACAAATACACCTTAACCTTAATTAACGCTATCGCTTGGATGGAAAACTTTATTTATACCTACTTCAGAAAAAGAAAGCTCCGCCAGTTGCTCGTCAAAATAATGCGGGCTCACCCCGAAATGGCCCCTGCACTCGTCGACTTATCCGAAGAGGATGCGTTGACCAAGTACTTGTATACAGCCATAAATGAATACATGGTGCAGAAGCTAACCTATAAACAAGCCTGCGAAACGCAACCGGAGCGGGCCTCCTTTATTCGACAACCGGATATACCTCGGCTATTGACGCAGGTAGCCATGGCGTGGGCCAATCAGGAAGCCTATATGTACGCCATATTGCTGGTGCAAAAAGACCTGGAACTCATCGTATTGCGTAGACAGACTACAGAGGAAGACGAAGTGAGAAGTATGCGGGCTGAACAGTCGAGGATTACCGGGCAGTTAGCCGACATTACCAATCGAGTTGAGCAGGAACTTCAGAAAGCAGTTCAAGGGATAAACCCTGAGAATCGATTGAATTAGTTGGCTCATGAAAAAGCAGACGTCAACCCTGCCGGTCTACAATGGTCAAACTCGTTACGTAACTTATTACCGGGGATCAACCCGCGCTCAGGGCGATCCGGGTTTGGGGCTTGAAGCGTAGCGATTCGCCGTGGCCTATAATGCTCCTCAGAATCTGTCTCTTACGCACGTTGTGTGGTTCAGCACCGATGAAGTACTCGTTGCCGTAACAAGTCTAGCTTGGCTCGTCCATACATCTGCCGCTTGATAAGTTTTAGTCTGGTTACTTTCCCCGCGCGGTGTCCGCTTCGGTTTGGCCATTGCTCCAGGCAGTGGCCAAGGCTGCTCGTACAGTCGCATAGTCCTGTTGAAGGCGAGCCCCAAACTGCTGGAGCAACACGGCTAAGCAAACTTGACAACGAGCCAACCAATCGTCTAATAACTCAGTCTGGCGAGCGCGAACCATAGCCGCAAAGTTCTTCCCCAGTTTACAAACCTGATTAAGGGTACCTGCCAACATTCCGGTTATAACCCGATTTTTATCATCTTTCAGGATTTACGGATGTATAAAGTCGTGATGCCCTGGCGAACTTGCGTGGGGTAGTTGGCCAGTTCCCGATCTACAAATCGGTTATCGTAAGGAACCGGCCGACTGATGTAATGGGGATCAATAAAAATGATATTTAGCCGCTGATGCACCTGGCTTTTGACGCGCTCGGTATGCTTCAATAGGTGCTCATTATCGCTCTCCAGTTGCGTCAGTGTGGCATCGGCAAAATAGCGAAACGTGCAATACCAATAGCGATAATAATGATGGTAATTGCTGAAGCAGAATTGGTAGCCCTCAGGCATCTGGCGGACTGATCGCAGCAGTTCATCATTTTGCTGGAGCTCCTGCATCTGAGCGGGGCTTAATTGCTCGACCAGTGACCGGTTTAGTAATTCGTCCCGGTAATGTGTTTAGAGCGTGTTGGGGAATTATCTTCGGTGTTAGGTCTGGATACGTTGCAACATAATCTGAATGTTGGCTAAATAGAGCCAACTTACCGAAGAAGATACCGTGTATTCATAATCCTTGA
>JBBSTD010000176.1:0-7527 GCA_038236215.1 Cytophagales bacterium | reverse complement strand
TGCGCACAGAGTCTTTACCCTTACTAAGTAATTGAGTGAGCGTTAGTTGGTCGGCTTCCGACAAGACAAACGGTGTAGCGATTTGGCCCATGTCGCAAAGTTACCTACTTTATTTCATTCATTAAATTGGAAGAGTACTAGTTTGCTGATTGTACTTATCAGAACGGAGAAGGTTTTTTCACTAAATTTTATAATTTTAGTGCTATAATTGATTATTACGTCAACCCGGCTGATTTCATCTAATAAGTATAACCAAGCACCGTATGAAGACCTGGCTAATCCTGATTTTGGGCCTATTGTTTCTATCCTCGGCGAGAGTACACGCCCAATTTATGGTATACCGGGACGAAAAAGGTCAGGTCCTTACAACGGTTGACAATTATGCTACCGGCTTGCAGTATGCAACTACCGCTTCCCATACAAAGGCAACGTTTCTCGAAAGTCCTTTTTTGACTTTCCCAGTCTGGCAGGAAGGCACAATACAACTGGATCGGTCTGGCAAGAAATTACGTTGTCAACTGGCCTATAATCTTGTCTCAAATGAAGTTTTATGCCGATTTGCCGGGGATTCAGCCGTCAAAATTGTTACACCAGAATTTTTTTCAATCAATAATACGGAGTTCACCCGCCTACAGAACCACCTGGCAGGCATAGAGTATCGAACGTATTTTTCACTCCTGCACGATGGCCCTACCCGGCTATGGATGAGTTTAAGCAGTCGACTCGAACCGCTGAATAGTGCAGACGAAATAAGGAGTCGTTTTCACAGGGATTTGAGTATCCGGAGTATCTACCGCGTTAGTCCAAAGTATTACATTCAGAAAGGGGACAGCGAACTAAGTCCCGTCAGTTTGGCCAAAAAGTCGCTTCTGGAGGTTTTTTCAGACTATCCGGCGGCAATTGACGCTAAAATTCCGGACAAGTCTCTAACGGCAAATGACCTGCTTGATGCTGTAAATTATTATGATTTCTCAGCGGCTGAAGCCCGGAAAGACCTGCGCAATCTACCGAAAGACGAAGCCTTCAAGGCAATGTTTCGCAACAGAATTACCTATCCTGCCGGGGCGGGTTACCAGGGCATTTATGGCCGGGTTTACGCTGGATTTGATGTTGATTCGCTCGGCAAAGTCAGAAATGTAGTTATTCTCAGCCCGGACAATGTTGGCTTTGGCTTTATTGAAGCGGTTAAAAAAATGCTGGAAAGGTTGTCTGACGTTAACCCGACCTTCCGTGGACATTACGCCCTGCCCATTGCGTTCACCTATACGAATTCCAATGATAAGACAGGGACGCATTGGCCACTAAATCGGCTGGCAGACAACTATCTGGATGGCTGTACACTTCTGGCAGAACTTGTTGTACCGATTGCTGTAGCCAAATCCACAATTAGTAGTCAGGAAGTTTGGGGCTATTATAAATAGCATCGACTGTTTGCGTCGTCGTTGCTGGCGTAAACAGCCCCAACACCCGTATACCCTATACGGTAGGCATTCGGCTGGACCATCAACTGGTTATTAATAAGTTCGGTCTACTTTGCCGAAGCCGTTGTTGGCCCATTAGCCGACGAAATCCTGATTTTCAGGCCGTAGTCCTTGCCTTTCGATACATCACTCAGGGTAACGGTTTCCTTTTTCCGGCCGGTCCAGGTAGTACCGCCACCGCCGGGTTTAGGTGTTCCGTATCGGGCGGTAAAGTAAGGTTTCAGGTCTTTTTGATAATCAATGACAGACTGTCGGCTGTTGAGAAACAGGTCAATGTCAATAGCCGATACTTTTTTAGCGGTCTGGTAATAGAGCACATCAGCCGTTTCGAGCTTTTTCAATTCAATAGTGTAGCCACTGTGTTCGGCATCCTGCTCAAACGGTTCGCCCTTTTCAACGGCCCCCACATGCGCGAAGGCATCTCCAACGCTGACACCGCGCCAGTCGCTGGTAGCCGTTAAACCCAGATTGGCCAGGCGTTCCGTCATGACAATATCATCCGGCGATACTGGTTCGGCTTCGGTAACAACGGCCGCAGAATCGGCCCCCTGCCCCGTCGTTTGTTGACGGTTTTTACAGTTAGTCAGAAAAAGCAACAGGAACAGGGCCGCTGTAGTTGGGAAATATCGAGTCATATCCATCCAGATTAGTTACCCAAAAGTAATGCATCGCCCTGGTTTCCCAATTGGCTTACGTACAGGACACGCACTCAGTCAGTAAACTTTATATCTTGCCATAGTATTAACTTTTGCCAAGCCAGACTAGTACTATATCAATAAAAAGACGGTACAAATGAACTGAAATTCGTTAATAGAGTTGGTAGGGTATAAGCTATTACCAATAACTAACCATCCGTATGCCTTTTTCCTTATTCGGTGCCGACAAGATTTCAATGGCAGACATTGACTCTATTGGGCACAGCATACCTAACATTATTTTGTGGGCCGTACCCTTTATGCTCTTCTTCACCGTGCTGGAGATGGTGGTTACATACTACCAGGATCATGAGTTCTACGAGAAAAAAGAAACGATTGGCTCCATTCTGGTAGGGCTGGGAAACCTGGCCGTTACGGCGGTAATCAAGATCGGACTGCTCTATTTTTTCATCTGGCTGTACAACCTGCTTCCGTGGCGCATGGAACTGAATTGGTGGACGCTTCTTCCATGCTACGTCATTCTTGATTTCTTTAGTTACCTGGCTCACCGCGTTTCGCATAGTCAGCGGTTTTGGTGGGCTACCCACGTTGTGCATCATACCGGTGAGCGTTACAACCTGACGGTTTCGTACCGGTTAAGCTGGATTCAGCACATAAAAATCATCTTCTTTATTCCGGTAGCGCTAATCGGCTTCCACCCGATTGTTTTCTTCGTTACCAATCAGTTAGCGGTGCTGTTCCAGTTCTGGGTGCATACCGAATATATACGCCGAATGCCCGCCTGGGTTGAATATATTTTTGCGACGCCTTCCAACCACCGGGTGCACCACGGCTCGCAGGAGAAATACATCGACAAAAACTTCGGGGCTACCTTTATTTTCTGGGACCGCATTTTCGGTACCTACCAGCCCGAGGAAGAGCAGGTTATTTACGGCGTTACAACGAACCTGACCGGGAACAAAGCCGACCCTTTCTTCATCAACTTTCATGAGGTGAAGGAAATGATTACCGATGTGAGAACGGCGAAGGGATTACGCAAGAAATTCTTCTATGCGTTTGGTAGCCCGGTAGCCATTGCGCTGGAAAAGAAAGCGATGGAAGCTCAGGTATCTGAACGGGTTGAAGTAGCCGCCTGATTGAATGACCCTCCTGTATTAATTGATAAGGCCGCATCCTGACATCATTCCTTGTTTGCTCACCCCGCTGAAATCCCATATCAATAAGGATTACAGCGGGGTGAAATTTTATACAATCGTTTAGCTACTTCGTTTGTTATGTAACAGCCTGTCCACCGCATCGTCAAACGAACCGGCACGGGTAACTTCACCGGCGTTGATGAAGAATATCTCATCGGCCGTTTCGATGGTGTTCAGCCGGTGGGCAATGATAATGCGGGTGGTGGTTTCGGGCAGGTTTTGCAGGATTTCGTCCAGTAGTTGTTCCGTCACGGTGTCTATGTTGGCGGTGGCTTCGTCCAGAATGAGCAACGCAGGATTGCGGAGAACGGCCCGCATGAAGGCAATCAACTGCTTTTGCCCTAAGCTAATTGCATCGCCACCGGCCTGGACTTTCGTATCCAGCCCATCGTCGAATCGTTCCAGCAATCCGTCCAGATTAGTCCGCTGGATAGCTTCGGCCAGTTGCTCGCTGGATTGGTTCTGGTAGGCCTCATTCCCATACAGAATATTTTCCCGAACGGTGCCGGTAAACAAAAATGGCTCCTGCAAAATGAACCCTATTTTACGTGAGCGTTCCTTAGCGGTGTAGGACCGAATGTCTTTCCCATCGAGCACAACAGTGCCAGCAGTAGGGTCGTACAGGCGGGCAATCAGCGAAGCCGTGGTCGTTTTGCCACCCCCCGTTGGGCCAACGAGCGCGTAGGTTTTACCCCGTTCCAACGCAAAACTAATGTTGTGTAGCACCTCTTGCCCATTGGGGTAACTAAAGGATACGTGCTGAAAGGCCAGCAGCGAATCAGTCGGAAGCGTTAACGGATTTCCGACGGTTTGCAGGTTAGTCTGCATCGCCAGCAGGTGCGAAATCCGGTCCCAACCCGCCAGCGCCACCTGAAAGTTAGCCCATAAGGTAGCTAGTTGCCGGAGCGGGTTATAGACGTTAGTTACGTAGGAAAAGAAACTAATCAACAGACCTATCGTGAACTGCCCGGTCGAAATGAGGTAGATGCCAAAGGTCAGTACAATCAATTGGCCGATATTGGCCGCCACACTGTACACGGGTAAAAAAACGTTGTTGGCCAGGCCCGCGCCAATAGCCGTCTGGTAGTTTTTCTGGTTGGCCTCATCGAAGCGTTTGCGGAAATAGTCGCGCCGGTTGAAGGCTATCACAACCTTGAAGTTGTCGAGGCTTTCCTGAATTTCGGCACTCAGGTTCCCCACGTTTTTCAGATTCACCGCGTTTTTTCGCTTCACCCAGGCCGCTGTCAGGTTGGTAAAAAGCAACAGCAACAGGGTTGGCGAGAGGGCTGCGGCACCGAGCGGCAAATCAATGAACAGCAGGAATAAACCCGCCCCGGTCATGACAAAAATACTCCCCACGAACTGCATCAGCGACTGCGAAAAAAACTGATTCAGCTTGTCGGTGTCGTTGTTGATGCGGGAAATAAGGTCGCCCGCCTTATTTTGGTTAAAGAAAGCCACGGGCAGTTCCTGTAGTTTGTTGAAGACCGCGTTCCTGAGTTTGAATAAGGTACGCTGGCCTACCCCACCCATCAACCGGGTTTGGAGGTAGTTAGTACCAAAAGCTATAATGTAGATGACCAGCAGGAAACCAGCGTTCCGCACCACCCCGTCGAATTGCTTCGTCTGAATATAGGTATCGATCGTGCGGCCAATGACCACCGGTCCCACTAATGTCAGCCCCGAATTGACTATGATTGCGATAAAGGCCCACAGCAGCGTTTTACGCTCATCATCGATTAGGGCCAGCAGCTTTCGGAGGGCTTTATACGTCGCATTCTTTTCGACCTTCAAACTGGTAGCCTGGTTTAAATCGTAGTTCATGGGTGGCAAACCGGGTTAGTTTACGTACTGGTTGGTGCTCCGCTGCGACTGATAAATCTGAACGTATTCGGGGGTGTTCGTCATTAGTTCGGCGTGGGTACCTTTGGCAACGATATGCCCTTCCATCAGCAGGATAATCTGCTCATAGTCCTCAACGGGCGCAATTTTCTGCGTGACGAAAATAAGCGTCAGGCCGGGGTAATTTTGCTGCACATTGGCCAGAATTTTCTGCTCGGTCTGCGCATCGACCCGCGCCGTAAAATCATCCAGCAACAGCACTTTAGGGTCGAGAGCCAAAGCGCGGGCCAGCATAATCCGCTGCTTCTGCCCACCCGACAAACTCGCGCCCCGCTCCGACACGACGGTTTGCAGTTTATCGGGCAGCGAGTCGATAAAATCGCGTAATTCCGCCGTATTGATGGCTTTTTTCAAGGTCTCATCCGTCACCGTTTCGCTGAAGGCAATATTCTCCCGAACGCTCAGATTGAACGTAATGCTGTCCTGAAACACGAAACCCACCTGCTGATGAAAAGCGTCTTCCTCATACTCGCCAATGGGCCGATTATCGTACAGGACCGTCCCCGACGTGGGGTTTATAAGGCCGGTCAGCAAAAACAGGAGCTGACTTTTCCCGGCAGCCGTTGGCCCCACAATGGCCGTTCGGGTGCCCCCTTTCACCGAGAAGGAAATGTGTTGCAGGGCTGGTTTATCGCCGTAATAAACCGATACGTCCCGAAGCTCAATGTCGCCATTCAGCTGGACATTTACGGTACCAGTCTGGACGGTTTCGGGTGCCTGCAACACCGCGTTGACACGTTCATACGAAGCTGATGCCTGAGAAATAACGTTGCTCATGAACCCAATAACGATAATCGGAAAAATAAGCAGCGCCAGATAACTGCTGAAAGCCGCGTAATCGCCCAGGGTCATGCTGCCGGTAATAACAAAGTGGCCGCCCAGCACCAGAATTATCAGCCCCGCCATATTCGCCGTGAAACTGATGACCGGAATCAGTCCCGCAAACAGGCGTAAAATACCCATCCCTATATTCTTAGCATCGGTGTTAGCAGCCAAAAACTTGTCGTATTCAAGTTGTTGGGAGTTGATGACCCGAATCAGGGCCGAGCCGAGGATGCTTTCGTTAATCACCTTGTTGAGCCAGTCGATTACCTCGCGGCCCCGCATGAACAGCACCCGCACTTTTTTCATCAGGGTATAAAACGTAACCCCTATAACAGGCACAATGGTCAGCACGGCCAGCGCCAGTTTCCAGTTGATACTGATGAGCAGAATAGCCGCCCCGACGATGATACAAAGCGACGATACGATGGAAACGATGGCCTGCGAAACGAACAGTTTGACGGAGTCAATGTCCGACGTCAGGTTGGTCAGCAGTTTGGCCGGGTTGGTTTGCTGGATGTAAGCGAAACTCTGCCGTGATATTTTAGCAGCCAACTGCGTCCGCAAATCCCGCGCCACCCGCTCCGACGCGTAGGTTTGGACCACACTTTGCCAATAGGTAAAAACGAAGATGAGCCCGGTTGCGGCCGTGAATTGAATCAGAACGGTGCGCAACACAAACGTACCCGCCGAATAATCATCAATGCCGTGCGAAATAAGCATGGGCAGCACCAGGTTGATTCCATTGCTTAGCAAAGCCAATAGAATCAAGCCCAGAATCATCCGGGTATAAGGCTTCAGCAAACCCAGCAGGGGCGACGATTTCTTTTTAGAAGCTTCTTTTTCCGAGATTACTTTAGCCATAAATGAACCGGAAAGACTTCGAGTGAGGGGAATTCAAAGGTACTAAAATTGAAGAAAAATAGCGCAGGCAGCCCAGCCGCGCTAGATCAGTACGCCATACGATTGCCAGTCGTTCGAACACCCATCAATACCTCACGACCGTAAGGTATTGATGGGTGGTAAGTAGCGTGACTTTTTTAGCCACTATCTTGCATGTACCGGCCCTTTAGTCTATTCTTACAATCGAAGCAAGGTTGACTAAAATATTTGAGTAAAAACACGAACAGTTCACCAAGCACTTACTATCAATTGACTGACTTTCAATGATTTGATATTAAGCAAAGTTGCGTACAATAACTTGTTGGGTGCAAGTCTACAAAGTGTTTGTGGGGCGGGTTTCCGGCGACAGGTTGTAGACCGCAGAGGTTAGGTTTTTGCTTTCATTTCCTGCTTTCGGTCGACAGATCAAACGCCCCGGCAGGTCAGCTTTAGAGCGTGTTGGGGAATTATCTTCGGTGTTAGGTCTGGATACGTTGCAACATAATCTGAATGTTGGCTAAATAGAGCCAACTTACCGAAGAAGATACCGTGTATTCATAATCCTTGACGATCCGGCGAAAGAAATTT
>JBBSTD010000175.1:0-7705 GCA_038236215.1 Cytophagales bacterium | reverse complement strand
GGAACCGTTCGCTACCTGCATGAAGGCCACAAAAACGAGCAGGTCAATAAGGGCGCGCAACTGCTGGATTACAATGGTATCCGCCCCGGCATGAACGAAATGATTAAGGACTTCGACCGCCATCGGTGGTTAAATCCCGACCTGGGGAATGCGGTGGGTCACATCTCGCTGTCTTACCATCAGCAGGACAGTGGTAAGATCAATGATGTTAAGATGGTGCAGCACGCTCAGGAGATGATGAAGCGGTTAGGGATGAATCCGGAAGAAACTCAATACGTGCTAATTCGTCATAACGACCGTGATCATCAGCATTGCCATCTAGTCTATAATCGGGTCGATTACCACGGTAAGACAATCAGTGATCAGTTCAGTAAGAGTCGAGCTAAAGAAGCCGCTACCATCATTGCCCGTCAGGAAGGGTTAACCGTAGCCGCTGAGAAGAAAAAAGATCTGTCTTTGACTCGCAAAATCAACCTGCCTGGCCACGATCAAGCCCGGTATAAAGTTTACGAGGCCATTCAGAAAGTACTTCCCCAGGTGACCAGCATCGAGGAATTAAAACAAGCCTTGAAAACCCACCACATTGAGACAATCACCCAAAAAGGGGGCAAAGGCCTGTTGTTTCGGATTGGCAAGCACCACGTCAAAGCCAGTGCCGTCGATCGGGCCTACAGTGGGAGTAAACTGCACGAAACGGTCGAGCATAACCGGGAAGAGAAGTTACGCCTAGAGAAAACCAAGACCGTTAGTGCAGACGCATTCGAAGCATTAGGTGCCTTTATGAAAAAGCGGGAAGAATCCCAGGCATTTAGCCAGTTAGCCGACTTCATCAAGAAGCGGGAAACCACCAAAGAGCAAGTCAAAAAACAGGAACAGGAGATCAAACAGGAACCTAAAATTAAGCGGTCCCAAGGCCCTAAATTGTAATATGGAAGAAACAATGACCCGCATCGCTGAGGCTCTGGAACGAGTCGAGGCCATTCAGACTGATAGTGCAAAAAATACCCAGCTCTACCATCAATTGCGGGATGACCTGAGCAAAGCAGTGAAAGAAGCCTTATTAGAAAGGCCCGCCATCAAAAACGAACTGAGCGCGGAGAAACTAGCGAAGGCATTACTGCCTTCGCTAGTTGGGAAGTTACCCGATCCCGCTGCCATCAAAGCGGCCGGGCAGGAATTATTGACGGATATGCAGGCCGAGCGGGAAAAGTTTCCCACCCAGGTCCGTATGAAAGGTGACTTTTATGGAATGGCCAGCCGGAAGGCCTTCATTGCCTACATGGGTTTCTTGCTAAGTGTCATTTTGGTGGCCGTCGGTACGAGTCTGTATTACTGGCATCAGGCTCAGGAAAAGACGCTCAGTAAGATTGCCGAAGAGCTGAATGCGCAACAGGCCTACTATCAAGGTCAGATCACCACTTATAAGAAAGAGAATCCAAAGTACGGGGAGAAGTACTTTCCCGAATATGATAAGAGTAAGCTAGAGGAAATCGTTAACCAGTTGCGTCAAGAGAAAGCTACTTCTCAGGAGTAGGACTTTACTGTTAGATCAGGATGGTCTTTAAAGCATTGGGTAGTTCTGCTGAAACGTGCAGAATTCGTCGTTTGGTCCTTTTTATGGAGCGGGCTGTCCTGATAGAAAGTAGGAAGGCTGTAGGGTTCAGAAAGTTTAACCTTTCTGAACCAGCCCTCAGGTCAAGCCCGGCATTCGGGATTGGCCGAAAAACAGGGGTCAACAAGTAGGTCCTAAAACAAAGTAGACTTTACATTTGTGATACTGACTTTCTGACCTCTCTGGCTTATATGAACAAATTTTTTGGGTATGCCCGCGTTTCCACCCTGGACCAGAACTTAGATACACAACTTGACGCGCTTGGGCGGGCGGGTTGTGATGAAATCGTTCAGGATAAGATTACCGGCATCAGCACCAGCCGACCGGCACTGGATCAGTTACTTGCCCAATTACGGCGTGGTGATACGGTGATGGTGGCGCGTTTTTTTCGACTGGGCCGTAGTCGGGACCATTTGATCCACCTGCTGGGGGAATTCAGCCAAAAAGGGATTCACTTCAAAGCGTTGGACCTGGGCGTGGACAGTAGCACCCCGGCGGGTAAGCTGGTCTTGCAAATCTTCGCGGCCCTGTCAGAATATGATGGCACCGGCCACCCGGCGGGAAAGTATTTTGGAGAAGACACGGGCGGGGCAATTGCTGGCCAAAGCAAAGGGCAAGCACATTGGCCGTCCTGCCGGACTGGATGTTGAGAAGTTCGCAAAGGTCAGGAAAGCTTTGGAGCGAGGCTTATCGGTGGCCGAAACAGTCAGTCTGACAGGCATCAGCATGTCGAGCGTCAAACGCTACCGTAAACAGATTGAGCGGGCATCAACTATAGGGTGAGACGCTACGTTCGATTTTGCAAGGAGACCTAATTTATAAGGGGAATATAACGTCAATAAATTGCTCAAGAACAAATTGGTACGATTCAACCTGGAGGCCATTTTTAATCTGAAGGTGCCTGCCTAAAGGGTCTACTTTTATTTTAGTCCGACTTGGATAGCCCTGTTTTGTAGTAAAGACGAACAACGGGTTTCCTTTCCGGGCTTACTCAGCCTTAAGTACCTGAGCGGGGTTGCTACGGGCTACGCCGATTGTTCTTGAGCCAATAATCAATAAGGCGAGCCCCATGAAAAAGACCAAACAACCCACCAAATCAAATACTGAAATGGGCGCATGATAGGCTATCTGGCTCAATATAATTTGATCAAATAACCAATACGTGAGCGGCAAAGCTAAAGCGGCTGCCGAAAGCAACAGACCCAGAAAGCCCTTACTGAGTAAATACACAAGACTAAATTCACTCGCTCCCAACACCTTTCGTACGCTTACCTCTTTCAAACGGGTTTCAGCCGTGAAAACAACCATGCCAAACAAACCCAGCGAGGCAATGAAAATGGTTAGAAATGCCAGGCTTCCAATCACTTTACTCATGATCGACAACGGCTGATACACTTGTTGAATCTCGTCCTGATATAAATTGGCGATCAACGGATGGACCCGGTCCAGCGAATGCCAGGTGGCTTGCAGCCGGGCAAACGTTGCGGGCCAGTCCGTCGTTTGTAGACGCACATTTAGATAAGTTGCATCCTGAGGGGCGTATCGAAA
Organism: Cytophagales bacterium; assembly: GCA_038236215.1. Classification (GTDB taxonomy): domain Bacteria; phylum Bacteroidota; class Bacteroidia; order Cytophagales; family Spirosomataceae; genus Spirosoma. Next base: position 4,545 of record JBBSTD010000175.1, on the reverse strand, counting down.
CAGAGTGGGTTCAATTTTTTGATACAGTGAGCCGTAATGAAAATCCTTCAGGACCCCCACAATTTGATACGTCTCCCCATCTGCCGTTAAACGGGTGCCAAGCACCTGTTGCAGATTTCCAGTGCCGAGGTTGAATCGTTTCAACAACTGTTGATTCACCAGTATTTCGCCCGAGTTATCACTCCCTGGCTTGGACAGAACGTTACGACCGGCTACCAATTGATACCCATGGAGTGGCACATACTGTTCATCTATTCCATTGATATTGGCAAAGGTTGAATCCTGAGGATCAACATACTTGACGTACGTTCCCAGCGAGGTCCCTAAACCCGTTACCATCTGGGATTGCGAAATTCCGTTCACCTCGGGTAATTGGGCTATCTCTTTTTTCACCCGATCCCCTGGATTCCCCTGTAGGGGAATGTTAACGATGTGTTCGGTCGTAAAACCCAGCTGCTTCGAAATGAAAAAGTCGTACTGGGTATAAATGATTACGGTCGATACAATGAAGCAGAGTGAGAAGGTATACTGAAGAAAAATCAATGCCTTTCGCAGATTCACGTGTCGAAATAACGAAAGTGCGGGCGCGTTTTTGAGCACCTGCAATGGATTGATGCGAGCCAGGGACACAGCTGGTAATAAACCCGACAGGACACCCACCAGAATAGCCAGCACCATAAATGAAATAATAACGACCGGGCTTAAATCCAGTACGGCAAAACTGGGTCCAAGGGCTAAAAAGGCCGTTCGTAAGCCCAGAAACAAGCCTACCGAAACAACCAGTGCCAGTAAAGCAATCAGAACAGCTTCGACCACAAACTGCAGCACGACTTGCCCCCTGACTGCGCCCAGCACTTTCCGAACGCCTACCTCCCGCGAACGCCGAAGCGAACGGGCAATGGATAGATTAGTATAGTTAAAACAGGCCGACAGAATAGCGGCCATGGCTAATCCAATGATTACCCACAGTACACTGCTGGGTACACTATGCCCAATTTCGTTGTGCAGGTCCTGACCCAAAAAAATGCTCATCAAGGGTTGCAGATGGGTGGTAATCCTTGTTTGCTTCAGGCGAGCGTTTTCGGATTCACTAATCTTGTCGAGACTGACCTGTAGTTTACGGACATCACCCGTAGCGGGCAGCAGCAGATAAACATAGGTATCTGATACATTTTTCCACGTACCTAACGCCTGATTGATGGCCGGGTTCCGGGTAAGCGTTATGTAGGAAGTAAGTGCTTCAAATTGCAAATGCGAGAAAAACGGTATGTCCTTCATTACCCCCGTCACCCGAAAATCAGTGGAATCCATTCGTACCGTTTGGTTCAATGCATCGACATCACCAAAGAGTTTATGCGCTGCTTTCTGGGTCAGCACAATCGAATTCGGTTCGGTAAGGGCCGTCGCTTCATTGCCTTCGGAAAGGGGAAAGGTGAAAATATTGAAAAATGATCCGTTGGCCCATAAGCTATTGAGGGGTAACCGCGTTTGTCCCACCTGAACATCCCCTGTGGTTCCCCGCCGGAGTAAAACGACATCGTCGATACCGGCTACTTGTTGCTGGCAGATCGTCCCTAATTTAGCTGACGTGGAGGCCAATTGCTCAGGTGCTCCCTGCGAAGATTGCTGCGTCGTCGTGATCCGATAAATCCGATCCCGCTTCTGGTGGAATCGGTCATAGGATAACAAGTCGTGGATTAGCGCAATAACCAGTAGACCAACGGAAAGGCCAATTGAGAGTCCAATAATGTTGATTACCGAAAACAATTTGTTGCGCACCAGGCTGCGGCCAGAGGTTTTAAGATAGCTACCAATCATGATATTCTGGAGAAAATAAGGCGTAGGGTTGGGGGGGCGAAGGGTATAGCTCCGGGCGAATTTGAGTACGTCAAGGCTATAGATCCAGCGGGCTTTTGCGGCCCCTTTCGTGAGCAGGTTCCGCTCGAAGTATTCATTTAAATCGCCTTGTAGGTCTTCCAGCAGCTCAGGCCGACAATACCAGCGTAGGAACTGCTGGGCCCATCGGGGCGGTTGGTGTGCCGGTGGATTTGGATCAATCGGCCTTTTCATAGAGACGGGTTGATTACAAAGTCAGGAATGATGTTCCAGAGCCCATCACGGATCTCCTTCGCGTTAAGTAGGGCCGCCTTGCCGGTGTTGTTGATAACATAAAACCGCTTGCGTTTACCCCCCCGCGTACTGGTCGCTTCGCCCAGGGAGCTTTGCACAAGTCCCTTTTCTTCCAAACGATTCAGTACCGCATGTACTACCCCCAGTTTTGCGTCTCGGCCTGTGTGCTTTTTCAACTCATCACAGACCGCAACGCTGTATGCATCGTTGATAAGGGCGGCAATCGTTAAGAGTACAAGTTCTTCAAATTCCCCCAGATTGGTCCCTTTCATGACTAGAATCAGTTAATTCACCAAATGTATGTAAAATGTATTTATTCCTTATATGTATGTAAAATAAATTAGCCCCGATAAATGCTTACAGGGCTTGGAATAGAGCTTGCCGTGATAGGAAAAATGCCTGGCAATCAGGTTTTTGAATCCGCATGGTTACCAGCCATTTCTGGGAATAGATCGTACTCCGAACCGACGAACTGATACAATTCTGCAAAGTATAGCCATCTCAATCTTCTTCGTGACGAATTATGTACGATTCGGCAGAACTACCCGAGGTGTGTTGTATAAGTGGCACTATGTTAACCTATTAAAATGCGCTCTTCTTTCTGACTCTATTCCTATCAGTGCTAAAAGCGCTCGTTGTATCGGTTCCCATCGTAAAATACCTGGAGCGCCTTTAGAATAGGGTTATCCGACAGAATCATCACTGGTCCTTTACTACTGGGCAAACTAATTATAGCCTTGATATCCTCTAATTTAGAATGGGTTATCGTCTTGTAGCCCATTGTCCAATTGGGAAAAAGACGCTGCTTAATAGGCCGATTGATAGCCATGGAAACATTCGTATGTCTGGTGTCTATCTCAATCCGCTTGAATAAATCTTCTACTACTTGTTTGCTTCCCTCCAACACTTGCATGATCTGTCCCTGAACGTAGAGCAAAACACCAGTAATGCCCACCTCACGATTATGCTCGCGGCTTTGTTGAAGCAGTTCTAGTAAATCTTTCTCTTGAGAGAGTTTTAAAGAAGAACTGAAGTAAATCAGGCATATATCCATAAAAGAGGGTTAATCCATAGATTCACCTTAAAGGTAGGTTTTAATAGAGGTAGTTGTCTTATAATCAACGATGTGTTAAGAAATGTAATTTGTCTTGTAACTTGTTAGATAGCCATGGAAAATATTGACCATAAACAGTGTGCTAGGTGCCAATCTCAATCGATGATGTATCCCCTTGAGATTAGTGAATATCCCATGCCTTTTCAACTTAAGCTGACAGCTCCTACAGAAGCAGACGCTTGGGTTAATCTAAATGCTCCCAAAAAATTTGATGTACACCCTGCTGTCTGTGGCAACTGCGGTTATACTGAATGGTATACCGACAAGCCCAAAGACATGTGGGAAAAGTGGCAGGCAGGATTTAGATGATATATCTGAGTGTTGTATAATCAGCGTGGCTGTTGCAAAAGTCGTTATCCGCAATCTATGGTATGATGAACAGGTAACGATGAGTCATTTAGTAGGCTGAAATCGGCCGTCAAACCAGGGTCTTCATCGCTATTCCGGACTTTTGCAACAGCCACCTACATTATGTATTGTAAGACAGTATGTAAGACAAAAATGGCCGGAGTTTACCCCCGTCAGTCATCTAACGTTTCGGTCCCTAACAGGATTACTTGAAAGTCAATCAATATCATATGAATACCTTGTCGTTTTGTAAGGTTATCAATGACTCTGTGTTCTTTCGATGAGTGCTTGAACAAGGTGCCTTAGCCAGGGCGGAAGCAAATGCTTCCACCCTGGTACACCCTGGTACACATTATATCATCCAAGGGTTGTTACTATATAAACGAACGTGTAGTTGTTAACGCGCTAAAACGCTTTTGTTAACCCCATACGTCCACAGCAATAGTGGCTAGTGCACGATTTGTTGTATCAGGTCTAAAACCGCTAGTAATACCTCCCCATATAGGTAACACCGGGTAACATCAAAAGGTAACCCGGTATTACCAGCACCTATTTACGGGGAAAGTTAGGCCAATAATAGTGGTGAAACAGGTATAACCTATGTAGGTATTACCGCCTTTGAGGTGTATGGAGAGGGTTTACCGGTATTACTGGAATGATAAGGTATTACCTTCTACGGGTAATACCTACGAACGCAGTGCAGAATTATGCGCTAGAAAAAGTACACCGTTGGGTGTACCTCCGTCTTTAACCAGCAGCGGTCAAGCTCACAAACAGGCTTGGAAAGGAAGTGAAAACTATCCGTAACTTGCCCACTCGCTTACCCCATGCCTAATGGATGATCATATCGCTTTTCTGGACGAGTGGGGAAACAATGGCCTTGACTTTACCAAGCAGGGTGTTTCCACCCATTTTATTGTCACAGCTATCTTGTTACGGAAGGAACAGCTTAG
>JBBSTD010000174.1:0-7874 GCA_038236215.1 Cytophagales bacterium | reverse complement strand
TATGGTAATGCACGACCTGCGGGGACCCATCGGTAACGTGAAAATGCTGACGAACATGGTGCGCGAGTTTGGGATGGATGAGCATACGCTGGACTATTTTGATCAGTTTGGTGATCAGGCTCTGGCAATCCTGAATGATCTACTGGATTTTATTCGGGAGACGCCCATTCCAAAAAAACCGTTGGTGCTCAAGCCGCTGGTAACCGAGTGCGTTTCATTTATGCATAAGGATGAAATTAATGGTGCGATTCAATATCATGTGCAGGTACCGGACCAACTTACATTTATGGCCGATGACAGTAAGATGAAACGGATTATCCTGAACCTGATTCATAATGCGGTTGAGGCCCTGTGCAGCGCAGGAACCGTTCACCCCGAGATTCGTATTACCGCTCAGGCGAAAGGAGACTATCTAACGCTTCAGATACAGGACAATGGGCCGGGCATCCCCCCGGAAATTGCAACCACTCTGTTCAATCCGTTCGTTACCAGTCGCAAAGCCACCGGAACGGGCCTGGGCCTGGCCATCGTTAAGCAATTCGTGACGGCGCACGGTGGGCGTATCGACGTCAGTTCGGAGGGAGGGGCCATTTTTACCATCATCCTACCTATACATTAAGCCGATGATCTGGACTGAGAACAACATTCAACGCATCGTGCTGGATATGGCTTCCCAGGTACACAAGACGCCAGTCAGCACTTTGAGCGGCCTGCCTGCCCGAACCGTTGATCTGGCTAATGATTGGGGAATGGATTCGCTTTCCCGGATGGCGCTGGCCGCTCAGGTGAACGAGTTCTTTGGTCTTTTTCACACCAATGTGGCCAATTACTTGCTTACCGACTCCCGGCTGGACCATTGGACAGAAAAGATACTCCGTGCTCGACGCGAGAATGACCAGGATGTAGTATTCCAGACATCAGGCACCAGCGGTAATCCCAAGCGAGTTCGTCACGCCATGGCCGCACTGCTACACGAAGCCAGGGTATTGCAACAAGTAATACCCCGGCCTGCGCAGGTAATCAGTACAGTGCCTTCGCACCACATGTACGGGTTTCTCTACACCGTAATCTTACCCGCGCTGTGGGAGGCCCCGGTTCGTTGGCTATCAGCGGTAAATGCGGCTGCACTCACGAGCGATTCATTAATCATCGGAACCCCTTTTACCTGGGAATATATGCACCGTACGTTGGTTGGGTCGGGGAAAATGGACTGCTGTGGTGTCTGTTCTACAGCCCCCTTATCGTCGTCTCTGTTTACCAAGCTAACCGCGGGAGGAATCAATTTACTCGACGTCTACGGATCTACGGATACGGGAGGGATCGGCTTCCGTCGGTTACCCGATGCTCCCTTTCAGTTGTTTCCTCACGTGAGCCTAATCGGTAATCCGCCCGCTCACGTTGCCATTGGCGAAAATGGGGTACCCTTCCCACTTCCGGACCAGATCGAACTTAGTTCAGAACGTGAAATCCGGGTGTTGGCGCGCCATGACGGAGCGATTCAAATTGGAGGAGTCAACATCCGTCCGGCTCACATTCAAACGGTCGTGTCCAATTGTCCCCTGGTTGCTGAATGCGATTTGTATGCAAAAGCCGTAGAAGGCCAGTGTCAACTATTTTGCTCGATCCGTCTGCGAAATCATACGGTTCAAACGGAAAAAGCTTGCCGCGATTGGCTTAAAGTAAATCTTAATGAACCTGAAGTTCCTCGTCATATTCAGTTTTACTGATCGCCGCTCAGCACCCCGTAGCGTGTCCGAAGGGCAACATAAACTACTTTTTGGGGTTCTTTAAGTAAATGGATGCTGTTGGCGAATTCTAGCAAAGGCAATTTTTTGCGGAATGACCCGTCCTGGAATCACCCGATTTTGCAGGCACCATTGAATACAAAGGACAACTTGAGATAGGCGCCAGGGCTATCCTCTGTTGCCCGACAGCCGGATTGACCCCGACCTCATCACCACCCAGTGGGACGATGTTGGTCTTTAATGCAAAACGGGGCCAAAATGAAAATAGGGTATTAGAAAACCCAATATCTGGCACAGCTAAGTTTACTTTGATTGTTTGACTGAGTTCTCTGCCTTGAAATGGACCAAAATAGACTGTGTTCAGCGTACTAACCAGTCAGTAAAGAAATCGACCCTTTTCTTTACTACGGCTCAAAATCAGCAGCTTACAGGGCTATTTTCATTTTGGCCCCGTTTTGCAGGGTAGACCCATCTTGATCGAACAGTTTAGACGTTTTTGGACTTTGTTTTCACATACCCTTTTTGATAAGACCCTGATTATCACTAATCAGTATATTTAAACTATAAAACTCGTTGCTTACCGTATAAATACGCCCGTTTGCAACAAGAACCCCTTGTTGAGCCGAATTGAGTGGCCTACTTATGGCCGGAATATACACTTACCTCACGGGGTATCCAAATCGCTAGAGTTGTCACCCCCACAAGTGGGCTTTCTATGGTTAGCCATCCCTTGTTCAACTCTATGATCTTTTTAGCGATCGATAAACCCAGGCCAAACCCCTGCTGCTCGTATTTATTGCGGTCAAACTGTTGGTAGGGGGCTATTTGAGCAAAATCCCCGGCATTAAAAGGCTGGCCTTTGTTGGTAAAGGTTAGGCGGTATCCTTCGTCGTCAAACGTTCCGGTTAGCAGAACGGTCTGCTTTGGGTCGGAGAACTTAAAGGAATTGTCAATTAATTCCCCTAAACAAGTTTCCAGATTTACTTCCGATATCCGGAGTTGCGCACTTTCTACGTCAAGTTGGTAGTTGATGGTTCGATCCTGCCGATGCGCAACGGTCTGTATACAGTCATCAACAAGTTTGGTCGTGATCGGCGTGCTACCAGTCGAGAAATAGGCGTATTCCCTATGGGAGGTATCTACCTGTTGCAACACATCCATCAATTGAATGTTATCCAATGATCGTTTCAGTTGTTGGCCACTTGTCTTAATCATCATCGCCATCGACGCGATCTCTTCATTCGTAAATTGCTGACAGGCATCGATTAGCAAAGCGGATAACCCAATAATGCCAGAAAGGGCTGTATCATATGCGTGGGGCGTTACCGAGGCCAGGTTGAGCCGAAAGGTATCTACCTGAGCCTTCAGATTGGCTTTTCGTAAGGACTCTCGCTCCAAACGGCTTTCGATCGTGCGCAACATATCCTCCAGTTTAAAGGGTTTTGTCAGGTAATCATCCGCCCCCTGATTCATCCCCAGGCGTATATCGGCAGGGTCCGTTTTAGCGGTCAGGAATATAAACGGTACGTTAGCGAGCAATCGACTCGTACGAACTGCCTCCAGCACCTGATAGCCATCGACCTCCGGCATCATGATATCACAAAGAATCAGATCAGGAGCGTGAAGCATAGCCTGGCTTATTCCTGCCCGACCATTGGAAGCCGTTTCTACCTGAAATCCATGCAGAGTGAGCAGTTCTTCTAAATTTTCCCGTATCTGAACCTCATCTTCAATGAGTAAGATTTGCGTAGCCATATGGTCAGATTTCTGTTGTAGGAAGTTTGTTAATTGGCCCAGATCCCTTGATCGGTCTGGGAAGTACCTGACTGGTTCATTCAATTGGTAAGGTAACCGTACAGATAGTGCCTTTTTTTTCTTCACTCTGAATGTCGAAATGCCCTCCATGGAGTTCCACAAATTGCCGGGCAATAACCAGGCCTAAGCCCGTACCGGGTATGCCATTTGTATTACTGGCCCGGAAGAATGCCTGGAATAGCGCAGAACGCTCGCTTAGGGGTATACCTATTCCCTGATCAATTACCTGCAAGACAATCGTATTGTCCTTGAATACGATTCGTAAATGGGGATCGGTTTTTGAAAACTTAAAGGCATTCGACAGTAAATTAACGATAACATGAGTAATCAATTTGTCATCCAGATAAACCATACGGGGCGCTCCTTCTACCTCAAACTGGACACTGCGGGTGCCGCTCTGTTGACTAAAATGGGTAGTAATAATTTGTTTGCAAATGGATACAACGTCCACTTTCGTACGGTTGAAACTTGTTTTGCCCGCTTCAATTTTACCAATCGTCAATATATCGGTTAGCAGGCTACTAAATTGTTCGATCTCTTTTTCGATGACGGCCAGATGTTTCTCAATGGACACCCGGGCGTTGGCAGCCGGCAAATCCAGATACAGTTTAATTAATTCGACGCTGGACTGAATGGTTGCCAAAGGAGTACGAAACTCGTGGGAAGCCGTGGAGACAAATTGAGACTTCAGTTGATTCAGTTCCTGCTCCCGTTGCAGGGCTTGCTGTAGCACCATCTCTTTTTCCTTCTGACCGGTCACCTCATTCACAATGCCAATATGGCGAACGAGCTTGCCAGCCGCATCGCGAATCATAAAGGTGCGCGCCAGGAGCCAGCGTAAGGGGCCGTTTTCCTCCTGTACCCGGAAGTACAGTTGGCCTTCTTTGCCTGCCTTGTACTGCTCAATGAAGTTCCAGAAAGCCTGCAGATCCTCCTTCAGGATTGTGTCCATAAACGAGAACTGATTTCTTCGCAACTGCTTAAAACTAGTATTCCAGACGCGCCCTAAAGCCTGGTTGACGTATAGTAAGCGGAACGGTTCAGCCGAATGAATCCAAAAAAGCTCATCGACATTATCGGCAATCTCTCGAAACCACTGTTCACTTTTTCGTAGGGCGACTTCGGCCTCCTGACGCTCAGTAATATCCCGGGCCGATCCATAGACTACCCTATCAATGGCAATAGCATTCCATTCGATAATACGATAGGTACCGTCTTTCCGGCGCAATTGGTTAACTTGTTTGCGAACAGGTTGCTGAAGAATTCCTACCAGTAGATTATGATAAACAAACTTCTGTTCGTCGGAATGGATGAGCTGCAAAAATGGAATAGTCTTCAACTCGTCCGCCGAATAACCCAGCGTTGTCTGAAAAGCTCGGTTTACGTCCGATATATTTCCCTGACTATCGGAGATGCAGTGCATATCCAGGGCACCTTTAAAAAAGGTATTCAGTTCCCGATTCTTCTGTTGTAGCTTTGCCTCGGCGGTTTTCAATGCAGAGATATCGGTGGATATTCCCACGTAGCCAATAATAGTGCCATCTTCATCCTGTAAGGCACTGACCGCTAATAAGATTGGCACTCGGTGCCCTGCTTTGGTAATGGCGACACATTCACAATGGAAATAACCTTGAGTGGCTAATGAATCTGCAAAAATAGTGGAAGTAGACTCTACACTCGACTGGTAATTAATAATAGGAACTGGGTTTTCGGGTGGCCCTTTTTCAAGATAAGGTACACGGCCAATCAGTTCGTCGACGCGATAACCCAATAAATGTTCAGCGGCCTGATTCGCCGTTTGGATTACTCTGTGGATGTCTGTCGAAATGATGGCCTGACCAGCATGTTTCAAGATTGCCTGATGCAACGTTGACAAACGCTTGATTTCGCGGGTACGTTCTTCCACCCGCTCCGCAAGCTGTTCGGTGTATTGGTCAAGGTGTTCATCCAGTTGCTGCTGATATAAAACAATGGCCAATGGACCCGCTAACTCCTGAGCAATTTGACGGTATTCCTCAATAAAAAAATTGGGATGAGCAGACGCTAACGTGAAGGCTCCAATACATTTTTCCTGGCTATATAAGGGTATGATAACCTGTGATCTAAAATCCTTTAGATAGCTAGTTGAGTCAGGTGGTATACCGGCGGAGTCAGCATGCAGATCAGGATAGTAAATTAGCTGATTGTTGCCCTGATTTCGCTGAAACCGCTCATAAAAATAGCGAGCGGGCACACTGAATTTTGGATTCATATCCAATTCGCCCTCCACTACGTTGCATTTGGCCACCGCCAGACCGGTGCTTCCATTCATTTGGAATACCGTTATTCGGCTACAGGGCACCATGAATTGCATATACTTCATGGCGATCAATAAGGGGGATTGATTGGCTAACCGGTAGCTTAGCAAGGCCCGATCAATGTCATGTAAGCCTTCCAGGCGCTGATTGGCGCGCTGAATAGCTACTTCCTGCCGCAACCGATGAAGAACGTTTGCGATCAGGGTGCTGAACGTTTCCAGGAGAGAAACGTCATTTTGATCCCACGTATGCGGTTTGTTGATCGAATAGAATCCAATGAACCCCTGCGTCTTCAGTTCCTCAATCAGCGGAACCGCAATCATCGAATGGACTGAAGTAAACTCAAAAAACGCCTTCTCCTGGATAGCTTCCGGCGGCAGATTATCAACTTGCAGGCGAATAGTCTGCCCATTTTCCAGTTTTTGGCGTTTCCAGTCGAAATAATTTCGGGGCCTGGTCAGTATTGTATCCTTCCTGGGCTCGACACCGGCAGCACACCACTCGTGGATACACCGACCCTCCTGGAAGTCGTTTGAGTACAAAACAACCGACGCCCTCCCAGCGTCAATATGCGTACTAATCTGTCCTAAAGCTTCAACAACATATGCATCAACCTCGTCGGCTTTCAGGGTTATAAACCGACTCGAAACGGCTGACAACATGGATTCCATCGCCAGACGTCGCTGTAAATCAACTTTCGCTTTTTCTTCTTTGCTAACATCCCGAACGTCGACCATTACCAGGTCATCTACCCTGGTTAGGGTAACATCATGCCATACGTCTTCCCCTTCCAGCCTATATTGTTTAAGCAATTGCTGCGTTCCTCCCGTCTGGACAACGGTCACTAGCGGCAAAAAGTAATCATTTTCCTGGCCAGGCTCATAGACCTTTCTGACAATCTGCCCAACAAGCGCTTCCTGAGTTTGCCGAACAAGGCGGGTAAACGCGTTATTAACCAGCTTGTAGCAGAAATGAATAATCTCTCCCTGATCATTTCGAATAGGCTCTAAAAAAGCGACTCCGTGTGAAGCCGTATCAAACCAAAACTGTAAAAGCTTCTCCATTTTTGACCAGATTGGCAGTAGGCTTCTGCATTAAATCATTGCTAGGTACTTTCTCAATGGCGACGACAGCGTTGCAGCTACGCGGCTAACCATTCCTTAAAGGAGCGAAACCGTGCTTTGGGCAAGATTACCTCCTGGGAATTTCCGCCCACATCAACAAATAGACAGTATTTGCCTTTATCCCAATAGGAATATTTTAGAATACTCTTTCTATGAAGAATAACATGCCGGTTAACTCTAAAAAATTGCTTGTGGTCAAGCTTTTCAATTAATTTATCCAGACTCATATCCAGCTGAAAAGTACCCTGAGGGTGCCACACAAAATACCCTCTTTTACGCGTGTAGAAATAGATGCAGTCCTCCGTTCGAAGGAGCATATGCCCCTTGTCATCGCGCCCCCGAATCGTTCGTAAAGAACTGTTCGATGGTTCAAGCCTGGCTTGTTGTTGCTGGCTTCTTTTCAATCGGCTGTCAATCGCTTTCAGTAAGTCGCCAACCAGAAATGGCTTGGTCAGGTAATCATCGGCCCCGAGGCTCATCCCCTGACGTAAATCAACCATATCCGCTTTAGCGGTTAAAAAAATAAATGGGATATGTGATAGATCAAAGCTACCGCGAATGGTTTCAAGGACCTGGTAGCCATCCAGATTTGCCATCATAATATCACACAGAATCAGATTGGGTTGCCATTGTTTTACCTCGGCAATCCCGGTTGTCCCATCCTCGGCCGTTCTTACTTCATACCCATGTATCGTTAGCAGTTCAGCTAAATTTTCCCGAATCTGAGTAACATCTTCAATAATCAGTATTTGAGTGAAACTCGATAACCCACCGCCTTGGGCGGTGGTGATGTGCTTGTTGGCTGTGCCATTTTGGTAGTTTTACGGCATGAGCAAGTATAAGAAACAATCTCATGTGGTGTGGAAATGCGACTACCACATTGTCTGGACACC
>JBBSTD010000173.1:0-7910 GCA_038236215.1 Cytophagales bacterium | reverse complement strand
TCAAAACTGCATCCGACCGGGAAAATGTGGTTAAGTCGGCACAGGTATAGCTGCCAGACAACGAGGAGCCGTGTGAGGTGAAAATCTCACGCACGGTTCTGAAGACCAGCCGCCGGGGCGACTCGGCGGCTGAGTTTAATTCTGGTTACATACCATCTGAATTATCTGTTGGTGTGACGTTTTGGCCATCTTGAGAGCAATCCATATTTGGACTGTATCAATTACCCAATTAATTCTCAGGCCAAGGCCAGGCTGACCCGTCTGGCCTGACGCATACCCAGGATCGAACAAACTGTCAAACTTTTTATGGCGGCTCACCCTAACCAAACTGCTCGAAAACAGTAATTTTGTTTCCTCTAAGGCCGACTGTCTTAAATTCTGCCTAACTTTGCCCTGTTCTTTGTAACATCCGTCAATCGGAAGGTTGGTTTCGGTGGTTCTGTTACTTCATTACAACCACAGGAATTAAAAAAGGAATCGTGTGAAAATCACGAGCAGACGTGCTACTGTAAGTGTTCGTTTCGTTAGCGAGACAAGTCGTTACCCACAAGGCCCATTGTCTTAACCAAGATGAGAAGGGCGGTACCGATGATACGAGCCAGGAGACTTGCCAGCCTTCTCAATGACTACGCCCTCACGACATGGGGCCTGGTTCACGTATTGATTTATAAACTTTGTGGCTATTGCCGGCCGTTCTGCTTTGGAACGTCCCGACCCATGCGTGGACGCCTGTGAGCGGGCGTTAGCGCGGGTGGGTTCTGGCTATTCCCCCTTCGTTTGTGAATCCTCCTGTTTTTGGCGGGTGGGTGTTTCAAAGGCGTTTTTTAAACACCTTTAAACACGTATTCTTATGCGCACACACAATCTGGGCTACCCCCGAATCGGGAGCCACCGCGAACTCAAACGGGCCTGTGAACAGTTTTGGGCCGGTAAAATCACCCACCAACAGCTTCAGGTAGTTGGTCAGACCATCCGGCAGGACAACTGGCTCACTCAGCAACAGGCGGGTATCTCGCTGATTCCGTGCAACGATTTCTCGTTCTACGATCAGATGCTGGACATGTCTCTGACCGTGGGAGCCATTCCAGGGCGGTTTGACCCCTTGTATTCGACAACGCCATCCACCGATGATTTAGTTGAACTGTACTTTGCCATGGCGCGGGGCTATCAGCGGGATGGGCTGGACCTGAAAGCGATGGAAATGACGAAGTGGTTCGACACCAATTATCATTACTTAGTGCCCGAATTCAGGGCTGACCAGTCCTTCGCGTTGTATTCGGAAAAAGTCTTTACCGAATTTGGCGAAGCTAAAAACGTGCTGGAGCAAACACCGAAGCCGGTGCTGATCGGGCCGGTTTCGTACCTGCTACTGGGCAAAGAAAAGGAAACGAGCTTCCACCGGCTGGAGCTTTTAGAGCGATTACTACCCGTGTATGAGCAGATTCTGACCCGGCTGCAACAGCAGGGAGCCGACTGGATTCAACTTGACGAACCCTGCCTTTCACTTGATTTGACGCAGGCGCAACAGGCCGCTTTTACGATCACGTACCAGAGGCTCCGGCAACAGTTCCCCAACCTTAAATTCCTGCTGACTTCGTACTTCGAGTGTTACGGTTCTAACCTAGACACGGTGGTGCAACTGCCCGTCAATGCGCTGCATCTTGACCTGGTTCGCTGCCCAAATCAGTTATTGGACATCCTGCAAACCGATTTGGTGAACCAGACAACGCAGTTGTCACTGGGCGTTGTGGACGGGCGAAATATCTGGCTCAATGACATAGAGCGTTCCCAAACGCTCGTCCAACAGGCTGTTGATGCGCTGGGCGTGGAGCGGATTCTGATTGCCCCATCCTGTTCGTTGCTGCATGTACCCTATGATTTATCTTTGGAAACCAATGAGCAGAGTCTGCCCGCCGAAGTAAAACAGTGGCTGGCCTTTGCCCGGCAAAAAGTAGACGAAGTTGTCACCATCGCTACCTTATTGAGCGACCCTACCAACGCTCAGGCACAGACTGCCCTGACCGCCAACCAGGCCGCTCTAAACGCCCGCCGACAGTCGAAGTTACTGAACCGGCCCGCCGTGCAGGCCCGCCTTCGGGCACTGACCGATGCCGATGCCCAGCGCAAAAGCCCGTTTCCACAGCGACAGGCTGTGCAGCGGGCTACGCTAAACCTGCCCCTGTTTCCGACCACAACCATCGGTTCGTTTCCGCAAACGGAAGCCGTGCGGGCCAATCGGGCCAAACTCAAAAAAGGTCAGCAAAGCCAGACTGAGTACGACCAGTTCATCGAACACGAACTAACCGAAGCCATTCGCTGGCAGGAGAAAATCGGCTTAGACGTGTTGGTACACGGTGAGTTTGAACGCAATGACATGGTCGAGTATTTCGGTGAATTGCTCGACGGCTTTGCCTTTAGTGCCAACGGCTGGGTGCAGAGTTATGGCTCACGCTGCGTGAAGCCGCCCATTTTGTACGGCGATGTGTACCGTCCCCAGCCTATGACCGTGCGCTGGACGCAGTTTGCGCAGTCGCTGACCGACAAGCCCGTGAAGGGAATGCTGACCGGACCGGTAACGATTTTGCAATGGTCATTCGTGCGCGATGATCAGCCGCGCCGGGATACGTGCCTGCAGCTGGCTTTAGCCGTGCGTGATGAAGTAAACGACCTGACCGCTGCCGGTATTCAGGTTATTCAGATTGACGAACCGGCCATTCGGGAAGGGCTGCCGCTGCGTCAGGAAAACTGGGCCGCGTATTTGGACTGGGCCGTGCGGGCGTTCCGGGTAGCCGCGTCGGGCGTGGACAATGCCACGCAGATTCACACCCACATGTGCTACTCGGAATTCAACGACATTATGGGGGCCATTGCCGCTATGGATGCCGACGTGATTACGATTGAAACCTCCCGGTCGCAAATGGAACTACTCGATGCGTTCGTCGATTTCAATTACCCCAACGAGATCGGTCCCGGCGTGTACGACATTCACAGTCCCAGCGTACCCACGGTGGCAGAAATGACAAGCCTATTGCAGAAAGCTACATCCGTTCTGCCCGCCCAAAACATCTGGGTCAACCCGGACTGTGGCCTGAAAACGCGTCGGTGGCCCGAAACGGCTGAAGCCCTGACTAACATGGTGCTTGCCGCCCAGCAGGCCCGCCAGCACGTGGCCGAACTGGTGTAAATCGGGCAACCTGCCGTGCGGTTACTTCGTTATCCGCACGGCAGGTATTTTTTCAACCTGGCCCACCATCCAATAAATGATACCTGCTAACCAAAACCGAACAAGCCTATGGAACCCAACTGCCGATTAAAACACGATCAGATCAACTGTCCGCGTTACCATCAGCTTATCGAGTGTCGGGTGGGTAGTATCAATCTTTGCCAATGCCAGGGCGTTGTCCTCAACCAAGCCCAGCGGCAGTACATCGACGATCAGTTTACGGGCTGTTTGTGCGCCGACTGCCTGCTGGCGTTACGCAAGCAGTACAATCGGCTCGAATATGACCGGGCAATAACTAAAATTCTCTATGGATACGACCCTCCCCGCTGAGGATATGGCCCGCCGAATGGCTGGGGCCGAAACGCACGTTTTCAAAGCGGTATTTCCCAACACGACTAACCATTACGACACCCTGTTTGGGGGCACGGCTATGCAACTGATGGACGAAGTGGCGTTTATCACGGCCACCCGTTTTTCCCGCAAGCGGATGGTAACGGTCTCCTCCGACAAAATCAATTTTACCCAACCCATTCCGGCAGGCACCTTTATCGAACTGGTAGGCCGGGTAGAGCATGTGGGCAATACCAGCTTGCGCATCGGCGTCGAAATTTACGTGGAAGAAATGTACGCGCTGGAAAGACACCGGGCCATTCACGGCTCGTTTACGTTCGTCGCCTTGGACGAAAACCGAAACCCTGTTCGCGTCTTATCATGAGATATACCGCATCCATCCACCTCAAGCAAGCCGATACGGAGGGGCGGATACCGGCCTCTATTTTAGACGAGTACATTCGGGAAGAACTGCTGCGTCAGCTTGGAACCGCCCTAAAACCGCAATTGGCTATTCAGCGTGGTAGGGCAGAAGTAGGTAGTCAGGCCGGTTCTTTGGCCAGCCAGGTAAACTTTACCACTGAACTGGTAATTTTACAGGCAGATCAGTGGCATCAACTCAAGGAACAGCTTAGTGGCTGGTGCCGCCTACTGTTTCCGGACGAGCCGCAGCGGCTCGATGACCTTCTTCATGCTCTGGAAATGGGAAATAGTTGTAGCTAAGTGGGTAGGTGTATATAAACGAAACTCTTTTTGACTTTAAAGTGTTGAATTTCAAGAATTTATAAGAAAGTGCTTTGTTGAATATTTACGCTCCCCTACTTAATTCCGTTTATGAAGGCGAACAACAACTGGAGAACGAACGTACCCCTGCTTTGCTGGGATATGGCGAACCCACTGTTGACCCCAGTAACAGCAGTAGGCTGTAGACATACAGGCTACTGCTCAGTTGAAGGCCGATTATAACTGGCAGTTCGAAACGGATCTGCGGCTGTTTTTGGTCGAAAACCGAACGGTTGTCATTACCAAGTAAACCACACGAATTATAAAGTTTTAACAGCCTCACGGGGTATCAGACCGTCGAGATGATCGGAAAGAGTCTAGCCTTAGCACAGGGACCACGCACCAACTTACGTACCTGAATATTGGTGCGCCAAAAGTTAGCCCGTTTTTCAGCCGTTACGGTTACTATTTAGAACTACCTAAAAGTGGGGCCCCTTACTGGGCCGGCTTGACATTCATCCTTTATTCAATACTCAGGCCGAGTGTACCCGTTTTATTGCCATTGTTAAGGGCTTGTCAACCTAATCAGGCAACTAAAACTGTACTAACTTCATGTACCACCCTCACTGGCTGATAGATAAAATTTATCAATTTGTCAGGGCCGTCGTGCTGGCAAAATATAGTGTTAAAAGCAGCACAGTCTATTTTCCCGTTAGACCCCTCTGAATTAGGCTATCTAAAGTGAATACAAGCGTTCTGGTTCAAATCAGTTCTTCATAAAACTCTTTTCTTCAGCACACTTTAGTGCTTATTAGGTCTATATGGTGTCAATCAGCACCCTTAGTTTTGAGGACGGTTGGGGGTGCGGGCATCGCCCGTTTCACCCGTTGGACGGTATCGGTCGATACTTTACGGATCACAGCTATATGACGGATACTGAGCCCCTTCTTGAGATCTTTGACTACGCCGGGAAAAGCAGCCATGAGCACCTCTTTTGCTTTTTTCGTGCCCGGTGGCCGACCCAGCTTTGTGCCATTACGCCGGGCTTGATCCAAACCTGACATGATTCGATCAGATAAACGCTCAGTTTCCATCGCGTCGATTTCGATCATCACAGCAATGACAATGCTGGCCACCGGGTTTCGTTTGCCATTGGTTAGGAGCGTTTCTAATCCCAGATTGTGGGCATAAATGGACACGCCTGCTTGAGTAATGGCTTCCATTAGAGCGGGGGGTTTCACTGCGTCGACGGCCTAATCGGGAGAATTCCGTAACCAAAACCTTCCGAATGACCTTCTTACGGCACAAGTCTAACAAATTTTCGAGTTCTGGTCGGTCTACATTGCTACGTTTGGTCGCACTGCCCGTCTCGTGAATAATGTGGACAATTTCGTAACCCTGCCGCTGGGCATGCGCCGTCAAGTCGGCCACCTGCCGGGCATAATCCTGCTCCTTAGTGGA
This sequence comes from Cytophagales bacterium, assembly GCA_038236215.1. Lineage (GTDB taxonomy): Bacteria > Bacteroidota > Bacteroidia > Cytophagales > Spirosomataceae > Spirosoma. Next base: position 2,173 of record JBBSTD010000173.1, on the reverse strand, counting down.
CACACGAACGAAAAGGGCTACGGGTACCATTTATATGAGATTTAGCCTGAGCAAGTTAAATAATTCACCCAAAGTCTGCCCAAATTTATTCGCTATCTTTACTTATTGTTCACTGCGCATTATTCATGACCGCTTTACCTATCTCCCTAAATCTCGACCAACAAGTTATTTGTGAATGCCCCGACCAGAGGCAACGATCGGTTGGTATTATCAAACAACTGAACCCGGAAACGGTCGTGGTTAAGATTGGTACTCAACTCGTCCCATTTTGTCGTTCAGACGGACGATCTATAGGGAAATCACTGGCGGGTTGTTTCATTCGAACAGGCACTGAAACTGAACTGGATGAAGCCCTGTTCGATGCCCTACATCGTAGACTTACCCAGGACTGTAATCTTAAAATCGACCGGCAGAATAAGCAAAAAATAGGGCGCATTTTTAATTTTCTCCGGTCTGAAGAGGCTCTGTAATTGGTTAGCCGTTACATCTTTCACTGAATAATATGAGTAATGAACAGCACGTTCGACAACTGCTTCAACAGGGCGAGGGGTCAGGCGTTGAATTTAAAGAAGCTCGCGCCGAGTTACCCCGTTCGCTTTTCGAGACTATCTGCGCCTTTCTCAATCGAGCGGGTGGTACTATCCTGCTTGGTGTCCGTGATGATGGTACCGTAACGGGCGTTGAACCAAACAAGGTAGATAAGCTGACTAAGGAACTCGTCACGACGGCCAATAGTGCCGAGAAGCTCTCACCGATCTGTATGCTCTTTCCCGAAGTCGTTGAGATTGACGGGAAGACAGTTTTATATATACCTGTACCGACTGGTTCACTGGTACATCGCACCAAAGGCCATCCCTACGACCGTAGTGTGGATGGTGATTTTCGCATTACCGACCCAGAAACCCTGCGGCTGATGTACCTCCGAAAAGCTGCTTACTTTTCCGAGAATCAGGTTCTCCCTCACATTACGCTGGCCGATTTTGACCCCGCTACGTTGCAACGCGCCCGACAGTTGGCCCAAGTGTACCGGGATCAGCAACATCCCTGGTCAACAATGTCCGACGTGGATATGCTCCGCAGTGCGGGCCTCTGGCAGCGTGATGTACAGACCGGCAAAGAAGGCTACACCTTAGCCGCTGTTCTGCTTTTCGGTACTCCTCAAACGCTTCTGACAACTGTGCCGCAATACTTTGTCGATGCGTTGCTTCGGCGAGTGGACGAAGACCGTTACGATGACCGGGACTACATCCGCGATAACCTACTAAACACCTACGACCGACTGATTGACTTCGTAGGTAAACACCTCTATGACCCCTTCTATCTCGAAGGTCCACAGCGTATTAGTATCCGGGGAGTCATTTTCCGGGAGGTCATCGTCAACTTGCTGGCTCACCGTGAATATAGTAGTGGCTTTACCGCCCGCATGATGATTTATCGTGACCGTGTCGTCTTTGAGAACCCTAATCGAGCCTTTCAACAGGGACTACTTGATCCCGATACGTTCACTCCCCGCACCAAGAACCCCACCTTAGCCAACTTTTTTAAGGAAACCGGCTTCATGGACCAGTTGGGATCGGGCATTAGGAAAGTGACGAAGTATATTGGGGCCTACGCCAACGGTAAAGGAGCCCAATTTGTGGAAGGCGATATTTTTCGCACGGTCATTCCACTCGATGAGCGGTTGATGGGTGCACAGATTACTTCTAGTGGTGAGGTATCTGCTGACCAGAAAACAGCCAATGAGTTAACAGATGTCCTAATAAATGTCCCAATAAATGTCCTATTAAGCGAGCCTTCTCGCCAACGAATTACGGGTATTTTGACGGATGTAGTTCAGGATAAATTATATCGTTCAACCCAATGGGCTGAACGATATGGGGTGACGGAAAAAACCATCCGCAGAGACTTGGAGATATTACGTGATGCAAACCTGATTCGGTTTGAAGGGTCTAAAAAATCAGGCCGCTATGTACTCACCCAAACAGGAAGAGAGCAACTTATAGCTGAGTAACGTACTGAAATAATCACTTGGGTGCGACTCGTTAGTGAGAAAGGCTTTCGGGCCGGGATTCACTGTTAGAAGGACGAAAGTCCTTTCTGATAACTTGTTTTTCGTGAGGGTGCAAGTCCCTCTCCCCAGATGCAGGGGTAACAGCATCACCCCTACGGTAGC
>JBBSTD010000172.1:0-8131 GCA_038236215.1 Cytophagales bacterium | reverse complement strand
TGGCCGCATCTTCGATAACGCGAAGTTCATCGGCGGAAATTTCGCCTTTTTTCCAGCGAAGCCGGTTTTCCCGAACAGCATCGGGGCGTAACAAACTGCCGACGTGGTCGGCGCGGAAAGCGGGGTTTAGTTTCATAATTTTAAAGAAAGGAACCTACTTGAACTTTTAAAATAAAGGTAAAATTGACCTGCTTTTTGTCATTTCGACGCAGGAGAGATCTCAAGCGTCGAGATAAAAAAGTATGAGCTACTATGTATGGGGACGTGAAAGATTTAAGAGCGACCAAGAGTAAACAAGCCTGTTTTAGATCATTCAATAAATCCTGGTTTTGTTTTTTGTCCGGTGGCCAGCCATTGCCGCAGGGCATCGAAAGCGGTGCCTACCTGGTTGGGTTTAAACTGGCAGTGGCCCTGCCCATTGGTGTATTTCACCGCAAAAAACGCGTCTTTCCCCTGCTGGTGGACCATATTCTCAAAGTTCACCTCGCCGTAGGTAGGGGGAATCAACTGGTCGTATACGGTATGCAGTAATACAACGGGCTTACTGATGTTACCCGTACGGTCGTACTTCCCAAAAATAACGTCGGGGCTGACCGTTGCCGACAGCCGTTCGGCTTTCTGGTTCACCAGCAGGTCATCAGGAAATCCGCTATAGAGGGTGTTCGTATTATCGAACGGGTTGCCTTTCGCTTTTTGCGCAATGTCGCGCAGTACATTTTCATTGAAAAACAGCGAGAATGGCAGGTCGTTTATTTTCAGGTCGTAGCGTTTGGCGAAGGCAATAGCCAGGGCCGAATCTTTAGCGAAAATAGCTTTCTTTATGGCCGTTGCTTTTGCTACCATGTTAGAGCCAGACTGCGCCTGATACGGTTTCGACAGGTCAAAAATCTCGGCCAATGGCGTGACAATACCCGGAAAAAGGCCGTTGAATGTAGCGTAGATATCGAACTCTTTTCGGCACTGCAGATAAGGGCGGCTCGAGAAAGGACACATCGGCAGCGCACCCTGGTAGTACTGACCGAAGTTTTCGAGGGTAGCCAAAGCTACGCCCCCGCCCATCGACTGGCCTACCATGATCGTGGTGTCGGGCTGGCCGAGGGTTTTGACCACATGCTGGCGCAAAGCCTCAGTATCGTCCACACCCTGCGGCAGGGCAAACCCCTGATACTGATAGTCGGAAGCGGCCACGGCGAAACCCCGGTCCAGAAAGGGCTGCACGACCGAAAGCCAGCGCGGACCACTGCTCTGCCGGGGCGAGCCCATAAACTCGTAGCCGTGCGCAAACATGACCAGCTTTTTGGTTTTGGCCGTTTCCCAGTTTTTAGGGAATGCTAGCTGGTATTTCGCCCCAGCAATGCGCCCCGAATCAATACGTACGGCGGGCGACTGGGCCAGCGCCGAGAAGCCAGTCAACAGCCAGAGAGACAAAAAGATAAGATTGATCGTTTTCATTAAATTAGCTGGTTACGGTAAAGTTCGTTAACAAGTTCGGGATGATTGGTTAGCACGGCCCGTTGGTTAATGGAGCCTTTATCCGTGATTTCGCTCCGGTCCATCGAGGGTAGAAAATCCGCAAAAACGGCCCTTTTGACCTGACTGGCACTGCCTCCTGCATTAGTTTTACTAAGGGTAACGAGTACCTGTTGCAGGGCATCAAATACGTTTTTTTGTTCGATAACTTCGGCCAGCGTCAGGGCTTCCAGTTCGCAAAGTCGCCGACAGTGGGCCAGGTCGGGGAAGACGATGGCGCCGATAAACTCCCGATCGTGGCCCGTAATAACGGCGTCAGTAAACAGTCCCTGCCCGGCTTCGATTAGTTTCGCCCGCAACGTACCTACGCTCACCCAAGTGCCGGAACTGAGTTTAAAATCTTCGGCAATACGCCCGTCGAAGACCATGCCCGCGTTAGGATTTTCGGGATTCACAAACCTAAGGGCATCGCCGGTGCAGTAGAAACCGTCCTCATCGAACGCACTGGTGGTTGCTTCGGGGTTACGCCAGTAGCCCGGCATCACGTTCTTGCCCCGGTACCGGGCTTCCAGTTTTCCGCCGTTGGGTACTAATTTGAGGTCGAAATCAGGAACGGGAACGCCCAGTAAGCCCGCAAATCCACCGGCCTTCGAGGCAAACAGGGCCGACGGACTGGATTCGGTACAGCCCAGTCCGGTTGCGATAACCACCCGTTCGCCAATGGTATCCACTGCCATCTCTTCCAGCGCATCCCAGGTGTGTTGCGGCATTCCGGCCCCAGCGTAGAAAAGCAGTTTCAGGTGGCTGAAAAAGTTCTCACGCAAGGCCCGGTCCCGGCGTAGATACGGAATCAGGTCAGCGAAGCCTTTGGGTACGTTGCAGTACATCGTTGGCTGGCAATGGCGCAGGTTGGCTACGGTGGTTTCGATGCCCGCCGGTGTCGGGTTGCCGTCGTCGATATAGAGCGTGCCGCCGTTGTAGATCGTCAGCCCGAAGTTGTGGTTACCGCCAAACGTGTGATTCCAGGGGAGCCAGTCGATGAGCGTCAGCCCGCCGTTGGCCATAAACGGGAATGTCTGGGTAATCTGTTGCCAGTTAGTTGCGATGTTTTCGTGGGTATTGACAACACCTTTCGGCAGACCCGTCGAGCCGGACGTAAACAGAATCTTCGCTACCGTTTCTGGACTGATTCGGGCAAAAGCATTCTCAACGGCTAAATCAGTAAAGTCATCGGCTTCAGCATCCAGTATAGAAGCGAATAGGGTAACAGGAAAGCCTTTGGGTGGGTTAGTAACGACCAGAATTTCCGCATCGCCTGCTGTGGCTCGCAAGGCATGTTCATATGCGCTTCCATCCTGAACGAAAATCAGACTGGGAGTAAGCAATCCCAGCGCGTGCCGCAATTTGTCATAATCGACCGAACGCAACCAATATGCGGGGGCAATAATCGAGAAAGGTAAGCCAACGTGCAGTGCCGCCAGACTCAGCAACCCGTTCTCGATGCTATTCTCAGACAGGATAGCAATGGGGCGTTCGGGCGAAGCATCGGTGGTCAGGAGCCAGCGGGCCAGGCGCAGTACCCGCTCCAATGTTTCGGCGTAGGTCAGCGTCCGCCAGTCGCCCAACGGGGAGTTTTTGGGTGTTGGCAGCCGCTGCGCGATGAAAACCCGGTTGGGGGTATGGGTAGCCCAGTACAACAGCCGTTCCGTCAGGCGAAACGGATGAGCCGCCAGCGTTTCGGTCGACCGAATCAGGATGGTTCCATCGGAACGAACGGTTTGCTGCACCTCGGCCGTAGTGGTATCAACGGGTCGGAAGGGCGTGTTCTTCAGGTCAGTCAGCGTGTTCATTGGCCTACTTTTTTAGCTTTCCCGTCCAGAAATTCCTGCAACCGGGCTTTGGCTTCGGGGGCGTTCTGGGCAATGGCCGCCGTGAGTGATTCCATCATCATCCCCTGCTCCTGCGCCGAATCGACAATGCGGGGCAGGATGTGCATGATGGCATAATTAGTCATTCCCGCGTTTGAGGCTACCTTTTTTGCCAGTTCCAACGCTTTCTCCAACCCCTTCCCCTCGTCGGCCACGTATTGCGACAGGCCAATCGCCATTCCCTCGTCGGCCTGATACACGCGGCCGGTGAGCATCATGTCGGTCATGCGGGCCAGCCCAATCAGTTTTGGCACCCGTACGGATGCGCCACCACCCACAAAAATACCCCGTTGGCCTTCGGGCAGGGCGTAAAACGTGGATATTTCGGCTACCCGGATATGGCAGGCACTGGCCAGTTCCAGGCCACCGCCCACGCAGGCCCCGTGTAGCACGGCAATGACCGGCACCGTACCAAACTGCACCCGGTCGAGGGCGCGGTGCCACATGCGGGAGTGGTGCAATCCCTGCACGGCGTCGCGCTCGGTGAGAGCCGACAGGTCCAGCCCGGCACTGAAGTGTTTGCCCTCGCCGTAAATAATAGCGCAGCCAATACCCGCCGGTACATTAGCAAAAATCTGCTCAATCGCCAGTACCAGTTCGTCGTTGAACGCGTTGCGCTTTTCGGGTCGGTTAAGCTTGATCAGCAGAATGTTGTCCTGAATGGTGATTTGTATGGTATCGGGTAATGAAAGCATAGGAACGAAAAATAAAAGTGGATCAAACAGCCCGAAACCTGCGTTTGACCGGGCCGTTCAAATTATCAGGCACCTGCCAGTTGAACTAAACGATCCCGGCTGGCAATTGCTTCCCGATAGGGTTTGAGGGACAAGTAACTGAGTAGTAAGCCGATACCCCCACCGACCAGGTAAAGTAGCACCAGCGAGTACCGAATCTGGTTTTCATCTTTGAAGACAAAATCGGTAAACAAGGCCACCGAGGTTGGCCCCAGGCCAATACCAATCAGGTTCAGGATGAACAGGAAAATGGACGAGGCCAGCGCCCGAACCTGATTGGGCATGATGTCCTGAATAGCCGCCGTAGCGGCCCCGAACGGACAGGCCAGCCCGAATACGGGCACCGACATGGCAAGTAAGGCCCACTCGGCACGGGGTAAAAGCGGAATAAAAAAGGCCGCGAACGCCAGCGAAATGCCCAGTACTCCCACCCGTAAACGCCCGTCGGTTTTGCCTTCGCGGGTGAGTTTGTCGGCATACCATCCCCCAAACAGCACACCAAAAATGGATGAAACGACCACTACACCCCCGTAAAAAGCCCCGGCGCGGGGGACTCCCCAGCCATAAGTCCGGTTGATGAACGTGGGTACCCAGGCGTTGCAGCCGTAGTTGATGAGTGCCTGACAGGCTGTTGCAAAACAAATGAGCAGGTAAGCTTTTCGGTAGCTAAAAATGATAGTAAATGACTCAGCCAGCGATAGTTTGACCGGTTGCCCATCTATCTGAAGCGTGTTTTTACGGGTCGGTTCCCTGACGGTAAACAGCAGCAGGGCAATGACCAGACCGGGTATCCCAATGTACAGAAAAATCAGTTGCCAGGGAAATACCTGCCCAAAAACCGGCACTGTTACCAGCCCTCCGGTAGGCAGGTTGGCTACGATACCCGACCCAATCAGCGTTGCCAGGCCCGAACCCAGAAAAATACCCATCGAAAACAAGCTCAGGGCCGTAGCCAGCCGGTTTTTCGGAAATAAATCGGCCAGGATGGAAAACGCCGAGGGCGACAGGGTTGCCTCGCCTACACCGACGCCCATACGGGCCAGAAAAAACTGGCTGTAGGTGCGGATGCCCCCGCAAAACGTGGTCATCAGACTCCACACCGCAATCCCGCCGATGATGATATTCCGTCGACTGTACCGGTCGGCGGCCCGCCCGATAATCACTCCGAAGAGCGTATAGAACAGGGCGAAACTAAGTCCTAGTAGCAGACTCATCTGCGTGTCGGACAGGTGCAGATCGTGCTTGATGGGTTTGACCAGCAGGCTCAGAATCTGCCGGTCGATGAATGACGAAATGTTGGCCAGCGTGAGCAGAAAGACCACGTACCAGGCGTATCGGAGTGACGGTTTTTCGTTCATGGGCTACAATACTTTCCAAACCTGAATGACCACGCCATCCGGATTGCGGACGCCTTTGCAGATGAAGAGCGCATTGTTCATCCAGGCGTATTTGCCAGTAGGTGCCTCAAATTTGGGGGCTGCCCGGAAGTAGTATTCGTTTTCTCCCACTGGCTCGCCCCGGCCAATCCGGGCCGCTACGTAGGGAGTGGCCACCCGCAACCCGATATTTTTGACGTAGATAATTACTCCGTCGTTGGTTTTTATCTGATAATGGGCTTACAGTTCGGCGACCCCATCGGCCCGGACAACCTGCCAGTCGGCCCCGCCTGTTAGTACTTCCCCCTTCATAGTGGGTCCGCCAAACGTGCCGCCCGTGATGGGGACAATGCGCCGGGTACCGTGGGGCGTTTCACCGACAACGAGGGCCGGGGCAATTTTCACGAGTAGGGAACAAACGTACTCCAGCCCTGGGGCTGCGGGCGAATCGGATGGGCTAGCCTGCTGCGCCCACCCCTGACCCGACGGACGGATGGTCTGTACGCACAAAAGCAGCCCGATTAAGTACAGCGTAGTCTTTGTCATGGTGATAGGTTTAGAGGAATTAGCCATCAAAAAGACAAAAATTTACGGGTAAAGTCTAATCTTTATTTCTTACTTTTTCATAAGTAAAACTTATCAAAGCCGCACTTCTGACCGAACACAGGCCTGCGTAGCAAGACATGGAATTAAGACAACTGAAATATTTTGTGGGCGCGGCAGAAGAACTACATTTCAGTCAGGCCGCCCGAAAACTATTTATTTCACAACCCGCAATAAGTCAGCAGATTAAATCACTGGAGACCGAAATTGGCGTCGAACTATTTGTTGGCGTCAAGCGGACCCGGGTTGACCTAAGCCGGTAGCGGGTTCCTGGTTGAAGCCCGGCGGATTCTGCAATTGAGCGAGAAGGCAATTCGGAATGCGCGTCAGACTGGGGCGCAGAAGCAAGTGGTTACCCTGGGCGTGTTCAAACTGATCCTGCCGGAACGGATTATGTCCATGCTCAATTTATTTTCGACCCACTTCCCAACGGTAGAAATTCAGCTTGTGAAGTTGACCAATATCACGCAGGTGCAGGATAAGGTAGCGATGGACCAGGTTGATTTAGGTATGACCGTGCTGCCGCTGGTGCAGGAAGGGCTAACGGCCACTAAGTACGCCGAAATCGATTATAGCATTCTGATGAACCGAAATCACCCACTGGCTGCGCAAACAGCGGTTAAACTGGAGCAGTTGCGGCCGGAAAAATGGATTGACCACGGACGGGAAGCCGGACTTTTTTCGGTCAGATAGAAGAAATTTGTCGGCAGGCCAATGTCAACCGGGAAAGTAACATTGTGCAGGTTGTGCCTTCCTTCGATCTGCTCAAAAGTATGGTTCAGCTCGGCAAAGGGATTGCCTTCATGCCGGCTTCGCTGGATTTGAGTCAGGAACCCACCCTGCTGTCGATGCCGATTGTCAACGAGGATGACACCCCTTTCAGGGAGATCATCATCGAGCATGTTCTCATCCACCGGGCCGACCAGCCTAATCCACTCGTTCGGGAGCTGGCCGGGTTACTAATGGGTGGGCTGAGTGAGTCGCTTACTTAGCCTTTTTGCGTCGTTCCAGCAGATCCTTCCAATTGGTAACGATGATGCCTTCTTTTTCGATAAACGCTTTCAGAGCGGGGTCCATCATAGCAAGCATATCCCCTTTGCGCGACTGACCGGAGTTGCTAATCTGGTCGAAGGTGGGCGTTGAGGCCGTGCAGTGCATGATGATATACGTCAGGCCGGGTTTGGCGGAGTTGAGCAGTTCGATGTATTTTTTCGTTTTATACTGCTGCAAATTTTTGTCCGTTACGGGTGTTCCGGTGGGGAGGGTCCAGCCGTAGCTTGTGCCGTCGAGGTCGTCGAAAACGGGCAGTCCGGCTGCCCACAGTTGTTGCCCCACCTGCTGAGCCAGTTGCTGCATCTGAGCTGGTACGTTATTCGCTTTAAAAATCAGCGTGGCGTGGCCCCCCGGAAACAGAATCGGTATGTGTTCTTCCATCCCCACCTTCGCGTACCGCATCAGAAACTTTGGGTCGAAGAGCGTCCCCATGTGCGAATCGAGGTGGGTAGGTTCCATCCCAAAGGCCCGGTATCGCGCCAGCTGCGCCCGGATTTCTGCTTCTACATCATCAGCCGATGCGTGTTCCACTACCTGCACCACTGAATGCCAGAGAGCGCCCTGACTATCGCACAGGCCCGGTGCGTTTTTACAGCCTACCAGCGGCCCCCAGCGGTAATTATCCCACTCGGACGTCAGAGCGAGGTGAATGCCCGCATCGGTATCGGGTTTCTTTTTCAAGTAATCGAAAAACTGAGGTACCCAGCCGCAGGGCATCATAACACTGGTTGAGTTGGCAATGCCTTTATCCAGCGCGTTCATCATGCCCGCGTTCGATTCGTAGCTCATGCCCGCATCATCGACGTGCAGAATAATGACCTTTTTACCTTTTGGGAAACCCAGTTTTTCGGCGTACGTCTCGTCAGTCTGCGCCGTGGCAATGGTGCAGGCGATTGTGGCCAGTAGCAGGGTGGTTATAAATTGTTTCATAACGACCTAAAGGGTATTTCCCCGCAAAAACTCCTCA
>JBBSTD010000171.1:0-8155 GCA_038236215.1 Cytophagales bacterium | reverse complement strand
CACCGCACTAAACCGGCGGAAGCCGCGGTACTGTATCCACATAAAAAACCCCCCCCGCAGGGGGGTTTGCCATCACCGCCACCGCCGCGCATTTTTTAATCCCTGGCGCGGCTGACTCGTTTTCCGTGGTTAGGGAGGTAAGGAAGGTAATGGGTCAAAACCTGATTTCTCAGTTCTGACCGATTCTCTCTTTGGCTAACGTTGTCTGTAAAATTTCGACCAGTTGGTCTATTTCCTCCGTCGTGTTGAATGCATGAATGCATAGCCGCAATCTCTCCTGCCCAGCCGGAACTGTTGGACTCAGAATAGCCCTTACATCCATTCCAATTTGTTGGGCCTCATGAGCCACGTACCGGGCGAAATCACTACCCGGTAGTATCAGGCACTGAATTGGGGACTGACTATGCGTCCAGGTCGTATTGGGTAGCGAATGATTGATACGCTGTTGAAAATGGGTAAGTTGGTTCTGGAGGTGACCCTGCGTATCGGCACGACTCGTCCTGTATTGATGAGCGCACTGAATAGCCAGCAGACTATGTGCTGGCAAGGCGGTCGTATATATAAAAGTCCGGGCAAAATTGATGAGATAATCCCGCAGCACAGCAGGTCCAACGACGGCTGCTCCGTGAACGCCCAATGCTTTACCAAACGTGTGGACTCTGGCCAACACCCGGTTCTGCAAACCCATGGCAACGACCAATCCTTCGCCATTTGGCCCATAAATTCCCGTTGCGTGGGCTTCATCCACTAAAAGAGCCGCGTCGTATTGTTCGCAAAGGTCAACCAGTTCACGCAGGGGAGCAATGTCACCATCCATGGAATAAACGGACTCAACCGCAACGAATACCTGCCCGTTTTTCGACGATTCACGAGCAGTTTTAAGTTTGGTTTCAACATCCGCCAGGTCATTGTGCCGAAACCGATGGCGGGTTGCATAGCTAAGGCGTGCTCCGTCAATCATGCTGGCGTGAATCAATTCATCCGTCAGCAAGGTGTCATCAGCCCTCGGCAAGCAAGCCAGCAGGCCGAGGTTTGCATCGTATCCTGAATTGAAGACAAGTGCGGTTTCGGTCTGGTAAAATTGGGCTAGTTCCTCTTCCAGCCCCTGAGCCAGCAGTGTCTGACCCGCCAACAGCCGTGAACCCGTCGATCCATTACGGGTCTCTACCTGTTCGGCGTGAGCCTGATGAATAAGTAGTTTAAGTTCAGGGGAACGGGCAAAGCCCAGGTAATCATTTGAGCAAAAATCAGTTAATTGAGGGGCCAATTTTAGCTGACGTAAAAGGCCATTTTGCTGGTGAGTTGCTAGCCGTTCAGATAATATTTGGTCAACCGGATGCTTCTTTATAACCATATAGACAAAGGTAAGAAGCTACCTGATTTAAAGTGTGCATGGCAAAACACTACATATAACGACTTTAAAATCAGGAATATGAACGTCCAATTTTGGTGTCTCCAACTTGAATTATGTGCATAAGTGTACAGTTATCCACACTCTATTTGTGGATAACTGCAACAAAGTGGCAAAATTTGTTGATTTATTGGCTATTTTTCCTATCCGGTATCGTCAAATCATGTTGATTGGTTTCAAAATCAAATAGATAAAACAATTTTTCCGAGTTGATTACCGGCGTCCATCTTCTGCATGGCTTGTTCGGCATCGGCAAGTGGCATAACAGTATCAATCACCGGAACAATTTGATGGTCAGATACGAACGAGAGCATGGCGGAGAATTCACCCGGTGTCCCCATCGTACTCCCGAAAATAGATAGCTGCTTGAAAAATACCTTGGAGGGTATAATGTCTGTTATGTTGCCTGTGGTACTACCGAAGAAAGCAATCCGTCCGCCGGGAGCCGCCACATCAATTAGTTTGGCAAATCCAGAACCACCCGCACTGTCTATAATGACATCGAAGTAACCCCGATTCCCACCCGTTGTATTTCCCGTTCCTGTTTGAGCCAGCAGTGCCTTATGCCAGTCGGCCTGTCGGTAATTAACCCCACCAGCGGCTCCCATTTCTTTGGCTTTTTCGATCTTCTCATCCGAGCCCGAGGTTACCCATACCTCTGCTCCGGCGGCTACCGCAAATTGCAACGCAAACAAAGCGGCTCCCCCGCCAATACCCGTGATGAGTACTTTTTCGGATATGTCAGTACCATCACTACTTCTGTATAGTCCGGCCCGTGTCATCAACGCCCGCCAGGCCGTCAGACCTGCTAAGGGCAATGCGGCTGCCTGCTCTACAGAAAGATAGTTCGGCTTGCGGTGAATGGAGTCGGTAGAAATTCGCAAATACTCCGCAAATGTACCGTTGGCAGGCATGCCCAGAATTTGGAAATCAGCACCGTAATAGTTGGGATTTGGTCCCCAGTTCAACGCTGGATTGATAATAACGGACTGACCTTTCCAGGATGAATCGACCCCTTCGCCTGTTTCTGCTACCGTGCCTGCTCCGTCGGAGCCCAGAATTACGGGTAGCTTGATGCCGGGATACAAGCCTTTCTGAACGAAAACGTCGCGGTGGTTCAGGGCGGCTGCCTGGATTTTTACGAGTACTTCGCCCGGCCCGATAGTGGGTTCATCCGTATCGACATACTGAACGGGTTGGTGGGTTTCGGCGAGCAGAATAGCTTTCATGGCGTATCTTTGGAATAAATTAATGAGCGAATGATTCGGTTTTTCAATGAGGACGTACCTTACAAGCTTGCCCAAAAGCAGCCAACGCGTCAGTGGCTTAAACGGCAGGCCGAAGGTGAAGGTTATTCAGTTGGTGAATTAAACTATATTTTCTGTTCCGACGACTATATCCTGCAAGTCAATAAGGACTATCTTGAGCACGACTACTATACCGATGTTATTACCTTCGATCAAAGCGAAGAAGAAGGTGTACTCGCCGGCGATATTTTTATCAGTGTAGACCGAGTGAACGATAATGCAGGCCAGCTAAAAGGGTCGACCGAACAGGAAATGCGCCGAGTCTTGGCGCATGGCCTGCTGCACCTATGCGGTTATGGAGACAAAAGTGCCGAGGAGGCTACGCAGATGCGGGCAAAGGAAGAAGAGTGGCTGACTGATTTTTCTACACCGAAACAAACTTAACCCGCCGTCAGGCCCCCATCTAACTGGAGAGCCTGCCCGGTAACGAACGAGTTCTCGTCCGAGCAAAGCCACAGAATGGCCTGGGCAATCTCTTCCGGTTGTCCAAACCGACCCATCGGAATCACCCGGCGCATTTTGTCTTCCATACCGGGTGCCTCCTGAATCAACTTGTCGACCATGGCAGAGTGTGTATAAACGGGGCAAACTGCGTTGACACGAATACGCTGCCGGGCATATTCCAGGGCCGCCGTTTTGGTAAGACCAATCACTGCATGTTTCGAAGCACTATACGGTGCGCCCATCGGCATGCCTCGGACCCCCGCAATACTCGACACATTCACAATTCGCCCTCCCTTTGCCTGAACCAACATCTGTTGAATCTGGTACTGCATCCCGTAGAATACGCCCCCAACATTAACGGCCATAATATGGTCAAAGTCCGATTGCGTTTGTTCAGTCAAGCGGCCATACTTACCACCAATACCCGCATTGTTGATGCCGATGTCCAATTTGCCATACACATCAACTGTGTGTTGGATGGCTGCTTCAATCTGAGTGGGAACGGCTACATCACAGGCAACAAATAAGGCGTTGCCGCCTAGTTGATGGATCTGTGAAACGACGTTTGGTCCACTGGTCTGGTTAACGTCTGAGACAATGACAAATGCGCCCGCTTTAGCGAAAGCAAGTGCCGTTGCCTGACCAATGCCCGATCCGGCACCGGTAATAAAAACAACCTGGTTAGTAAAATCCGACATCGCTGAAAAAGTGGTATAAGCAATCTTACCGTATTAGTTGATTCACGTTGCTATGTATTCAGTCTGGGTAGCTACCAACATAATACCCTTTTTACTAACCACCTTATCCATGGTTTTTTGTCGCACTAAATCACTTGTTTTTATAATGAATACTTTATGTTACAGGCTAAATTTAAGAATATTTTAAGCTTTAAGGCTACTAAGTGACTTTTTTGATTATAATAGCTGGTTGCATTTTTCTATTAAGTTTTTTAAAGATAATGTCTGTAGTTTACTTGTAATCAGTTGGTTGATAAAATTTTCTATTAGGACTATAAAAGGTTTATATTAAATAAAAAATCTTTTTCCTAGCTCTGCTAGTATATATATAAACTTAGTTGCTAAATGACTAAGAGAAAACATAACTTCTTTACTCAATGGAAAAAGTTACTAACCGACCCGATACGACATCTTCGGCCGCGGCCAGTCGCCGGTCGTTTCTTCGGGTAGCAGGAGCAGCTGCCGTAACAGGTGGACTGCTGACCGCTTGCTCTACCGCAGACGAAACCTCTGTACAACCAACTGGTAGTGCCCGTGCAGCGGGTGATGTTGTCACCCTCCCTACTGGGGACGTGGGTATCCTTTCTTTTGCTTATGTACTGGAGCAACTGGAAGCCGCCTTCTACGAAATGGTTGTAGCCAAACCCTTTATGGGCATGTCTTCAAGCCAGAAGCAAATTCTTACAGATATTGGCGGCCACGAAATTATTCACCGCGAATTTTTCAGATCAGTTGTCGGTGGTATGGTACCAAACCTGACATTTGATTTCACAGGTATTGATTTCAATGATAAGGGTTCTGTATTACAAGCTGCTGCTGATTTTGAACTTGTTGGTGTAGGTGCCTACAACGGTGCTGGTAAGTATCTAAAAAATGCCACTTATCTAGGACTTGCTGGCAAGATTGTGTCGGTTGAGGCTCGTCACCACTCTATTATCCGCGAATTGCAGTATCCACGTTTAGATGCGTTTGCGGGACCTACCATCGTTACCAGCGATACGGGCTTGCACAAGGCGTATGAGCCAACTTACGTGTTACCAATCGCGCAGAAATTTATTAAAGAGACAATTAGTGCTACCGCACTATTAGCCAGCGTATCATAAACCACTCGACTCCAATGAACTTACAAAACATATTTAGCGAAATCGAGAAAGTGGATGGCGAAATTTTCGATCGTCTTGCACACGTCTCGCGTCGGGGCCTATTTAACTCACTGACGAAAAAAACTATTGCAATAGCGGCACCAGCTATCATGGTATCTGCCCTGAATAAATCATACGGGCAGGCTTTGCCACAGAACGTAAAAGATGTACTTAACTTCGCACTCGCTTTAGAGTACTTAGAGTTCAACTTCTACAATATCGCCAACAATCTGACGATGATTCCAACCGTGTATAAGGAAGCCTTCGAACTTATCCGCCGTCACGAGCAGGTACACGTTCGCTTGCTGAAATCAGTACTTGGTGCGGATGCCATTGCAGAGCCTAAGTTTGACTACACGGCTAAAGGTACGTTCCCGGATGTATTCAGTAACTTCCAGACGTTTACTGCGGTTTCTCAGACGTTTGAAGATACAGGTGTTCGGGCTTATAAGGGCCAGGCACCCAATCTGATGAATGCACCAGCTATTCTTCAGGTAGCTCTGCAAATTCACGCTACTGAAGCCGCTCACGCAGCTAATGTACGCCAACTGCGCGGCCAGAAAGGCTGGATTACGGGCGGTACTGCCGCTATGCAGGGGCTTCCTGCTGTTGTAAATGGTAATTATGCTGGTGAAGAGAACACGAATGGCTTGACCGGACTGGTAGGAAATGCATTTAAAATTCCTATCACTATGGATATGATTACCGAATCCTTCGACGAGCCACTGACCAAAGAACAGGTATTGGCCCTTGTTGCTCCCTTCTTTGCTTAGTAGAAGCGAGAAGTGGATAGAGTACGCTAAAAAGGCGAAACGGACTGGGAAATTTCCCAGTCCGTTTCGCCTTTTTAGCGGTGTTAACAGCTTTATTATAAACCGAACGCAGACAGTGTTACAAATTCGTTAACCCTCGCCTGAATTTCATCCTGCGTTAAGTTCATTATGCGCTCGGCCCCAAACTTCTCGACGCAGAATGAAGCCATTGCCGAACCGTATATGATAGCGCGCTTCATATTGTCGAACGAAATATCGTCTGTTTTGGCCAGATAGCCGATGAAGCCACCTGCGAAGGTGTCGCCTGCACCCGTTGGGTCGAAGACTTCTTCAAGAGGCAAAGCGGGTGCGAAGAAAACTCGCTCTTCACTGAAAAGGAGTGCTCCGTGCTCTCCCTTTTTGATAATAACCGTTTTAGGGCCTAAATTCTTAATTTTGGCCGCAGCTTTTACCAATGAGTATTCTTTCGTTAACTGCCGCGCTTCTTCGTCATTAACAACGAACACATCTACTAATTTCAGGAGACTCATCAAATCCGGATTGGCGATTTCAATCCATAAATTCATTGTATCCAGCACGATGAGCTTGGGCCGTTTGTGTAACCGCTCTATCACCATTTGCTGGATGGCAGGAGCTGTATTACCCAGCATTAAATACGTGCAATCCTGATAGGCTTCTGGAATGGTTGGATCAAATTTTTCCATCACGTTCAATTGCACCTCAACCGTATCGCGGGTGTTCATGTCATTGTGGTACTTGCCCGACCAAAAAAACGTTTTTTCTCCCTCTCTGATTTCCAACCCTTTGGTATCAACGCCATGCTGATTGAGGTCGGTAATCATTGTTTGTGGAAAATCATCGCCCACAACGGCGACGAGATTGTTATCCTGAGTGAAGTACGATGCCGAAAGCGTAATGTAAGTAGCAGCACCTCCAATAATTTTGTCGGTCTTGCCGAATGGGGATTCCAGCGCATCGAATGCTACGGAACCAACGGTTAATAAGCTCATTTTTACTTGGTTTATAGTTTACAGTTTCAGGTTTATGCTACAACAACTGTCCTGCATAAACCCTCAAATCGCAAACCTATTTTCTCCGCCCGATAACCGGACAGCGTTTAAATGGTTTCGTTTCGTCGAAAAGCTTACGGTACGTGACGTGGGTTTTAACGATTTTAGACCCTAACTGACTGACAAAGCGCACCATAATTGGGTTAAAATCACCAACCCAGTTCATCTCCAATTCGGTGTATTGAAAGTTGGGGTTATGGTCGGCTTCGTGCGGCATGCGTAAGGCAATTGCGGCTTCAACGCCTTTCCCCTGATGGTCCGGAGCTACGCCAAATACTACACCAAAAGCTTTGTGATTGGTTTTTAGCAACATATGCCACAAGAATTTCAGCTTCCCTATTAAATCCAGTTTGCCATTTACGTGTTTGAATACTTGGTTTAATTCAGGTAAGCACACGAAAAAAGCTACTGGTTCATCAAGGTAATAGGCAAAATAGATGATTTTCTCGTCAATGACCGTCTTTAGCTTTTCCATCAATGACTGCGCCTGACCAGCCGACATTTCCTTTACGCCTGCGTGCCCTCCCCAGGCAGCATTATAAATATGGCGAAACTGTTCAGCGGCAGCGGGTAGGTGCTTTTTATCGATTGTCCGAAACGTATAATCTGGATTTTCGTAAATGCGTCTTGCCCGATCTTTCACCGCCTGCGACATTTCGGTTAGTTTCGCCCAGGTTGTTGGAATACCAAACGTGAATTGTTTGAAGTAATCCTTGAAGCCGTAATTCTCAAAGAACGAAATGTAATACGGCTTTGTGTACGGCATGCAGTAGTTTGGCTCCCGGTCAAAACCATCGACTAGTAAGCCCCACCAGCGGTCACGGTCGCCGAAGTTGATGGGACCGTCCATAGCCTCCATACCCCGGTTTTGAAGCCATGATTTTCCCGCGTCAAATAAAGTGAAAGCCGCTTTCTGGTCGTCAATGCATTCGAAAAAACCAGTGCCACCCGTAGGTTGGTCATTGTCAAGATTAGCGATTTCGTGGTCTATAAAAGCCGCGATACGTCCAATGGTGCCGCCCTTATCGTCCAATAGAAGGAACCGTGCGCATTCGCCGTGGTCAAATCGTTTGTTTCGGGATGGATCGAATACCTCTTCTACATCAGTATCCAGTGGCCGAATCCAGTACGGATCATTCTTGTACAAACGAACGGGAAACTGGATAAATTCTTTCTGATGCTGAGCATTTTCGCCTACTTCAACTAGCTGCATTACGGACCTAAAACGGGAAAAATTTGAAAACAAAAAGCGAATATAGCCAAAAGTGACT
>JBBSTD010000170.1:0-8187 GCA_038236215.1 Cytophagales bacterium | reverse complement strand
ACGGACATACTGGCGATCACGATAGTTCACCCCATCGTATCCGGCCTTTTCAGCTAATAGCTGTCTGGCTGATTCGACGTATTGCCTGGCTTTGATAATGTGGCGGTTTCCCAGTCCTGTTGATTTAGATTTCATCCTGTTTCATTATGCCAGACGATGATAGCAATTTTAGAATTATTCTACAATCATTATTCAGTAATAACCTGGTCACATAGTGCCATCCATCTATACTGGCCATGGCAACCCGGTCGACACAGACCGAAATGTATTGGCGATATCTGCTCGACCCTAGATCATTCCAGCTTTACTGGAGCAATGTGAGTAAGCTGCGTTTTGTCCTGATCCACTGTTTAACGGACTTTGATTCTAAGTGACCAGGGCAACATTAGTAGAAAAGGTAGGCTGTTGTCATCCCGTAATCTGTCGTAACTATCCCCTAGATGGATGTTCCGGTAATATGAGGTGATTCTATGCTGGTAATTACGCTCAGACTGGATATACCAAGCGACATCGCCGAGCATTTGGCTTAAAAACCATTTTTCAAGCAATCGGGCCATCCGGCCATTACCATCGGCAAAGGGATGAATCTGAGCAACACGCAGGTGAATTTGCGACGCAAAATAGAATACCTCATTGCTAGTCAAATCCTGCTCCACTAGGGCCGTTATATCGGCCATCAGTCTACCCATTTCCTGCTTTACGATAGCCGATGGTGCTCCCTGGTACACAATAGCTCCCGTCTGTGTATTACGAACTGTTACTTCTCTATCCCGGTAGCCACCCTGATACGCGCTATTTTGGGCCAATAGCGTACGAGACAGTTGCTTATGAGCCGTAGACATTCTTTTTTCCGTAATGGGGGACTTTCTGGCGTACTGGTATGCTTTGATTAAATCGTCGATTTCCTGAATTGGTTTGGTCTTCTTAAGCCCCATCTCCTGAAATCGGTAGTAATCATTCAAATCGACGGTACTGCCCTCAATTCGACTCGAAAAGATAGAACTGGATACTAAAAACGAAAAGTAATCAAGCGACGGCTCCACTTGCCTTAATTTAGCAATATGCTTGTGAATGGTCAACGGTTGCCTATTTATGTACTCAGGCAAGTTGTCCCAGCTCAATATAGTTAATCCAATGCGCTTACTCATGCGGCAATAAGTATGTATTTACTGGCAGTAAAGCAAAAGTAAGGAATTATACGTGTGCAGGGGCGCCGGTGCGGTCGCTCTACGTGGGTAGGTGTACCCAACATTATCAGGGCGGCAACGTGAGTGAGCTGAGCCTACTTATGATCGATCATTCACAGTTAGCCAGTGTGACCCTCCGGAACAGAGCCAGTGGCCGAAATTCACACTCGTTAGCGTGAAGCTGCCCGGTCAACTGTCAGCCGGTTCTTAACGCTTTGAGCCGTTAATCGGCCAACTTAAACAATCTCCGCAATCGCGAACACCATTTCTGGATTGAGAATAATCCCCTTTTTTCTAATCTCAATGTGCAGGTGATTGGTAACGCCACTGGTGTACTTCTGACTGATTGCCTGGCAATAGCCAATGAGTTGCCCCCGCTCGATCTGACTGCCTATCACGCCCCCGGCAGGATAGCAGTAAAATAACTTACACTCGTAGTTGCCAGCATCCGACTCGAGCACGATCCCCCGCCACCGCTTGTCGTCCGGATAGGGTACGGCTTCCCTGGTTACTTTTCCGGAGAACGGAGCGTACACCGCCTGCCCATCTTTGCAACGAACGTCGGTGCCCTGGTGGACGTGCCCGATCCGGGTAGCGTTATAGTGTCCGTTCCCTCCCACATCGACGCGAATGGTCATCGGGTTTACGACGGGCCCTAGGGGTAAACTGGTGCTGGCGATGGCTCGGCTTCGCTGCCGCAGGCTCCCGGCCCAGACTAGGCCAATACCCATTGTGAGGGCGGCTCCCGCTACAGTCCAAAGCAGTTGGTTGTTATTCTCGCTCATGAAGGTTGTGTTTGCTTTGTAAAAATACGTATTCATACCGTGAATTATTGATCGCCCGGCAACCTGGCAGGCTCACCCCGATACAACAAAATAACCCTGATCCAAGCGGATAGGGCTATTTAACCTCAATGACTAACTATTTATTACCAACATCAATTCATTATCATTAAAGAAATAGCGGGACACTGTTCGATACCGGTGATATGCCAATCAACTGATGATTACGTCGTCTCCGTATTTCTCCCGGATTTGTTTTTCTTCTGCTATTCGTTCGGTGCTTCTGGCTTCGACAGCACTCTTTAGAAAAAAATAGTAGAGGGCAGCACTGGCGGCTACTATCAGTAGCGTGAGAAAGATTGTTAAACCGGTTTTCATCCTGATTTACGATTAAAATTATGGCCATATTCCCGAATTCTAAGTAAGTTAATCCCGCTTCATCAGCAGAACAATGATTAGAATCAGTACCATTGCTCCGCTGGCAACAAGCAACGTTCCATATTGACTAAACCAGCTTGGTGAACCGTTTGCTCCGGAAGTGGTAATGCCCTTTGCCGTAGTCTCTGCGCCTATTTGATCAGCTTCGGGGTCGTATAGTCTTATATCCGTTCTATTCACCCATACGTATCGCTTCCGGTTAGGACTCTCATCAAAAACTAGTTCGTAGTTATCAAAACTCTCACCCACATATTCCGTGTGCACAATTCCCTTAATGCGGCCCACCAGTATGCCCGATTTAAGGTACTCGATAGGCCCCGCACTTGGAAAATCATACTTTCCATTTCTATCAGCCAAATAGAGCGGGGTACGATTTTTTGTGGTAAACACCAGGTCGCCTTCATATAAATTATCTCCTTTTATAATATTTGCCATTTTGTTTTTCTTCGATTAAGTGCATTGGTACACCGATTTTTTAGCGTTGGTTTACCCATGTAATACATTTTGGCTAAGTGTGTATTACATGGGTTACACTGATGTAATACAAGATTTGGATGGCAGGTACTACTTTGTCCGGTATTACCTGTAATACTTGTCCAGACAGTGTAATGCCGTGTCTGGACAGTATTACAGACAGTGTAATACTGTATTACAGCGTCCGTATTACTTGTACTACAGTGTCTAGGCAGTGTAATACACTTAGGCAAGCATGCCCCTACTTCAGCTTTGGATTACCGAGGTAATACCTGGCAGTAGTGCAGGTAATACCTCAGGCTTTTTGAGGTATTACCTAAGGTCGTTTTCAGGTATTACCTTTTGAGGTATTACCGGTATTACCTTGTCCAGACAGAGGTAATCTAGTGTCCAGGCAAGGTAAACCAGTGTCCAGACGGTATTACCTGACTGTCTGAGACGGTATTACCTGAGGTGTTACCCGTCGTCTTCATTGTCCCATTCATCGTCCTGATTGTCCGGTGGGGTTGGCGCGTCGTCATCCTCAGTCGTGACAGGAGCCGGGGCTTCCTGATCGAAGTTTTGCACCATGAATGCTTTGATTTTGCCCTGGTGTTCGGGACCGTGCTCGAAGTCAACCGAGGAGCCGGAAAACAGGCCAGACGTTTGCTCGTCCTGCATGTCCTGGACATCGTTGATCATAAATGTGAGTCCCTGAAAAATCAGCAACCGGCGTTCGTCTATCTGATTGGCATCACAGAATGCTTTCACCTGATCTTTAAGTGATTCAGCCCGTTCTAAAAACTCATCTACTTCGTCTCCCGACCACCGGCATTCATCGCAGTTTTCCAATACTTCTTGCAAAAGCCGGTTGTGCCGATTGACTAATTTGTCCTGCCTGGCACGTTTGCGGAAGATTTCGTACTGTTCCTCTTGTCTGGGCATGGACTGCAATAGCCGTTGTATTTCGGCGTAGCGGTCCTCTAGGGCCAAACGTTCTTGGGATAAGGATTTTTCCCGCTCGGCGAGTTGCTCGAGCTGGCGACTATGTTCGCGGGTTGTGATGGCGTACATGTTGCTACGGCTTAAGATCTGCTGTTCCTGATCGGCCAGTATCCGGGCCTTCTCATCGAGGGCCTGCCGGTCCGCTTCGATACCCGATTGCATTTGGGCTAATCGTTCTTCCCGCTGGGTCTGTTCCTGAGCCGATACGGGTGATGGTAGCGGGGAGGCAGCCTGGTTAACCATTGGATTGCCTATAATGCCTAGCGGTACCGATAAGCGGGGCTGTTGATTAAGCAGCTTTTCGATCTGAGATTTAGGTACGCCCAATTCGTCCGCAATATCGCGGATGGAGTAGCCTTCCCGGCGAAATTGCAGCGCCTGGTTAGCCTGCTGCTCTGTAAGTTGTCTCATACTGCTCTACGTGAAAGTGTGGGGCAAGACTACGACGCAAAAAAAGGACGCTGGCGGCTTAGCGTCCCAAAGGGATAGATAGGGGAAGATAGGGTTGATTATCGTCCGTTATGGCTCGTTGTGAGTGTCCTGCCAATGGCCGAAGGCGGTAATGATCTCCTCAATCTGTTTAGGCAGCAGTACCCGGACCGCACCGAAATGGAAACCGTGATTTTTTAGTCTCTTGCCGAACAGCTTATCACTAATGCCATACTTAATGGCCAGCTCTTTGCGGCTCATGCTGGGCTTGCCCTGGGAGCCTGGGGACGGTGTATTTTTGGGGGTTGACATGGTAAAAGTTGACTTATGGCCGTGTTGGGTTAATGAACTGCTAACGAGTAGCGGAGCTGCACCAAAATTCATTCAAATCATTATAGTCGCGGTACAAATCGGATCGGTCAGTAACGGGCAGGCCTATTGATTTAAACGCGTCCAGGGTAGCCCATCCGGTTTTATCCCGGTCGAAGTAGGCATTTGCCAAAGAGAAGCCTTTTAGGGCTGGTGTAGCGACTTCCAGGTTCGTGGTCGAGTTCAGGATGATCGACGTACAATTAGGCTCTGAGAGGCCGTAAAACTCCAACGCCGACAGAAAATCAAAGAAACCTTCGAACACGTTGACGGCCGTATCTTTCTTACCTTGTATGGTCGTGTAGTAGGCCGGGCCAATATTCCGCTTGGCTCCTATCCCATTCCGTAGCGCGTAGCCCCCCTGGTCGTTTTCAAAGCCGATAGCGAACAGGTTTTTTTCTCCCTGCACGTAGTACACTTCCCGGCAGTAGCGACGGGCAATGGCGTAACTGATACGACGACTTTCCACGTACCGGATCAGATGTGGATTGTTAAGCAGTTTGACCGACTTAATCTGATTGCCACTCGCAGCGGGTTTACTTGGCCCACTAAAAGAAAAGTCAGGTTTGGGGGGATGACTCACAAACAGATCTAGTTCAGTGATGGCTACGGCGAATGTGCAGTTATGCAGCCGTTGCACCAACTGGATAATATCATCCCCCCTTTCCCCCTGGCTACCAAAATCCTTAAATCTATTGATCTGGCGATTCACCCAAAACGAGGGTGTTGACTCCTGGCGAAAAGGGGAATGATAAAGTAACCGGTGGCCACTGGCGTAAACGGGCTGGTGACCCTTGTACGATAAGTAGGCTTCGATGGCTACCGATTTAGCCTGTTGAACGAGTTCGGACGAGATCATAACTTGCTTTTTCTTTAGTGGGCTATTGAAGTAGAATATTCGGTTTGGCTGGACAGGCGGACGAACAAACCCCAACCAAACAATATTTGGTCAATGGACTGGACAGACAGGACAGACAGCTATCTCTATAAGGGGAAAGTTGTCTGTCTGTCCAGTATAATATTCTGTCTGTCGAGGGGTCGACAGCCGAAAAGCCAAATATTGTTCTGTTTCGAGTGGGCAGTTTGGCCCACAGACGGACAATTCTTGGACAAATACTATTGTCTTTTTTGTCCACATACGTGGACAGACAGACAAAGTACCCTTTATATATAATTGTCTGTCTGTCTATATATGCCGGGGGCTGTCCATCTTGTCCACCCCCCGAAAAATTACAATTTCCTGATACCCCATTCCGGGCTTTGTCAGCGGAGTGTGTAAACATCATTTTCACAATCCAGTATGTTCAGGTCGATAGCTCCCTCGATGCGTCGATTAGCGGTCTTGACTGATCCGGCACTTGAATCAATTTTCACTACGGCTGTCTGCAACTGTGCCTTGGACATGGTTTTGTCCTGACTAAAGCAGAGCTTCATTAATCCTCCCAAAAATTCAGGGTCTTTGTCCTTACCTAATTTTTGGCTCTTTATCCGGTTCATGTGGTTTTCGCTCGATACGGCATCCAGCAGCACCATACCACGATGTTCATCCGAGTAGCGAAAAAGTACGTTGTCGAAGTCGTCACCAATCCGGATCAACCGGCTTTCGATGCTGTGTACTTTAGATTCCCGGTCTTTACGCACCGCAATCAGGCCTGCGCACTTGCGTTCAATCTGACTGCCTAAGTGTCCCCGTACCGTGCCACCCCCTTTATTTTCGTGAATGACAACGATCACGCACGTATTGTGCTGAGAAGCAGACAGGGCAAGTTTCTCAATCAGCATGTTTGACTTTTCTTCATCGTTCACCCCTGGAAGCAGATCAGCCAGGCCATCGATAATCAGTAGATGTACATCGAGTTCCCGAAAGACGAGATCAATGGCTTCTTTACGTTCTTCCATAGTATATTCAAGTAAGTTCATGACGTGCAGGTTTTCCGGGCAACTGGCCAGGCCGGCATACCTAAGTACTTTATCGTGCAGATCCTGGGTACTGCTTACGTGTTGTTCGAAATCGAAATAAACCACGTCACGACTGCCGGCGTGAGTGGATTGGATATTGAGCGTTTGAGCAGCATCGGACACGTGACTTAGGGTACTGGCCATCATATAGCCGATCACGGTGGTCTTGCCTGACTTTGGTGGACCGGTCAGGGCCGAAATCATCCCTTGTAAACCGTAAAAAGCACCATCAATGCGAATGACTGGCGCGGGTGCTGGGTGCTTGGTGTGGTGGGAAACCCGTCGTTTCTTTAGATCGGCCAGGCATAAAGGTTTAATGACCGTCCCGGCAGATGGCTCAGTGCCCGGTAAGGATACAGAATCGAGAATATTAGGACCGTCCACTTTTGAGAGGGCTAATTGATTAGCTGTCATGTGATTGAAGGGTAAAGCATTGGGGGGAAATGGTAAAGCCCTGCCATAGTTGGCAGGGCTGTGTATTCAGTTGGAAGGCCAGATTAACGCCTGTAGCGTCCGATTCAACCGGCGAATGTCCCGGCACTGGTACCGGACGATTTCAAGCTCCAGGACTTGTTTTCCCAGTAGGTCAGACTGGTAACGTATGTACTCCTTAAGGAGCATCGGATCATCGGGCAACTCATCGACCCAGCAGGAAAAGTTTTCGTTCTCGCCCATCGCTTATCCGGCTTTCTGTTTGAGGTCCTGACTATCGTTGCGCTGGATTTCCTCGAAGGCCTCATTGGCTGATTTCAGCCGTAGAATTCGCATTTGCATAAACTGGCAAAGCATCACTACCCGCTTGTTTTCGCGCCGTAAGAAGCGCCGGGTTTCCTGCAACTGGAAAATGGTATCTAAAAGCCCGTTTACCTCCTTATCGGTGTAGACAGGACCGTAATAGGGTCGTTGATTGGGAAGCATCTGAAAAGGGTTTTTATGCTGACAGTTGGACGCTATACATTTAGTGGTTTGGTAGGCTGATCGCGCAGCCACAGAAACAGGCAACAGGAGAGACACAAGATCAGACCCACCGAAAGTTGTTCACTGACGGTCGGTTTTACCTGGATTCGGGGTAAGCACCGGGCGATGATGGCACCGATGGATAGGGGACCGCCCAGGCGTTTGGCCGGTGAGCTAATGTGATTTACTTTTGTATCGGATTGATTCTCCACGGGTAAGACTGGTTTTCGCCTACTATCCACTCGTTTGGCCATGAGGGGATAGTAGGCGGTTTTTTAATTATCATTGCGTTTATTCTCGATATTCTCCAGCCTACGTAGCAGCTCAGCCACTTCTTTAGTGAGCACCGACGTGTAGGTGGCATACGTACCAATAACCTCCCTTTGCAAGCCGATTAACTCTTTGAGAAAGTAGGGATCATCGGGCAAATCATCCGGTAACTCGTTCGTTTCTACAGTGGTAATCATTGCTCAACCGGCTTTCTGGTTCAAATCCTGACTATCGTTGCGCTGGATATCCTTGAAGGCTTTGATTACCGTCTCCCGGCGTTGTTTGTAATAGAATTGAGCAGTCATTGAAGGTCTAGCGTGCCCGAGCATCTGAGATGT
>JBBSTD010000169.1:0-8538 GCA_038236215.1 Cytophagales bacterium | reverse complement strand
GTGCGCCGAACGGTGGATGCCTGGTTGGTAGAATATAATATGGAACGACCCCACCAGGCATTGAAGTTTATGACTCCGGTTGAATATCGGAAAGCAGCTTAAACTCCAGTTAAAACTGGCTCACAAAACGGGGTAAGGACAACATGAGTCCTACCCTTATTTTTTACTTCAGTAGTCTGACGATCTGTCTGTTCGTAGTTCTATACAAGCGAAAATACCTGACTGGTAATTTTCGCTGGTTGTTTTGGCTCATCTGCTTTACGTGGGTAGCTGAATCGGTAGGCCTGTATTTAATGATAATGCATACGAACAATGGTTTCGTATTCCACATTCTTCAACTGATAGAATACGCTTTAATAGCTTTATTCTATCGTGACTCGTTTCCTAAGATACGTACCCAAAAAATAGTCGTTGGCTCTATATTTGGTTTTTTTACCTTTTGCCTTATTGATACATTAACACTCGAACCATTATCAACCCCCAATTCCAATCAATTTCTTGTAGAAGCTATCTTACTAATCTGTTGGTCAACATACTACTTGCGCCAGATTCTTCAGCGAGAAAAATACTTACCCTTGCGGTCTATTCCTGAATTTTGGATTAGTACAGGCGTCCTTTTTTTTTATGCCGGTGCGTTTTTTCTAATGGGACTACTGAATTATCTGACCAAGACGGATTTGGCACTGGCTAAACGATTGTTTTTCATCAATCACCTGCTCAATATCATATTATATGGATTGTATATCATAGGCTTTATATGGAAAACGGAGCAGGAGAGATTGGTACGGTCATAGTTGCAGGAACATTACTGATGCTCCTTCTAGTGGCATTTCTCACTTCTTTTTTCTTCGTGTACCAAAAACGAATGTTTAAACATCAACAAGATTTGGCAGAAGCCAGAGAAACCTATCAGCGCGAACTTCTCCAGTCGCAACTCGAAACGCAGAACCAAACCCTCGAATACGTTGGGCAGGAACTGCACGATAACATCGGGCAGATGTTGTCGGTAGCGATGCTGCATCTAAATGGGCTGGAGGAAGAACTTGCACAGTCAACGCATCAGTCGGCGGTACGGCGCATGGTGGAGAGTATCGAAGGCACCATTACGGCGGTGCGGCAACTCAGTAAAACCTTGGATAAAAGTACCGTGAAACGGTTTGGATTGACCGAAAGCCTGAATCTGGAACTGGAACGAATCCGGCAAACGGGTCGCTACCAAACGAGTTTGCAGGTATCGGGCCAGCCTTACGCGCTCGGCGACGAAGCCGAAATTATTTTGTTTCGGATGGCGCAGGAGTCGCTTAATAACGCCCTGAAATACGCCCGCGCTAAAAACCTCGTCATTGAAGCTGCTTATCAACCCGATGCTTTCTCCCTCAGTATTATAGACGACGGGCAAGGTTTTAACCAAACTGAGGTGACTACCCGGCAGCTAAGCCATTCTGGGTCAGGGCTTCATAACTTGCGCCAGCGCGCCCAACTGCTGGGGGGGACCTGCACTATCGACTCGCAGCCTGGTGCTGGAACGTGGGTATGCATTGTACTGCCGCAACTGCCTGCCCAGTGAAAAATACCCAAATCGGGGTATTGTAGATAGCACGCTAACTGGCTACCTTTCAGCTTCATTGCTAACCCACACTATATCCCATGACCACAACCATTGCCATCGCTGATGACCATAGCCTGCTGGCTCAGGCCCTGTCCGATCTTATTCAGAGAATTGAGGGCTACGACGTGCTGTACGTAGCGGAGAATGGCCGGGATTTGCTCCGTCACCTGAACCGGAAGCAGATTCCCGATATCGTTCTGCTGGATATCAACATGCCCGAAATGAATGGATTCGAAACCGCAGAGTATTTGCAACAACACCACCCCGATGTGAAAATAATTGTTCTTTCCATGTTCGACCGGGAAGAAGACGTGGCCAAAATGGTTCGGTTTGGCGTTCGGGGTTACCTGCTGAAGGGTTGTCGCCCATCGGAGTTGAGGCTGGCACTGGACGACGTTAGTAAAAAGGGGTTCCATTACTCCGATTTCCTGACCAATAAGCTTATCCGTAATCTGGCTCCCGGAGCAAAGAATGGCCCACCCCTGAAACCACACCTTAACGAGCGTGAACTCACTTTTCTTAAACTCGCCTGTAGTGACCTGACTTACGCAGAAATTGCCGACAAGATGTGCGTAGCGCTCCGAACCGTAGACGGATATCGGGAGGTATTGTTCCAGAAGCTGAATGTCAAAAGTAAGACGGGGATGATACTGGAAGCCCTGCGTCTCGGCCTGATCCATCTATAGCGATCCTAAAATGAGGGGTATATTTGTGGGAAATCACTAGATCCATGCAGTTATTTTTCCACCGGGTCGATCTTCGCCTGAAGCATACGTTTACCATTGCTCACGACAGCCGGGATGTGCAGCCCACGCTGATTGTCGAGCTTCGCGATGGCTGGTTCAGTGGCTTTGGCGAAGCTACGGCTACCCGCTACTATGGTATTACGATTGATGATATGGTTGCGTCACTGGAAGCAATTCGTGCATTGATAGAACGCTATGATTTGGCCGACCCTGAGCAATTCTGGGCTGCTATGCACCCCTATCTGGCCAGCAATTCATTTGCGCATTGTGCCCTTGATCAGGCTGCCTGGGATTTGTGGGCCAAAAAACAGGGCCAGCCACTTTACAAATGCTGGCAGCTTGATCCTGAAAATAGCCCCCTGACCGATTACACCATTGGGCTTGACACGCCGGAGCGAATGGTGGAGAAAATGCAGGAACGCCCCTGGCCCCTCTACAAAATAAAACTTGGCCGACCAGATGACGATATCGAACTCGTTCGGACGTTAAGGCGGCATACCGATGCTAAGCGTAGCCCGGCTACGTTCCGGGTGGATGCTAATTGTGGTTGGTCGGTGGAGGAAACCATTACAAAATCAATCCAGTTGCGTGATTTAGGCGTCGAGTTTATCGAACAGCCCTTACCGGCCAGCGACTGGGAAGGCGCTAAAAAAGTCTACCAGCAATCGGCATTGCCCATTATTGCCGATGAAAGCTGCATCGTGGAATCAGATGTCGACCGATGCGCGGGCTATTTCCACGGGGTAAATATCAAACTGACTAAGTGCGGAGGCCTGACCCCCGCCCGACGGATGATTGCCCGCGCCCGCGAATTGAATTTACGGGTTATGGTCGGCTGCATGACAGAATCGAGCGTGGGCATTTCGGCCATCGCCCAGTTACTGCCACTCCTTGACTATGCCGACCTGGACGGGGCTATGCTCATTGCCAACGACCCCGCAACGGGTGTCACCTTCGATTATGGCCGGGTGGTGTACGCCACTGAAAATGGAACGGGGGTTCGGTTGTTACCGTATGAAAAGGCGGGAAAATGAGCGACATAGGGCAACAGGCAATTTTTACAGTTAATCACCTTCCGGGCCGTACCATCGAGCACAACGGCAAGTCATATGTTTTCTTCAGCGGTACGGCGTACCTGGGGTTGCCGCAAAACCCGGCTTTTCAGCAATTGATGATTGACGCTTCTCGCCAATATGGTACTGTTTTTGGCAGTTCGCGCAACGGGAATGTACGACTCGCCATTTACGAGGAAGCCGAAGTAAAACTAGCTGCTGCCATCACAGATAAATTGACGGATAAACCAACAGCCCTAACGCTCTCATCAGGCATGATGGCGGGGCAGGTCGTCAGCAACTGGTTGCGGGGGCAAGGTATTCCAATTGTTTACGGACCCCACACGCACCCCGCACTCTGGCACGAGCCAGTTGTTAATCTGCCCACTTTGGCATTTTCCGATTGGGCCGCACAGGTAACCGACCAACTTACGAAGATCCCTGCTGGTCCCGTAGCCATTCTGGTCAATTCGCTTGATGCCGTTCGGTCGGTTTATTTCAACTTCGACTGGGTCGAAAACTTACCCGACGACCGGGCTATTACCCTCGTAGTAGACGATTCGCATGGACTGGGCGTGTTGACTAACGGGCGGGGTATCTGGCCGCAAATTCCGAAGAAACTGAACGTCAGGCTGGTTGTTACGGCTTCACTGGCTAAGGCAATGGGGTTGCCGGGTGGCGTCGTGTTCAGCGATGGAGAAACGATAGACGAAATTCGTAAAACCGCTTTTTTTGGTGCCTGCTCCCCCATGCCACCCGCCTGTTTGTCGGCGTTTATGAAGGCGGATAGCGTGTATGCCGAAGCAGGAGAACAGCTTCGTACAACCATTCGTCTGGCGGAGGAATTATTGCTGCCCACGGGCCTCTTTCAACACGCCGATGGGTATCCGGTTTTTTTTACGGAACAGGAGGGCTTATATCCTTACCTGCTTAAAAAAGGTATCTGTATTTACTCGTTCGCGTACCCAACAGCGGCCGACCGAGCCAATACCCGAATTGTGATTAGTGCCTTTCACGAACCTGGCGATATTGAACAACTAGCCCGGCAGGTTTATGCCTATCGGGACGCTAACTGAAGAATGATACTGCCTTCCGGGGGCTGAAAAGCTGTTACAATGACCGTAAGAAATCCAGGCTTTTTGGTACTTGCTCCAGGGAGCGCGAGGACTCGTCTTCAATGAAAAAGTGCTTCACCCCCGATTTTTTGGCCTGTTTCATTATTGCCTCAATGCCCACATCGCCCTTGCCCAGCGTTACATTCGATTCTACGTCGGCGTGGCCATTCTGGCTGTCGGGCGTGCCGGGTTTGCGGTCTTTGAGGTGCATGAGCGCAAACCGTTTCGGGTACTTTTGTAACAGGGCCACCGGGTCGTAACCGGGCATTTTTACCCAGAAAACATCCATCTCGAAATGGACTGACTTTGAATCGAAATTTTCGGCCAGATAATCAAAAAAAGTGCCGTCTTTATACGTTTGAAACTCGTAGCCATGGGTATGGTAGCAGAACGTCAGGTCATTGTCAGCCAGAAGTTTACCTGCCGTATTGAACACGTCCACAGCCCGGTCGGCATCGTAAATGGTGAAGGCATCGCCAGCGTGCGGAATCCAGGCACAAACGACGTATTTTGCGCCAAGCGCTTTTGCTTCGGCAATGATTTTCGGTACGTTGGAATCCAGGTCCTCGTAGCTGGCTCCGGTACTAATGGCCTTGATATTGTTCTGGTCCAGTAACGTTCGGAAGTCGGTTAAACTAAGCCCGTACGTTCCGGCAATTTCAGCCTCCCGAAAACCCATCTGCTTTACTTTCGCCATGGTACCCGGCACATCTTTGGCAAACTGGTCGCGGAAACTGTACAGTTGAATGCCAACGGGTGCGGCTTTCTGAGCCAGCGTAGCCAGATTGCCCAGCAGCAGGAAGGTGAGGAGATATACGTTTTTCATCAGCAGAATCAGGCTAGTAGAGTAAGGTGACTGGTGACAGTAATCTATGGTAAACGGTAAACCAGATAGTATCAATTATTTACCCGTTTGGGTCGTAAACGTACTTTCAAAAATTTTATCGGCATTACCCGTTTCGAACCCTTCGCGCCGGTGTTGCCGCGTAAGCTGATTGGCGGGCAAATGCCGAAATTGGGGCAACACCCGCCGTTCGGCAAACTCAACGTAGGAACCGGCAATCCGGTAGATGTCGGCAGGCGATCCTGCATCCCCGGCAAATTCGGCGTCGATCATTTGAGCTACGGTTGATGCCTGCCGTAAATTTTCGTCCGGACTAATTTTGATGGTATCTCCAGCCGAGTTGAGCCGGAAACCCCGATTTTCCAGAAACTGCACGAAGGCCTCAATGGTGTTATATCCCGGCTTGAGGTTATGCACGCTAATGGTAAAGTGGTTCAGGTAATACCGGTTATAAATCACCCAGGCCGCGTATTCACTCTCGTGTAGCAAAGCCTTATAGTCAGCCAGGGTAGGGGTTTCCCAAAGCGGCTGATGCAGAAAACGGTCGACTGCTTCTCCATCGTCCAGATTCAGCGCATCAACCGGGTCGCTGGTTACGGTATCGGTGTAGCGGTGAATAATTCGCTGTGCTTCGGCAGACAAGTCATCGACGCGGAGTTCACTAGCAAAGATGCGGGGATACTGTGGCTCCGGTGGTGCGTACCAGTAGGCCGTTAATTTCTTTTCGATGAAGTTGTACTCATCCCGGCGTTCATAGCCGTAGTGCAGGAAAATCTTTTCGAACGAAGCCAGCCCCAGATTCGGCACGCCCATTGTGCGAAAGGCGATATGGTCATTCTCAACGTCGCCCACCGATTGAATGATACCGGCATCGAGCATAGCGTCGAACACATTCTGCACGTCGGGGACGCGCTCGCTGTACCGGCGCATCAGGCCGTTCAGCACGGTGTCGAGGGTGGTTTGTGAGGATGTGTTTTTCATAGCATTGTCGTTCATTCGCCATTAATTCGCTTCCCACCGACTCCGGGCCAGCAGCACATCTTTGCCTGATTCGGTGTGAACAATCCGATGCAGAAACGTCTGCGAGGTTTCGGTGGCGGATTGTATCTGAACTGAATCTTGCCAGTGGCTTTCGGTTCGGTAAACTAAATCAATTTCGGTTAACTTTTTCGTTTGTAGTGTTTCACTATCAACGGTTTCGAGCAGCCATTCTACATATGCTACGTTGTTGACGTGCTGATTCTGGTCGATACTTAGCCAGCCTACCACGCTTTCCTTCGTTTGGGTTGGCGTAAAAGGCGTTGATTGGAAATCTGGTTTGTGGGGTAATTTGGGCAAGTGAGTCAGGCCCGTTGGGGGACTCAGGCTGCGAATAAAATCGGGCATTGGTACCATAGACCGTTTTTCGATGCTGAAAACGAGCCACGTACTGACTGCTTCGGCTAATAGCGTGTCATCTTCGGCCAGTACCCGGAAGTCGCGGTAGATAAAATACTTCTCCACTTCCGTTGGATAAGTGACTATGCGAATAGTCTCGCCGTAGCGCGGGTATTGATGCATCCGCAGTTGAAAGCGCATGAGCATCCAGCCAACGCCCCGCTCTGCCAAATCGGCAATGCCGATGCCGTAATCAATTGCGTTGCGGTTGGCCGATTCCTGCATCATATTCATCAGGGCCGGAATGCTCATGCGCCCGGATGCGTCGCACTCGTAGCCCCGAATGGTAAAGGTATCAGTCTGGATAAATGCCATACGGCAAAGGTAACGGACAGTGGGGTAGGTGCGACGTGAGAAGCACTTTTTGGGTAGCAGGAAACATGATTTAAGAAATAGAGGCTGTCTAAGCTGTCCCTTTTTGCTCACTTACCGTTGGCTAAAGCCTAACTGCAATGAATTGAAAATCCCGGCGGGACTTATCTTTACGGATTGCCGTTGGACTTTAGCCAACGGAGCCAGGTCAGTTTCATGATATTTTCATCTCGTTGTATCCGGACATCCTCAACAATTCTTCAACTGTACAAAGTCCTTTACAAAAAACGGTTTCATTGTAGCTAGAAGGTAAAATGCTCATTCAGCACAGGATTGTTTTTTATTTGCATAATACCGTATAATTCAGAAGACTGTTTGGCATCTTTGCCGTCTATACATATATTGTTCCATGAAAAAACAAAATACCCGCCAATCACAATCTCAGTCGCAGGGACAGTCTTCGGCAAACTTTTCCTTTGCTGACTATCAGACCGATAATTTCTTTGACGAGATGTTTGCCACCGGAACGCAGGTTCGGGATGGGTATGCACCCTTTCAGCAACGGGTGGAGCAAATGACCCGCAAAGACCTGGTGGGGCGGCAGCACGCGGCTGAGCGTGCGCTGATGAGCATGGGCATTACGTTCAACGTGTACTCGGAAGGAGAAGGTACGGAACGGATTATGCCGATTGATATTATTCCCCGCGTTATTGAATCGGCAGAATGGAATCAGCTGGAAGCTGGCCTTATTCAGCGTATTAAGGCTATCAATATGTTTCTGGACGACGTGTACAACGACCAGAAAATTCTGGACGATGGCGTTGTTCCGCGTGACCTGATTGAATCCAGTAAATCATTTTTACCGGCTTGCCTGGGCGTAAAGCCTCCTAAAGGTATTTGGTGCCACATAACCGGCACGGATTTGATTCGGGGGGATGATGGTCAGTACATGGTACTCGAAGATAATCTTCGTTGCCCGTCGGGGGTGTCGTACATGCTAGAAAACCGGGAATTGATCAAGCAGACATTTCCCGAAGTATTGACCCAAACGGGTGTTCGCCCCGTGTCCGATTACCCGACGCGGCTGCTTCAGATGCTCCAGTTCATTGCCGACCGGCCCAACCCAACCGTGGTTGTACTGACGCCGGGTATTTATAATTCGGCCTATTTTGAACATTCTTACCTGGCCCAGCAAATGGGAGTAGAATTGGTGGAAGCCCGGGATTTGGTGGTATCGGGTGGGTACGTTAAAATGCGTACGACCAAAGGATTTCAGATTGTGGATGTCATTTACCGACGCATCGACGATACGTTCCTGGACCCGCAGGCTTTCAATCCCGATTCGATGATTGGGGTACCCGGCATTTTCGAGGTGTACAAAAAAGGGCGCGTTGCCCTGGCCAATGCCCCCGGCACCGGCGTG
>JBBSTD010000168.1:0-8552 GCA_038236215.1 Cytophagales bacterium | reverse complement strand
TTCACGTTGGAAAGTTTAGCCAATATTGGCTTGAGAATCGCTTCGATGCTCATGGGTCGTAGGGTATGAAATGGGGATTTCAAGCTTACGACCCTTTTTGCATTTGGCCAAATCAAATCCTAAAACTGCTCACAGTATTATGAATTGATAAAAAGAGACTTTCAAAGGCAAGGGTCGAGTATTAAATTCCGGAATAAATACCTTCGTTGCCGCCCCATCCCTCATTCTGCTTCAGTACCCCGTTACTCAGGTTTATCTGACTCTGTGGAATTGGTAATAGTCCTTTGGTTTCGGGCCGGTAGCTGATGGTTATCTTATCGGGGACGGCGAATTTATATACCGGTACACCGGTCTTGTATTTGGCAATTTGCTGATCAACAATGCGCCATCTGAGCATATCGTACCAGCGGATACCTTCAAAGGCAAATTCACGCCGTCTCTCGTCCTGAATATTGGCTAAGGTTGCCGCTTTGTAAAAAGGCTTTCCACTAATGGACGTATTACCAGCATTTTTCAAATAAGCGCGTGAGCGCACCCGATCAAAATAGAGTTGTGAACTAGGGCTACCCAACTCGGCGGCCATGAGCAGTACATCTGAAAAACGGATAATATACTGGCCCACTGTGGCATCATTCGTGTTATTTTTTGTGACAGTCCCATTAAGTACTGTATTGGCAGCCGTACGTTTACCGCCCACCAGCACGTATACGTGACAGTATTTCTTTTGTAAGAAGCCTGTTTCTTCCACGTTACTTTGCGCATTAAAGTAAAATTTGCCGCTGTTTGGAGCGGGTGTACTACTAAACTCAATCCCCTCCGTTGCGGCATCTTTTACATTCCAGATCGACCCCGCCTTGCGCAGATCAGCATCATCCCACTCCTCATAAACTTTAGGGTTGACCGCACTCATTCCACTGCCAGCACCAAACGGAATAATGCCGGGAACGGAAGTGCTTACACTGTTCTGAAAACGATCCCACTGGTTATTCGTACCCAGGCCCGAGAATGAAATCATGTAAAGGCTCTCGTTATTATTGCCACGTTCTCCTATCCAGCTCAGGTTATTATCTTTAGCATACTTGTAATCATTGTTGGCAAATGAGTAAAGCCATAGATTTCTGAAATCGTTGACTAAACCATAGCCACTGGTGTTGATTACATCGTGGAGATAGTCCAGCACACTGGCTTTGGTTACCGAGCCTCCTGCCATGAGCGGCAGTTCGCTTTTTCCGTAAAGTCCGGTATAGAAAAGAAAGACCCGACCAAGCATGGCCTCGGCCGCGTACTTGTTTGCGCTGAACAACTCGTTGGTCTTATTTACATTCTGAAACGATTTGGCCGGTAACAAGTCAATCGCATTCTTCAAGTCGCTGGCGATAAGGGCAAAGCAGGAATCAATTGATGAGCGAGCCGGGTTACTTGATGCCGTTGTGGTTTTTAACGGAACGCCCCCGAATAATCGGCAGAGGTCAAAGTAGCTGGAGGCTCTTAAATAATAAGCCTGGCCCTGAAAACTGGCTTTTTGTGCATCCGTCAGGGTAGTGCTATTTTTAGTTATACTCTCCAGAACAAAATTAGCCCGAAAAATTGCTTTGTAATAGTTCTGCCAGGGGGCCAGCATCTGATCCAGATTCCGGACCTGGTACCGTTCAAATCCCCGAATCATAGGATCGTCAAACAGGGCTCTTCCATTCGCAATATTGTCATCATCCAGGTAGGAGGAAATACCAATAAAACTGTTGATCTGATCGAAATAGGAATCGCGCTGAGCCGCATACACTGCGGCTATCGCCTGATCATAATCATTGGTCGTTATGGGGAAGGTCGCGTTGGTTTTTTCGGTAAGATCCTGTGTATCCAGAAAATCGGAGCATCCTGCCCACAACAGGGATGATGCAAAGAGTAATAAGGTTATAATTCGTTTCATTATTCAGTACGTTTAAAAGTTGAAGATATCAGGTAGATCAGAACTTGATGTTCGTTCCAAAGAGTAAGGTACGCGCCAGTGGATAAGGGGACGAATCAACGCCACCAGCCCAGTTTCCCCCATTTTTACCCCCGTTCCCCACTTCCGGATTGAAACCCTGATACTTCGTAATCGTGAACAGATTTTGTCCGGAAACATAAAATCGGATCTGTCTTAGTGGGGAAGCTTTCCACAGCGTTTTAAAATTATAGCCGATGGTCAGGTTACTCATCCGCAAAAATCCGGCGTCGGCCACAAACCGATCCGACAACGTAATGTCCTGCGTACTGCCGGTATTGATGCGGGGAAACGTGTTGGAAGTACCCTCGCCATGCCACCTGCCCAAAGCCAGTGTCGACCAGTTGTAAGTGCCATGATTGATATTGTTGAAGTAACTCCAGATGACCTGATTGCCCGATACGCCATTGGTAATAGCGCTAAAATCGAACCCCTTATACGAGCAGTTGAGGGAAAAACCAAAAATGAATTTGGGATTGGGATTACCAATCATGGTGTAATCCGACTGGTCAATGGTACCATCTCCATTTCGATCTACATAGCGCAGATCACCTGGCTGGGCCGAAGGCTGGATAACCTTACCGGTTGCGTTCTTGTAATTAAGTACATCCTCTGGATTTTGAAATAACCCGTCTGTCTGAAGTCCCCAGAAATAGCCAATGGGCTTGCCTACTTCAGCCCGGTACGTCTCTTTCTGATCGGCGTGTAGGGCGGCATTCGGGCCGTGAATAATTCCCTCTGTATTGGCGATTCGGGTTACTTTATTTTGTTGGTGAGCCACATTAGCCGACAGACCATAGTTAAAGTCACCTATCCGGTCGTTCCACGACAGCGCGATTTCGAGTCCTTTATTCTGCACGTCACCGCCGTTCACGAAGGGGGCTCCCGTGCCATCGGAGGCTAATATCGGTGCCTGAATCAACCAGTCTTTAGTTAGTTTTTCGTACCAGTCCAGCGTAAGCCCTAAGCGGCTCCCCAGAAAACGGGCATCCAGTCCAATGTCGGTTTGGATCGACGTTTCCCAGCTCACATCAGGATTGGATAAAATATTGGGATACCCACCTATATCGAATTTGGTCTTGTCACTGTATCGGAAAAATGGCGCGTTATTGAATGAAATGGTTGATAAATACTGAAAGGGACTGATGGACTGATTACCGTTTTTGCCCCAACTGGCGCGGATTTTAAGATAATCCAGCCAGTTTTTTGTCCCCTGCATAAATGATTCGTTCGTGACGGCCCATCCACCCGAAACAGAGGGAAAATAGCCTACCCGTTTTCCGGGAGCAAAATTGGAGGAAGCATCGGCTCGGAAAACAGCCGTGAGCAGATACGTCTGTTTGTAGTCATAACTGAATCGGCCAAAACCAGATACAATCCGGGACATCACCTGCGGAGATCCGCTTAGATGCGTGTAGGCGGGATCTATCGTTTTATTATTTATTAAGTACGCGTAGTCGAAGCTACTGAAGAGTGAGTTGGCATTATCACCACTGAGCGATTCGCCAATACCAATTTTCTCGGCAGAGCCCCCCACCAGTAAATCGAAATTATGCTCGTTCCGGAGTGCAAATTTGTAATTCAGCGTATTGTCAAAAATCCACCTCGAGTACGTCTGAATGGACTGCGACGTTCGGTCCTGCGGATTATAAAAATAAGTGGTTGCCTGCGTTGCCGAAAGCAAGTAAGCCGGTACCCAGCTCCGGTCGGATGTTGCAGACGTATTTACCCCAAATGAGGAGCGAAATACCAGCCCTTTGATCGGTTGCAACGTCAGATAAATGTTACCGTTCAGATTGGTGCTCCGTCGTAAGTTGCCCGACTTTTCATAGTCCAGCCAGGCCGCCGGGTTAGGCGCAGTAGGGGCAACTCCGGTTGGGCTACCATATACATTAAAGGGATAGTAAGGGTACGGTCCTTGCTTGGTTGGGTCGGGATTGTACAGTTGAACGACCGGACTCCCTGATGCGACCGAAGCATAGCTGGTTTCATTACCGGCCCCTTCGCCGATGGTCACGTGGCGGTCGGTACTGGCGTAGTTGAAGTTTTCCCCTATTTTGAGAACATCAAACCGTGCATTTTTCAGGAGTGTATATTCAGAATTCATCCTGAATGTCAACCGGTTATAGGAAGGTGTAGCTGGTTTTCCTACTATTCCCTCTTCCGAATTCAGGGATACGCCCATGGCATAAACGGATTGGTCGGTTCCGCCCGTAATACCAAGGGTATGGTTCTGGATGGGCGCATTCCTGTTTGAAGTGGCATCCAGCCAGTTCGTTCCGTCCCACGTGCCATTGGCAATATTGGCGTAATTGGGAATCTGTTTGGAAAAATCAGGTACCGCTATGTTGTTGTTGGTGTAGTACTCGGATGTCAGCATTAGGTAGTCCTTCGCTCCGAGGTAGTCTACTTTTTTGGCTACATTCTGAATGCCATAGTAGCCGTCGTAACTGATGGTTGCTTTACCCACTTTACCCTTTTTAGTGGTAATCAGAATAACCCCATTTGCGGCTCTCGAACCGTAAATTGCGGCCGATGCTGCATCTTTCAGGACATCAAGCGACTCAATGTCTGTTGGATTCAGGTAGCTGATGTCCAGCACGGGAACACCGTCAACTACGTAGAGCGGGCCTGCATTGCCCGTAGTGCCCAGGCCCCGGATACTCACTTTAAACCCGTCGCCGGGTTGGGCCGATGATTTAGTGATATTTAAACCCGAAACCTGCCCTTTTAAGGCATCCAGTACGCCCGTGTTATTTCGTTTTTGAATATCAGCGCCTTTGACCTGACTGGTAGCCCCTGTAATTAACTTTTTCTGCTGTTCGCCATACCCCACGACGACGACTTCATCGAGTGATTTTGTGTCCAGCTTCATGGTTACGTTAAGCACTTTCTGATTACCCACCTTTTCTTCATAGGGTAGATATCCTACATAACTGAAGACAAGAACGGCCTGATCATCAGGTACCGAAATTGTATAGCGCCCATTGGCGTCAGTATTTGTTCCGGTAATTGTCCCTTTAAGCACAATACTAACCCCTGGCAAACCTTGGTTCGTTTCGGGATCAGTGACTAATCCCGTCAGGCCAATATCAGCCGCTAATGAGCTATTGGCGATTGAACGTGTGCGCACTGAAATTGGTAAAATACCAGCTTTGGGGATTATTGGTGCCGGAAAAATGGCATATAGGGTAGGATCAATTTGCTTGTAACTAAGTCCAGTCCTGAGTATCCGCTGGAGTACAGCATTCAGGTCATCCTTTTGATTGGCACGATACTCAAACGTCTGGCTATCCAGTACTGTACTTTCATACAAGAAATGGACGCCGAATCGTTTTTCGAGACCAGCCAACACATCTTTCAGTAAGACCGCAGATGTTCGGTGTGTATTTATAGTACGTCCCGTGGTAGCTACATCCTGCGCATTTGCGCCAATTTGGGCAAAAACAAAACAACTAATGAGTAAGCGTATAGATAATTTCATGAGAAAAGGGTTTATGGAATGTAGGATATGCGGCTTCACCGAAGGTTTCAGTCGCCAAAAACAATGGTATTTTGTTCGATATGAACAGGCACATTCAGCGTCAGCGCGATGCCATCCAGCAGGGCCTGCTCATTTTGGGTCGGGACCGAACCACTCAGTACGCGACGGGCCAGTTTGGATGAATGGATAACTACTCGTCGGCCGTACGTATCTTCAATAACCTGACCCAGTTCTTTCAGCGTCATATTATCCAGAACCAGGGTGCCCTTTGTCCAGGCCGCTATTTGGTCCGAACCGACCAAGCGCCGTTCCAGATGACCACCTGGCAACTGATACCGAACCCCATCGCCGGGCCGCATTAATATCGACCGAATGGTATCCGCTTTTCCCAGCTGTAACCGGACGGAACCCGTCTGTAGTAGTACATCGGCTTGCCGATGCCGGCTGCGCACGTTAAACCGCGTGCCCAGCACTTCTACTGCTAACTCACCCGTGTGAACAATAAAACGAGGTTGTGATTTACCTGTTCGTTTGACGACCTGGAAAAAGCCTTCTCCCTTGAGCCAGACTTCGCGAATGGGACGATTGCTCCAATTGTGAGGCAACCGAACTTCACTGTTAGCGTTAAGGGTTAGTTCTGATCCATCGGGTAGCTGAATACGGCGAAGCTGCCCATAATCGGTGCGATAAATCGTATCAGAAACTGGCTGGTTTTGCCACCAAAGGAACCCAATTAGTAAGCCAGCAACCGTAGCCGCGACCCACCACCACTGGCGACTGGTACGAAGCGGAATAACCGGCACACGGTCATCTGCATCAATGTGATTTTGACTGAACCGCTCCCATTCTGCTTTGACCGTGGCATCGGATACGGGTTCCTGATTGAATTGCAGAGCCAGTAACACGGCTCTGGCTTGCTGTAAGTTATGTTGCTGATGTGGGTACTCACGCTGGAATGACTCCCAAAACAGGTTGCTCTGTGATCTCGGCTCTTTAACCCAGCGCACAAATCCATCGTCACTCAGGAAATCCTCGATTTGGTAATTTGCGTACTTCATCCAACAATCAGTCTAACTAAAGGAGATTAGACAACAAGTGCTGGATTTGTCCCGAGAAAAAATGATTTTTTTATATAAACTATGAAAAATCATATGGTACAAGCTGTACCTGGCGAATAGTATCCGAAAAATTATACTGAAAAGTAGGCTTAGACGAGGAGGAGCCCCACTAAAAGGATCACCAAACGGCTGCGAAGTAACTTGAGTGCTTCGTAGATAAGGTTACGAGCGGCATGGTTACTAATGGCCATAACGGTAGAAATCTCCTCGTAATCCAGATCATGGTAGAATTTATGGTAAATAGCTTCCCGCTGGCGGGGCGTCAGGAAAGAGAGCCAATGGCTCATCTGTTGGCTCAACTGAATTGAAGACTCTTCGTTCAGTAAAATTTGTTCGGGGGAAAGAGTGAGAGCAAATTGATCTGTCTCTTCAAACAGTGCATCGGTCTCCGGACGATTGGCCGACAGCCTAATCATTTTCCGGCGAAGAGACTTATATAGATAATGCTTGACCGACGGAGTCTGGTTCAAGAATGATCTACGCTGCCATAGCTCAGAGAACAAATCCTGGATAGCATCTTTTACAAAATCCGTATCAGGAGAAAACTTGCGGCCATACCGAAACAGAGTAGGGTAGTAGCGGGTGAATAACTGCTCAAAAGCGGCATCGTTGCCCTGTATGAACGAGTGCCACAGGGTCTCATCATCCTGAGTATCGTCTGGTGGCTTGACCAATGGCAGGTGTAAAAAGTAAATATAGTGCCTGCAAATTAATACTTAATTGCGGAATATTACAAAAATTGAAGTCAGGTGATTTATCCAGCACATCGAAAAAACAACCACTTTCGGGGTCATTCACAGTTCACTATTCTGACCAGTGGAGTTTCCGATGCACTAAAATACCGGCTCACTTATCCCATAAGCGGGGGTCAATCATTAATGGCCTCTCGTCCACGATCTGAATGGTTTGATAAGCGGGGTGGGCAGGATGAAGCAAATAATTGATGCCATCCGGCATGACCGAAGACGGCACACCAACAGCCAATGTATCGGGATTGGCTAGCCAACCAGCCAAAATAGTTTGGCTTTTAACGTAGTTGTTCTCGTTCCAGTAAGGGGGTAAGTCTTCAGCAGCTAAAACCCGGCAACTATCATCTGGTATCTCCAGGGTGAAGAGTCGATAGGTGGGTAGGTGAGCATAGGGCACCTGCGGCATATGCACCAGGATTTCTACCAGGGCTAAGGCAGGATGCTCGGCGGTATAGAGAAGGCTCACGCCGGGCGGATTCCAGCGTCCACCATTCACCCAACTACCTGTTGTATCTAAAGGGAGATCCGCATACTTCTGCCTTACAACCCGATAAAGGAGTGCCATAGCTAGCCGAAAATACCGTGATCGATGCGTCCAAGCACTCGATCCACTAAGGTATAGCCAGTGACCGTGTCCAGGGTTTGCAACGGAGTTTGAAACTCTAACTCTCGTAGTGGAGAGCGTAACCAACTTAGAACGGTAGTGGTTCGTCCGTCGAATGTATCTAATGCATGCTGCAAGAGATTTTCCAACAGGGAAAGTCGCTCTGAGGCATCCTGACTAATGCGCTGCTCGATCTTCAAGCGATGTAAATAGGAAGGGGATAATCCGATAGCCGCGGCCATCTCCTTATCGGCCAATCCTACCAGGTTTGCCACCCGGTCTGCTTCGAGCCGCAGAACGCCCTGCCGACTACGTTTAATTATTTCTTGCTCGCTGAAGGGGCGATTGGGATAAAAGGGAGTCGATTGAGAAGGTATTGCCAGAGCCATAGGAGTGAACTTTTGCACTAATATAGTAATACAAATTCACTCTGCCAATTTCATCAAGATGCTGCGTTCAATCGTACTGCCAAAATCACTGGAGTGCGACTCGTTAGTGAGAAAGGCTTTCGGGCCGGGATTCACTGTTAGAAGGACGAAAGTCCTTTCTGATAACTTGTTTTTCGTGAGGGTGCAAGTCCCTCTCCCCAGATGCAGGGGTAACAGCATCACCC
>JBBSTD010000167.1:0-8789 GCA_038236215.1 Cytophagales bacterium | reverse complement strand
TCTAAGCGATGGCAGGCGCTGCACTTCAGGTCGTAGGTAACCAGACCTTCCTTCACCATCTTCTGGTCGAGA
This sequence comes from Cytophagales bacterium, assembly GCA_038236215.1. Taxonomy (GTDB): domain Bacteria; phylum Bacteroidota; class Bacteroidia; order Cytophagales; family Spirosomataceae; genus Spirosoma. The sequence goes on along the minus strand of JBBSTD010000167.1, from coordinate 8,717 downwards.
GGTGTTTTCAGGGTCACCTCCTTCATTTCGATGCCGTGTTCTTCGGGCAGTTTTGTGGCCGCCGTTGATAAATCGACAGGTGCTTCCTGTGTACGCTGTTTGGCGCCGTCAGAGCAGGCGAAAAAACCGGCTGCGAGACCGGCTATGAATAGGAGTTTTAACTTTTTCATGGAATATGTTCGATTTTTCATTTCTTAAGCAATTGGTTGAAAGGGTATTACGGAGAGTCAAATAAAAGACTCTTATATCTTTTATTTGACTACAAAGGAAAGTGAGTCACGAATCCAGTACTATGATCAAGGTCAGCCGTGTACCAATTCCATATCAGTTACGTACCCGTTTTAAATCATGAAAAATAATAGCAGACTTTATTGTCTTTATTTATACGTTTGAGGTTCTGTTTAGTACACCTACTTGCCATGCTGTCAAAGTCCTGTGGATATGCTATCCGGGGTATCTTATACGTAGCCCTGAAAGAGCCGGAAGGCCGGAAGATTGGTATTCAGGAAATTGCTACTGCGCTGGAAGCGCCCGCCTATTTTATGGGTAAAATCATGCAGGGACTGGTTCGGCGCGACATGATTAGTTCCACCAAAGGCCCTAACGGCGGTTTTTACCTCAACGACGCTACGCTGGACATTCCGGTCATTAACGTAGTGGATGCCATCGACGGGATGATTCGTTTCCGGCGCTGCGCCCTCAATCTGCCCAACTGCTCCAACGCCCATCCCTGCCCGCTGCATGTGGAGCTGACCGGCCTACCGCGAAGTCCTGTACCGCACACTGTGCCGCCGTACCATCCAGGATCTGCTCACCGACCTTCAAGCCGGTCATACACAACTGCGGGGAACCGCACCATTATTATGATAGATGTATGGCTGGTACGTACGCTGCTGTTTTGGGGTCGGTTGACGAAAACCATACGGTCAATTGACGCGGCTCCTGTTTTCAGCCATCGGTAAACCGTAGGTGAGTCGGATTGCCGACAAAAAGGTGAAAGCGCTGTTGCATCTGGCGGCCTTGTCGGCTAGCCTACACTCGGGAGAATTTCGAACTTACTTTGATCGGAAAGTTGCTGAAGGCAAGAACAAGATGTTAGTGCTTAACAACATCCGCAACAAGATCGAATTGCGCATTTTTGCTTGCGTCCGGCGCGGTCAGAAATATGAAAATATTTATCCTTCCCCTGTTGTATGAATCATAGAAATCTACTGACTGAGTTTGACAGTTATTAAATTTTGATTCATATAAAACCAGGTGATTAAGCCAATACACCTAACCGCATGAAAAAGCCGCGTCAGTTAAATCTGAACGCGGCTTTTTTGAGAGAGATTATTTCAGCACATTTATTCCCGGGGTTCGTTGTGCAAAGGAACCCGTTTTAGGCTTAGTCCCATAAATTCAATTTTGAGGAGGACACACTGTCCTCTTACTTTATTATTATCAATTAATAGTTAATACTTTATTTATAAAACGAGTTTTAATGATAATATAATATTCACTATTATTGCACTTAATTAACTAAAACATCCCTTACTCAGTCGTACTAATGCACGATCTAGTTTCAGATAGATACTATCCATTTATGGGTACTGGTAGTTCAAGTACTCTAAACCTTGAGTTTAATCAGACGGCCTACACCCATGGTTGTGAATTGACGATCGTGATGAAAGCAAACCAGCAGCCCGACCTCATTTAACGGATGTACATAGGCCGCTGCCGGGTCAGTAGCTTTGGTTAAGCGGATACAAAATCGGCCTACCGACAATCAGGGGGCTATTCTTGTTTTGTCCCGCGTTGATCAGAGTGGCCTGCGAATGAAGTGACTGGAAGTGGGAGTCGATGAATTTATCATCAAGTTTTTAATCCATCCGATTCAGGTAGTCTGGCGTCAATCAACAGGCCAACTTCCTGTCAATTCCTACACCGGCCAAGTAGTAGTAAAATAACGCGAAGTTGGCTTGCCGATACGGTGGCACGCTAAAAATACCTGGATACGATGAGACGCTACCTATTCAATAAAGCTAGGGGGTTAGCTAACCCGTCAATGACCATACGTATCCTGTGTTTATGGCTGGCTGGATTATTAACGATCTCCACTACTCAGGCCCAGCGTCAGAACGTGCGCTTTACTTACCTGACGACCAATCAGGGCCTTTCCCAAAACAACGTCACCTGCATTTTGCAGGATCGAAAAGGTTTTATGTGGTTTGGTACCCAGGACGGACTCAACAAATTTGATGGCTATACCTATACACTGTATCGGAATGATCCCCAGAAATCGACCAGTCTAAGCCATAACTACATTCATACCCTGTTTGAGGATCGGCAGGGACGACTCTGGGTGGGTACGGATGCGGGCGGTCTTAGTTTATTTGATGCCAGCACGGAAACTTTTTCCAACTACAGGCACATCCCCGGACTCGTTAATAGCCTTTGTCATAACAAAGTGATGGCCATTGCGCAGGATGGTCAGGGTTCCTTATGGGTGGGGACGGCCGGGGGGGGGCTGGATCGGTTTGATCCACAAAAAAAGACGTTTACGCACTTCCGCCATCAACCCGCCAATCCGCACAGTCTCAGCCAGGATATGGTTAGTTCGGTGTGCATTACGCCTGGTGGATCCATTTGGGTCGGTACAAGCGGGGGTGGGTTAAATCGACTGCTTCCCCGAACCAACACCTTCCAGCATTACCTCCATAATCCGGCCGATCCCCATTCGTTAAGTCATAACCAGGTAAATACCTGTTTTAACGATTCAAAGGGGCAGCTTTGGGTGGGTACGGAAGGGGGTGGGTTAAATCGATTGTCAGCGGGGTCGAATGGGTTTACCCGTTATCAGCCCTCAACGGGGGCCAAACCCTCGATTACGCATTCGGATATTGTTGCGCTGGCCGAAGACAAGAATAAGAACCTCTGGATTGGCACCCGCAATGGCGGCATTAATGTCCTGCACCCGGATGGATCATTTTCGTATTACGCGTACAATGAAGCCGATAGCCGTGGCCTTAACAATGGGTCCATTTACGCCATATACCGGGATCGAACGGGCACGATGTGGGTCGGAACCTATGCCGGCGGAGTGAACAAGCTGGATGCATCACTCCCCAAATTTAAGCTTTATCAACGTACCCGGACGAATATTAATAAGCTGACCAACAACAATATCCTCTCTATTCACCAGGATCAGCAGGGCGATTTATGGGTGGGTACCGACGGTGGGGGCGTTAACGTGCTCAAAAAAGGAGAGACAGCCTTCACCTCCTTCCTGCATTCGGACAGCTTGCCCGCCAGTATTGGTAGTAACTACGTATTGGCTATTCATTCTGATGCCTGGCAACGCATCTGGACAGGTAATTATAAAGGCGGGCTGACCGTATTTGACCGGGCCAGGGGGACCTTTGCGCAAAAAGGTAACTTATATCCGCTCAGTATCAGTGTCATTCTGGAGGCCCGCAATGGTATCTTCTGGCTAGGTACGTTTGAAGAGGGCCTCATCCGTTATGATCCACGAACTGAAGCAGTTACCCACTACCGGGCCAATCCCGCCCAGGCAAACGCCCTGAACTATGCTACCATTACCACGCTATGGGAAGACAGGACGGGCAATATCTGGATGGGCACGGAAGGCGGGGGTATCAATGTGTTTCATCCCGGCCAGAATCGCTTCACCCACTACATGCATACCGACCAGATTACTAAAAGCCTGAGCAATAACCTGGTAACTGTCCTCTTCGAAAGCTCCGCCGAGCAACTCTGGATTGGTACCAATAGCGGTTTGAACCGGTTTGATGCCGCTACGCAAACGTTTACGGCTTACCGGGAGTCGGATGGGCTGCCCAATGAGGTGATTCAGGGAATTCTGGAAGATAAGCACGGAACACTGTGGCTAAGTACCAATAAGGGCCTGAGTGCTTTCAATCCCCAAAGGGCCACCTTTCGCAATTTCGATGTGAATGATGGCTTACAGGGCAGCTCCTTTAATCGGATGGCCTGCTATGCGAGTTCGGACGGCCAACTGTTTTTTGGGGGATTAAGTGGGCTCAATAGTTTTTACCCCGACAGTTTACGCAATAATCCGGTTATTCCCCCGGTGTACATTACGGATTTCCAGCTCTTCAACCGATCGGTGCAGGTGCAGGATGCCCAATCACCCCTGATCAAAACGATTAGCGAAACCCGGGATATTACCCTTTCCTACCAGCAATCGGTACTTTCCTTTGGCTTTGCGGCCCTGAATTACACCCTTTCCAAATCGAACCAGTACGCCTATAAACTCGAGGGCTTTGATACCAACTGGATTCAGGCGGGTACCCGGCGAACGGCGAGTTACACGAATCTGGATCCGGGGGACTACATATTCCGGGTCAAAGGCTCGAATAATGATGGTGTCTGGAATCAAACCGGCACCTTCGTCAACCTGCACATCATCCCCCCTTTTTGGCAAACGGGCAGGTTTAGAAGCCTGGCCGCCCTGTTTTTACTGGGTAGCCTCTATACGGTTTATCGCCTGCGGGTTAGGCGCATCAAACGCCAGCAACTCACCCTGCAGCAGCAGGTGCAGGAGCGGACCCGGGAAGTAACCCAGCAGCAACAGGAACTCCAGGAACAGGCTGGTCAGTTACGGCTGCTGAACCATAAACTAGGGGAGCAGTACACGGAACTGGCCCATCAATCGGAGCAGCAGCAGCAGGCTCGCCTGGAAGCAGAAAGAGCCAATACCGCCAAAAGTGTGTTTTTGGCGACCATGAGTCATGAGATCCGTACCCCTATGAATGGGGTGATCGGCATGACTTCCCTGTTAGAAGACACGTTATTATCGGATGAACAGCGGGAATACACGGAAACTATTCGCAGTTGTGGCGAAGGGTTATTGGGGATCATTAACGACATTCTTGATTTCTCCAAGATTGAATCCGGCCACCTGGAGTTGGAGCAGCAGGCGATTAACCTGCGGGACTGCATCGAGGACGTTTTGGATCTGTTTGCCCGCAAAGCTGCCCAGGTCGGACTGGACCTGATTTACCAGATCGACCACCAGGTACCCACCCAACTTATCACGGACGGCCTTCGGCTACGTCAGATCCTGGTTAACCTGGTCGGCAATGCCATTAAATTTACCGAGCAGGGTGAAATTGTTGTGAGTGTGCATCTGGTGGCCCACCGGCCTGAGCAGGGCATCGAGTTAGGGTTTGAGGTGCGTGATACGGGTATCGGTATTGCGGCTAACAAACTCGATCGCTTGTTTAAAGCGTTCTCCCAGGTGGACTCCTCCCATACCCGTCAGTACGGGGGTACGGGTCTGGGTCTGGTCATCAGTAAGCGTCTGATTGAGCTGATGGGTGGCCGCATTGAGGTAGAAAGTGAAGTGGGGAAAGGAACCCGGTTCCAGTTTACCCTATTGGCTCAGATCAGCCAGCAGGCCACCCGGCAGTATGTCTACGAACAGGGGAGCGTGGCCAAAGGAAAAACCGTCCTGTTGGTGGATGATAACGCGACAAACCGGCTTATTCTAAAAGCGCAGCTTGAACACTGGTCTTTGCTGCCCGTAGTCGCCAGTTCGGGTCAGGAGGCCCTGGCGATTATGGCTCAGGGCACCTGGGTTGATTTGGTGATCACCGATCGACAGATGCCCCACATGGATGGCATTGAGCTGGCCACAACGCTAAAAGCGATTCACCCCGATTTGCCCATTATCCTGCTTAGTTCGATGGGGGATGAAAGCCGAAAACGGTATGCTGATTTATTTTCATCCATCTTAACCAAGCCCGTTCGTCAGCAGCAACTCGCCCAGGTGGTTCAACAGGCGCTGAAATCGCACCGGACGACCCTGCCCGATGTGGTTGCCGCTCGCCCGGAATCGACCTTCAGCCTGGACTTTGCCCGGCAATACCCCTTGCGTATTCTGATCGCCGAAGACAATTTAGTCAACATCAAGCTTCTGGTACGGGTGCTTACTAAGTTAGGGTATACGCCCGTGGTTGCTCACAACGGTCAGGAAGTACTCGACTGTCTGGCTGATGGCTTCGATTTAATTTTGATGGATGTGCAAATGCCGGAGATGGACGGGCTGGAAGCGACCCGCCAGATTCGCCGACTACCCATTCCTCAGCCGTGGATTATCGCCCTGACGGCGAATGCGATGCAGGAAGACCGGGGACTTTGTTTGGAAGCGGGTATGAATGAGTACGTAAGCAAACCCCCCAAGCTGGATCTATTGAAGCAATCCCTCCAACAGGTGAGTCTGTCCCGGAGCCAATCAATGCTGCCTGCCGCGTAAGGCGTGGGCGCATGCTGACCTTATTCTACCCTTAAAACGACCTATTCTGATGCACGTCTCCGATTACCCTAAGAATCCTCTGTCTACCCAACCCGAAGACAGCGTATCGGATACCACCTGGTACGCCAACTCGTCAGCGCCGAGTGATTTGGGATTGGGTAATTCGGTCGAAGCCGGCCCTTGTTTCCAACTGGCAACGTTAGTACAAGCGGTGGACAATGATCGGGCGTTAGCCTTGGAACTGCTGGAATTAGTCCTGGATCAGACACCGGGCGTTTCCGTTCTGATTCGACACTATGCGGGAATGCTTCGGGCTGAATTACTGCTTATGGAACTGGCCTTACAAACAGCCACTGAGGGTGATTTACCCTGATGCTGGCGAAAAGCAGGATAGCGGTTTGCCTTGTCCTGAAAAGAATCGGAGGTTTTCCTGAACGGTGGTCGGGTAGGAGGGAAGTGTGCGAAAACAGTCCTTTTTGCGTTCAATAAACCCGTTCAGTTTAATAGTTCAGCGTTTTTGGCTGGGTTAGGTTATACTGAACGATTGTTGCCCGCCAATAAATAGGAACGTAACATTATCGCATAATGTCAGGCTACCAGTACACTTTCTGACTAGACGCTGTTCTAATATTACACGCTAGTCAAAATTTGCTGTTGCTTCGGTTTCGTAGTCAAAAATTATATCGCATGTAAATACACATCGTATATATTATATTTACAGATACAATACGGATATAATACAGATATGAAATTTGAGAATAACTTACAGTTTGACTTTTCTACCACGCAGGAGGTGATCCGTCAAATTGGAGTAATTGAGGCCTTCCGGGGAAAATGGGGAGCCATTGAGCAAAAGAAAAATCGGTATCTGCGTGAGTTGCTACGGGTAGCGACGATTGAAAGTATCGGTTCATCTACGCGCATCGAAGGGGCAATCCTAACAAATGAAGAGATTGAAAAGCTGGTCCGGAATGTAAAGATTACCGAGTTCAAGACGCGGGATGAACAGGAGGTATTTGGGTATTATGAAGCACTGGATCTGATTCTGGATCACGCTAAAGAAATTGATCTGTCAGAGGCTTATGTCAAGCAACTGCATGGAATTCTACTCCGGTATAGCGACAAGGATCAGCGCCATCGGGGGGGCTATAAAACACTCTCAAACCAGTTTGTAGCCAATTATCCAGACGGAAGTCAGTGGATAATCTTCAATACAACAGTTCCCCATCTGACCGAGGCAGAGATGTACGAGATGGTTAGGTGGGTACGTGACGCCTTAGGGAGTGGGCGTATTCATCCGCTGCTAGTGGTAGGTCTGTTTATTTATGAGTTCTTGTCCATCCATCCATTTCAGGATGGTAATGGTCGGTTATCGCGCCTGTTGACAACCCTATTACTCCTGAAAATGGGTTATGACTTTGCCCAGTATGTGTCATTCGAAAACATTATCGAACAGCGAAAGGCCGACTACTATCGGGCGCTAATGGCTGGCCAGCAATACCGGAATACGGATAAGGAGGTTATCGGTGAATGGATGATATTCTTTCTGGATTGTCTTCAAACGTTGACAAGTCGATTAGAAAGCAAGTACGTATTATATAAGGAAAAGGGAGGTTATTTGAATGAGCGACAGCAGCGCGTATTAGCCTCTCTTCAGGAACATCAACCGGCAAAGATTAGCGATCTGTCAACCCTACTACCTGAATTATCTGTCAATACACTCAAAAAAGATTTACACTATATGGTACAGCAGGGCATCCTTGAACGGTTTGGCGAGTTTAAAGCAACCGTCTATTTAGTTAAATCCAACTAAGATAGTACTTACTCTATTAGTCCCTTTAATGCTTTCTGAATGCAATTTAATGAACCTTCAAGGTCTTGTAAAGCAATAAGTTATAGCAATTTGGTACAAAGGAAAAGCCGTTTACGAAAACGCTTGACCAAATGGCCGCTTGTTGGAACTAGGGAGATAGTCTGACGTTTGTCTTGAAAGACTAGAATCGTAAACGAATAGGTTGCCTTTTCTGAACGGTACTATAAAAAGTACAAAAATTTATGAAACTAAATTCGACTTGATGCCATCTTCTGCCTATTGATATAGTACAATTTTAATAACCCATGAAACGGATACCGATCACCTAGAATGAAGTAAGGTTAGACTTTACAAAAAAGACGTTTTCATGAAATCGAAATGAGCCTTATCTGTAAATGAAAAACCACTTGGAAATGGCAATGCCCTTAACCAATGGACCACCCCAGCCGTTAATTCCATTTTAAACTCATTCTTGGTTGGCACCTAGTCTATTATTGTCCAATAGGGCATGACCGCTTGCTACGGAATTGACTGGCTGCCGTGGCTGGGTCAGTAGCGATGAAATCAACAAGCCAGGAAGGCTCGCAGGGCGTGTTGTCTAGCTTTCCTGGAACTATCTATGTT
>JBBSTD010000166.1:0-10066 GCA_038236215.1 Cytophagales bacterium | reverse complement strand
TATATCGCTGCATGGGCTATGGCCTCATCCATCGGGCATGTAGCTTCAACCACGCTAATGGAACCGCCCGGAGGTATAAATAATCGAGTGATTTGGTTGGTTCATCGTACTGATAAAATTAAACTCAGCCGCCGAGTCACCCCGGCGGCTGAGTTTAATTTTAAGGTGATAATGGTTATAGAAATATCCTGTCGTTAAGGCTTCTGAGTAACAATTCGTTTTTCCAAATGGGAAGCAGCAATCACCATCGACGCTTTGTGTTGACTAACCAAAGCGTCGATCTCCTGTATTTTATCAGGGTGCTTGGCGGCAATATTGAATCGTTCCGACGGATCATGTTGCACATTGTACAAGGTAGGTGTATCGAGTTTTTCCATTTTTTCGGGATAACCTGCCGGGTTATTTTTGTAGTAATACAGCTTAAAATCGCCTTTTCGGGCGGCAAACAATCGGGTTCCGTGATAGAAGTACATATCGGTTCGTGGACTCTTTCCACTACCCTTCAGGACATTCGTTAAACTATATCCATCGTACACCCGGTCGGTTGGCAACGTAGCTCCGGCCAGACTGCTGATGGTGGGTAGCAGATCGAGTGTACTACCTATCTCCGTGATAACAGCGGGCTTGATTCGGCCCGGACCCCAGAAGATAGCGGGTACCCGAACACCCCCCTCGTAGCTGGTTCCTTTGCTACCAAACAATGGCCCTGGACTCCCTCCGTTCTCATCGAAAATGACCCAGGGACCGTTGTCCGATGTGAAAACCACGTACGTGTTTTTGTCCAGACCCGACTTCCGTAGTGCATCTAAAATCTGCCCCGTGCTCCAGTCAATCTCTTCAATCACATCACCATACAAACCGCGTGCGCTGGTTCCTTTAAACTTCGTGGACGCAAATAGAGGCACGTGGGGCAGCGAATGGGCCAGATACAGGAAAAATGGCTTTTGTTTATTATTGGCAATAAACTTCAGGGCTTCCTCCGTATAGCGCTTCACGATGGTGGTCTGGTCGGCGGGGCGTTCGATGACCTCAGTGTTGCGCATCAGCGGCACGTTGAAGTGTTCCACTTTGGGGTTCATCAGAGACTCGCGGTAATCGCCATCATTAACCCGGTCCATGTCATTGCTGTACGGAATGCCATAGTACGAATCAAAACCGTGGCTCGTGGGCAGGTATTGGGGCAGGTGGCCGAGGTGCCATTTACCAATAGCGGCTGTGCGGTAGTTCTGACCTTTCAGAATCCGGGCAATGGTGTTTTCGCTTTGTGGCAATCCATCATCCGAGTCAGGAAACAGCACCCGTCGCTTATCGCTGCACATGCCCGTGCGCACCGGCAACCGGCCGGTCAACAGGCCGGCCCGCGACGGGGTACAGACGTTGGCCGCCACGTAAAAGTTAGTCCACCGCTGCCCCTCTGTCGCCATGCGGTCGATGTTAGGCGTTTTTATACTGGGGTGGCCGTAGCAACCCAGATCACCATAGCCCTGATCGTCGGTAAAAATGACGATAAAATTAGGTTTGGTGGTTTGAGCCTGGGCATACGTATAGCCGCCCAGCAGGGAAACAATCAGCAGATTCACGGTTGCTACGCACAGGAGGTACCGGGCTGAGTGGAGGTGTCGAAACAGATTATAGTACATTGGTCGGATTTTTTAAAAAGTAGAAAAGTATTAGGATTTGCCAGAAGCACCTGGTTTTTGCCAGGGTACCCGCCCCGACTCCTGAATGTGCTGCATAAGTAAGGCATTCAGTTTTTTATAGACCTGCAGCTGCTCGCGGATCATATTCGTTTTTTCGAGTGGATCATTTTTTAGATTATATAGTTCAGGAGCCTGATTGGGCTTGTCCTGCACCAGCTTCCAGTCGCCGAGCCGCATGGCGTAGCTGCACTGTCCCGCCCAGTCGGTACCGCCTTCGCGCCGGGTAAAATACAGCGGACGGTCGGGCTCGGCAATTGCGGGTTGGCCCCGCAGGGTGATCAGAAAACTACGTCCTTCAATGGGCTGTTGCGGTTTCAGACCAGCCACATCGAGTAGGGTTGGGAATAAATCCATCGTCAAATTAACCTGTTTCGATGCGGCTCCAGCCTGCACCACCCCGGGCCAGACTATGCAGGCAGGCACCCGCAAACCGCCTTCGTGCATACTCTGCTTACCATCTCGAGCGGGGCCGTTGTTGGCCATACTGGGTAAATGACCACCATTATCACTGGTAAAAATAATCAGTGTATTTTCGTATTGCCCGCTTTCTTTCAATGCCTGAATCACCCGCCCGATACCATCATCGAGATGTTCGATAAGGGCCACTAAGTTCGCACGGGTTTCGTTCAGGCCGGGTTCACGCTGCTTTACCCGTTGTAGGTAGTCGGCGGGGGGCTGTACGGGAAAATGCGGGGCGTTGTAAGCCAGGTAGAGGAAGAACGGATGCTGCCCATCACGGTTCTGTTTAGTCCGCTCCCGGATATAGTCTACCGACCATTGGCTGAACAAGTCCGTTGCATGACCAGCCGGGTCGATGGTTTGGGTATTGTGTCGCATGTAGTTGATGTCGTGTCTTCGTTTCATCACGTAATCGTCCATCATATCGCCGAGCCAGCCATGAAACTCATCGAACCCACGCAGATTGGGTAGATTGGGGGATTCGAGACCTAAATGCCACTTCCCGACGATGGCCGTATGGTAGCCCGCTTTTTTGAGTTCGTTTGGCAGCATGGTGGCTTTGGGATCCAAATATCCCCAGCTATTGTCGGCGTGAGTACGAATCACGCCCGGCACACCTACCCGATCCTGAAACCGACCTGTCATCAAAGCCGCGCGGGTGGGCGAACAAACCGGGCAGTTGGCGTAAAAATTATCAAACCGCATTCCGGCGCGGGCAAGCGCATCCATGTTAGGCGTTCGCAGGTCCTTGGTGCCGTAGTACGATACATCATGATAACCCTGATCGTCAGTCAGAATAAGCAGTATGTTTGGTCGGTTTACCGGTGCACCGGTGCTATTTGACCGGTAGGGGTGATCATTCGTCACTGGTGCGCCGGTCTGGTTAGGCTGGAACGAGTAGGCCGTAAGGGCCAGGGTAACTAAACTAACCAAAGCGAAATGAAGCGTATACTTTTTAGTATTGAATAGTCTGTCCATATCAATTCTTTTTTGCCCAAGCTGATTTGCTCATCGTTTACGCTGTTCAATACCCCGGGTTCTGCTCTAATTTGGGGTTGGCACTGATTTCGGTAAGTGGAATCGGAAACCGAACGTGGAATGGCTGGGCGTTTTTGCCCCGCGCTTTGGCTTCACTAATGAAGCGATCGTGCCGAATCTGGTCTTCGCGCCGTTTGCTTTCCGAATAAAACTCCCATTCACGCTCTTTCAACAAAGCATTGCGCAGGGTTTCTTTTGTAAAACCAGCCAGTGTCAGGGGCGTTACGCCCGCCCGGATCCTTACCTGATTAATGAGGTCAATGGCTTCCTGGGTGGGGCCGGTCAGTTCATTCAGGCTCTCGGCCCACGAGAGCAGAATATCAGCGTAGCGCACCACCGGCAAATCGTTCCCCTGCACGGCGCCAACTGCATTTGGGTCAAATTCGTACTTAGCCGACAGCGACTGGTTGATACCAAGGAGTTTGATGGTTTGCTTCGCAGTATTGGTGTATTCGGTCACAATCAAATTCCGGCGCGTATCTCCGGAGGCAAACGAGTTGACGAACGAATCGAAAAAATACGAACGGGCGGCAAATACCTGGTTACTGGGATAAGGCAGGGGGTAATCCGTTGGAAACGTCAGTGCCACAAGGTTATGCCCAGCCTGGGGCGAGGCTGTCACTACCCACAGCATTTCGGCATTGCCTTCGTTGGCAAGACTAAACACGTCTTTGTAGTTCGGCACCAGCGAATAGCGGTTCAGCGTTGTAATCTGCTTCGCCATGTCGGCGGTCTTCTGCCACTGTTTGGTATTAAGATAATGTTTGCACAAAATACCAAAAGCCGCCCCACGGGTTGCCCGTCCATACTGCGCAGCTTTGAGCGGCAGCAGCGGAGCGGCTTCCAGCAGTTCTTTCTCGATGAATGACTTCATCTCTTCTTCCGACGCGCGGGGTAACGTGAACTCAGTCAGTTCGGAAGTAGTATAGAGCGGCACCGGCCCATGGAGGTTATATAAGTACCAGTAGCCGACAGCACGGATAAATTTAGCTTCGGCATTAATCAGCTTGTCAGTATCGGTCGCGGCATTTTTGGTATTGTCCAGCACAATATTCGCGTCCCGAATAGCGGCATACAGGCTATTCCAACTCTCGCCGAACCACGCGTGGTTGCTATCCCAGGTGAAATCGCTCAGGGGCGTAATGAGGGTTTCGATGCTGCCGCCCCGGTTCCAGGCTTCGCCGGAGGTATAAGGGGCGTAAAAAAACGACCAGAACCCTTTGACCTGTATATTGCCGTAGGCCGACGTAAGCACCGCCTGTTTGCCACTGGTGGTATTGAGAAAATTGCCGGGTGTGAGTTCGGAGTAAACGGTTTCTTCAAGGGTATTCTGGCAACCGGCCCCCAGAAGTGTTAGGGCCAGCAGGGCGGTTTTTAACGGGTATATTTTCATGATGCTTTCAGGATGAGGGGTTAAAAACCAATGTTCAGGCCCAGCATGTAGGTACGGGCCAGGGGATAGCCGTTATAGTCGATGCGGACGTTGCTGCGCCCAAAGGCGTTGGCTTCGGGGTCAAAACCGATGTATTTGGTGAAGGTGGCTAAGTTTTGCCCCACCACATACAACCGCGCCGACTGAATAAACTTTATCTTCTGGACGGGCAGGTTGTAACTTACCTGCACGTTTTTCAGCCGCAGGTACGAGGCATCCTGAAGCGTGAGCGAATTAACTTTCCCCCCACCGTAGGCCGACGGGTTAGCCCCGGAGGGCCAGCGTGTGTTGGGGTTATCCACTGTCCAGCGGTTCAGGCCCTGTTCGGCCAGTCGATTGCGCCGGGCGTTGTTGGGGTACAGGCTTTCCAGTACGTTGATATTAAGGAGTGATGCCCCCTGCTGCCCCTGAAAGAAAACATCCAACTGTAGCCGTTTGTAGGTAAAGGTGTTTTGAATACCGTAGGTAAAATCAGGAAAAGGGCTGCCGATAATGACTTGGTCGGCGGGCGTAATGCGCTTATCGCCATTAATGTCCTCAAAAATGGGATAGCCCGGTTTGGCCGTTGGCTGCGCTGACCCGGCAATATTGTCGCCGGTTTGAAAAATACCCAGCACATTATACCCATAGTACGAATAGGCCGGATAGCCCACGCGCACCACTGCCGTATTCCCGATAGCTTCGACGTTACCCGTAACAATCTCGGGAATATTGCCAATGTCTTTTACCTTATTTTTGATGGCAGCTACGTTGAGGGTTGTACTCCACTTGAACTGCTTCTGGTTGATATTAGTCGAACTGATTAACACCTCAACGCCTTTATTTTCCATTCGGCCAATGTTGGTCAGCAGCGACGCGAATCCCGTAGCGCGGGGAATGGGCAGGTTAATAAGCATATCGCGGGTATTCTTGACGAAATAGTCGAGGGTAAGGCTGACACGTCCCTGGAGAATACTGGCATCTAGGCCGATGTTGGCCTGCTCGGTACTTTCCCATTTCAAGTTGGGGTTAGCAATGCGCGAGGGTTGAGCCCCGGTCGATACGGCATTGTTAAACACAGCATTGGCCCCGGTGGTGTAGGTGGTCAGCGACGCATAGTTGTTGATGTCCTGATTACCGGTGATTCCCCAGCTACCCCGCAACTTGAGGTCATAAAAAAAGTCGGGAATGAACGGTTCCTCCGAAAGCCGCCAGCCAGCCGCCACCGACGGAAAATAACCATACTTGTTGTTTTCGCCGAAGCGCGAGGAACCATCGGCCCGCAGCGAGGCCGTCAGCAGGTATTTGTCGTTCAGGCTATAGTTGACCCGGCCTAAGTACGACAGTAGGGTGTTGTCCTCTTGACCACTACTCAGGTTGTCATTATTGGTGTCGCCCAGTCCTAAGTTATTGGTTGCCAGTGCATCAGATGGAAATCCCCGGATAGTGCCAGCGAAATTCCGGTTGTTGAAATACTGATAGGTAACGCCACCCAATACGCCGAAGGTGCTGTTGCTGGTTAGTTTTCGGGTGTAATTCATGGTATATTCAAACAGCACATTAGACCGCTCCAGGGTGGCAATATTGGCAATACCCCCAGCCGGAGCACCGGCGAGGGTGCGGGTAGAGTTATAGAGATCGCGCCGGGCCGTTTGCCGGTCAGAGCCGAAGTTAAGTTTGGCATCCAGACCCGGAATGATGATATAGTTCAGATACAGATTACCCAGTGTCCGGTTGGTAACGTTGGTGCTCTTTAGGCCTTCAATCAGGCTGACAGGGTTATTGACGGTCAGGTTTTTGGATTGGGAAAACGTACCGTTGGCATTATAGACCGGCTCGGTTGGGTCGTAAAGTAGCGAGGCATTGATAGGCCCGGCATTTTCATTGTTGTTCAGCCCGTCAATACTGTTAAGGTCGTTTACTACGCTGGTATTCAGATTAATACCTAACTTCACGTTCTTGCCAAACTTCCGTTCCAGATTGACACGGGCAATGTATTTTTTGATGCCAGAGTTTTTCAGAACACCATCCTGTTTGAAGTAGTTGAACGATGAAAAAAATGTGGTGTTATCATCCCCCCCCGAAACAGACAGGTTATGGCTGCTGAGGGGAGCCTGGTGGTAAATCTGCTCCTGCCAGTTGGTGCCGGCCCCAATGCGGGCAATGTCGGCATCGGTGAACTCAGGGGCACGGCCTTCGTCTTTGGCTACGCCGTTCATAAATTTGATATAATCAGCCGTACCCAGTACACCCAGTGGTTTGGGTACATTCTGAATGCCGAGGTTCATATCGTAGCTAACCCCGATTTTTCCTTTTGACCCCCGCTTGGTTGTAATCAGGATGACACCGTTAGCCCCCCGAGAGCCGTAAATAGCCGTTGCCGAGGCATCTTTCAGAATCTCGATACTGGCAATGTCGTTGGGGTTGATGGAGTTCAGCGGGTTTCGGGGGTTTTGATTAGTACCCACACCCACGTTACCACCTGGCGATGAAGACAGCGTTGAACTATTGTCTAACGGAAGCCCGTCGATTACGTACAGCGGGTCATTACCCGCGTTGAGCGAACTGGCTCCCCGGATGCGTATTGATACCCCTCCACCCGGCTCCGAACTGGACTGGTTTACCTGCACCCCCGGCGAGCGGCCCAGCATGAGCTGATCGACTGACGCGTTGGCTCCCGGATTAAAATCCTCAGCTTTCAGTGAAGCCACCGAACCCGTCAGGTCCGATTTTTTGACCGTACCGTAGCCCACTACAATTACTTCATTCAGCGTTTTATTATCGGCAGTCAGGGTAATGTTGATAATGGCCTGGCTACCCACTGTAACTTCGCGACTCTGATACCCCACAAATGAGAAAACCAGTACCGACTGGCGGTCGGGTACGCTGAAGGTGAAGTTGCCGTTTGCGTTGGTGGTCGTACCACGCTGCGTGCCTTTCACCACCACGCTTACGCCCGGAAGTTCGCCCCCCTGCTCGTCCAGCACCCGTCCGGTCACGCTCACATCGGCGGCAGCCGTCGTTACATTTGTTAAGGGCTGGAGTGCCTGTATGGAAACAGTCTTCAGAGTCACTCCCGGTTCTAAAGGCAATGCTTCGGGTGCGTCGGTGAGGGTCAGTTTTCGCGCCCTGGCTTCCGACAGAACCGCATAGACTTTGGCCTTTATTTTTTTATAGCGCAGCCCCTGCGGACGCAGCACGTTGTCTAAGTTTTTTTCCAGCGATACACCGGCTTCGATGGCCGTTGCCGGAATCACCTGTCCGGCTACAATCCGGTCTTCAAACAGAATATCCACGCCGTAACGGGCTTTGAAATCGTTCAGTACATCACGCAGGCTGAGAGTTTGGGATGTAGTAGCGGGCCGCGTCGTCTGCCGAACGGTTCGAGCGTTGGAAGCCACCACCTGCGCCCCGCTTGGGTAGCAGCAGGTCAGCAACAGGACAGCCAGCAGAACGGAATAAGGTAAACGGGTTTGTGTCATATTTTTTATTGGTTTAGGAGTAGTCAGTTTCAATCGGTAAAGAGTACCCGGTCACTGTCGCGGGTGTAGTTGATTTGGAGCAGGTCGGCCATAAGTTTCAGCATGTCGTCGGCGTTGTAGGCTGGAAACGAACCAGAAACCGTGCGGGCGGCCAGTTCGGGCGATGCAATAGTGACACGCAGACCGTAGTTTTCTTCGATCAGGGCGGCAATCTCGCCCAGCGAGGTTTTCTCAAATGTGAAGCGGTGGTTTTTCCAGGCCGTAGCGGCTTCAGGATTACTGATTCGCCGACGGGCAAACTGGCCAGTGGGTTCCAGAATAACCACATCGCCTGGTTGCATGGTCAGGGGTGGCTGTTCCGATTTTTGGGCCAGCGTTAGTTCCACCTTCCCCGACCGCAGGGCCACCTGCGTTTTTCGGGCGCGGCCCAGCACCGTAAATTCGGTACCCAATACGGTTATGTTCAGGCCCTTGGGCGTTATCACCACAAAACGCAGATGGTTGGACAGATGCCGCACCCTGAAATCAGCTTCGCCCGTCAGATATACCCTTCTGGATGGCTGAATAGCTGACAGGAAGTCAGGTAATTCTGTCCCAAAACCAAAGCGGTCGAAGCGAACAGACGAATTGGCGTTCAGCGTAAGGGTACTGCCATCGGGCAACGTCAGCGCACGGGTTTCGCCAAAGCCAGTTTGTACATTTTCGTAGCGTATTTCATCGACAAACAGCCACCCGCCCAATAGCAACGCCAGCGAAGCGGCCACTAACCAGGCATTTCCCCCACGCCAAAACCAGTTTTTACGGGTTGGCTCTTCGTCCGGTTGGATAACCCCAAACGGCGAATTTAGGCGGGCTGCGGTACGGGCAAAGGCGGGTTGCCAGTCGGGGGCGGTTTGTAAGTGGGTCAATTCCCACTCATGGAGCCACTGGTAATACTGCGCCTGGTTGTCAGCCTCGGCCAGCCAGGTCTCTATCATCTTTTTCTGCACAGGCGTAACTGTCCCGGAGAAATAAGCATAGAGAACCGTTTTATTGATGATAGTTTCCATACAATGGTGGGTTTATAAGAATAGACACGCGCCTGCCTGCATACCCTGTGTCGCAATGAACCCGAAAAGCAGATTGAAAAAAAATACCCGGCGTAGTTGTCGTAAGGCCCGCGAGATGTGAGCCTCTACTGTTTTAAGTGAAAGATTCAGTTCATTAGCGATTTCTTGGTTTTTTCGACTTTCAAACCGGCTCATCAGAAATACCCGCTGGCACTGTGTAGGTAGTTCATGGATGACCTTTTCAAGGCGTTGCACCGTTTCGTCGTACTCGATAATGGTTTGGGGCGATTCCTCGGCGTTAGTTAGCATGGCGGCATCCAGTGGAAGCAGGACACGGGAGCCGGTCAGTTCGTCGCGGAGATAATTGTAAGCCCGGTGCCGGACAGCCGCGTAGAGGTAAGACCGGTACGTGTGTTGAATGCTGGTGTACCCCTCGTTTTTCCAGAACTGATAAAACACCTCCGAAACAATATCCTCGGCCACCTCCTGCCGATAAACAAAACGCAGGGCATGGCTGCACAATGGGGTGTAATACAGCCGGAAAAGCCCCTCGAAGCCCTGCGTGGCCGACTCAGCAAAAGCCGCCCGAACAAACTGCTCGTTATCGACAATCAGGGCAGGGTGATCTGAACGAGGTATCGAGTATAAATCAACGTCCTGCTTCGGAATCGGGTAGAGTTCGGGTTTGTTCATAGTCAGAGCCTAATAATGTGGTTGACACGAAATCCAAGTTATACCCTTAGTGGTCACATTAATTAAGTTAAATTTTTTCTATGAATCATCTTATAATTGATATTACGCTAACCCCGCTGCCAAGTATTAGTTGAGTTGATTTTTTAGGGTGGTTAATTCAGCGGAAACTGCTTGCATGGTTTTCAGATACAACCGTCCTTTTAGGGCAAAGTGATTGCTGCCCAATGACAGTCG
>JBBSTD010000165.1:0-10280 GCA_038236215.1 Cytophagales bacterium | reverse complement strand
TGCTGGTAGTGCGGACAAAAGTATTAAATGATGACTGGGAGGGTGAGTTTAAGAAGCAGTATCCACAGTTTCGGGCGCAATCGGGCGCGGCAATTCGGATGGCCGCTTAACCTTGTTGACCCCAGGCTTTTTTATGCTCTCCAGACGAAATCGCGTAGTGCCAGAATCACCAGATTTTATTTAGTGAATGTAATAATATATTCGTTCCCGCCCACTGTTTGAAAATCCTGAACAAAGCCCTTCGGAGCCTGAATGGGGCTAACCTGACCAGTATTTACTTTAAGCGAATTACTAGGCACGATAAACGAAAATAATGCATTTGGGTTTTTGCCAGTTGCCGAAGTCGCTTCTGCACCAACTACTACCACTTTAGAATGGGTTCTCACCCGGCATAGGCCACCCAGGCTCGACCGGATAGCCGCGCTTTTCAGTCGCCCATTCTGCCACTCGATGTCCACCTCAAAGCCGCCCCGTGTGCGCAAGCCGGTTATTTTCCCGGTTGGCCAGGCTTTAGGCAGGGCAGGTAGTAACTGAATCTCGCCCGCGTGGCTCTGCACCAGCATCTCGGCAATACCGGCGGTAGCCCCAAAATTACCGTCAATTTGAAACGGCGGATGCGCGTCAAACAGATTGGGATAACTGCCCCCACCGGTAAATTTCGTATCGTTTTCCCGAACCAGATTCAGTAGGTTAGCCAACAACGTATGGGCTTTGTCGCCATTCAGCAGACGAGCCTGCACGTTGATTTTCCAGCCCATCGACCAGCCCGTTGCTTTGTCGCCCCGGCGTTCCATCGACTTGGCTACGGCGGCATTCAGTTCGGGTGTTGTGTAGGCATTTATCTGGTTGGAGGGATGAATGGCGTATAGGTGCGAGATGTGCCGGTGCTCTTTGTCGCCATCCTCAAAATCGAACTGCCACTCCTGCAACTGACCATATTTTCCAATTTGATAGGGCAGCAGTTTGGCTAATTTCATTTTTATCTCTTGGTACAACGGCTGATTCGTGTTACTCAGCCGGTCCGACGCTTCGAGATAGCGGCTGAACGATTCGCGAATGATGGCCAGGTCCATGGTGGGGCCGGGGCTGAAACCGGCCAATTGCCCATCGCCGTACCGGAAATTATGTTCCGGTGAGTACCCCACCGGCGTAACCAAATAGCCATCCTTGTTTGGCACTAACCAGTCTTTATAAAACTGGACCACCCCGGTCAGCAAGGGATAGACGTCATCTTTCAGGAATGTTTTATCACCTCTGAACAGATACCGCTCCCAGTAGTGACTCGTCAGCCAACCGGCCCCCATGGGCCAGAACGAGCAAATACATATATCAACGGGTTCGGTATGCCGCCAGATGTCGTTGTTATGGTGGGTTACCCAGCCACTGTTTCCATACATGTTCCAAGCCGTTGCGGTTCCATTGACGGATAGTTCTTTGACCATTTTCAAGAATGGCTCGTGACACTCCGACAGGTTGGTCAGTTCGGCGGGCCAGTAATTCATCTCGGCGTTGATGTTAGTCGTGTATGCCCCGTTCCAGGGCGGAATAACTTTGTCGTTCCAGATGCCCTGCAAATTCAGGGGCTGACCACCGGGCCGTGACCCGGCAATCATCAGATACCGGCCAAACTGATAAAGCAGCCCCACAAATGATTCGTCTTTGCCATTCGAGAACCGCTCGATTCGCTGGTCGGTGGTCAGTTTCGATTGCTCCCCTGGATTGCCAATCTGAATTTGGGAGCGGTTGAACAGGTTCTGATAATCAGCTACGTGGGTCTTTTGGAGAGCGTCGTAAGTTTTGCCCGTTATGGCAGTCAGCGTTTTCCGGGCCAGGCTGTCGGGGTTCAGTCCGTCGGTAACGGGGCTTTTGTCGAAGCCATTGAAACTGGTGGTGCAACTCAGCACGAGCAATACCTCGCGGGCATCGGTGATGGTGAGTTGCCGGTCAGATACCTGAATTTTTCCTCCGCTTACGGTAGCCTGCAACCGGGCTTCAAACCGCATCCCCAGGCCGTCGGCATCGTCTCCGTATAGCACCTGCCCCGCATTGGGCAACCGCGACCCATCCTTGGCGAACAGCTCCGGGTATTTGTACTCGTCGCCCGCTTTTTCAATCTGCTCTAATGTACGCCGAAGCACAAAGCCGGGTGCCTTACCCGACATCACCAACTGATTGGCCGTCGACGAAAACATAGCCAACGGCGTGTGGGGTGTGGTAAAATGGATGTTCCCGTTGATTTTATCGGCGCCCTCCGCCGACAGCCTGACAACGATAACCCGGTCGGGGTAACTGGCCAGAATCTCCCGTTTGAACGTCGTACCGTTTACGGTGTACTGCACGTTTGAAACGGCGGTGGAGAGGTCGAGCCAACGGCGGTAGTCAGTAGCCTTTCCAGCGTGATTTAGGTTGATAAATAAGTCGCCCAGCGGCTGAAAATCCTGGTGGTTGCGGCCCAGCCAGTCCTGCCCCACAATTTTCTGCGCTTCCTTGTACTTTTGCTCGTCCAGAAATTGAACGACGGTTTTATATTTTTCCCGAACGTCGATATTGGTGAAGGTCCGGTTTGGGTCACCCGAATACAGCGTTCCCTCATTGAGCTGCAGGTGTTCCTTTTCGACGCCCCCAAAGTGCATAGCTCCCATGTAGCCATTGCCCACGGGTAAGGCCTCGGTCCAGACCGTAGCGGGCTTGTCGTACCAGAGCGTCAGGTTTGGATTATCCGACTGAGCTGTGCTGACCTGAGCGAACGACTGCGTACCGATAAATAGGGTTATAAGAAAGAAAAGCTGTCTCATAGGGAATGTCAGCAAAGAATGGATTTTTATAAAACGGCTCAGCCAGCCAATTCAGGAATTGGCTGGCTGAGCCGGAGTAGGTCAATTGTAACCAGGGTTTTGCTCTATTTTGGCATATACATTCCGATTGATTTCATTATAAGGAATCGGCCAAAGGTTATGGTACGTCTCGATAGACAAGCCTGATTTTTCATTGTACTTTTTAGTACGGTCATACAATTTCCCCATGCGCGTCAGCGTAACCATCCGCAACTCCTCCGAATACAATTCCCGCATCCGTTCGTCCAGCAGAAAATCAATCGTTGCCTCGGAGGCTGTGATTGCAGATGTTTTGGCTCTGGCTCTTATCGTATTCAAATCGGTGGCCGCACTGGCTTTGTCGCCCTTCATGATGTAGGCCTCCGCTCGCAGGAAGTACGTTTCGGGCAACCGAATCAAATAGTTATCCCGGAATAAATCACTCCCATTAATCAATAGTCGCCCGCCAAGCGGTGACGAGATTGGGTTTCCAACGGCATCCCGTTGAAAATACGCATCGGGGAAATCACCGATTGATACCGTTGACTTTTTAAGGATAGGGAACCAATACCGTATAGTATCGGCAAAGGTCGTTACCTTCGCTTTGTAGCCATCTTTCACATACCACTTGCCAAAATCAGGTGAGGTAGTCGGTACGCCGTCAATTTGAAAATCGCGGATGATATTATATTCAGAATTGCGAATGTCATCCTTCCCACCAGCCCACATGGTGTAAAGGACAAACGTGGTCGGGCGCATCCAGCCCACTCCACGCCCTGACCATTTTTCGTTTACCCCCTTAATGGCACTCACACTCTTTCCATCGACGGACGACTTGATGGTCAAACTCTGCATGAGGGGCATGATGGCCCACTGCTGGGCATCCCGCTGGGTAGAGGCCGGATTGAGATAATCCGATTGAATCACGTAAAGCCCCTCCCGATTACCACTACTTCGATTCTGGTTGTTCAACTCAAATAAGTCCCGGTACACATCACCGGGCCGATCTTTATGCGAGCCAAAACGGGAAGTCATTAGACTTACACCTGGATAACTAATCACTTGAGTAGCCATGTTTATCGCTTCATCATACGCTTTGAGGGAAATATATACTTCCGATAAAATATGCTGAGCGGCCTGTTTATTGACGGCACCGTCTTTTACTTTGTCAATGTCGTTCAGCCCAGCAATGGCTTCCAGCAAATCAGTTTTACACTGGGCATATACCTGTTCGCGGGTAGCACGCACAAAGTCTCGGCGTGGCACCTTAATTTCGTCTGTAATAAGAGGAACACCACCGTACAAATTAGCCAGCATGTTATACGCCCAGGCTCTAAAAAACAGGGCCTGCCCTCGAAACATTTTCTTATCAGTCTCACTCAACTTAGCCGATAAAGGTGCCCGGCCGATAATCACATTGGCATTAGAGATAATTTGATAAAGACTTTCCCAAATGACCTGTGGTACAATAAAAGTTGGCACCATCGTATTTTTATAATCATTCAGTTTCACCGCCGGTTGATAATCCGTAGCGTTGACGGCGAAATCCGTAGCGTAACGCAGCGCAAAGTAAGCATCTAAGTTGATGCCCCCGAATGCGATATTCCGCACCCGGTTATGTAAAAAACTAACCGCTGACTGGAACTGCGAACTGGTCTCTAATGAGTTGTCAGGGGTGTAAAAATCTAAAGGCTGTTCTTCAAGAAAATCTTTCTCGTTACAAGATATAGCCGTACCCAACAGCAGGAAAATGAGGTATTTGATGAGCTTATTCATGTTGTTTTGCTGATTAAAATTCGATGTTTAGCCCGATGGTGTAATTGCGTAGTAAGGGAAAAGCCCCTTTGTCCAATCCCGTTCCGGTTTCAGGGTCCCAACCGTCCCAGTTACTGAACGTGAGCAGGTTTTTGCTGTTAAGAAAGAGTTTAACACGGTTCATTTTTATCTTCTGGATAAGCTGGTTGGGAAGGCTATAGGATAAGGTTACATTCTGAAGCCTGACAAAGCTACGCTGGATATACGGTGAGAATGTTTCACCCAGGGCCACCGTATAATAGCCGATTTGCCGGTAGCGGGCATTCGGATTTTCGGGAGTCCAATAGTCAAAATTGAAGAGATTTGTGCTTGAAATATTGTCTGGATTAGCTAAAGTGGCTCCTGGTTGACTGTAATAGTAGTTTTTGCCCCCCTGAATCGAGTTAATAAAAAAGCTAAATTCCCACGATTTGTATTTGAAACTGTTCATTATGCTGAATCGATATGAAGGGTCTGTGTAGCCAAGGATTTTACGATCTGCTGCCGCTGTGTAGGCTTTATCCCCATTAATATCTTCCACTTTATAGGTGCCATATGTAAAACCTGCCGGAATGGTGCCGGCTTCGTAATCGGCCACCTGCCACATGCCTGTAATATTGAAATCATAGGCGACTCCGTAGGGCTTGTTAATAAATATTTTGGAGGAAATTAGGTCATCTTCCTGGCCATCTCCATTGGCATCAATACCGAGGATACTGATAACCTTATTTCGATTTCGAGATACGTTCATGGTAACATCCCAGCTAAACTCTTTCCTTTGAATGGGCCGACCGGTTATCGTCAGTTCCTGACCCGTATTTCTCAACTTTCCAATGTTAGCCGGGCTACCGTTGTATCCATTTATAGTGGGCAGATCAACATTGAAAAGTAAATTGTACGTGTTGGAAATATAGGTGTTAAAGCTTCCAGAAAGTCGATTTTTAAACAGTGAAAAATCGGCTCCAAAATTCAATGATTTTGTCGACTCCCATTTCAGGTTTCTATTAGATAATGCACTAACAAACTGGCCCTGTACAGCCGTTGCTCCGTCGCCATAGAGATAGCCGCTGGCCACGTTAGACGTGATTTTCGACTGTGTCTGGTAGCGGCCTAGGGTCCGGTTTCCGTTGATTCCATACGATGCCCGTAGCTTCAAGTCATCTAGGAAGGGCAGTTTATCTTTCATGAATTTTTCTTCACTCAGAAACCAGGCCGCAGCTATGGATGGGAATACGCCGAATTTATTGTCTGGACCAAATCCGGAAAAACCGTCGCGCCTGACCGTACCGGTGAAGATGTATTTATCCCTAAAGGTATAAATCAACCGTGCCATAGAATACAAACTCGTTTCCTTCCAGGCCGTTGAGCTGACCGTCTGCAAACCCGCCTGCCCGGCATCAAGTTTGTTATATCCCAATATATCGTTGGCAAAGAAAACCGAATTAGCCGTTGTGTTTTCGAAGGTTCTTCGTTCGGCACCGTAGAGTAGCGTGGCATTGACCGAGTGGACACCAAATGTCTTTTGATAGGATAGAATGTTGTCTAAGGTTGTCAGGTATTGTGACCCGTTTGTTTTGTAACCCTGTCCGTTAAAGTTTTGGGCGTAGGTGCTAAAATTATAATTTTTGTCCTCGATTAAATTTTGCGAGAAATTCAATCGGTAGCTAAGCCCTTTGATAAAGGGAATATTAATATCAGTGTACAACAATCCGAAAAGTGTACTTCGCTTGTTGAGGTTATCCTGAGCAATTTGAAGGAAGGGATTTATCCGGGCACCGTCCGGCAATCGCACATACGCACCCGTAGCATCCTGATACGGTAATTGTGGAATCATCGATTGCACATCGTCCAGACTGGGAGCCGCTCCGGAATAATCGCTCAGGCCAAAAAAAGACTGGATACCCACTTTCATCCAGTTGGTAACTTTGGTATCTAAGTTGATCCTGAAGTTATACCGTTTGTAGTTGTCGTTTTTTACAACGTTCTGTTGCTGCGTAAAGCCTAGCGAGAAGAAGTAGGAACTTAACTCACTTCGCCCACTAATACTCAGGTCATGGTTTTGGATAAACGGGTGTTTATTGGTTAACAAATCCCACCAGTTCGTTTCGGTCCCATTCTGGATACCCTGCAACACCTGGGCGCTGACGTATTTTGTTGGATCAAAGTCTGGATTGATGGTTGTCAGACCAGGCCCTGTACGGCTTAGGGCTAGGTACCGGTCGGCTTTCTTCTGAAGAAACCCAGTCCCGTCGGCAGGCAACAGTGCTTTATTGGTTATTTCCTGTAACGAGTAAGACGTACTATAGGCAACGGTTGGTTTTTTAGTCGACTTGCCCGTTTTAGAGGTAATTAATATGACCCCATTCGAAGCCTGAGAGCCGTAAACAGCCGCCGCACTGGCATCTTTCAGTATGTCGATTGAGGCAATATCATTTGGGTTAATGTCTACAATACTACCCCGGTAGATAATACCATCCAGAACAATCAGAGGGCTATTACTGCCAGAGATCGAGTTCCGGCCCCGGATGCTTATGTCCGGGTCCTGACCGGCCCGTGTGGTAGCCCCCACGTTCAGGCCTGGCACAGATCCTTGGAGTGATTGTAAAATGCTCACATTCGGGGTTTCTCTAAACGCATCTAAGTCAGCCCTGGCCACAGCTCCGGTAATATCACGCTTTTTGGCCGTGCCGTAGCCCACTACCACCACTTCGTTCAGGTTTTGGTCGCTGGCTGCCAGTTGGATAGTCAGACCGGTACGGCTGCCCACCGTAACTTCCTGACTGGTATAACCAATAAAACTAAAGACCAGTACGGCTGATACGTCGGGGACTGACAACCGAAACCGCCCGTCCGTATCGGTAGTAGTGCCCCGGTTGGTGCCTTTTACCGACACATTCACACCCGGCAGAGGTTCATTTTTGCTTTCATCCATCACGCGGCCCGTTACTTCCTGATCGGCTGCTTCCTTCGGAACTACTGACTGAACCGGAGTTGGAGGGGTATATATTAATTCGTTGGTGGGTGGGGTAGGCTCCACAGAAACCGACCCACTGAGCGGTTTTTCTTTCCCACCGCGGGCGGGGCGTTTCTGTTCCCGATTGTAGATCAGGTAGGAACGGCTGTTATTTTTCTCGAACATTAATCCATTTGGCACTAGCAACCGCTGAAGTGTTGTTTCGAGCGAAGCCGATTCGGGTAGGTCGACAGGGGCCATTTTGTCGCGCATGTCACGTTGGTTGTAATCGAATACTACATTATACTTCTGTTCGAGTTGTTTAAGCGCGTCTAACAGCAACTGCTGCCGGGCGGGCTGTTGCATAGTTGTTGATGCACGCGCCAGATTTTGCCCTTCCACCCGACCCGGAAAGAAATTTAGACCAAGCCAATTCAGCCCCATCCAAAGAAGTACATACTTTTTCATAATTGACTGGTTTAGATGTATTATTAAGTGTTATTCGATGATAAACTGCTGGCCCTCCTGACGGATATTCACCCTATAAATTTTTTTAATCTTGGTAAAAATCTGCTCTACATTATCGACTGGAACGGACCCGCTAAACGGCTGCTCAGCCAGACCCTCAGCCCGAATCTCGACCCTCAGTCCATGACTATCGCGGAGTCGGTCAAACACAGTCGACAGGGGCTCATTGTCAAACAATAACTGGCTCTCCCGCCATGACAACTGCCGGGATACATCTGTCTTGCTTAGCACCAGTGCTGGCTTATCAGCTTCGTAGCGTAGCTGCTGGCCGGGGTGCATCACCACAGATTGCTGGCGAGCACGCGTTACCCGTACCCTTCCTTCTTCCAGCACCACCTGCGTAGTTGCATGCCGACTATTTACGTCGAAGCGCGTTCCCAGTACTTCAACCGCCAGCCCGTCTGGCGTATGCACCACAAACCGTTGGTGATTACGCTTATGGATGATGGTAAAGAAGGCTTCCCCTCGTAGCCAGACTTCGCGCGGGGCTGACTCGTCCCAAGTACTATAGCGAATAGACGAGTTCCCGTTCAGCATCACTACCGAATTATCGGGCAGGCGCACTTCTCGCCGTTCGCCATAGGCCGTTTCAATGGTGGGCCTTTTGCTTCGATATTGGAAAGCCAGTATCGAAGCAATTAGCACCAGACCCACCGCAGCTGCCCAGCGCAATACAGCCCAATTGCGCGTTTGGGGCGCGGGTAATGGGCGGATGTTCTGTAGATCGCCATCGGCTGGCTTTTCGATACGTTGCCAGATGTTGGTGAGCATCCCGTCGAAAAGTTGCTGCTGGTCAGCATTGGAAAGCGACTGCAGATACGCATTGTCATTCAGGTTATAGTCCCACCAGGCATCGAGCTGGCGTTTTTCGTCGTCGGTGGCTTTGCCCCGCAGGTATTTCCGAATCAGTTGAGTAAGATGCTGCCTGCCCATGTTGTAAAAAAGCGTCGTCTGTAGTGTAGTACAACGAGGGGGGGATAACCCCTAAAAAAAATCATAAATTTTTTGAGGAATTTTTTAACTATGCTGCCTTTTAGCGTATTATACGTTAAAAACTATATGTCTGGCAGCCCCATTTTAATGGACGAAGACCAAGAGCGAGCGTGGTTGGCAGCTCTTCGGGACGATGACGTAACGGCTTTTAATGCCATTTACAGGCATTTCAGTCGTCCAGTTTATACGGCTGCCTACAACTATGGTCGTAATGTTGAGATGGCCCGTGAGGTGGTTCAGGAAGTGTTTGTACAGCTTTGGGAACGGCGGCACCGGCTGCTCGTTCAGGGTCGATTGGGGCACTACCTGTACGGAGCGGCTCGAAACCAGATTTATCATGCACTGGACAGGCAAAACCGAACAGCCCGACATATAACGTATGCCACCCATCAGAACCCTGACAGCGAAGAGACGACCGCTCAGCAAGTAGCTTTTGAGGAAGCCATACAGTTGATTGAACAACATCTCACTACGTTGGGAGACACCACACGGCGGGTCTTTCTGATGAGTCGATTTGAGGGCTTGTCGGTAGCACAAATTGCAAAAGAGTTAACTGTTTCGCCCAAAGCTGTTGAGTACCACATAACAAAAGCTCTGAAAATATTAAGAGTGGGCTTAAGTGATCTGGCTGTTATCATTCTACTCGCAGGAATTATTTAAGAGTGATGTACAGATAAATTGCAGTGTTTCGCCCTGCTCACCAAATCGATTTATCTCAAGCAGACTGTGCCAGTTTAGCGGAAGATAATGGGCATGATTTCACTGGCTAAACCCTGTTTATTTCCACACAGTTGCTAACGGGAAGTTGGTCAAGGCACATTGGCAATATCTGGCCTGAACCAAATAGATTCATGTCATACTAAGGTCAATATAACCACATTCATTAAGACCCAAATCCGGAAATGACCCAGTCAGGGCCGATTTACTTTCATGTACCCGGGGAAAGATAAAGCACCACTGACTAAAAAAGACAGATGACAACAGGATTGACCCGCATATAGATCGGTTCAACTTAGCCGTATAAGGGCTATTTACTGAGCTGATTAAATCACCTTTCACTGGTTACATACCATCTGAAATACCCGCTGTTAAGCAGTTTTAATCCTTTCGTTGAGAAACCGTTTGCGAGGTGTTTCTATCACCCGATTTTAATATCTGTCCAACTCAATCAGTCGCATACGTAGCTACCTCTTCTTAGG
>JBBSTD010000164.1:0-10355 GCA_038236215.1 Cytophagales bacterium | reverse complement strand
TTTCGTTTGACACAAATAAGTTTTTCGATACCTTGCCATTGAGAGGCCGTCAGGTCGGAGGAATAAGGTTGCTTCACACAACTTAAACCCCGATTGGCGGCTTTCTCGTTTCTCAAATCGCTAACTCAAACAGCTTCTTAATGAAAGCCATAT
This sequence comes from Cytophagales bacterium, assembly GCA_038236215.1. GTDB lineage: Bacteria > Bacteroidota > Bacteroidia > Cytophagales > Spirosomataceae > Spirosoma. The sequence goes on along the minus strand of JBBSTD010000164.1, from coordinate 10,202 downwards.
TCAAAAGGATGTGGCTTTTTTGTTTACATATCGTTACTTTTGTAAACTTGATAATTCTCATATGTTATCATGGAGTCACATCGGCACGGATTTTGTATCTATCAGAACATTAGTGAACAGTCGTTTCATTGCTTGGTTGCGGGCAGGTGAAGCGGTCAACCTACAGATAAATTACCCTGACCCATTTCATAAATATGTCCGCCTTTATTCGATACGCTCACTAAACTTTACAACATTGGTAGAAAATCTACGTACAACATTACACACGTTCATCAATAATTATCAGGCCGTTATGTGGCGGCTACGCGAGTGTTCGCTCAATGATGAGCAGCTGGGCAGTGCCGTAGGCTTAAGTGGTAATGCGATCCGAAACCGGCGTTCAAAACCTGGCCTTTGGAAATTATCCGATGTGGAACGGCTAGCCACTCATTTTTCCCTTCCTGTTACGGCCTGTAAGCAATTGGAACAAGCACTCAAAGAGTTGCCTACAACCATGAGAACGCTTCCGTCCGATGAACGCCGACGAACTGAACGGCAGCTGGTTACGAAGATTGCTCAACTGGAATTGTATAACCAGAGCGACTGGCCGGTTAAGTGCTTACTGAAAATCCATCAGTCCTTGTACAAAGGGTTTTAGCGAACACTTTGCCCCGGATAGATTACGCAATATCGGTCAGGTAGTGTAAATTTACGGTGACCTCTCACTCTTCACCGTATGCGAAACTGTCTTTACCTGGCTATACCATTTCTACTTTTTTTTAGCGGAACCACCTTTGCACAATCCCCGTCAATAACGAGGGGACCGTATTTACAGGTCGTTACGCCTACATCGGTTATTGTCCGGTGGCGTACCGACCAACCAACTACGGGTCGTGTGTGGTATGGCCTGTCAGCAAACCCGTTGACTGCCAGCGTGCGCGAATCACAGCCCACTCAGGAGCATGTACTCACTCTTACCGGCCTGCAACCTAATACGCGTTATGCATATGCTGCCGGATACGATGATACGCAACTGGCAGCGGGTCCGGGTTATTACGTTAAAACCGCATCACTCACCGGCGATAAGAGTCCGGTTAGATTATGGGTGCTGGGCGACTTTGGCAGTGGCAGCGATAACCAGAGAAATGTTTACCAGGCCTACCTGAATGCCACCACTACCCACCCGGCCGACCTCTGGCTCTGGCTGGGCGATAATGCTTACTCCTACGGCCTGGAAGCAGAATACCAGCAACGGGTCTTTTCGGTTTACGGGCCTACGTTTCGGAATACCCCCCTATTTACTGCCCCCGGCAACCACGATTATGGGGACAGTGAAACGAATTTCAACATTGCCTACTATAACCTGTTTTCGTTTCCCCAAAAGGGCGAAGCGGGGGGCATTCCTTCCGGCTCAAAGTCCTATTATTCGGCTAACTACGGCAACGTTCACCTGATTTCCCTCGATTCGCAGGGTCGGGAGGATGGTCAGTTTCGGCTGTACGATACCACCAGTACGCAGGTAAAATGGCTCAAACGCGACCTCGAAGCGAACCGTACATCGGCTAATCCCACTCCCTGGACCATCGTTATTTTCCACCATCCCCCCTACAGTAAAGGCAGCCACAACTCCGATACGGAGGAATCCATGCGGCTCATTCGGGAAAATCTGACGCCTATTTTCGAACGCTACGGCGTCGATTTAGTCATGAACGGCCACAGCCACGGGTACGAACGCACCTACCGAATCAACGGGCTGCGCGGCCTGGCCAATACCTTCGACAGGAATGTTAACGTGGCCGAAAACACCACCGCCCGCTACGACGGTTCCCCTAACTCCTGCCCCATACTAACAAAAGGACAGGGAACCATATACATAGTCAATGGGTCTGGTGGTCAGTTGGGTGGCCAGTCGGCAGGGTTCCCGCACCCGGCCACGGTGTACAACAATGTTGCGGTTGGCGGTTCAATGCTGCTGGATGTGAATGATAACCGGCTGGATGCTCAGTTCCTGCAATCAGACGGTACGGTACAGGATAAGTTCACCCTTATGAAAAATGTGAACCGAACTACAACCCTCACCGCCGAATATGCCGATACGCTTCAATTAATGGCTTCCTGGCCGGGAGAGTACCAATGGCCGGGTGGTCAAACCAGCCGCAACATCCGATATATAGCCGACAAAGCGGGCACCTACCCAGTACAGGTTACGGATAAGCAACAATGCCTGACCGACCAGTTTTCGCTCACCGTCCAGCAACCACCAAAACTAACCACCCGGCTCGCTGCCGCTACCGCCGTTTGTGCGGGTGGTAGTGTGGCCGTTACAGCTACGCCTGAAAATACGACCAAAGCGGCTGGCTGGCAATACGATGTGTTGCTCTCCGATGCGTCGGGTAACTTCACCACCGAACAGATTATTGGGTCCGGTTCGTTGACCACCCTGAAAGCGACCATTCCGGTCAGCGTGCCGCCCGGCGCGGGATACCGGCTTCGGGTCAGGCCGCGCGGTATTCCGTATGCGCAACTTACTGCCAGTGCTGTTTTTTCGGTAAAGCCGTCACCAACCGCCACACTATCCGGATCAACGACTGTGTTGCAGGGGCAGCCCATTTCGCTCACCATTGCCTTTACGGGCGATGGCCCCTGGAATGGGACGTTATCGGATGGCACGACGTTCTCCAGTAGTGTATCACCAACCGTTCTGACGCTTCAGCCAACAAAGTCCGTTAGTTATTCTGTTGCCAGTGTGGAGAATAGTTGCGGAAAAGGAACCTACTCAGGTCAGGCTTCCATAACGGTACTGGTCCCAACGGCTGAAGAAACATTTGCCGACGGCCAGCTACGCATTTATCCGAATCCTGCCCACGATGTAGTACAAGTCGATTTAGTCGTCAACAAAAAACAGGAGGTTAGCCTAACGCTGATTGACCAGCAGGGTAGAACAATTGTACAGAAGCCATTTGGCGTGGTACAGTCGCTTTCCGAAACCGTAGCCATGCCGCCAGTCACGGGAACCTATATGCTAAAAATCCAAGTGGGTCAAACTACGCTGACGCGGAAGATAGTACGGCAGTGACGCCTTTCAGAGGACCTGTCCAATTCCGAACAGGAGGACGAAAAGCAGTGTCGTCAGGGCCAGTTGGCCCAGACGCGCGTTGAGTTCTACCGGGCGTTTGTGGGTGGCAATAGCCCGCCCATTCAGGATAAAAAGCGGGAACGCCAGTATATACACGTAACTAAACCAGTTGGCCCCCGTCAGGAATGAATACGCCACGGCACAAAACATACCGGCAATAAGCAGTCCCCAGTGGTAGCGAATGGCCAGCAGCAAGCCTAGCCGCGCCGGAATGGACCTTTTTCCAGTCATCGTGTCGGTTTCGATATCTCGAATGTTATTGACGTTCAGCACACCCGTAGCAAACAGGCCAACGCTCGTAGCAGGTAGAAGCAGTAAGGTACTGAACGAAAGAGTGTGCAGAAAATACGTTCCCAGAACGCCTACCCAGCCAAAAAACAGTAGTACGGCAATGTCGCCGAAGCCTGCGTAGCCGTAGGGACGTTTACCATTCGTGTAACCAATAGCGGCTGCAATACTTAGTACCCCCAACACCAGGAAAAACCAGAAAACAGACGCATCGGCCTCCCGAAACGCCAGTACCAGCAGGCTGATTCCGCAAACCAGCGATAGCACTGACATTAGTACGATGCCGTGCATCATGGCTTCTTTAGTAATATCGCCCATAGCTACTGCCCGGCGGGGTCCAACACGAAGTTCGGTATCTTTACCCGAAACGGCGTCGCCATAATCATTGGCGAAGTTGGAGAGAATTTGCAGAAAAATGGTCGTCAACGCGGCCAGCAGGGCAATCGGCCAGCTAAACTTGTGCGCAGCTGATGCCAGGAAACTTCCGAGAATAATACTGGCCAGCGAGAGCGGCAACGTACGCGGCCGGGCAGCCGCAATCCAGGATTTCATCATTTTCAATGAGTGAGTGAATGAATGAGCGAATAAGCGAATGGGTTTTGCGCAAGTTATTCAGCGCAGTAGTCATTCACTCATTCGCTCATTTACTCATTCATAATTACATACCAATCGCCTTTTTAAATTCGGGGCTATCGGGCTTTACATTGGATGCAAAGAAATTCGTCAGTTCACCTTTTTCGTTGATGACGTACTTGCAAAAATTCCAGGTTGGCACTTTGTCATTCCATCCGTTCAGCGACTTTGTCGTCAGCCACTTGTAGAGCGGAGCCTGATTGGCACCTAACACGTCTACTTTCTCAAACATCGGGAATGTAACGCCGTAGTTTTTCTGACAGAAGGCCCCGATTTCTTCACTCGTACCCGGCTCCTGACTGCCAAAGTTATTGGCAGGAAAACCCAGTACCACTACTTTGTCGCCATGTTCTTTATAAAACTTCTCCCAATCGGCGTACTGTGGCGTGAAGCCGCACTTGGATGCTACGTTCAGGATAACTACTTTCTTTCCCTTGTAAGCATTCAGTGCTACGGGCTTGCCTTCCAGCGATTTAACCGTGAAATCGTACAGACTTTTGGTGGGAGCATCTCTGTTTTTTGGCGCACTGGCCATTTCGCTTTTATCGGCGAAGAGGCCTTTGACGAGTGTTGATAGTGACATAAAGCTGGTGAGGGTCACGACCAGCGCGACACCGATTAAGGTAAAAACAAGATTTTTTTTCATTGTTTGGTTTAACGGTTTTGGGGTTACATTTTCTCCGGCACGTCTATACCCAACAAACCCATTGTTTGCTGAATAGTTTCACCAACGATTTTGGCCATCGTAAGGCGGGTTTGTAGTGCTAACGGATTGGTTTCCTTGAGTATAGACAACTTATCGTAAAACTGGTTAAACGTTTTGGCCAGTTCGTAAGCGTACTGTGCTATGTACGAAGGCGCATAATCCGCACCCGCTTCGGCCAGCCGTTGCGGATACTGACTCAACAGAAACAGCAGTTGTTGCTCTACCTCATCCAGTTCTCCGGCTTCAACCGAATCACGCAGTACAATACCCATTTCGGTCGCTTTCCGCAAAATAGACCGAATCCGGGCGTGAACGTACTGGATATACGGACCCGTATTCCCATGTAAATCCACCGATTCTTCCGGGTTGAACTGCATCCGTTTCTGCGGGTCCACTTTCAACAGGTAATATTTCAGCGCACCCAGACCGAGCATCTGGAACAGCGCTGATTTCTCCGCTTCGCTAAACTGGTCAAGCTTCCCTTTAGCGGCTTCATCGGCAGCGGCAGAAGCCGCGTTGGTGGTTTCTTCTATCAAATCGTCGGCATCCACCACAGTGCCCTCGCGGGATTTCATCTTTCCCGTTGGCAAATCGACCATTCCGTACGACAGGTGGTACAATCCATTAGCGTACTGCCGCCCTAACCGGCGAAGTATGGCAAATAAGACGTTGAAATGGTAATCCTGCTCATTCCCCACCACCCAGATCTGCCGGTCGGCATGAAAATCCTGGTCCTTTAAGTCCGTTGTACCGAGGTCCTGTGTGATATAAACTGAGGTACCATCCGATCGAAGGACTAACTTATGATCCAGCCCTTCATCGGTCAGGTCAATCCAGACGGAATTGTCTTCCTTCCGAAAGAATACGCCTTTTTGTAATCCTTCCTCTACTACCTCCTTGCCCAGTAGGTAGGTATTCGATTCGTAGTACGTTTTATCGAAACTGGTACCGATACTTTTATAGGTGGCGTCGAATCCGGCGTACACCCAGGCATTCAGTTTTCTCCAGAGGGCTACCGTTTCAGGATCACCCTGTTCCCACATGCGTAACATCTGCTGAACTTCCTGCATGAGGGGCGCCTGCTTTTCGGCGTCTTCTTTCGGCATTCCGGCGGTTACCAATTCGGCTACTTCGGCTTTGTACGCTTTATCGAACAGGACGTAATATTTCCCAATCAGGTGGTCACCTTTCAATCCGGATGATTCTGGAGTCTCCCCCTCACCAAAACGCTGGTAGGCGAGCATGGATTTGCATATATGAACGCCCCGGTCGTTGACAATGCAGGTTTTCACCACATCGTAGCCGTTAGCTTTCAGAATCCGGCTGACGGAATCACCCAGAAAGATGTTGCGTAGATGACCCAGGTGAAGCGGCTTGTTCGTGTTTGGCGAGGCAAACTCCACCATAATGGTCTGCTCCTTTTTGGGCAGCGTACCAAAACCCGGATTACTGACAATATCGTTCAACACCGCCACCCAGGCAGCATCGGCAATACTGATGTTCAGAAAGCCCTGCACTACGTTAAAGGCGCTCACCACTTCACTATTTGCCACCAGCCAGGTACCAATCGTTTGCCCAATCTGGGCCGGGGCCTGACGCAGTGCTTTTGTAAGCGAAAAGGTGACGAAGGTGTATTGCCCTTCAAACTCTTTTTTTGTCGGCGACAGCTGCACCGTTGCCGACTGGCCCGGATAGCACTCGGCTATTGCCCGTAAAATATCGGCCTCTACTTTTTCCTGAATATCCATTGGACCGCAAAAATACGAAATGTACAGTGGATGTACGTTTGCAGACATACGGATAACATACCCTACACAGATTTTATGCTTTCCCTGATAGGCTTCTCTACTAGCTACCAAAAAAATGGGGGAGAATATCGAATGATAATCTCCCCCATTTCCGTAGCAAATCAACCTGAATTAATCCACATCCCAGAACAGCTTGGTGCTGAACGGATCAATGGTACCCTGTGCTGTTACGTTGGCCACGTTTGAGCCCGCTTCGCTGTTTGGGTAAAATAGCCGTAGTGGGCGTTTGTTAGCCTCTGGCACCTGTACACTTTGCGGAATAACCGGCAGGTTGGTACGGCGGTATTCAGCCCAGGCTTCCAGACCGCTGAAGTTGGTCAGCGCAATCCATTTCTGGATGGCAATTGCGGACAGTTTATCCGTTGAAGCTACCCAGTCGTAGTTCTGAATGCTGCTGCCTTTGTAGGCAGTGGCACCGGCAGTATTAGCCCCCAATACGCGGAACGATTGCACGATACCATTCTCAAAGTACATCTGAGCCGTATTGGGCAGCGTCACATCTGAATACCGCTGTTTAGCTTCGGCCAGCAGAAACTGAACTTCGGCGGCAGTCATAATAATATATGGCCGATTAAAATCACCCTTCACGAGCAGGCTTGGTCCTACCGATGAGGTGTTGGCTGGTAGATAGCCGGAGCTGGCACCAAATGGGGTACCTACATAGTTGGCGGCTACTTCCGCTTTCTTACTCACGCCTGGATTATTGCTATTTTCCCCGTCAGTGGCGTACGCAATTCGCTTTAACCGAAGGGTGTCGCCGGACGCTTTGAGGCTATTCACCAGAAACTGCGTTGGTCGGGGAAAATTATTAAGAGCCCGTTTGGCCCCAGTAGCGTCATAGCCCCAGCGGTCATAGACAGGGTTCAACTGTCCGGCTGCGGGTTGAAAAAAGGCCGGACCACCAATGCCAACTTCTTCGCCCGTAATAAACCCTGAACCTTCGGTTACAATTTTATTGATTTCCGTTTTGATATACGCTTCCCGACCGGTCACTTTAGACTGACGGATCAGCATGCGCATCTTAAGCGAATTGGCAAACTGAACCCACTTCGTTACGTTCCCTTTAAAGACCAGATCGGATGTACCAAAACTGCCCGTGAACGGATTTGCTTTCAGGTCGACAATGGCCTCATCCAGCAATTTGATCAACGATTCATAAACCGCTTTCTGATCATCGAATTTTGGGGCGAGTATGGCCGCACCCTGCAACGCGTCTGTGTAAGGGATGTTGCCATACAGATCCACTAACTGCTGAAACAGCATGGCCTTCATCACTTTGGCCGGTCCTTTCAGGAACTTCTGGCCACTAGCGTCGGCATTATTGATTGCGAACTGGTAATCCTGTAGGTTGTCGTAATACCCATCCCAATAGTTAAAATCTCCATTGGTAAACTGGTACACAAACTGGCTAGTAACAATGATGTATCCATTGCCCTGCGTCCACTGTCCTGCCCAGTAGAACCCGAGTTCGTTTGACCCCTGCCCACCCGAATTACCAGCTATGTTCGTCGCCGTGGTATTCAGTGCATTGGTAAATATATAGTTCGGCGATGCAGTTGGTAACTGGTTCGGGTTGGTGTTAATGTCCAGAAACTGTTTGGTATTACAACCATTACCAACCAGTGCCACAAAAGCGGCTATAATTAGTGTTTTGAATTTCATAGTAAGTCAATGTTGCTAGTTACTAAAATGTAAGGTTGATGTTCACACCGTACTGACGAACGGGTGGCGTTTGCCCCGTCGTGTTGATACCAATACCAATCGATGAGTTCGTAGTTGGTACCGATGTAGCCTGGCTACCTGGCGTTGGGTTACCCTGATAGCTAAACTCCGGGTCCGTGTAGTAATTCATCTTATCAACAATCGTAATCAAATTCCGGCCATATACGGCAATGCTGGCTCCCGAGAAAATCTTCGTTTTATCCATTATGCTCTGTGGCAAACGATACGACAGGTTGATGTCACGAAGTTTGATAAACCAGGCTGGGGTAACGAAATTCTCGGAAATCAACCGGTAGTTATCAACCCAGAGTGAATACTCTGCTTCGCGCACCTGTGTCGTATTGGCCGTTACGGTACCATCGGTGTTGAGAACAGCCGAGTTCGGGAATACCTGTGGGGTACGATTTTCGGTCCATTTGCCTGTTCCGGTGAAGGTCATCTGACGACCCAGGTCACTGAACATTACGTTACCACCCCGATACTCGAAGTTAAACGTAAAGCCAAAATTGCCGTACTCCATTTTCGATCCCAAACCGGCAATGTGCCGGGGCAGTACACCACCCCGTTGTTCCAGTGATGTATTCCGTAACGGGTAGCCTGTGGTGGCGTTAACCAATACACGACCTGATTCATCAGGTGCCTTCTGATAACCATCCGTTTTCATAATCGGGAAACGCTCTCCTTTAATAACGTTCGTGTTGGCGTACGAGAAACCACCAATCTGAAACTCGTTGATACCAGGATACAGGTCAAGCACTTTGTTATCATTGTAGGAATAACGAATGCTGGCATCCCACGTAAACTTACCACCCCGCGCAATCAGATACTTCAGCTCAGCTTCGTAGCCCCAGTTCTTAGTCTCGCCCACGTTGATGAGCAGGCTACTGAAACCCGTTGAGTTTGGTACCCGAACCGTAATTACCTGGCCTTTTGAGTTCTGCGTATACGCCGATACATCAATGTTGATGCGGTTGTTCAGCAATTGAAACTCACCCCCAATCTCACTTGAGTAAACCGTTTCGGGCCGCAGGTTTGGATCGGGCAGTACGTTGCCAACCGTCAAACCAACCGTGTTTCCGTAGGGGAAGCTACCCCCGTTTGGGTAGTTCAAATCCAGTCCATAAAGCGGAATGTTGTCGTTGGCGTTTTTATTGTAATTCGCCCGGAACTTGGCGTAGTTCAGGACATTGCCGCGAATAGCCGGGAACGCATCGGTTGCAATAAACGATACAGCAACCCCATAGTATGGGTACGACCAGTAATTAGACGGGCGGTCGGGCTTGTAAAACTTGGATGTCTGATCGAAACGAAACGAACCATTCAGAATCAGCCAGTTTTTGTAGTTGGCGGTATAGTCGGCATAGTAACCCAGGCGACGTTCCTGCGTGAGAATCTGTCCTCCATTCAGGATACCCTGCCTGTTCGAGACGTTATATACGTCAGGCACTACAATTGAACTTGACCCAATACCAATGCTGTTGGTGGTACGCTGATACAGGCTATTGCCCAGAATTAACCGGTTGGCCACCGGTCCAAAATCCTTCGCTAACTGAATCTGGAACTCGTTGTTGAGTACATTTTCCGTACCCGAGTAGTCAAGCACGGAGCCTGTAATATCCGTAATAGCGCGGTAAATACCCGTGCCGTCGCCATCCCGGAAAAATGGAGCAGGGACAAAGGATTTGGTTTTAGCCCAGTCCGTATAGGTAAACTTACCCGTCGTATTCTTTCCCGTCCGGGAGTTGTTCAGTATACCCACGCGCTCCGTAAATGTCAGCCAGGGCGTTGCCTTAGAGCGTGTTGGGGAATTGATAAAGGTTGGGAGTCGTGCCAACTTTGTTGTGACTAAACGACAAAGCCATGACCAAACAGTGGCAACCACTGACCGACCCCCAATGGAACGCAATCTCGCCTTTTTTTGACCTCAAAC
>JBBSTD010000163.1:0-10836 GCA_038236215.1 Cytophagales bacterium | reverse complement strand
TTTGAGGTCAAAAAAAGGCGAGATTGCGTTCCATTGGGGGTCGGTCAGTGGTTGCCACTGTTTGGTCATGGCTTTGTCGTTTAGTCACAACAAAGTTGGCACGACTCCCAACCTTTATCAATTCCCCAACACGCTCTAAATATATACGTCACGTAGGGGAAACGCTACTCAACCTACATTATAAGCCTTTAAAAGGAATTTCGAGATACTTCTTGTCTAAATACCGCGAGGAAGTACTGTGCTGACGAAAACACTACTTTTTTTTGACTAAAGCCATCATTTTGTCATTGTTTCGAAGGACCAAATAAATGATCTGCGTTCCTACCCTGATTTCCTGAATCCCCCGTACCTGCCCTTCAATCCGTTTGTCCAACAGGGGCCGGGGTACGAACAGATGGTTTTTACTCAAATCAAACAAACTTCCATTGTCGGCGTCGTACAATCCAAGCTGGATGTTACTATCGAAAAAGTTACCAAGCATAAGTAACTCCCAGGTTCCAGCAGAACTTTTTTTGATTAATTCCGCATCATGGTACGAAGTAAACTGCGCCTGGTCACCTAAACTTTTCAGTTCAAAATGGCCATTCCCTTTGTTTTCCAGAAAGGCATTCTCAAAATAATTGGCTTCCAGCACCGTCGCCTGCATTAGTTTTTCAGCACCAAACACCTGAGACGGGCTCGCTTCGGCGAAATCCTTGGCGCGGAGCATTGACTTCTTAACGTAGGGCAGCTGCCGCTCCACCTCACGCTTGTCAGCAAAAATCGTCTCTTTTCCCTGTAAATAGTACGTAAGGATCTGATCGGGGCGACCATTGTCATCAAAATCGTTGACGTACATGCGAACGGGTTCTTTTTCGGACGCATGCATACGGTTGTTCAGGCCCACGTTGCCACAGACTAAATCCAGGTCTCCATCCTGGTCGAGATCGACAGCTTTGACGAAGTTCCACCAGCCCTTTTTAATGGTTAAGGGTTTCGCGACTAATTTCCCCGCCTGGCTTTCAAACAGTACGATGTTACCCCATTCGTAGGCTACCACCAAGTCTTCATCCTTGTCAGCATCCAAATCCACCCAAATAGCGTCTTTGACCAGGCCACCCTGCCGGAGTCCGGGCGAAAGGGCATCCGTTTTATCAATAAAATGGCCTTTCCCATCATTCATGAACAGATACGAACTGGGCGTTTTACCGTACGCAAACGGCACCGACCGGGCACCCACAAACAAATCAGGGAAGCCATCCTGGTTTATGTCTGCCAAGCAAACAACCTGAGCGTTAACATACATTTCGGGAAAGGCGGTTTTATCCCTTCTAAGGAGTCCCTCCCCATCGTTCAGATACAGACGCGGGCGCAAAAATTCTGATTTACCGAAGTACTCATTCCCACCCGAACCTACTAGTAAATCCGGCGTTCCATCGCCGTTTACGTCGGCCCAGGCGGCAGTGATGTCCTCAAAATCTGCGTCAGTGTCCAAAGCGGGCTGGGGTATATTTTTGAACGTACCGTTAGGCTGCTGAACGTAAACTTTTGGCGCAAAACCCCGCGAAGCGCCCATGAATATGTCATCGCGCCCGTCGCCATTCACATCGCCCACGGCCAGGGCGGGTCCTTCGGTAGACATCATATTGGGAATCAGGGCCTCGCGGTCGAATTCGTTGAAGCGGTTTTCCTCGTGCCGCACGTCTAAGCCAAGCCGGGGGGCAATGTCTTCAAATTCACCCTGCTGGGTTTTTAATTTTTCGTAGTCGAATCGGGGTAAACCCTTCGCATAGCTCACTGTCAGGATTTTGCCGGACAATGGCTTTTTGATCGTTACGAACCCATTGTCCGGCCAAATAACTACGACTGAATCGACTCGGGCCGAATCCCCCAGACCAAACAACAGGGGAATCTCGGTACTGCTTTGGAAACCCCGGGCCGGAAATTTTTCCTGATACTGCACCCCGCCCTTGCCATACACTAGGCATTTAGTTCCGATGGCATTGCGGTTGGCTACCGGGCCTTTCAGGTTTACGGATAAGTGCTGATGCGTAGGTGCGTAGGTCTCGACCCTGTTTTCGTAAATGAAGGCTGCTTCATTGATATTGTTGGTGACGATGTCCAGGTCGCCGTCATTGTCTAAATCGGCATAGGTAGCCCCGTTGGAGTAGGAGTCTACGTTGCCCGCGATACGCTCCGACTGATCCGTGAAAATCAGGGAAGGCGTGTTGGAGAAAAACTTATTGGGGATTTTCACCTCCGGCAGCAAATTGGTCAGCGACGCATCCGACTCGTCGAATTGCTGCTCGCTAATGCGTCGCTGAATATCGTCCGAAGCCACGAAGTTGATGTAGTCCATGTCGTTCATGCGCTTGTTGATGCCGTTGGAAATGAACAGATCCTTGCGCCCGTCATTCTCAAAATCCAGCAAAAGGGCCGACCACGACCAGTCGGTGGCGTGAATGCCCGCGTACATCCCAATTTCCGAAAAAACGCCCTGCCGGGTGTTGAGCTGCAGATTGTTGCGGGCAAACTGCGCATTATAGCCCTGATCGAGTTTGAATTTGAAGTTATAATACGCATCCTCGCCCTCCGACCGCTTCAGAATTTGCGGGTCGTAAGGCATCATATCGAGCGACATAATTTCGGGAAAAATGTCGTTGTTCATATCGGCGATGTCCACCCCCATCGTGAAGCGGCTGGTGTGGCGGGTGCGGGCGTTGATCTCGTCGCGGAAGGTGCCGTTTTTCTGGTTGATGTAGAGGTAATCATTCTCGTGAAAGTCGTTGCCGACGTAGAAATCGGGGTAGCCGTCCAGGTTCACGTCGCCCAGCGCAAGCCCCAGCCCGTAGCCAAGTGCCGTGGAGTTGATGCCGACTTTGGTGGTTAATTCCGCGTATTTCCCGTCCTGATTGTCAAAAAAGCGGTCGCCTGCCAGCGGGTGAACCGTTCCCATAAATTGCCCGCGCTTGCCGAAGGTGCCATTTTGGTGGACGGAGTGGTTAAGTTGAAAAAAGTCGAGGTCACCATCGAGGTCGTAATCGAAAAAGGCGGCCTGCGTGCCGAACCCTACTAAATCAAGGCCGTACTCCCGCGATTTTTCCACAAAATGCGGAATGCCCTTTTCGTCAATAGTTTGGCAGATATACAACAGGTTGTGGCTATCCGTACCGCTGTACGGCGCCACACAACTCACGTATATATCGAGCAGTCCGTCCTGGTTGATATCCACCACCGACACGCCAGTGTGCCAGCCTTCGATAGCGCCCAGCCCCGCTGTTTCGGTCACGTCCTGAAACTTCAGGTCACCCTGATTCAGGTATAGGCGGTCACTGGTTTGGTTAGCGGTAAAAAAGAGGTCCACTAAGCCATCGTTATTGAAATCGCCCGCGCCCACGCCACCGCCGTTGTAGAAATACATGTAGCTGAAAATACTGAACCCAGGCGTCGGCTTTACGCTGTTCACGAAGTCCACGCCCGTTTTCTTGCTTTCCAGCAACTGAAACAGGGGTTCCGGTGCCGAGTGGCAGGCGACCATTCCAACTAAGAGCAGCCACAAAAAACAGGTAAACAGGAACTTCATCAACGTAGTTTATTCATTCGTATACACGGCCGGCTTCCCGCTATTCGCCAGAAGGAGCTGTACCGATCTTTGTCAATAACTCAGGAGAACTCTGGCTGGAGAACGCAGGCTGTTTCACCATAATCCAGCCTTTAACGGGAATGTAGTTATCTACTGTACTGGCCTGACTGGGTTTCACTACGTTGCCCACAAACACAATAGACATGAGTTGGTTGCTCAACACGGGTACGGTAATTTTTCCGGTCACCAGGTAGTAGCCTTCCCCCCGCAAGGCTCGTTTGTCAATCAGTTTCCCAATCATTAAAATCACCTGATCCCGCTGGGTTTCGCCTAAGGTGCCGTTGGTCATCGTGAACGCAATAGGCTTCTGCCCAAACCAGTTATCCTGTATCATCTCCAGTTCCACATTGCTTCCCTGCTCGTTCGTAAAACCCACCTGAATCAATTGGGGCAGGATCTGTACATTGGCCGTAAAAAGCGGTTGATCAGCGTAGAAGTCCTGATTCCCAACCAGGACCTTTACCAGTGCCTGATTGGGTTTAAGGGCAGATAGTTTCTCTTCCAACCGGGCAAGTTCGGGCTGCTCTGTACGGCTGGACTGCGCACACGAGCTAACAACGATGAGGCATACCGCTACCCAACCTACCTGTTTATTCATCAAACGTAACGGGCTAAAAAAAAGGGAATGCCCGAACGTTTCTTTCGGGCACTCCCAGGAGTAAATCATCAATTAGTAACCGGGGTTCTGCTTCAAATTGGTGTTGGAGGCTATGGCCGCAGCCGGAATTGGAAACAGCAGGGTATAAGGCTCCAGGTTCAGGATGTCCTGGTACTTCCGGTTGAACTTGCCGAAGCGAACTTCGTCGGTACGGGCCACACCCTCCCAGTACAACTCGTAGCCCCGCTCTTTCCACATTGCCTCGTCGGTAAGGGAGGGCAGAACGCTGGCCTTACGCATTTTGCGTAGATCGTTGACCAGCTTCAGCGCCCCGGCGGCATCGCCCCCGCGCATCGTAGCCTCGGCTTTCATCAGGTACACATCGGAGTAGCGCAGGATGAGGTACTTGCCAAAATCAGTCGGGTGATACTTGATTACCCGAACGCCCTGGTTGGTAGCGGCACCCGCCAGCGGCACCTCTTTAGTGAAGGCCAGTGGCTTTTTGGTACGCGTATCAATGATCTCCGTCTTATCTTCCCGGTACTGCTGCCCAATCAGAAACCCTTTGTTTACCCCACCGTAGCCGGCCGTAAAACCAACCGCCCGGAAACGACGGTCGTCGTTGGCCTCAAATTTTTCGTAAAACTCGGCCAGCGTGGCGAAGCCGTTATTGGGACTGGATTTCTCGGCGGGAAAACCACCCTGATTGTAGTGCAGGGTCATTGTCCAGCGGCTACGGGCCGTACCCTGTAAGTCGGTAAGGATTTTATCCGTAGAAAGTGCCGCCGTAAAGGGATTGAAAAAGTCCGCATCCAGCGCAAAGCCATCTGCCGCTACGGCATCGCAGTACTTTATCACCTTGTCCATGTCGGCTTTGTCGAAGGTATAGGGGCCTTCTGGTTTGGCCGATTTATACACGGCTTTGTTCAGGTAAAGCCGGGCGAGCAGGGTATTGGCCATTGCCCTGGAAGCGCGGGCATTGATGGGGGCCGGGCCAAGTACGGGTAAGTCGGGCAGTGCCGCTTCCAAATCCTTGACAATGAAGTCAAAGGCGTCTGAGCGACTTAACACATTCGGCAGTGACTCTACGCCCTGGTCAACCGTTCGGCGGGGTACCTGCCCCCATATATCCATAACATGGTGCATGTACAAGGCGCGCATGGCCTTGGCTTCGGCAGCCTGCATGGGGGTGGGATTGGAAGCCAGTAACTGCTCACACCGGTAGCTATTGCTATTGAGCGCATTCCAGGCATTCAGAATTTGAGGGTGGGTGGCATCCCAGGTGTGGGCGTGTAAGGTTCGCCACACGCCGTTGTCGCCCCAGTCCACACCCCGCGTTGGCGGAATCATCTCGCCGGACGTGTGTTCGCCTAATGCGTATACACTGCCCGTGCCGGTGTAAAAGCTTAGGCCGATGTATAGCGCATTGAGTAGTTGAGTCGGATTTCCGGCCGTAAATACGCCCCCGGTTGATTCAATTACGATTGAGTCTTTCTCCTTTACCACAAGGTCGGTACAGGCAGGCAGGAGGCAGGCTCCAACCAACCCGCCCACGATTATTTTTAAATAGGTCTGTTTCATTTTCTGGTCGGTTAACGCTTGTTAAAATGATACGCTGGCTCCAAACGTAAAGGTGCGCGTGCGCGGATAGGCCGTGTAGTCAATACCCAGCGAGGGTACACCGTCAATAGCCTTGTTAGTGTTCACTTCGGGGTCCTGGCCGGTGTACTTGGTAAACAGCAGCAGGTTCTGACCCGTGACGAAGAGACGAACGCTACGAAAAGCACTCTGGCCCGTATTCAGGCGGTAACTCAGGTTCAGGTTCTGCAAGCGCACGAAGTCCCCTTTCTCGAGGAAGCGGGTAGACACGTCTGGCGCGTTCAGCGGGCCTTCCTGGCTACCTACCACGTTGGTCGTTACGTTCCGGCCGTTGGATAACGACCCTTTGGTAAAGTAGGCGTTGGCCGTATTGTTGTAAACGTAGTTGCCGAACACCCCGTTGAAGAACGTACTCAAATCGAAGCGTTTATAGCGGAAGTTTAACGTTAAGCCACCCGTTACGGTTGGTATCGGACTTTTACCGTCCAAAAACCGCTGGAAGTCACCACCGGGATAAACGGATATGCCCGACTCATTATAGCCACCAAACTCGCGCAGGAAATAGGCGTATAGCGGCTGTCCGGTGGCGATGCGCTGGGCGAAGGCACCCGTCAACCCCTGGCCGCTGATGGCACCCGTGTTGTAAACGCCCAGTAGATTTTGGACGGTGTTCTTATTGAAAGCGGCATTGGCACTGATGTCAAAACCAAAATCTGTCTTGTCCACCACAATGCCATTGACGGTAATTTCAACCCCCGTGTTGATGATATTAGCATCGAGGTTGGACCACACGAAGGGCGAGATGGCGGGCTGAGCGGACGTTATCTGAATCAGCAGGTCGCTCGTATTCTTGTAGTAATACTCCAGCGAACCCGATACTCGGTTGTTCAGAAACGCATAATCAAGGCCCACATTCAACTGCGACGTGGACTCCCACTTTAAGTTAGGGTTTGGGAACGTTACCGTTCCCAAACCGCCGTTGGCTATGTTCGTGCCGTTATTGTCGATGCTGGCACCGCCGTACCGCTGTCGCTCGGTGTAGAGATTGTGCGGGATTTCCTGATTGCCCGTAATGCCATACCCCACCCGTAAACCCAGGTCGGAGAATACCTTCTTGGGAACGAACTTCTCTTCAATAAGCCGCCACTTGGCCGCAAACGAAGGAAAGTAACCGTACTTTTTGCCCGAGCCAAACCGGGTCGAGCCATCAGTTCGGAGGGTAGCCGTGAGCAGGTAACGGTCATTGATGCCGACGTTCACCCGTCCGTAGTAGGATTGCAACTCATCGAAGGTTGCATTGGAATTTTGCAGAATGCTACCCCTCCCCGCCGAATTATCGGCCGCCGAAATGTTGTTGATAATCAAGTCCAGATCGTTGACCCGGAAGTTGGTCGCCTGGGCATTCTTGGAGTAATAGTCGAAACTCTGGTAGGAATAACCCAGTAAGCCGTCGAAGGTGATTTTGCCAAATTGCTTGTTGTAAGTAAAATAATTCTCCATCAGGCGGTTTTCTACCTCAATATCCTTCAGGTATAACTGGCCATTCTTGTCGATATTATTTACGACCAATAAGGGGGAAAAAGCCGACTTACGGGACGACATCGACTGATCGATACCGATAACCGTCTTGAATTTCAGCCCATTGATGATTTCATACTCGGCATTGATATTACCCAGCACCCGCAGCGTGTTGGTGAAGTCTTTCGAGTATTGCAAAATGGCAATCGGGCTGGGTTCCAGCGAGGAAAGCTGGAAAGGGGTTCCATCGGTATTATAAACCATGTTGGTAGGGTTCGACTTCAGTACGCCACCCAGCAGGTCGCCCGTAAATCCGGCATTGTCGGTTACAGGAACCGAATTGTCGGTTGTTTTGGCGAAGTTCACACTGGCCCCAACGGTTAGTTTGTTGTTAATGAACTTTTTGCCCCCACTAAAAGAGCCGGAGAACCGCTTAATGCCCGAATTTTTAATGATTCCTTCCTGATCGAAGTAGCCCATCGAAAAGCGGTAGTTGCTGTTATTTTCTCCGCCACTGAACGACAGGTTGTGCTGGTTGGTTTTGGCCGTGCGGAACACCTGGTCCTGCCAATCCGTTCTGGCTCCGTTATCAACACCGCCCGCTGCCACGAACGCTTCGGGACTCAGCAAATCGTATCGTTTCGATAGTTTACTGATGCCCAGCGAGTACGAGTAATCGACTGAACCTTTTCCTTTACCCTTCTTGGTCGTAATCAGCACGACGCCGTTGGCCCCCCGGGCACCGTAAATAGCCGTTGCCGAGGCATCTTTTAGAATATCCATGCTGGCGATGTCGTCAGGATTCAGAAAATTGAGCGGATTACGGGCTGAAGAACTGCCTAATCCACCATTATCACCACCACCCGAAACGTCGTTTCCTGCCAGAGGTACTCCGTCTACAACAAAGAGAGGGCCGTTGCCGCCCCGCACGGAGGACGTACCCCGGATACGGACGTTGATACCGCTACCGGGTTCGCCATTGCTTTGGGTAACGGCCACCCCTGCTACGCGCCCTTGTAACAGTTGCTCGGTTGAAGTGATGACACCCTTATTAAAGTCTTTAGACCCGATGGCCGCCACCGCACCCGTCGCGTCCTTTTTCTTGACGGTACCGTAGCCAATCACAATTACTTCGTTCAACGCATTGGCTTCGTCTTCCACCAGCGTTATGTTGATCGTCGTGCGGCCCCTGGCAGCTACTTCCTGAGCTTTTAATCCGACAAAACTGAATATCAGTGTGCCGTTGGAGGGCACGTTGGCTAAGCGGTAACCGCCGTTTGCGTCGGAAGTGGTTCCGGTATTCGTTCCCTTGGCCTGAATGGTGACGCCGGGCAGCGGGCTGCCCCCAGCGTCCGTAACTTTGCCCGCAACGGTAATATCCTGAGCTAAGGCAGAAAACGCTGAAAGCGTTAGAAGGACCAGCAGCGCAGACGCTCTTTGCCAATGGGAGGTAGCCGTCTGGGCACGGCGATGGGTCAGAAAAAATTTCAGCATATGATTTTTAGTTTACGTTAGGAACAGCAGATTAATTAATTGGTTAGGTGGGGTTCACTTCGTAGCAATTGCACTAATTTTCAAATATTCCCATTGATACTAACTGCTGACGTACTATTCAGCGAATGGCCGATTTCGATTACGTTCAGGTCTCAATTCGAAACCGCAGGGATTCTTTTTTAAAACCTATCTGGACTAAGAATCACAACATTAAATTCTACTCCATTAACTTCTTGAGCATTTGTACAAGCGGATAAGTCTATCGATTAGAATGACGTATCTAAGAGATGGTCAGGATAGTAACACCCGGAACTATTCAACTTTGCAAGAATATAAAGGGGTGATTTTGGCATCACGCGATTTTGACTGAAACGATTTGCTTTCATTTCTAAGAAGTGTTATTTTTAACACTTCTTAGAAATGAACTACAATACTTTTTACCAGCAGTTTGCCCCACAAAGTATCTTCTCCACCCAAGAGGTTCAGAAGAGCTTTCCCTACTTCGATAGCCGACGACTCGTCGAATGGCAGCAGAAAGGCTATATCCAACGAGTTGTTAATCGCTGGTATATCTTCAGCCAAACACCGATCAATGCTAACCTGCTTGGCTGGATAGCCAACCGCATCTACCAGCCCGCTTACCTCTCGTTGGAGACGGCTCTGAGTTTTTACAACCTGATCCCCGAAGGCGTCTATGCCATGACCTCGGTGGCCACCCGAAAAACCCAGACCTTTAACACGCCCGTTGGCTCCTTCACCTACCAGCATCTCAAACCCCAATGCTTCTTCGGCTATCAGGTGCTTCGTTCCCTTAACACGGGCGAACCCACTGATCGGCCCGTGCTGATGGCCTATCTGGAGAAAGCCCTGCTTGACTATTGCTACCTACACCCAAATTTAAAGTCAGTGGAGGATTTCGCGGCCATGCGGCTCAATACCACCTTGCTGAGAGAAACGCTGGACCATAAACGGATGCGTTCCTACCTGCCTTTGTTTCAGAATAAACAGCTTGTTCAGCGCATCGACACGCTGACCCGCTACATCGACTTATATGCTTGACCTCAGCCAGATTGCTACCTATTACCCACCCACTCTGCAACCCTTCCGTCGCTTTATCCTGCGGGAGTACTTGCAGCACAAGCTGTTGCAACTCATCTATGAGAGTGCGTTTGCCGACCGTTTCACCTTTTTGGGGGGAACCTGCCTGCGTATCGTACATGGTAATCAGCGGTTTTCGGAAGACCTCGACTTCGACAATACGGGTATCACCGAAGCGGATTTTGATACCCTTTCACGAATCATCGAAGCGGGCCTGGAGCGGGAGGGCTATCAGGTCGAGATGCGGTTGGTGATGAAGGGGGCCTATCATTGCCACATCAAGTTTCCAGCTCTATTGTTTCAACAAGGACTCAGTGGTTACGAGCAGGAAAAGATTTTGATTCAACTGGACACCGAGCCGCAACACTTTACGTTCACCCCGGAGCCGTATCTGCTCAACCGCTTTGACGTGTTCACCCAACTTCAAACCACTCCGCTGGATTTGTTGCTGGCCCAGAAGTTCTACGCCATTCTAAACCGGGTGCGCAACAAAGGGCGTGACTTTTACGACGTGGTTTTTCTGCTGGGTCGGGGCGTGTTGCCCAACTATGCGTACCTAGAAATGAAGGTAGGTATCGGTAATGCCGAGTCGTTACGTTCGCGGTTGCTGGCTCATTGTGCGGGTCTGGACATGGGTGAGATGGCGGCTGATGTGCGCCCTTTTCTGTTCCAGTCGAATGACGCCCGGCGTGTATCGTTGTTTGCCGACTACCTGCGGCAGGTACCACTTTGAGTCGTAAAAAATCAGGCCAAAAAGGTGTGTCAGAGAAATTAAACTCAGCCGCCGAGTCGCCCCGGCGGCTGGTCTTCAGAACCGTGCGTGAGATTTTCACCTCACACGGCTCCTCGTTGTCTGGCAGCTATACCTGTGCCGACTTAACCACATTTTCCCGGTCGGATGCAGTTT
>JBBSTD010000162.1:0-10847 GCA_038236215.1 Cytophagales bacterium | reverse complement strand
TAACCTGAACAAATCCAACGAAAATAGTGGGTGGCCAACATTCGTAGCAAGAGGGAAATCAGGATCTAGTTAAATTGCTGATTATCAATCAGTATACTCTATCTGACGAAACATTTTCCCGGAATGTTGGCAACTACCCAATGACCAGATTTGCGTGTACTCTACTCGAATGCGCTCGTGTTGAGTCGGTAGTTTGTTTTTCAAAATGACGTCGATCATCAGCGCATCGTCCTCAAAAATGGGATTCCAGAGCGCATCATAATCAATATACAATGGAGCGTGCCACCAACGGATTAGGGTACGTTCGGTAGGTGGCAAAACATCGAAATAGTTCGAATACAGCCAGTAACCGCATTTTGAGTCCTCAATTTCTTTTACTATCCGCTGGAGAAGGCCCGGTAATGCTGATTCATCGGTCGTCAACGTTTGAAAAGCGTTTAACATCATAAACCTAACTTCATTGCTGCGTTATGTTTGACTACCTGCTGCACCCGCGTGTAGCGGTCAATCATCGACCTTGTCCGGTGTTTGGTCTGCTGCATGATCTGAGAATCATCGGCTCCATTCAGTTTGGCGATGGTGACAAACGAGGCTCTGAGCGAATGCGCTGAATATTCTTCGCCGAGGTACGCTTTGGTCACTCTGGCCACCTGCTTGTCTGATAGCCTGGCATCAGTAACCTGTTCTCCTTTGCGAATACGAACGAACAGCGGCCCCGTCTGACGATCCAGCGAACTAATATAATCCTGTAAGGCTCTGACCGGGCAAGTATCGGGATCAGGACTAAAAAACAGGGCTTTCTGCTCTGTCTTGCCATACTGATTGGTCTTACTACCCTGGTAGGTTAGCACTGCGCCATCGCGGGTGAACTGTATCCCCTCCATGTTGAGCGCGACCAGTTCAGACCGCCGAAAGGCACCGGCAAAGCCGACCAGTAGCAACGCACGGTCGCGTAGCCCCATTGATGTTGACGGAATGAGCCGCAGGCTATCTTTATACTCCAAAATGTCGAAGGCTGGAGCCTGATCCGGTTCGGTTCCAATGCTCCGCTTGATGCCCTCCAATACGATTTTTACAACCTCGTCTCCGCCCGGGTCAGGATGCCGGTGCAGCCGGTGCCATTTGCGAATGGTAGCCAGTCGGCGGGATAAGGTTGCCCATTTGTGGTGGGTGGCCAGGTCGGACAGGTAAGTGGCCAGCGTCGCCGGGCTGATAGGCAAGTCATCGATGCCCTGCTGACGAAGCCATTCGCCAAGCAGGGCGATGTCAGAGGAGTAAGCCGTGCGCGTATTGTCGGCACCCTCAATGCCCTTCTGGAAATAGGTGGCTGTCTGTTGGCTGAGTTGCTCGGCCGACGTCGGAACGGTTGGGGTTTGCGGCTTAGCCGATGAACGCCGGGTGGATAAGTTGCTCATGATAGTGGTGGCGAAAAGTTACCGGAATAGATTGGGATTTGACCAGGCCGCAGCTACCGAGACTTCCAGTTCAGTTTGAGTCAGTTCATCCAGTTCATTGATAAATAATACCGGCTCCCCGTCATCTTCAAGATAGCCCGTATCGATTCTAACCCAAATGTTCCAGTCCGGTAGCTGGATGTGGGCGATTGTTCCGACGCTATCAAGGTCTGGCGGCCGACGATGATACAGGGGTGCGTAGCGGCTTACCATGCGAGGGAACTCAGTCAGCAAGGCCGTCTGAACATCGCCGGGCATTCGGTCAAAGGTCAGCCGGGCGCTGTCAGACCAAACCAACTCGGGAATCGGAGCATCAGTTATGGACGAAGATCATTTCGGATGCCAATATACAAAGGAATTATTACGTCCGATAAGTAAACATTATCGGACGTAATAAGGTGGAGGCAGCTCTACTTTTTCTTCCCTTCTATTCTTTTGTTTGTGGTGTTCTGCTAACGTATCAGTGTATGTTAGCCCAGCTCCAGTCCTTTTTTCTTGTAATTGAAAACGCTTTGAGCAACGTAGGCTTCCGGGTCTTTATCAGCATAGCCATAGTCTGCATATAAATCAGCGCGGATGAAGGCCTTTAAATGTTCTCCGCTGGTAAGAATCATTTTTCGCTGCTGCTGGGTGTAGGACGGGTAGTACTGCTGTAATTTTCCGGCCGCATACGATATAATATCAGCAATATCCATTTGTAGCAGTTCATCCAGTCGCTGACGCATCTCGGCTTTTTTGGCTTCCTTCTCCAGTTCTTCCGGTGGCGTTTTCAATTGAATTCTAAACTCGATGCCAATGACCGCCCGCCCCTGTAACACGGGTTCATACGTAACCGTCAGATTAGTATGCTCATTGATCTGCCGCAACGACAGGTCAATCACACGGGTCCGAAAGGCCGAATAGTTGTTGTAGGATTTTTCTTTAGCGCCAATCATTTGTTGAAGATCCTTCAGATTGACACGCCATATGCCTGTGCCCCGAAAGCGGGCCAGGTTGGTAAACAGCAGTTGCGCGTATTCACTGCTTAGAATCAGCACGTCATCAAAGCCGTATTGTGCATAGCCACTGCCCAGAAAGAGAAATACCGGTATTGCAGCATGATACATCGTCAGTTCGATGACTCCCTTTTTGGGCCAGTACTCTGCCATTGGAAATACAACGACGTTGGTATGTTTGCCGTTTTCATCCTCCCAGCTAATGGTTTTGCGCTGGATTGAGTCACAAACCTTCTTTATTGTACTATTGGGATGCCCCTTGATAACTTCAGAATAGTGAAACCGAAATTTCAACTCTTCATACGGCTTGATTTTTAGTTTATCAATGGCCTGTATATGGCGGATCTCACGTAGTACAAGCCAATACAGGCGTCGTTCAAAGAAACTCAGTCCATTGGTACTCATCAAAAGCTTTAGCGGCTCCCGAATCATTATCGTCTTATTGTTCGGTGTACGGAGAACAATTGTCTCTGGGTTCACCTCAACAGCGGGTGTCACCGACACACTGTCGAACGTCAGCGACAACTGGCTATTCGTCAACTGCATCGACTTGTTTGGACTCTGAGCTTTTCGCATTGCCTAACAGATTATAGCAGTCACAAGGTAATACCTATTTTCTTCCTAACAAGCATCTCTGTGATTGTTAGGTATAATCTATTGATAGTCAATGATAAAAGATAGACATAACCTCTTAGATAACAGTTAATAACGTCTTTGCTTTTGAGTTTTCGACTATCATCTGTTAGGGTAAGCTGCTCCGGCAAACTATTGGCCCTCCATCCCACTACCGGTTTTCTACTATTAATGGGCTTGTGCTCCTGCTTTTGTCCAATTTTCTGATCTGTTGATAACATACTGATAATAAAGTGCTTTCTCTATGACTGCATTCCTTGCCGACTATCATCTGTTAGGGTCGTGACTATCATCTGTTAGGCTATCGACTACTAAATGTTGGGGACAGGACTACTAAATGTCAGGCTACGACTATCATTTGTCAGGCTTGTGCTATCATCTGTTAGGCTACGACTATCATTTGTTAGGGACAAGTGAGTTATCCACATACAACATGCTGAAAGTTAGTTAGTTATAAGCACTATCCACATTCTATAATATCTTAATTATCTAATCAGTCATAAAAAAATGATTTTTATAATTTTCTTTTTTAATAATAGACTATAAGGTCATTGAAAAGTAAAAAACTAAAAATGAGATGGAGGATAGAAAAAATCATAAAGAATAGTTAGCAGAAGACAGTTGAGTTTCCCTTTAAGGGAAATATATTTGCTCCGAACACTTTTGCTAAATACATATGGAAGAGCAACCATCTCATGCAAAGCGGAAACATTACGATCAGCAGACCTACGCTCGTTTGCTAAATGAGTTGACTCAGTTAATGGAAGAAATACCTAAGTTAAGGCCGGATCGTGATGCCTGGGACATTGAGGGTGATTGGGCAGCCACCGGCACTATCCATTTCGTTGACGTCGCCCATCAACCTTTGTTTGAGACAGTACGCAGTTTTGACTGTCGAACTATCAAACTGGTGAACATGGACCGACCGGCCGTCAGGATTACTTTCTATCGGAAGCACCGGTACTGGCTGTTGAAGGACAAGGATTTGCCGGTTGACCAGAAAGTCGAGCAGATCAAGGCTCACATCAACGATCTGACAGATAAGGCACAGATTCTGGAGTCCAAGCTTGATAAAATGATTGCCCCTAAACGGGCTGAGGCAAAAGGGCAGATCGGTTCGTACTGGGAGCAGGTGAATACATGGCGTACTATTCTGGCCACGCCGGAATACTATGAAATTGCTATATCGAACTATAGCAGGCAGCACTTTTATGTCACGGTTAATTATAAGTACCGGTTGCCATCCGGTAATTTTGCCAATGAGCAGGAACATTTGCTCAACACACAACGGGACCGGTTAGGCAACATTACGCAGGTTCGCTACAATATTCTGTTTATTGACCCCATCGAAATTCTTCGGGATCATCCTTACCAGAATAGAGAGGTTGAAGGCTATCTGAATAATTTTCCAATCAAATCTGAAGCCGGTCGACAAACTATCTATGCTCGGCTACGGCCTGAAACAGATGTTCTAAAATCATTCACTTCTATTGATATAATGTGATAGTAAGTTATCAATATCACATTATATCAATAAACTAATATTTTGTTGTAATTATATCCTTCCAGCGTGTTGTGTAACAAGCTGATAGCCAACGCTGTTTCATTTTCCATCGGTAGTCAAAGCCCTGAGCAGCAAAGCGCACTTTGTCGCGACCTAACTTTTGATTGAGCCGTTCAACAGTTGGAAGTAGCTTCAGTAACCGGGGGTCCAGCTCTCCTTCAAATAGATCAGGTGTTTGATGCGTGTCAGGTTGAAGAGCCGACAGGATCAGGCCAACTTTCTGATAGGCATAGCCAGGCTTGTAGATGCTGTCGAGTGCTTTCAGCGCGTAATGCGATAGTTCCGGTATCAGGTTGGTTGGAACCGGCAGGGTGAATGAGCGGCTGTTGGAATACTGCCCAACAGCCGCCCGAAACCGATTCGTATGCAAAAAAACGGTCATTGCCCCAGTAGCGAGCCGTTGCTTACGTAGCTTCTCCGAGGCACGTGCGACATAGTTGGTCAGCGCTTCATGCAGCGTGGGCCGGTCGCCGACAAGCTCTCCAAAGCTTGGGGCCACGCATACAGACTTACGGGCCGATGGTTGTGTTTCGACCGTCCGGCAGACTTCTCCTCGGAGTTCATAAACTAACCGAAGCCCGTTGATGGTGAAGTGTTTTTGTACCCACACATCGTGGCATTCGCTGAATTCAAGGGCGGTTTTGATTCCATTCTGTTTTAGAAGACGGGCGTAGCGTCGGCCGATACCCCACAATTCGTCAACTGGCAATTGCTCCAGTGCCTGACGAATTTGCTCAGGTGTCGATAGCATCAATACGCCGTTCGTATCAGTCTGCTTCTTAGCCAATTTATTGGCCACCTTCGCCAGTGTCTTTGTCGGAGCGATGCCGATGCTGATTGGGATACGTGTCCACTGCATTACCGTAGAGCGGAGGTTTCGGGCAAAATCTGTCAGGTCGGGATAGATTGATTCATACCCATTCAGGTCCAAGAAGGCTTCGTCGATACTGTACACCTCGACATCTTCAACGAAACGCCCGAAAATGGACATGATTCGTGCGCTCATGGAACCATAAAGCACGTAATTCGAGGAAAAAACGTGGATGCCATGCTCCTGACGCAGTTTCTCAATCTCGAAAAACGGCTGACCCATGCTCACGTTCAATTTTTTCACTTCGTTACTTCTCGCTACAATCGACCCATCATTATTCGAGAGTACGACGACGGGTTGGCCGTTGAGCGATGGGTTGAAGCTCCGTTCGCAGGACACGTAGAAATTATTGCAATCGGCTAAGGCTATCATTGGGCTAATCGAATGAAACAACTGCTTTACTGAATTCTAATGCTAGCCCATCAATAGCGGTTAGTCCTCTTTTGGTGGCCCGGTTAACATACCTTCAATTGCCTGTTCGCCGTATTCGTCGCGCAGGTTGCCAAGTTCTTTATCGCTGCGGCTGTCACTTCCATCTGCGTTCCGAATCGTGCCGGGCGCGAAACCCTTCTTCTTTTCGAGGTTGCCAACCTGAATATCTTTACGGACCCTTCGTTGCTTTGCCATGACGTTGAGGTGATTAGAATGCGTTTCCTTACCCAACTGAAGGTTTTTTCCATTGTTTTTTTTTGCCAGGGCGGTGATAGCATCCTTGATCATATTCCTACTGTGTAGTGACGGTGGGACAACAGGCTTGAAAAAAACATGGATAACCACTCCGAATACGGAGAAGTCTTCGCCTTCATGCACGTAGATTGGTTCGTACTTAGGATTTGACGACAGGAGAACGACCATTTGTTCAACGTGGTAGATCCGCTTCACGGCGTGGTCGCCATTGTACCAGACAACGACAATCTTTCCGTCTGATGGCTCCTTCGAGCAATCGACCACCAGCACGTCGCCCCGCTCGATCCGGTCGCCCGACATACTATCGGAGCCGACGCGGACGAAGTACGTAGCCTCCTCATTGTCGATGCATAGTTCGTTGAGGTCACAGGCTTTCTCGATGTACGATTCGGCCGGCGACGCGAACCCGGCATTCACATAGTACGAGTAGAAGGGTATAGATAAGGTGGTTTGTACCGTCGCCTTCACAACGTCGTGAACTGGAATGCGGTCGTCAGGTACAATCATGGCGCTGTCGTCAAGCCCTTTTGTGAGGCCCAACAGCAACATTACGCAAAGGTTATGTTACAAGTCAAGAATTATATTTGATTTGTATTATAATCTAATGCTGAAGTCTTGATTCGTGAGACCGAAAATGCCTTTTAAGGCATGATTCAGAATTTATTAAGGAATCTGGATCAGTAAAGTGAGAAGATCATTTTTACCTTCTCGTGAATCTCGCGTAAATTACAGCTTACACCTTTTTTGCTTGTGAATCGTCAGGAACTGTTAGGGAAGATTAGGACATATTTAGCCCGCTTTACAGAGGAGGTGAAGCAATCGAACGGTGCCAGTCAATATGACATTAACGTACATGCAGAAAATGTGCTGATTCCGTTGTTGAAAGAGGTTTTCGACTACGACGGATTGCACAACGCGAACATCAGAACCAAAAATGCGCCAGCTGTTGACTTGATTGACTACGAGAATAGCGCGTCTATTCAGGTAACGGCCACCGCTGATGTTGAAAAAATTACTGACACATTGACAAAATTTACTCAAAACGGCCTCTACAAACCGTTTGAGCGCTTACATATCTACATTATCACCGAGCGTCAGACAACTTACCGAAAAAACTTTAAGCCATTACTTCCTGATGACTATGATTTTGACCCTGAGCGCGATATCATCGACAACGTCGGTCTGTATAAGTATATCAATGAGCGCATACTAAATACACAAAAACTGGCCAGAATTGCCCGGTTGCTAACTGACGAATTCTCAGATTTGAAAATAGAGCAACGGCAGGCGACAACTGCTTACAATGGCCGGACTGACGATAAGAAGGACCGGATTTATCCAAATTTGCTGTTGATGACGATGCCACAGGAGTTCTACGTGGCTGACTTACAATTCGACTTTGAAAAATATCGGGGGGAGTTAGTTACTGAAATTAAGGAACAAAATCGGCCTTGGAAGCTACGTCATCTCACGCCGAAAGAAGACCTGAAATATTTCTTCCGGCAGCTTGAAGTTGCGCATTTTACGGACTATGTCTTGTTCGAGAACAAAATTCTGACTTTCCGTAATCTACATAAGCCAACCGAAATACTCCGCAAAGTCATCGACTTAGGAACAATCACGCCACTTTCACCAAATGAGTTTATTGGCGAAAATTTAGAGCACGAGAAAGTATTTAAAAGCTTGATGACCAGTACACTTAGTCAAGATTTGCGACAACGGGATGTCGAGTGGATTCATGCCGAAAAGCTATTCCGGTTCCGAATGAAGGGGCAGCCTCCCCGACCCCTTAGAGTGCATTGGAAAAGCAAGTCGGGCAAAGGAGTAATCTTTGGAGTAAAGTCGAAGGGAAATGAAACTACGATTACTGACGAAGATGGGACCGAGCGGGTACGAAAAGGTAAACACTACGTATGCTATCGGCATTTGGCTTTCAGTGTTACGTTCAATCAATTTGGTGGAAAATGGTATATGGCCTTAAAGCCGGATTGGAGTTTTACCAATCCAAAAAATGGCTATAAACCCAGTCAATACGCGGATAAGTATGCAGCCGGTATAAAAAAGATAGAGCGTAACGGGGCGGTTCTGCAAAACTTTCAGTTTCTGGCTGGCTACCTTATTTCTATTGCCAAAGGCGACATTGTTACACCCAGCTTTACCATTCAATTTGCTGAGTTTCCAGCTTATTTTGAGTCACAGCCAGCGATCCCAGACGACATATGGAGTCAATCGGAACCCAAAGGCAAAGAAGACAAGGATCAATTAGATATAGACTTTGACGAGTGATACTAACAAATCTACCTGAGCCGCTATTAGAGTTTGGCAACGGCAATACGTCCTTTTGCCCAAAAGACGGTATCCGTCGCTTCGGTCCGTACGATGTTCTTCAGCAGGACCGCCCTGAAAAAGTTGTGCTCGGCGTGATCGGTAAGAGTGATAGCGTCGATATCCTGTTGAAGTGGCTCGAGGAGGGGAAAAGCTTCATTGAAGCCAAAGCCAGCAGACAACCGAAATTATTTCCCAGCTTTATGGGCTTTCAGGAGCAAAATGGCTTCTGTTCCCGATTGGTCTATGAGGAGGAGTACATACGCCGAATCAATAACACTGAGTTTGATGAGGTGTACAAAGTCGGCAGTGAAGACGAGGTTATTGAAAGTGCAGTCGAGTTGTACGTCAGAAAAATAAAGTGGCTGTCTGAAAATAAGAAGCCAAGCGTAATTCTCTGCGTTGTGCCGGAGTCGTTTGTTCAGCACTTTAACCCGAATACTAAAACCGAGTCAGATGACAGCGATACGGCCGTAGCTCATGACGTAGAATCAGAGGATGATGCCAGCGATCAGGAACACAATTTCCGGCGAATGCTGAAGGCACGGGCAATGAAGCATCATATTCCGATTCAGATTGTACGAGACCGGATTAATAACCCATCAGGGGAGATGCAGGACCAAGCCAGTATTGCCTGGAATCTGTTTACGGCACTCTATTACAAGGCTGCTGGAACGCCTTGGAGCCTGATACGTCCCCCGGCATCGGTGGTGTGCTATGCCGGCATCAGTTTTTACCGTAGTCGTGACCGAACGACTATTCAAACAAGCATTGCCCAGATATTTAATGAGTTAGGAAAAGGAGTCATTTTGCGGGGTGAAGACCCAATCCAAGTTAAGAAAGATGACCCTATTCCGCATCTGACGGAGGAGCAAGCTTTCCGACTAATGAACCGTGCGTTAGCCGAATATAGAGAAGCACTACACTTGTTTCCACAGCGATTAGTTGTTCATAAGACATCCAACTTCACAGAAGCTGAACAAGCGGGCATTGCTGCGGCTGCCCGTCAAAACCGGATTGATGCCCTAGACTTAGTAACTATTCACCGGGGTACTACATTCAGAATGTTCCGTGAAAACCGTTATCCTCCTCTGCGCGGCACACTGTTGAGTTTTGATGAAAGAAATCACCTATTGTATTCACGAGGATCAGTTCCATATTTCGAGACGTACCCTGGTTTGTATATTCCTAACCCGTTGCAAATTAGAATTTTCAGAAACGACGTATCGGCTGAATTATTATGCAATGAAATTTTGGGACTGACGAAAATGAACTGGAACAATACTCAGTTCGACCGAAGGTTGCCTATTACAATTGAGTGTTCGCGCAGGGTGGGTGAAATTCTGAAATACTTACCAGAGGATAATGACAAAGACATGGAGTTACGATACAGCTTTTATATGTGAGCGAACTTCAACGTAAAAGATGGTGAAGCTATTCGGTCATGCTCA
The DNA here is from genome assembly GCA_038236215.1 of Cytophagales bacterium. GTDB lineage: Bacteria > Bacteroidota > Bacteroidia > Cytophagales > Spirosomataceae > Spirosoma. The sequence continues at coordinate 867 of JBBSTD010000162.1, read as the reverse complement.
AGTTTAGATAGACTAATTATAGTTTGGTTTGACCTAATTGAATTGGCAAGAATGATCAATCTGGAAGAGTCAGAAAGTATATTCACAGCTAGTACCGCCGAGGGCGAAATTATCTTTATCGGACAAGCTCAATCAGGTAAAAACGGATACTTCTGCCGAAGCTGTGGTTTTGAATTGGTTGCCAAGATTGGTATTGGAAAGTACGTGGCGCACTTTGCCCATGCTGTGCGAGATGCTGAACAGAAGGCACAATGCACCTTCGCCGATGAATCATACCGTCATAAGCTTGCCAAAGTAATTCTACAACAACTTAAACAGGTCAAAGTACCGGAGGTATTGGTCCATTCGCCTGACAGGAATTTAAGAGATGCGAAAAGACTCAAGGCCGCAGCCATTATAAAAGCGCATTCCGTCGAAATAGAACTAACGCTACGATTGACCCCAGCTGGGATTTTGCATCTGGGTCGTTTCGACAAAATCGAGTTAGAAGCGTCAGGCGATTTCTACATCAGACCCGATGTAACATTTTTCGACGAACACCGACGACCCATATTGCTCATTGAGCTGGTGGCCACTCACAGGCCCGATGCTGAGAAACTAGCGAGGCTTAACCTCATCGGGATTGATACAATCCAGATCGACTTGCCCCGGCATTCGGCCCAAGCTATAGAACACTGTTTCCTTACAACAGAATTTACAAAGTGGCTATACAATCATGAACAAGCCAACGCCAACTACACTGACTTATCCCAAATTATTGGAGGACGAGTACCAGAGTTTGATAAAGTCCAAGAACAGCTCACACGGGAAGACATCCGGTGCCGGACGAACCGAATTAAAAACCTTATACGAGGAATTGAACGTTAT
>JBBSTD010000161.1:0-10970 GCA_038236215.1 Cytophagales bacterium | reverse complement strand
GGTGTCCAGACAATGTGGTAGTCGCATTTCCACACCACATGAGATTGTTTCTTATACTTGCTCATGCCGTAAAACTACCAAAATGGCACAGCCAACAAGCACATCACCACCGCCCAAGGCGGTGGGTTATCGAGTTTCACTTAAAATCGTTCATATCCAGGCTAGCGGCTCGACAAACTGGACACCTAGCTGACTTTGGCGACAGCCACCTCACTTATACAACAAAAACATGATAGAATATAAGTCTTAGAAACCATCTGAAAATACTTATTTGAGCCTTTTGAGCATCATGGGTAACATGGCAATATACAAGGTAGACTCGCTGTTGCGGGTCAGCTTTTCGTAGTCTTTCGACAACCGACGTTTAAAACTACGCCAGGCAAAACTACGCTCAACGACCCACCGGCGCGGTAATAAAATGAACGACTTTGCCGAGTCACTCCGTTTGACTACCTGCCACAACCAGCCCGTCAGATTGGCCACCCAATCATACAAATCATCGCCTTGATAACCCGCATCGACCCAAACCAACTCCAACTTGCCACAGAGTTCTTTTAGTGGACTATTAGCCCAGATTTTCTCGATCAGCAGTTTGGCTCCCGCTTTTTCTGAGATGCTGGCGGCTACTACTTTGACCGCTAAGAGTAACCCCAGCGTATCCACCAGAATAAACCGTTTTCGCCCCTTGATGCACTTACCCGCATCATAGCCGCGTTCACCACCGATTTGAGTCTTCTTAACCGACTGTGAATCAATGGAGGAAGCCGTAGGCCGTTTCTTACGGTTGGCTTTCTTTCGCACTTTGCTCACCAACTTAACATGAATTTGTTGCCACACACCGTCCTTGCTCCAAGTGTTAAAGTAATGATAAACGCTCTTGTAGTTGGGGTAATCGTTGGGCAATAGACCCCAAGAACAACCACTGCGCATCCAGTACAGAATCCCATTGATCACTTCCCGCAATTCCAGTGGGGTTCGTCCCGGCCCAGCGACTTGTTTTTTGGGTGTAGGCAAGAGCGGTTTGAGGTGTTTCCATTGCTGGTTAGAGAGTTCAGTAGGGTACTTTTTATGGTCTTTGTGTTTAGTTTTGTGCTGAGGCATCTGAGAAGGACGTTTTGCGGTTTAGTCACTACAAAATTCCTTATTTATCAGATGCCTTTTTCTATGTTCGCAGGGTTTTCAGACAGTCTCTTACTCGTAAACAGGTCTGGCCAATCAATCGTCCGAATCTTTTTAGGACAAGACACCTTCAGGATTGATTCAATAACGTCTGCTTCAAGGCAATGTTGAGAAATCGTCCGCCTCGTAAGCCATTGCCTGGGCATGGGGAGCTTCATCGCCATACGCCGTAACCATCATCACAATGGGTGGCGGGGCGGCACAGGTACTCTTGATGAGCCACCTCAATTCTAACCCACTCGTACCTGGCATACTGATGTTCGACAAAATCAGCAGGTTCTGGCCGGGTTGCCAGTACTCCTGAAGCTAACCCAGAGCAGCCGGGCCCGAATCAGCGAAGGCGAGTGTAAACTGCCCACTGCGGATTTCGCGTCGGAAGCGCTGCTCAAAAAGGGAAGCTACACCAGCTTCGTCCTCTACGATGAGGAGGTTCATAGGGTAATAAATGTAAGCAGAAAAGACTATTTTAAAGGGGTAGGTTGATGAGAAATTCGGTAAGCTCAGCCTCTATAGTCTCCACCGTGAGCGTTCCACCATGCCCTTTTGTGATGATTTCGTAAGAAAGCGACAATCCCAAACCGGTGCCTTGGCCTGTGGGCTTGGTGGTAAAAAAAGGTTGGAATACCTTGGCTTTTACTGCGTCGGAAATGCCCGTACCGTTGTCTCGGACCTGAATCTCCACCGTTTGCTCTGCTCGTTTGGTACTTACCCAAACGGTGGGACTATACGCTTCGTCAGCATCAGCCGGGCCACCGGACCGTCGATGCCCAACGGCGTAAAAAGCGTTGTTGAAGAGATTCAGTAGTACCCGCCCAATCTCCTGAGGCACGACTTCAACTAAGCCTAAGAGGGGGTCGAAGTCGGTGATTAGTTCGCAACTAAAGGTTTTATCCTTGGTACGTAGCCCCTGATAGGCCAGCCGCAAATACTCATCAGCCAGCGCGTTGAGGTCTGTGGGTTGTTTCTCGCCGGTGTTGGTGCGACTGTGTTCGAGCATACCGCGCACAATAGCCGAGGCCCTGCCGCCGTGATGGGTAATTTTTTGCAGATTCTGTTTCAAATCACCTAATAATTCGGCTTCCAGTTCAATATCGCGGTCGGGCTTTTGCTGTTCTTCTTCCAATTCCGTGACTAACTCGGTGCTCACTTCGGAGAAGTTATTGACGAAGTTAAGTGGGTTCTGGATTTCATGAGCGATGCCTGCCGTCAGCTCGCCCAGGCTAGCCATTTTCTCTTTCTGGATGAGTTGGGTTTGGGTGGCTTTAAGATTTTCCAGAGAGTGCTCTAACTCGCCAGATTTGTGTTCGAGTTGTTCGGTCCGCAAGGCCACTTTTTCTTCCAGCAACCGATTCTCCCGGCGAAGGGCGCGGGAGCGGTAGGCAATAAATGCCCAGATACTCGCTATGAAAAGCAGGCCATACAACGTGTACGCCCACCAGGTACGCCACCAGGGGGGATGGATAATGACGCGAATCGACGTGCCCTGGTTATTCCATAATCCATCATTGTTGGAGCCTTTAACCCGAAAGGTGTAGGTGCCCGGATCAAGATCGGTGTAGCTGGCTACGCGCCGGGTGCCACTGTAAACCCAGTCATTTTCCAGACCTACCAACTGATAGGCATATTGGTTCTTTTGGGGGCTAGTATAATTCAGGGCAGCAAATTCGAATGAAATAAAGTTCTGGCCGTGTTCAAGGACAATCTCATTGGCCCCCTGTTTGCCGGGCAGCAGCTTATCGAATAGTCTGAATTGGGTGATAACAACGGGCGGCACATGCGGGTTGGAACGTATTTTCGTGGGGTCAAAGGAATTGAACCCATTACTCCCTCCAAAATAAAGCGTCCCGTCTTTTCCTTTAAAAGCGGCTCCTTCCGTGTATAGAGTGGTGAAGAGTTTTCCCTGTAACCCTTCATCGGCACTATAGTTTGTGAATTTATGCGTCGTTAACGAGAACTTAGAGAGGCCTTTATTGGTCCCCAGCCAGAGATTTCCAGCATTGTCTTCCAGAATTGAAAATACTGAGTTACCAGCCAGACCCTGTTTTTCAGTAAAGGTTGTAAAGGTTTGTGTGGCGGCATTGAATCGGCACAGACCTCCTTCGCCCGTGCCGAACCACAGCGTACCCTGGGAGTCTTCGTAGATACTGGGAACGGTCCCCGAACTGATGCTACCTGGCTTGCGGCTGTCGTAGTGATACTGACTGAAGGTGCCTGCTTGGGGATCGAATCGGGTCAGGGCCTGGCTCCCCGGACCAATCCAGAGGGCTCCGCTTCGGTCTTCCAGTATAGACAGGACCCACCAGTCGCTAACGCGATCAGGGCGGTTGGGATCGTAGGGATAGTTGACGGTTTTACCAGTTTTTGGATCAAAACGTAACATTCCGTTATCGGTACCTAACCAAAACAGTCCCCGGTGATCCTCATGAATGTCGTAAATAGCTGAAGCCACCGGATTCAACAGAAAAGGGTGATGCAACGGGTAATGAACAAAGGTTTTCGTTTGGCGGTTGAACCGGGACAATACCACTCCGTTACCTACCCAGAGTTCGCCCGCCTGATCTTCAATGATGGCTCCAACCTGGTCACTGTGCAGGCTGCCCGGATTTTCCGGCTCATGACGGTAGTGGGTGAAGTATCCCGTTTTTTTATCTAAGGCATTCAAACCACCTGTATGCGTTCCTATCCATACTACCCCTGTTTTATCCTCACAGATGGCGGCTACGTTGTTCTGACTTAATGAATGAGGGTTTTCTGAATAATGGCGATAGAGTTGAAACGGCTTCCTATTTGGGTCTACTTTCAACACTCCGTTTATCGTTGCGCCCCATAAAATTCCTGATTTATCAATCAATACATCGAAGAACCCGATGCTGGCGAGACTGCCCGAATCGGTCGAATCGTACCGAAACGACGTGATGATTTTGCGGTTTTTATCCAGGTGGTACAACCCGTCCTGATAGGTGCCAATCCAGAGATTACCGTCGCGGTCTTCGGCAATACTTGTTTTCAGCAGACCATACATGCGTAGTTTACGCGTAGGGTCAAGGGGATAACGGACAAACTGCCCCGTTTTTCGATCCAATGCATTCAGTACCCCTTTAAACGTCAATACCCAGAGAACCCCACGGTGGTCTTCATAGATGCCCGCCACTTTATCATCACTTAAACTGGCCGAATCAGCCGGATAATGGTGGTAATGGGTAAAACTTATGGTCGATGGCTTGCCAGCGCTGTTGGGGGTCAGGTTGAGCCGGTGCAAACCCGTAGGGCTGCCAAGCCAAAGGGTACCCGACCTGTCCCGGTACATAGTATAAAGCCGCTCAGTGCTATCCGATACGATACCCAGCATTTGGGCATAATTGATAGAAGAAAACCGACCGGTTTTCCGATCTACCTGACGCAATTCTCCTTCAAAACTCCCGCTTACCCAAATCGTGCCTTCCTTGTCTTCATTGAATGACTGGGCATATTTAAACGCATAAGGATTCGACGGACCACGCTCCAGACGGGTAAAGGTTTCTGAATGGGGATCGAATTTGCAGGTTCCTTCGCTGGTTCCAATCCAGATTATTCCTTTGCTATCTTCCCAAAGGGTAATTACCTGATTTTTGCTGAGCGAGGTGGTATCACGGGGGTCGAACTTATAGTTTGTAAATCGGTAGCCATCGTATTTATCTAATCCGTTGCCGGTTCCGAACCAGAGAAATCCTTTTCGGTCCTGCATAACGGATATAACCACATGGTGCGATAGCCCCTGTTCCGTTGTCAGGTAGTCAAAATGAGGCTTTTCCGGTTGGGCGTAACCTAACCGGCTTACCCAAATTAAAAGTAATACGCCAATAAGGGGCAGAAATCTGTTTATTCTCATGGGTACCATTGGCTAAGGTTTTAGCTCAGTGCCTTTCAGTAGGAAAGCTCAGAATAAATTCGGTATAATCATTGACACAGCTCACTACAGTCAGCGTTCCCCTCGTATGCGATTGATAGAGTTGGACAGTTACTAAAGAATCTAGTGATTTTGTTAGGACAGTAGTGAGCCGTTCCCACTTGCCCGGAAAAAAGCTCAAAATCCCTTCTTAAGGCTATAAAAGTATGCTTTGCCGAGTTTTTTCTTACGTGATAAGTAGGTTTATTTTCCTACACTCTCCCCTTCTACTTAACCACTGTATCGTCCTAAAATCACCCGATTGTGCAGGCACCATTGAATACCAAGGACAACTTAAGATGGGCATCTTGTACCATTTTCCTATCTTGTCAGCGCTTCAGAAATAAGCTCCTCAACAGTATTGGTACTTGTAAGTCCTTCCTAAAATCTGAGCTGGAATGTAGTAAGCCTCATCGAGGCACTTGTTGAATTCACTGGTGATCTCGTCAAAGAGAATCCCGTATAGAAAATCTTTAGACCCCGCTACATTCCCTGAAGTCTTTGTGTACCTATACTCAGTCATCAAGATGGAAAAGCAAACCACTTCCCTGCCCGTTATCAATCTGCATGCCGCTGGCATTGATATCGGCTCCCGCGAACATTGGGTAGCCGTCGACCAGAACAAGGAAAACGTACGCTCCTTTGGCGTGTACACCCAAGACCATCAGCAACTCATCGATCATCTGCGAAAGCATGGCGTTACTTCGGTGGCCATGGAGAGTACGGGCACCTATTGGCAAACACTTTTCAATGCGTTGCAAAGGGCTGGCTTTGCTGTGCTCTTGGTAGGTGGTAGTCAAACTAAGAACGTCCAGGGACGTAAAACAGACTTGATTGATTGTTTATGGATTCAGAAGCTCCACTCACTAGGCTTACTGTCCGGCAGTTTTTTGTTGAGTGATACGCTACAAGAGTTGCGCACTTACTATTACCATCGCCAGCATCTGATCGAACAGTTAGCGACCTACACCCACAAAATGCAGAAAGCGCTCCGGCTGATGAACATTCGCTTGGACATAGCCATTCGAGACATCACCAGTAAGTCGGGTCTGGCAATTATTAATGCCATTTTAGGCGGTCAGCGCGATCCCCATGAGTTGGCCTCCTTAGTGGACATTCGCATGAAACGATCCAAGGAGGAGATCGCTCAAGCGCTACACGGTAATTGGCGGCAGGAATATCTTTTCGAGTTGAAAGCAACCCTGGGCTTTTACCGGCAATACCAGCAGGCTCTACTCGACTGTGACCAAGTGATTGAACAGGCGCTGCGACGGAATATTCCGGCCGAGTTGGTAGGCCAACCGGCCCCCAAAACGCCCGAAACGGCAAAGAAGAAAAGTAGCAAGAATGCGCCTGCCTTTGCCATCTCAGGACTGGCCTATCACTATTTTAAAACGGATTTATTTGCCATATCGGGTGTGAGTCATAGCACGGTGCTTTGCCTGTTGACGACTCTGGGCAGGGATATTGATAAGTTTACATCAGCCAAAAGTTTTGCCAGTTGGCTACGGTTGGTACCCAACAATAAAATCAGTGGTGGGCGCATCATAAGTCATCGTACGCCCACGGGCAAATCCTCCATCGCTATTGCCTTACGGCAGGCGGCTAATTCGATTGGCAATCAGGCTAATCATGAACTGAGTCCCTTCTTCAAACGCATTGCTTATAAGAAAGGGCGAGTGGCGGCCATCACGGCTACGGCTCGCAAACTGGCGATGATTATCTGGCACATGCTGACCAAAGAAGAACCGTATAAAAAGGCTCAAGTTAAAGCCACCGGTCAAAAGACAAGGGAAGCCGGTTTACGGCAAGTGCAACGGCGTTTGGTAGCCTTAGACTTAAACCAGGATGAGTTGATGAGGTTGTTTGCAAAAACCTCTTTGTCAGTGGGATAGCTACTAGTTGTATAGAATAAGTTGACCGTTTTAAGTGGACTTGCTATCTTTTTCTGGACAATAACATAAGCAACATTTGTCCAGAAAAAGATAGCAAGTCCACTAGGTTCTTGTTAGTCAACCATAGGCACTCACCTGTTTGGCTGGTCATCGGAATACCGCATCTTACCAACACCCTGGCGAGGAAACCGGGCCAGTGAGTAAAACTAACCCGTTTCGATGTTGACGGATTTAACCCCTTAGTGGCTGGTACTCGCTACGAGTTGGCAGTAAACGGCTTGCCAGCTCTGGTGCGTCGTATCAATTCAATCCAGTATCACCCGATACATTTTACCCAATGTGGGGTGTTCCAGTCTTATCAAACCCTTCGTTTGTGGTTTCAGCAGCACCGTCCACGGGCGGATAGCCTGAGCAACACCGATAAAACGGTCTCTTTCGGCTACCGTATGGCCCTTTTTGGTCCCTTGAAAACCTGTTTTTGAGGAAATAGGGTGTAGAAGACGGAAGAATAGGGGAATCAGGTGCCCTTGTATCATGGATATAACACGGATATTCTATGGATATAACGATCCCAGTCACTGATATAACCCGTTCCGCAACCGATATAATAACATAAGGGATCGCTATAACAAGGCCCGGAATGCATATAACCCCGCCCTAACAGATCCCCCACCTGGTATAAAACGACCACGCTGCCCGACCCACACGGAAAGGGCTGGGAAAGTACGGCACAGGCACGGTACGCCGTCGCGGGCCCTGATAATTCGTCCCTTTTCCGCTCACTCAGTAAAATCATCCGGTAAATAAAAGAATGGGCAGTCAGAAGGATTTAAGCTATAGTATAGCCATCCATTAAGCCAAGTAGGCGAAGCCTTGTTAGAGATTCCCGGCCAGCCAACTGCCGCCTACAACCGGCAACCAACTCAACCGAAAGAAGTAACTATGAAAGCACACTCCTTCTTGTACCCGGTCGCCCTGGTGATTCTGCTGGTTACGGGCCCTGGCTGCAGCAAAAAAAACACTCCTGACCCGCAGAGCAACACCGGTCAGGGTTCCGCCACTGTCAAACTGACCCAGAATGGCCAGGTCGTCACCGAGTTTAAAACCACCAAAACGTCGGGCCTGGGGGGCGATACGTATACGGTGATAATCAACAGCCCGGATGATAAACACACGCTTACGCTGGATATTCTTGGGCAATCCCCGGGTACGTATCCCTTTGACCGGGATCCTCTGACGCTCACAAGGGGGAAAGCTAACTTTTACTATCAGAGCTACGCACTGCCGGAAGTGTATGCGGGTACCGTTGGGGTCTTGGAGCCTGCTACCGGGCAGGTAGTGGTGAGTACCGCCACAAAAACCCGTTGCAGCGGCACGTTCACCAGCACGGGCAAAAACGCAATTGACTCTAAGACATACACGCTCGAGGGTACATTTGATACCCCGGTGCTTAACTAATCCAACGCCATGAAAACCAAACGATTTCCTTATCTGAGCGTGCTGGTGTTGCTGACGCTCCCGCTACTGGCCCCTTTTTGCAGCAAAGACACCAGCGACCCTACGCCCCAGAGTTCGCATCCGGCGACGGTGGCCAGCGTGTGGGCCTGGACGCACCTGTATGTTTCCCCGCCGGTGGACAACAACATCCGTGACATCGTGGACTTTTACACTCAGTTAAGCCTGCTAACTTCCAAGTGCTTACCCCTGTTATTATATGATTTCAAAAGCGACGGCACCCTGATTCCAATTCCAGAGACTATTTGTGCTGCCGGTGGGCTAAGTTCGTTGCCATCTGGCCCCCGCACGGGGGACAGGTGGTCGGTTAATGGTAGTAAAATCGTGATCACCCATAGCGATGGCAGTACCGAGGAAGCCGACCTGGAATTGACCGACGGGACGTTAAGCTCGGGGGCTAAGAGTAAAGTAATGAGCTGGAAGAGGCAGGTTGGTAATCAGCAGTATACCTGGGAGTTTGAACGAAAGCAGTAACGACTACCCCGCCTGATTGGGGATCAATCAGGCGGGGTAGCTCAGGAACCAATAAGCTACACGACCGCTTCAATGGCTACTCTGAGCGAGTTTAAGGATTCGCTTCCGGTAGGCACAGAAGGGGAAAGCAGACTAGCCGTATTGGTCTGCTTTTTCATCCTGTAATCACGAGTTATGGTAAGCCAAAACCTAAAAGAGGCGTCTACAACGCTGTTGGAACACCCTTGTCGCTACCTTTTACGCAAAAAATTCAGTCTTAAGTCTTCGTAAATACTTAGCTTGCTGGCAACCAATCGTACCTAATTGTTACCATATTATACGCAACCGCTACTGCTATGCCTACTTCAGACGTGGTTTCGGGAGTGCTCTTTGTTGTAGGCCTGCTGTTCGTTGCCTACTGGATAGGCAACCTGTTGGGACGGGTTAAAAAGAAGCGCTTTGCCAACGCCTGGCACCCCTTAGTTTCGCTGGTTAATGGGACCTTCACCAGTGAGGCTACCATCAGTGAAACGAGTGTGCTGACGGGGACTTACGCGGGCTACCCGGTACGAGCCTACATGGCACCGGGCAGCACTAAGAGCCACTATAGTAAGGAGCGCTATAACTATTTCGAGGTGCAACTATTCAATCAACCCGGGAAGCTGGATTGGCGGATCGATTATAAAACCAGCGTATTCGGTCTGGGTAAACAGGGATGGCAGATTCAGGCTCCCCCCGCCTTAGAGGATCAGCTTAAGCAACAAGGTGTTTTAGCGCCAATTCGTGCGCTGGGTAATCCCATGGTGAAGTACAGTCAACAGCAGCAGTCGTTATTGCTGAGTGAGGATGTAACACCAGGCTGGGCTCCCAGCCCGCAGCATTTTAAGCAGCAGCTCGAGTTACTGCTCTATTTAGCGAAGACAAATCGGTTGATTAATGCCCCCTAGTAATAGGGGTGAAAAAGGGATAAAAACGGGCCTTTTTTCGCTGATTCATGGCGGTTTTAGGCCAGTATAATAGGTTAGCTGACACAGTTGGGGTATATCCGCCACGTGGAGCCTATAAAGATTTGTTAATCAATTAGTTACATAGATATAGCTACCTATAATGGGTACCTGCCAATATTCCGGGAAAATGTTTCAATAGGCAGTGTTATTACGCTGATTTTAAGTACGTTATAGGAGAAGATGGGCGGGTAGGATTTCTCTGAGCGTCATGATTGAGTAAAGTGAAACGAACGTATGAATGTACCAGTCACCGAGCAGGAAAAGGGTCGATAGACTCATTATGAAGTGCTCCAATCAGTTAATCGAACTTGTTCAGCAATCAAGGTTCAATCTATTCAGTTAATCAGTCAGCTAACTTGAACAAATCCATTGAAAATAGTAGAGTGGCCAACATTCGTAGCAAGAGGGAGACTGGGATTTAGATAAATTACTGGTTATCAACTAGTATACCTGATCTGATGAAACATTTTCCCGGAATGTTGGCAACTACGGGTAGATCTACCGAATCGTACACAATTCGCCACGGCTCGCGTATTCAGTCTCAAAAAACGCAGGTTTAGCTGAGACCAATTCTAAGCCCATAAGCGAGTTGGTTTTAGCTTAAATAGTGTATCAGATGGCCGTCTCAGTAATCAACGTCTTACAGTTTTTCGTTGACTGACTTTTTGAGACTGTCAACTTAGTAACTGACCTAAGCGTTTTTTAACTCTTCAAGGTATATAAACGCGCTTAGCTTTGGCCAACCGGCTATTAATCAAACTGAATTGGTTACAATGAAGTCGTGGCGAATTGTGTACGATTCGGTAGATCTACCCAACTACCCTATAATGGGAGCTACTTTGTCAAGTAGCGTATAGGCCTTCTTCTTCCAACGGGATACTGTTGGCGAATTCAATTTTGGGTAAAAAATGCTATTTTCAGAGGTGTATTAACCCCTACTTCTGATGAGCCTACAACCCCAAACCATCACTCCCATTCCGCTACAAACGCGCCAGG
>JBBSTD010000160.1:0-10996 GCA_038236215.1 Cytophagales bacterium | reverse complement strand
GATTACTGACCATTTTACGATACCCATACCGTCAGCACTTTTGCGGGTATCTAAGTAAAGATTTACGGTTGCCGTTGCCATACGTTTTGCTGGTTTGTGTTTTGCACCTATTAGCAGGTTGCAAAACAAGTTGCAAAACAAAATTAAGGATTAAACGCATACTATCAATAATCAGTAATAAAGAGTTTCCCATTAAGACACTGTATATCAGTAGTTTTATCTGAAATCAACAAGAAGATAAATAGTATAAAAAGAAGTCTGTTTATGATTTGTAATCAGGATGCGCAAGCGCGTCGGGGGTTCGAATCCCTCCACTGGCTCATTGAAAATCAGCCATTTAACAGAGATGTTAGATGGCTGATTTTTTTATGTGTATCGTGTTATAGAGTAGATCCTTGTGCAATGAAATCATACAAAGACAACATAACACTGAAACGCAACGTCCTGTGTCTACGCTCGTCAAATCAGCTGATCCAGTTTGGATTACTTTAGAACGGCAAAGCCAGCAACGCCTTCCAGCAGGGGTTTCCATTCATCCGGGGTGCGATAGGCACGGAAGTTTTTAAGCCGGTGGAAAGTTAAGAAATTAGAATTATGCTGATTGTCGGCCCCGCCCATACCATCGTCAAAGGCCGTGCGGGATGCGATGATGATATCTTTTCCATTAAACTGCCAGTCCAGGTACTGAAAGCCGTGCTTCTCCACATCGGGGTGATAGAGCACAATGCCCCGGATGGTCCAGGTTTCGAGGTCTGGCGAAGAGAGCAGTACCTGCGCGTTACGGGCCCGCTCCCGCTTGTAGACCCGGTGCCTGGGCAGCGCGTAATTGGTGAAGGTGTAGTACAGTTTCGACTTTGGGTCGAAGCGGATATTGAATTTCTTGGTGGCCCCCGGCAGCTTGATAAACTTGACCGTGGTGGAATCGGACGTTTGCCCGTCGTCACTTATCCGGTACATCACTGCCTGGTCATCCTCCAGATTGTTGACCCGCAGGATGTTCCATACTTCGCCGTTGGGGTTCATCACCACGTTGCCCTCCAGCCAGGCATCACCCGGTTTCCATTCGGCTTTATTGTAGCTGAGCCGTTGCGTGAACGACCAGCTTTTGGGGTCGAGCAGGTTGGCATCGACGGGCGCGGAGGCCACGAAACTCTGAAAATTACCCCAGCTTGTGACGGGTACATTTCGCTCCATACCTTTCCAGACCCGCCCCTTAAATACCTGAACCGGCACCGATGCACAATGGAAACCCTGTTCCATACTCAGGTACCCTTCGTCTACGCTACTCCAGGTATGCCCCCCGTCGGCTGACCGCCGGATGGACATACGCCCGTATTCTTTCGTGATGCCCAGCAGGTACAGTGCTCCCTTGTTGACAAACAGCGTAGCCCACCACAGGCTGTCTAATTCGGCCACTTTCTGCCAGCTTTTACCCCGGTCGCCCGATTCAAAGACATGGGTGTGCTGGGGCGTTGGTCCTTTGCCAAAAATATCGTGCGAGGCAATGTAGGTACCGTTCGGCAGGATAACGATGCTGGGTGACCCCAGGTAATTACCAGTCGATTTCGGCAAATGGTCGATGACAACACCCGGCACATCCGGGAAGGGCTGACCATAGGTATTCGCCCCGCCCAAGAAGCACAGTATCCACAAGCTGCCCAGGTATTTTATAGCGGTCGAGTGCATTTGAAGGCTGGATTTAGTTCAATCGGAAAGCGGTTATCACGTACGAAAAGGCATTTTCCCCTATCGCCTGTTGCTCATTCGTATGCTCCGTTTGTCAAGCCTTTGAGTTAACGGGGAAAGTCGCTTCAATACCCAGCTTCTCTCGGAGCTCGGCTACCGTTTTCAGCAGGTTATCCATGTCGTTTTTCAGCGTCGGGGTGAGCGGCTCTACCACCCGCCGGGTCTTTAGTGAGATGGGAAGGCCCTGCTTTTGCAAACTATACTTGGCGATGGTTGGATAGGCCGTATGCACCAAGTCCATACAGTCGGTTAAAAACTGCTGTACCTGATTCACGCCATCCTGCCGGGCGGCATCATTGACATTCACGCACAACCAGGTGATGAGTTCCGGGAAAATATTACCCTGAATGCAGCACAAACCAGCCGCCCCCGCCCGCAGTGACGACACAGCATTGACCATGTAGGCATCGTACAACGCAAAATTGTACCCACGCGCCACCGTCAGCCGACGGCTCACTTCATCGGCATCCAGGCAGGTATCTTTATGGTACACCAGTCGACCCGTGGGCAACAGCTCAGCCAGTATATCAGGGTTGATGAGTCGCTTGTAGGGTACCGGGCATTCGTAGAACCCCAGCGGGATGGCTTCGGTCAGGCCCATTAGCTGACGCGTCCGGTCCAGGAAAACGGCATCGCTCTCGGCCTCACTGGCCAGATGACTCGTAATTACAATGACGGCCTGCACGCCTGTGTCGTAGATGCGTTTGACAAAATCGGCCTGCTGCTCGATGGACCCGCCAAACGTACCCGTAGCCACTACCGGCACCTGACCAGCCGCCCGCTCTACCACCTGTTTGGTGATGGACAGCCGTTCCGAATCAGTCAACTCGTACATTTCGCTGGACAAACAATTGGCAAATAAACCCGCAGCCCCCGACGCCAGGTAATAATCGGTCAGGTGGGCCAGACCCGGCGCGTCGATGGCACCCGATTCCAGGAAGGGCGTGAGCATAACGGGAATAAACCCACGTGGTAAGGAGACGGATATCTGATTGGAAGAAGTCATAGCAGTAGGATTCAAAAATACGGGAGTTGAGAGAGGACAAACGTCAATTTGTGATACTGCGGTGCGGTGGTGTTGCGGGAACCGGATCGCCTTTTTTAGTGCGTAGTTTCGTGAGCAGCAGCCCCGTTAGAAAAATGGTGAGCGTGCCAACTACCATCGTCATATTCTGGTTGAGCGGATTGCGCAAATAGATATACTCGGCGGGTATCTGCCCCGAAAACGTAAGCCAGACAATGGCCAGTACGCCGATGACTGTAGCCGTCAGGGCTTCGGCGTTGCGGGTTTGGCGGGAAATAATGCCCAGTAGAAACAGCCCCAGCATACCCCCGGCAAAAATACCGGATAGCAGCCACCAGATGTCGAGCACACTTTTGACGCCAATCATGGCAATGCCGGTGAGCATCCCGAAAATGCCGAACAGGGTGGTTGCGATGTACAAAAGCCGCAGCGAATTTTTGGCCGACAAGTTGGGATTGATGTACCGCTGATAAATATCCACCGAGAAAACGGTAGCCGACGCGTTCATGCCGGAACTAATGGTGCTCATGGCCGCCGACATAATAGCCGCTACGATGAGGCCCAGCAAACCCGCCGGTACTTTGTTGACCATAAAGTGGGGCATTACCTTATCGCCAATATCGGCTGCGCTGAGCGTACCGGCCAACTGCCGGATAGCCGCCTGACTTCCGGCTGGTAACCGTTCGGTGGCTACCTGCATCCGGACGGCGTCCATTAAATCGGGGTTGGTCTGGTAGTACGCGTACAGGGCCGAGCCGATGAAAAAGAACAGCAGCGAGATGGGTACGTACAGATAAACGCACAACCAGACCGACCGGGCGGCTTCTTTGATGGACGTAGTCGTATGGTACCGCTGCACGTAGTTCTGGTCCATGCCGAAGTTGTTGAGATTCATAAAGAATCCGTAGAGCAGCACCACCCAGAACGTGGGTTGCGTAAAATCAGGGGCGAAACTGCCGAGGCTGAATTTATTATCGGTCGTACCGATGTCCAGGATATGACTCACTCCGCCGGGCATTCCCTGTACCACCAGCCACAGGATGATGACGGCCCCCGACGTTTTCACGACGCCCTGCACCACTTCCGTCCAGATAACGGCTTCCATGCCGCCCAGCACGGTATAAATAATAATGCAGCTGCCCACCACCAGCATGATAGTCGCCATCGGGTAGCCGGTCAGGGCCTGTAAACTCAGGGCAATACCAAAGAAAATGGACCCCATGCGGGCCAGTTGGGTCAGCAGAAAGCAGACCACGGCGTAGGTTCTGGCCCAGGGACCAAACCGGTGTTCTAGGTGCGTATAGGCTGATACTTCGCCCGTGTGGCGATAGAAAGGAACAAAAAAGCGGGTGGCTACCCAGGCCGCCAGCGGCATGGACAGACTGAAGACAAACGAATTCCAGTTGGCCCCGAAGGCTTTACCCGGCACGCCCAGAAACGTATTGCTGCTCAGGAAGGTAGCGTACAGCGACATGCCAATGGCCCAGCCCGGAATCTTGCCCGACGCCGTGGTGAACTGATCAGCACTACCCGTTTTTCGGGAGAAATAGACGCCAACGGCAATCATTCCGGCCAGATAAACCAGTATAACCAACAAGTCGAGCGCAGGTAATGTTTTCATGGCGATGGGCTATTACTAACCGGGGTTACGGGATAAATTAGCTGATTGTCAGCGAAAGATTCCCACTACCTTCTGGTATCAACCGGCGAAGCAATACGCTGGCAGCCCACGCAGGTATGACTATTGGGATACTTTTTTTAACTTTATTGACAAAGCTAGGCGATATTAAACAGGTTATCTTCTCCGCATTTACCGCATTAGTGTACTAAATTATCATGTTGACTTAATCATACATGAAGGCTCATTTCCACCGGGTTCCTGTTGATACCTCGGCGGCTTTTCATACCCGGCACGACATAAAACCCAACTTCGGCACGGTTTGGCACTACCATCCTGAGCTGGAACTGCATTACGTGATACAGGGCGAAGGGGTACGATTCATCGGCGACAACGTGAGCAATTTCTCGGCCGGGGAAGTGTTGTTATTGGGCGAGAATTTACCACATACCTGGCAGTGCAACAAAGAATATTTTAACGATAATGCTGATTTACAGGTTGAAGCGATTGTCATTCAGTTTCGACCCGATTGCCTGGGCGCTGATTTCCTGAGCATGGCCGAAGCATATCCGATTCGTAAATTATATGAAAAGGCCAGACGGGGCATCGTTGTCCGGGGAAAAACAAAGCAGCAACTCGCCGAACTCATGCAGCGCGCTGTAAAAGAGACCCCACTTCAACGCGTGATCGTACTGCTGTCTATTCTGGACCTACTGGTCGAATCGGATGATATTGAGCTCATTACGTCACCGTATGCGTTTTACAAATCCAACGAATTGGAGACAATCCGCCTGAACGAGGTGTGTAGCTACACCTTGTCCAATTACGAAAAGGCCATTACATTGGAAGAGATTTCAGCCATTGCCAACCTGAGTGTGACGTCGTTTTGCCGGTACTTTAAGCTGATGACGCACAAAACCTTCCACGACTTTCTGACCGAGGTTCGGATTAGCCACGCCTGCCGGGCGTTGATTGATAATCGACTCAGCATCGAGATGGTTTGTTTTGAGAGTGGTTTCAACAACCTGTCCAATTTCTACCGTCAGTTCAAACGGATAAAAGGGGTAACGCCACTTGCGTATAAACAGACGTATCTGCAACGGGTATTGGGTACCCAGCGGTGATTTCTGCCTGTCCCCTTCTGTATGCCGATTACTTGGGCAGCAGGCGACAGTATTACCTAACAATTTCGTTATACGAAGGGTTGTTTACTAATTATCCCCTCCCCAAAAACAACCTCTCTCAACATACTAACGCCACAACGGCACGTCCAAAAACCGGCATGATGAACGGAGATGAAAAACCCCAACTAACCGAAGACGAAAAGAAACTCTTCGAAGACCTAATGCCGGAGGACCTCGACGACATCATGGATACGGGTGTTAACCGGCGGCACTTTTTGAAGCTGATAACGCTGGCCGGTGGTGGCCTGCTGGCGGCTCAGTCGGCGGTGGCCGAGCAGGTTTTTACCCGCCCCCACAGCATCCCGATGGACACTGCCCCCCTGGCCGCTATCGAAAACGGGGTCGACGTGTCGTTCCGGGTTAATGGCGCGGCCCGAAAGCTGACGGTTGATTCCCGAATGACGCTGCTGGATACCCTGCGCGAGCGGCTCGAACTGACCGGCTCTAAAAAAGGATGCGACCACGGTCAGTGTGGAGCCTGTACCGTTATTGTGGATGGGCAACGGGTGTTATCGTGCCTGACACTGGCTGCCAGTTGCGAGGGCCGGTCCGTCAAAACCATCGAAGGCGTAGCCCAGGGCAATAACCTGCACCCGATACAGGCCGCTTTTCTGAAACACGATGGATTCCAGTGTGGCTTCTGTACGCCCGGCCAGATCTGCTCAGCTATGGCCCTGATGGACGAAGTAAAACGGGGAGATGCCAGCTACGTGACCGAAGCCATTCGCCGAAAAGCCGGACCGGTTCAACTCTCCAACGAAGAGATTCGGGAGCGGATGTCGGGGAATATCTGCCGTTGCGGTGCCTATCCCAATATTGTGGCGGCCATTCAGGAAGTACACAGCGGCAAACCCGTGGAACAGACATGGCACTTCGCCGACTAACGCCTTACCCTTATGAGACCATTTAAATACACGTCTGCCACCGATGTTTCTTCGGCCGTAAAAGGTCTGTCAGGTAAGCCGAACGCCAAATTTCTGGCGGGCGGCACCAATCTGCTCGACCTGATGAAGGAAGATGTAGAGCGGCCCGATGAACTGATCGACATCAATCGACTACCCCTTGCCGGTATCAAAGCCATTACAATCGGTACCAACCAGGGTGGCCTTTCCATTGGCGGTCTGGGCAAGAATACCGATGCCGCCAACCATCCATTGGTTCGTCAGTACTACCCATTGCTGAGCCAGGCCATTCTGGCCGGTGCATCCGGTCAGATACGGAACATGGCGACCAATGGCGGCAATCTGCTGCAACGGACCCGCTGCCCTTACTTCTACGAGGTGTCGATGCCCTGCAACAAGCGGGAACCCGGCACGGGTTGTGGCGCTATGGAGGGAGTAAACAGGCTGCACGCTATTTTCGGCTGGTCCGAGAAGTGCGTAGCGGTTTACCCATCCGATATGGCGATTGCACTGGCCGCGCTGGATGCCGTCGTAACCGTCAGAAACGCCAGCGGGCAGGAACGGGCTATTCCGTTTGCCGATTTCCACCGGCTGCCCGGCGATACGCCCGAAAAAGAGACCAACCTGAATCCGGGCGAACTCATCACGGCCATCGAACTACCCAAAAACAGGTTTGCCGACCATTCCTATTACCTGAAAGTGCGCGACCGTGCTTCGTATGCATTCGCACTGATTTCGGTAGCCGCTGCGCTGGAACTGGACGGGAACAAAATCAGCAAGGTCCGCATCGCGATGGGCGGTGTGGCGCACAAGCCCTGGCGGCTGATACAAGCCGAACAACTGCTTGTTGGGAAAGAAGCAACCGAAGCGAACTTCCGGTTGGCAGCCACGGCCGGGATGGCGGATGCCCGCCCACTGGAGCACAACAAATTCAAAATAGAACTGGGCAACCGGAGTATTGTCCTGGCCCTGCAACAAGCCCTGAACGGCAGCAAGTCCTGATTTAATCATTCAACGCCATGCGCGAAAAAGACAAACTAATCGGTACACCCGTCAGTCGTATCGACGGTATTCTAAAGGTGACGGGCAAAGCAGATTATTCGGTAGACCATCCGATGAAGAATGTCGCCTATGCCGTTTTGTTCAAGAGTACCATTGCCGCCGGAATAATAACCGGCATCGACTCGGCAGAAGCCGAAAAATCGCCGGGTGTTCTGGCCGTTATTACGCATAAAAATGTTCCCAAACTGAACGAAAAAGGGGGCATTCGGGGGGGGGCGATGTTGCAAAGTCCCGAAATCGAGTTCTACGGGCAGAACATTGGTATCGTCGTGGCAGATACGTTCGAGCAGGCCCGCCATGCCGCACACCTCGTGCATGTTGACTACGACAAAAAGATACCGAAGGCTGATTTCGACAAACTAGCCAGCGAGGCTAAGTCCCCAAAAGACAATCACGACGAAAAGTGGGGTGATGCAAAAGCGGCACTCAGCAAGGCTAGCGTTACCGTTGTGGAGACCTATTCCACTCCAATTGAGCACCATCACCCTATGGAACCCCACGCGGCCATTGCCGAATGGAACGGCAACCAGGTGACACTTTACAGCAGCGCCCAAATCATAAACGGTGCGCAGAATGCAGCGGCTGCCACACTAAACCTCACCCCGGAAAACGTCCGAATCGTTTCACCATACATTGGGGGCGGGTTCGGTTCCAAAGGTGGTCAGTGGGCTAATCTGGTGCTTACAGCGGTAGCCGCTAAAGTGGCAAACCGCCCGGTGAAACTGGCACTGACGCGGAATCAGATGGTCAACTCGGTCGGGCTTCGCCAGCGCAATTTCCAGAAGGTAAGCCTGGCGGCTACGAAAGAAGGGAAACTAACCGCGCTGGCGCACGAGGTTACAACCCACTGCGCCATCGACACTGAATTTGTGGAGCCTTGCGGAGACTGTTCCAAAGTCATGTACGATACCCCCAACGCGCTCATTACGTACAAAGTAGTCCCTATGAACGTTATCCTGCCAACATACACGCGGGGGCCGGGCAAATCGACGGGTAGCTTTGCCCTGGAGTCGGCAGTGGATGAACTGGCGTATAAGCTGAAGATGGATCCTATTGAGTTTCGCGTCAAAAACGAACCAGCCAGAGACCCGTCAAACGGCAAACCCTGGTCGTCGCGAAAAGCGGTGGAGTGTTTGCAGGCGGGTGCTAAAGCCTTCGGCTGGGACAAACGCAAAATGGAACCCCGGCAACAGCAGGACGGTGATTACCTGATTGGTTACGGTGTGGCCTGTGGCACGTATCCGGCGCACCAACGACCCAGTTCAGCCATCGTGAAGTTAAACCGGGAAGGCAGTACCGTTACCGCCATCGTTGAACTGGCCGCGGCCGATCTGGGAACGGGTACGTACACCATTCTGGCCCAAACGGCGGCCGATGCCCTGGACCTGCCCATCAAAAATGTAACCGTCCATATTGGTGACTCAGACCTACCGCCAGCCGCTGGCTCGGTGGGTTCGGTAGGCGCCACCAGTTATGCCAATGTGGTGAACGATGCCTGCATTAAGCTTACGGATGAGTTGATTGCCAAATCGGGAAAACAATACTATGCCCGACCTACTGCTTCGCAGTTGATGGTATCGGAAAAAGTAAGTACGCACCAAACCAGAGTAGACTCCAAGCCACTGGAGAGCGCGGAGGAATACTCGGCCCATAGTTTCAACGCGAATTTCGCCGAAGTCCGGGTCAACAAGCTGACCGGAATGGTTCGGGTGTCCCGGTTTCTGGCCGTGACGGGAGCGGGTAAAATTCTGAACCCCAAAACGGCCCGGTCGCAGATTATCGGCGGAAACGTATGGGGTATCGGCATGGCGCTAACCGAAGAATCGGTGCTCGACCCGCGCTGGGGCAACTTTGTGACCCGGTCGCTGGCTGATTACCACGTTCCATCCAACCTGGACATTGGCGAAATGGACGCTATTTTCATTCGGGAAGAAGATACCCTCGCCAACAAAATGGGAATAAAAGGCATTGGGGAAGTGGGTATTGTGGGCGTAGCAGCTGCCGTTGCCAATGCCGTGTTCAACGCAACCGGCAAGCGCGTTCGGGAACTTCCCATCACGCCCGACAAGCTGTTATAAAAATTGACACCCCTAAACAATGTAGCCCCCGGCCAGAACCGGGGGCTACATTGTTTAGGGGTGTTTTTCGGTATAGTCATTCAGCTTCTTTCGGCGCTTTAGAAAGCTCCTTATGCCTATCAGCAAAACCAGAACTCCTACCGGAATGAACAGGATAAAAATCACGCGTAAGGATGGAGAATCCAGGTATTCCGCGAATCCCGTTCCACTGGCAATCAGCCCCAACGCCGTTCGGACATAGGCTAACAGTGTGCGTTCGTTGGCCAAACGGGTTCGGTCAGCCGCTAGTTGTTCCGTTAGTGTTAGCGGGTTTCGGACAGGTTTATTTGCTTGGTTCATTCTCAGTGAACGGATTTCACACTTTTCTCAATGCATAGTACGCTACGTGAGCCGATTCCCCAAATAGGGCGGGCAGATCCATCGGCTCGTTTTTGGGATACGCTATCAGAATGGCGTTTGCAAAACCAGACGGGCGGTACATACACCCGATTAATGTTTTGAAATGGTGATTGACAAAATCTTCCAGTGATTCAGTTGCTGGCGTTACGCGCCAGAACTCATATTGACCGGTTAGGTATTCAACTAACCGATCCCGGAATAATTGCCGGGTCGAGTGACGAAACATATTCCTTTGCGTAGCGTTTCCGGCTACGTAGGCGTTCAGGACGAACAGAAAATTGATGTTATACGCTTGCAGAATCAGCGTGTCCCGGTCGAAAAGCCGCCCCTCAAAATGCCGGTTTCTGGCGTAACTTTTCCCCGGGCGCGGTTTTAGTTCATTCTGGCTGAAATCCAGTGTTTCGCTAACCAGGGCACTAATAAAAAAGTTGGGTGTGGGATTGTATCCTTCCGTCAGTTCGTCGCGGTAACGGAGTTTATTGGATAGCCTCCCGTCCGTTAGCAACTGATTGATATTTTGCTGAATCACGTTGCGGGCGTAGGTGTATTGCTTGAATACCGATGTATCGCCCAGTTCATTTTCCGCCCGGTAGTATTTGCTGTCGCCAATGTGGTAGATGGTGTCGTGTTCAGGCTGAATCAGATCGTGGTAGGCATAGATATGGTCTACAATCTTGCCGTCGCGCTGATCCTTGAGGTGTTGGGGTATGGATGCGTCAGGGTCCGAAAGCAGGTAGTCGATCATATCCTCGAACACGATATTGAAATCCCGCACCAATAGCACTTCGCGAAACGATTTCTGTGTCCGCATCTGCTCCTGCCGACTATAATACAGCATCAGTAACGGGTGCAATTCAAATTGTCGCTATACCTCCATCGCATAGTTGATGGGTTCGATTTGCTGACGAACCAGATTCCATCGGTTACTCATCAGGCAGACACGCAAGTTTAGAACACGCTGCGCACCCTTGATACTCCACCGT
>JBBSTD010000159.1:0-11014 GCA_038236215.1 Cytophagales bacterium | reverse complement strand
GGTGGTCGTCCAGTATTTTTTCGATAACTTGCCATTGAGAGTCTGTCAACTCTTGAAACGATTCGTTCATAATCTTGGTAGCTTGGTAACTCCAAGATACGACAGACTCTCAATTTTATCCTATCCAAAACATACTCTAAGAAATGCCCGGATTGATTACTCTTAATTCCGGCTCAACCGCCATCTTTACCCGATGGACATCCAGTACCAGTTTTACCATACGCTTCCGCTGGAACCTCAGCTAACGGCCGTGGTCAATTTGCTGGCTGGCGTGTTTGACAATGAATCCCCATCCGATTTGCGGGCGGAACTCGTAAACCGGCAACGCCAGACGGGCATTTATACCGGATTAGCGTTGGCCAACGGTGTTGTGGTAGGTTGCAAACTGGGCTACGAACGCAAACCGGGCCACTTTTATAGTTGGCTGGGCTGCGTTGCCCCCGCCTTTCGTGGCAACGGTATTGCTGCCGAACTGATGGGGCGGCAACACGAGTGGTGCCGCCAGCATAACTACCAAACCGTTCGGACCCAGACGTACAATCAATGGCGTTCGATGTTGATCCTCAACCTCAAAGCCGGATTCGACATTATTGGCACCATGCAGGGGAAACACGGCCTGACCATTGTGCTGGAGAAAACCTTCTGAAGGAACCCATTACCCTGCTTCGTTGTCAATATGGCACATGCATCTCTACCTCCACATCCCCTTTTGCAAACAGGCCTGCCACTACTGCGACTTTCACTTTAGCACCAGTCTGGGTCAAAAATCGGCGTTGGTCGACGCCCTCTGCGCTGAAATCCAGCTCCAGAAGGACTACCTGCCAACCCCTGAATTACAGACAATTTACCTGGGTGGCGGTACGCCTTCTTTGCTGACGGAACGGGAACTGGAGCAGCTTTTTACGGCCATTCACGCGCAATTTGCGGTATCCCCTACGGCAGAAATTACCCTCGAAGCGAACCCCGACGACCTTACGGCCGATAAACTTCGGTTGCTGCGCCGATACGTCAATCGACTGAGTATCGGGATTCAAACGTTTGATGAAGCCACGCTGCGCTGGATGAACCGGGCGCACACGGCCACCGAAGCCGAAGCCTGTGTCGGGCTGGCGCGGGAAGCGGGATTTGAGAACATGAGCGTCGATTTGATTTACGGACTTCCCAACCGCGACGCATCCCGCTGGCAATACGACCTGGAGAAAATCATGGCGCTCAACGTGCCCCATCTGTCGGCCTACGCCCTCACGATTGAACCCGATACAGCGTTTGGCCGATGGCAGCAAAAAGGAAAACTCCCACCGGTTGATGAAGAACTGGCTGCCGACCAGTTTGAGGAGTTGACCCGGTTGCTGGCGGGTAAGGGTGGTGTTGGTGAAGTGTCGTCCGGCGAAGCGTCGCTCGGGTATGAACACTATGAAATCTCGAACTTTGCGCAGCCTGATCAGTACGCCCGGCACAATACCGCCTACTGGCAGCGAAAACCGTATCTGGGCATCGGTCCTAGCGCCCACTCGTACAACGGATACTCCCGGCAATACAATATTGCCAATAACGCACGTTATATCGCTGACATCCGGCAGGGCAGTATACCCGCCGAAATTGAGGTACTAACCATCGCCGATCAGGTGAATGACTACCTGCTGACGGGCCTTAGAACACAGTGGGGTTGCTCACTCGCCGAACTGAATACACTGTTGGGGGCCGATTTTGTCCGGCAACAGGAAAGCGATTTGGTAACCCTGTACGCATCGGGCTGGCTCGTGTGCGATGGGGGGAAACTTCGGCTGACGAACGCCGGGAAACTCTTCGCCGACCGGGTAGCGGCCACCCTGTTTGTCGGGTAGAATGTTGGTATTGCGTACCGTAGTGCCTCTTTTTTCGGGGATTTTTGGGTTATGTGCGCCGATAACCGGGTTTAACCGGTGCTTACTATTATTTTCGCGGAATGCTCTTACGTTTATGAACCCTCAGCGACCCGTTAATAAGTTTCGTACCGCTGCTCCCCAGCAACCCCGCCCGAAGACACCCCGGTCTTTTGCCGAGCAGGGCCCAAAAGGACAGCGCCCACCGGCCAGAACCGGCTCGTCACGCTGGCAGCAGACGCGTCGTTTCATCCGGAACCGGCCCATACTGGAACAGGTATACTGGTTTTGCAACCGGGCTTTTTTATGGTTGTTTTTTGGTTCGCTGGGGTACGTCATTGCGCTGAAATACGTGCCGGTTTTTGTAACGCCCCTCGTCGTTTCGCGCTGGATAGATACATTCGGCACCGATGAAAGTAGTCATGTGTACAAAAAATGGCGGTCGTACGATGCCATTAGCAAAGAAGCTGCCCTGGCGGTAGTCGCTTCCGAGGACCAGGATTTTCCCCGGCATTGGGGATTCGACTTCGATGAAATTCAGGATGCCATCAAGGAAAACAAAACGCGCCAACGGGTGCGTGGTGCCAGTACTATTTCGCAGCAGGTAGCCAAGAACGTGTTCCTGTGGAATGGCCGCAGTTACCTCCGGAAAGGGCTGGAGGTGTACTTTACGGTGTTAATCGAGTTTATTTGGGGCAAAGAGCGCATTCTGGAAGTGTACCTCAATGTAGCCGAAACGGGGCCAATGACGTTCGGGGTCGAGGCTGCATCGCAGCGGTATTATGGTCACCCGGCGGCTACACTTTCGCGGTCAGAAGCCGCCCGGGTAGCCGCTGTACTCCCTAATCCGCGCCTTTTTTCGATTAAAAGCCCATCGAACTACATTCAACGCCGAACCGCCCAGATTTCCCGGCAAATGCGGTATCTGGGCGGTCAGAAGTACATCAGAAATCTGTGAAGAATAGCGGTTATTTCTCTTCCACCAAATCGGGGTCATCCACCGCTGGGCTACGTTCAGCGTATAGTCTACAAAGGCTTTCGCTGTTCGTTCGTACACGTCATGGCCAACAAAATGACCCTGTTCGTTCAGGTTATCGGCCGTTTCGTGGGACTCGTACAGTTTGGGCGATACAATGGAGTAGCTGTTGGTGAAACTGATAATTTTGTTTACTACCGTGGTCATATCCAGTGCCGGCTGCCGACCACCGCGTCCGCTGGAAATGCCAACCATCGCGAAAACCTTGTTATCGAACAGATGCTTAAACGCGGGTCCGCCCAACTGATGAATTGCATTGGTCGCCTGCGGGGGCGCGGTCCAGTTGTATTCGGGCATCGCAAAAAAGACCAGATCGGCCGATTCCCAGCTGCTTATCAGTTCGTCCTGAAACGGGGTGAGTGCCTCTTTTCGCACCGAGCCCTGACCAACTAGGGGCATATCATAGTCCTCAAACGTTACAACAGAAACCTCATGCTGGGCCTCTTCGGTCAGGATATGCCGGAGGTAATTGACAAAACGCAGCGAATTACTATTTTTGCGCGATGAAGTGGAAATCAGGGCAATTTTCATTTGTTAGGTTGATTCAATTTACGGATAAAACCCCGCCGTTTGGGCTTTAGTTTCCGAGCGCAAACAGGTCATTTACCCACTAACTTAACGCCTGTGCCAAATCGTCGAGTAAATCCTCCACGTGTTCCAGTCCCACCGAGATTCGTAACAGGTTTTGAGGTGTGGTTGAATTGGGGCCTTCCAAGCTGACCCGGTGTTCGATCAGGCTCTCTACACCCCCCAAACTGGTAGCCCGCGTAAACAGGGTAAGTTTACCAATAAACCGAATCGCTTCCTCAGCCCCGCCCTTCATCTGTACCGATAGCATGGCACCGGGGCCATTCATTTGCTGCTGAACCAGTGCGTAACTTTTGTGGCTGGGCAGGCCCGGATAATGCACTTTCTCTACGGCGGGATGGTCGGCCAGGAAATCAGCGATGGCCTGAGCCGTCAGGCTTTGGGCGCGTACCCGCACGCCCAGGGTTTTAATGCCCCGGCTTACCAGCCAGCAATCGAACGGAGAAGGCACTGCGCCTGCCAGTCCTTGCAATTGCCGTACCCGCTGAGTAAATTCGTTATCGTGTTTGAAAATCAGGGCTCCACCCAGCACATCGCTGTGTCCGCTCAGGTATTTGGTGGTTGAGTGCATTACCACGTCGCAGTTCAGGTCAAGGGGGCGCTGCAGAACGGGGGTGGCCCAGGTATTGTCACACACGCATATAGCGCCAACCTCGTGCGCCATCTGACTGACCAGGAGTAAATCCGTTATTTGCAACAAGGGGTTAGACGGTGTTTCGCACCAGACTACCCGCGTGTTCTCGTGAATAGACGCCTTTACCGCTTCGAGGTCGTTCATGTCTACCCGCGTGTACGTAAGGCCCCAGGGGTGAAATACCTGTTCCAGCAGGGCGGGAGTGCCGTAGTAAGCATCGGTAGACAGCAGTACATGGTCGCCGGGCGAAAGGGCCTGAAACAGCGTCATGGTAGCCGCCTGCCCTGACCCAAATGCCATGCCGGTAACACCGCCTTCCAGCATCGCCAACGCTCTTTCCAGGGCTTCACGCGTAGGATTATTGGGGCGGGTATAAATAAAATCGGCCGGTAATTCATTGGCTTCGTTCCGGGCGTAAGTCGTTGACAGGTAGAGGGGTGGCACAACCGAGCCGGTTACGGAGTCGGGCTGATGCGTTGCGCGGAGGGCGAGGGTATCGAAGTTCATAAAGTGTAAGAACCAGGTAATGGCTCATTTTTTGTTCGTCCAAGTTCATGGTTTCTATTGGTAATACGGAAATGGCTGCCAAAAAGTTGGTCACACGTTCATTTTTCACGCGTTTGAAGCAAGACAATGGCTGACCTGGACCCGTACACAACGGTGTTGACCGCTAAAACAGCCGCGCATCTGCTACGTCGGGCTACGTTTGGCCCTACACAGGCCGAAATAACCAGTTTTACGGGGCTGACGGCGTCGCAGGCGGTACTGCAACTCATCAGCAACGCTGATTATTCGCCCCCGCCCCCGATTGATCTGGATCAATACAGCTCCACCGCCGGACAAACATTTCTGGATAAACCGTTCAGCCACGCCCGAAATTTTGACCTGGGCCATTATCTGCGTTGCTGGTGGCTGGGGCTGATGACCCAGCAAAATACTCTGCCCAGCCTGCTCGACAAGCTAACCCTGTTCTGGCAGAACCATTTTGTAGCGACCCGCGAAGGCGTGGGCGATTATCGGTTTATGAACCAGTATCTGCTCCTGCTGCGGAATAACGCCCTGGGTAACTTCCGAACGCTGGTGACGCAGATGACCAAAGACCCGGCCATGCTGCGGTACCTGAACGGGAATGAAAACGAGGTGGGAAAACCCAACGAAAACTACGCCCGTGAGTTGCAGGAGTTGTTTACGGTGGGTGCCATTGACTTCGCCGGGAATAAAAACTACACGGAAGACGACGTAAAAGCGGCCGCACGCGCACTAACGGGCTGGCAGTACACCAATTACGAAGTGGATGGCTCAACCAGCTTTACTACCCTTTTTGTCGATGCCAAACATGACACTACCAACAAGGGTTTTTCGGCACATTATAACAACACGGTTATCACCGGGCGGGCACCTTCCCCGCCGGGTACCCCATCAGCGGGAGATCTGGAACTGGCTGACCTGATTACGATGATGCTGGCGCACCCCCATTCACCCCGGTTCATTTGCCGGAAGCTGTACCGCTGGTACGTGAATCCGAACGTGACGCAGACCATTGAAGATAACGTCATCATCCCGCTGGCCCAGTTTCTAACAAGTCCGGCCAATAACTGGGCCATTCAGCCGGTCATTGTCAAGCTCCTGACGAGTCAGGTCTTTTTCGATGTGGCCAATATTGGGGCCATCGTCAAATCGCCCCTAGAACTGGCCGTGGGATCGATGCGGTTTTTCAACCAGACTGTACCTTTGTTGCCCGCCGACTACGTAGCCTTTAAAACGTACTTCGACTTCGTTTTTTACCGGACGCAGGACATGCAGATGCCCATTCTGGATCAATCGTCGGTGCAGGGATACGAGGCTTACTATCAGACCGGCTATTCCAAAACCTGGATCAATACGACCACTATCGGGTTTCGGTATGACTATACCGATGCGTACGTGTATCGCTTCCTTCAGGTGCGGCCCGATTACCTGATGGGTATCGATGTGCTGGCCTGGGCCACGTCATTACAGCCTGCTTTTTCGGACGTGTCGGGGACAGTGGCCATATCCTGCGTGGAACTGTTCGATGGATTTACCAAAAATCTGTTTGTGCACGACCTGTTTCCATCCCAGCGGAATTTTCTGATCGATACCATTATGATGGAAGGGCTTCCGCGTACGTCCTGGACGTTTCAGTGGAATGCCTACCGCCGTGATCCCACCGACCCCGGTGCCCGGTATGAGGTGTTATACCGGTTGCAGAATCTGATGAAATTCCTGCTGCGGATGGCTGAATATCATATCTGTTAATGAGCGAATAGCTACGGCAACTATTCACTCATTCACTCATTAATTCTATGAAACGGAGAGACTTCTTAACGGCGGCTTCGGCGAGTTTACTGCCCGTCATGCTGGACGGCTTCGGGCTAAAGGCCATGTCCCGCCAGTCGGTACTGGTGCAGTCGTTGCTGGGTACTACGGCTCTGGCTAGTGATCGGGTGCTGGTGATCGTTTACCTCAACGGCGGCAATGACGGACTCAATACGGTGATTCCGCTCGACCAGTATTCCCAGTACATGGCTCTCCGAAGCAATATTGCCCTACCGCAAAGTTCCGTGCTGGGGCTGGATGGCAACTCCGCCACGGGTCTGCACCCCGCCATGACGGGCATGCGGAATCTGTACAATAATGGTAAACTGTCCATTGTCCATTCCGTGTCGTACCCCAACCCCGACCAGTCGCACTACCGGGCTACTGATATCTGGATGACGGCCGTTGATGCCAGTCAGACGTCCGTTTCGGGCTGGGCCGGGCGTTACCTCGAAAACCGGTTTCCGGGTTACCCCACCGGCTATCCCAACGCGCAGATGGAAGATCCGCTGGCCATTCAGATTGGTTACCTGACATCCACCGCGTTGCTGGGCAGCCAGCAATCGATGGGTATTGCGCTTAATGACCCCGATAGTTTTTACCAGCTGGTTAGTTCTGGTGGTACAACCTCCCCCGGCGATCTGCCCTGCTGTGACGCAGGGGATTTGATTGCCTATATCCGCAAGCAACAGGCGCTGTCGGTGGGGTATGCAGGAGAGATAAAGCGGGCCGCCGATGCGGGGAAGAACCTGGCTACCTACCCGGACGTTACGGCAAAAAACTCTCTGGCTGACCAGTTGAAAATTGTGGCCCGGCTCATTCATGGGGGCTTAAAAACGAAAATCTACTTCGTATCCCTCAATGGCTTCGATACGCACTCCGGTCAGGTAGATCAAACCGATGTGCGGCTGGGTGGTCATGCCGATTTATTGGGTAAATTATCGACGGCTATCGAGACCTTCCAGCAGGATTTGACCCTACAGGGTATCGAAGATAAAGTAGTAGGGATGACCTTCTCGGAGTTTGGGCGACGGGCCAATTCCAACAACTCGAAGGGGACCGATCACGGCGTAGCGGCTCCCATGTTTGTGTTCGGGAGTAATGCAAAACACCGCACCATTGGTCAAAATCCCGATTTAGCTAACCTGACCGGGCAGGCGGGTAATAAAGACATTACCATGCAGATTGATTTCCGGCGGGTGTACACCGACATCCTGAACGACTGGTTTGGCACCCAGCATACGACCACTAACGCGTTGCTCTTTCGTGAATTTCCGACGGTCTCCCTGTTTTCGGATACGGTAGAAACCGTAGCGTCCGGCAACTGGCAGGACCGAAACGTGTGGACCGTGGGACGGGTTCCCTTCGCCAATGAATACGTTAAAGTAAACGCGGGACACACCCTGACGATAGACCGGTCGATTTCAGTAAAAAATATCCGGCTGGAAGGCAAGCTTATGTACACCGGCCCTTATTCGATTCAGATGACGGGGTAGGGGGCTGGTTAAACAGTTGATTGGTTGATGGTGAGTAACTCCTTACCGGGTCAGTTCTTTGAAAATGGTTTCCAGCGAGTTTTCCTGTTGCCGAAGTCCGACGAGTGTTAAATTCTGGTCGGCGGCAAGGCGGAAAATGGCGGCTCTTAAATCTGTGTCAGGAGCGGCTGTAATGCGGTATTGCCCGGCACTAATTCGGTCAACCTGTTCCACACCCGAAACGGAAAATAACACGGCTGGATTGGTCAGGTCTCCTTCAAATTCGACTACTACGATCACGCCCGCCCCCGTCGATTCACTGCGGAGTTGACTCAGTGGCCCATCTGCTACAATATGCCCCCGGTTTATAATTACAACCCGGTCGCAGATGGCTTCCACCTCCTGCATGATGTGGGTGGAGAAAAGCACCGTTTTGTCGCGACCGGCTTCCCGGATTACCTGCCTGATTTCGGCCAGTTGGTTGGGGTCCAGACCGGTAGTTGGTTCATCCAGTATTAGTACGGGCGGGTTGTGCAGCAGGGCCTGTGCCAGCCCTACCCGCTGCCGGTATCCTTTGGAGAGCTGCCCGATACGCTTGTGCTGCTCCAGTCCCAGCCCTACCCGCTCGATCATATCCGCTATCCGCCGACTCAGCTCAGGCCCGCGCAATCCGTGCAGTGACCCCGCAAAACGGAGGTATTCTTTCACGTATAAATCCAGGTATAGCGGATTATGCTCCGGCAGATAGCCTACACTCCGGCGCACGTCCATGGATTGCGTACGCACATCGAACCCGTTCACTTCCACGGTACCATCGGTCGGTTGCAGGTAACCCGTCGCAATTTTCATCGTCGTGGATTTGCCCGCTCCGTTGGGGCCGAGGAAACCAACAATTTCACCCGGCTGCACTGTCAGGGATATCTGATCGACAGCTCGTTGCTGCTTATATTCTTTCGTAAGATTCTGAACCCGAATGGACATAATGGGGAGTATGTATTGACCGATAACGTAAAATATGGTCCTTTTGCACAGTTCGACCACAAAACTAACAGACAAAAAGCCGGAAAGAATAGCTATTTTTAGCCGTTTAACCTCAGCAAACGTTGGTTTTTTGCCATTTTACTATGTCCCTATTTCGTAAAAAGACCGTAAGCCAAATCCTGCGTGATGCCGAAGCTGGTGATTCGGGCAAGCTAGTCAAAACACTGGGTGTCCGCGATTTAACGTCGTTTGGTATTGCGGCTATTATTGGTGCCGGGATATTCAGTACCATCGGTATTGCCAGTTATAATGGCGGTCCGGCGGTATCGGTACTGTTCGTGTTCACGGCGATTGCCTGCGTGTTTACGGCCCTTAGTTACGCGCAGTTTGCCAGTACGGTACCCGTAAGCGGCAGCGCCTATACCTATGCCTACGTGGCGTTCGGCGAAATTTTTGCCTGGGTTATCGGTTGGGCACTCATTCTGGAATATGCCGTTAGCAACATGGTAGTCGCTATTTCGTGGTCGGAGTACTTCACGTCCATGCTGAGTGGATTCGGGGTTACTTTTCCCAAATACTTTGCTACCGACTACGGTTCGGCATCCCGAGCCTTCGATGTAGTTGAACAAACAAAACAGGCGGGAACGGCCCTGAGCGCTTTGCCCGAGAGCACCCGGATTTTGGCCGATGCGTACGCCAATGCCCCGACGCTGGGCGACCTTAAACTGATTGCCAATCTGCCCGCTGGTGCCATAACCGTATTAATTACGGCACTGGTTTATATCGGCATCAAGGAATCGCGCACGGCGAGTAACATTCTGGTGGTGCTCAAACTAGCCGTTATCGGGCTGGTCATTGGGGTAGGGGCCTTCTACGTGAAACCGGCCAACTGGTCGCCGTTCGCACCGAATGGGGTATCAGGCGTATTGAGCGGGGTAGCATCGGTCTTTTTTGCCTTCATTGGGTTCGACTCCATCTCCACCACCGCCGAAGAATGTAAAAACCCTCAGCGCGATTTACCCCGTGCCATGCTGTATTGCCTGGCCATTTGCACCGTGCTGTATGTGTTGATTACGCTCGTGCTGACCGGCATGGTCAACTACAAAGAACTGAATGTCAGCGATCCTCTTGCCTACGTGTTTACGAAAGTAAACCTCGATTTTGTGGCTGGCGTCATTTCGGTCAGTGCCGTCGTGGCGATAACGAGTGCGCTATTGGTCTATCAACTGGGGCAGCCGCGCATCTGGATGACCATGAGCCGCGATGGGCTGTTGTGGAAACGGTTCTCCCGGATTCATCCCATCTACAAGACGCCTTCCTTCGCGACAATTGTAACGGGTTTTCTGGTGGCTATCCCCTCCCTGTTTATGGATTTAAACTTCTTCGTGGACCTGACCAGCGTGGGGACGTTCTTCGCATTTATCCTTGTTTGCGGGGGTATTTTGTTTCTGGATGCCAAAGGGTTAACGGCGCAGTCGAAGTTTAAGGTGCCTTATATCAACGGCAAGTACATCATTGGGGTAGTGCTGCTCGGTGTATCGGCCTACGCCCTGACGACGGGTGACCTGATGCAAACGCTGGAAAGCAAGCCACTCCTGTTTGTATTTTGGGGCGTATGGATAATACTGGCCGTACAGGGTTTTCGGTATAATTTCTCGCTGCTGCCGGTCATTGGCGTCCTGACCAACCTGTACCTGATGACGGAACTGGGAGCCAGCAACTGGCTGATTTTCGTTATATGGCTGGTCATTGGCCTAACTATCTACTTCTCATACGGTTTCCGAAAGAGTAAACTGGCCGGGCAGTAGGATTTTTTGTAAATTTGACAGGATGTAAATTCGGACGCTATGGAAGCAACTACGATGGATATTGCTCGTTCGCTCTGGGTGATATATCAGCAAATGCCTATTGCCGTTCAGGATGAGTTCAGGAAATTGCTGGAGCATGAAGAAGAGGATACAACGGGTTGAATGCGACTAACCGAAGAGAGCCTTCGGGATGATTGGGAGACTCCTGAAGTAGAGGCCAGCAATCCGGTATATTAAAGCTTGAACAGGTTGGGCTTACTTTTATTACTTCCCGAAAAACATGATGTGCTGCT
>JBBSTD010000158.1:0-11085 GCA_038236215.1 Cytophagales bacterium | reverse complement strand
CACCCGACAGGGCAGCAGCAAGTAAATCTTTCAATAAGGGAGCTAGCAGACCATCTTTACCGGTTAGCTCCTTGTCACCCGCCCTCATCTTAGCGATGGTTTCTTGGCGAAAGGCTTCATAATCAAAGCCGTTTTTATCCCCTTTTATATCCATTTGATTGTCAAGTTAGCAAATCATAACTTGACACACTTTATTGAACACTCTCAATGTTCACTTTTTCTACAAGTTCAATATCAATTCCTAATCGCAGTTCCTTCAGCTTTTCTGCCAGGTCATTTCCGTCCATGAGGTCAATCGGCGGTGCTCCATCCCGCTGAGCCTCTCTTTTTGCTTCTCTTGTAAATGTTCCGGTTGTTATTATTAATCCTTTGTCCGCTCTTCCAACCATAGCACCTCGAAAGTCACGAACTACCGAAGGAGACACACTGCTTTTATAACGCTTCGCTTGAAAGATTACATGAAATGATAAAACCCCTCCAATTCTCAGTATTCCCTTACCGTCAATTCCTCCATCATTAGATTGTCCTGTCACCTCAACATTTTGAAAACCCAACTCTCTCAATATTCTTTGACAAAGTCTTTCAAATGAGGATGGTGAAATACTTTGTAATTCTTCAATGATTTCTTCCTGCCAAGTAATTTTCTGTAACTCTTCATTGTCGTCCTGTTCTTCAATCAAATCAAGCTTCTCAATCTTCTGTTTACTAGCCCTTTCTTTTCTATCTTCCGATGCAATTTTTCGCTTTATAATTTCTTTATCAACTGATTTCACCTTTAAACCTTCTTCTGTTAAAGCCCAAACACCTCTCGAAGAATTCTCAAGCAGCCCGTAACGGTTTAAATAGTTTTTCGCCCAGGCAAGTCGATAAGTTAGCTTACTTGTGTTACCACGATGAATTTCATTTACTTGAGTATCGGTGAGTTTTAAAATAGAGGCTACCTGTTCTTCAATTTCACTTACTGAGCCAGAACCTCCTAAATTGTGAAGGGCCGTTAGCGTTGGACTAAATAATTCGTCGTACTTGTATTTGAACACTTCTTTCATAATGGTGTGATTAAATGCACTTAACAGTTTGGCAATTTATGTTGTGGTGGAATCTGAGCCCATTAGCCTTTCAAGTAAAACTCTGGTTAAAAGACTAATAACAACCGTTTTATTTATCAGCAGTTCCGCAGATTTAATAGGGACCAGCCTTGGGGACTTTCCCAAAACTTGGTAACAGCCTATGTTTTTGTCTGTCATAAATGGGGGTCTATAAAATTTACTACCAGCTCCTAAACATACGAACATTTCCATCCTCATTCCTCGTCTCAGGCATATGTACGCCCGCCCGGAGTTCACTTCCCACCGCTACTTCCGCCCAAAATCCGCAGGATTCTCACCCCACACGGTGGTTTCCCATTTTAAAATCGGGTTGGCGAATTTGTGGGTCTGGAGCCAGGTTTCGGCCCGGTCGAGGAGGTCGAAGATTTCGGCGTTGCGGGGTGTTTCTTCGAGTTTGGTATTCGCTTTTTTCTTCTTTACCCAGCCGATAGCGGTCCGGGAGTCGGAGTACACGGGAATGTTGCTGTCTTTTTGATGCAGCAGGGCTAAGGCGTGAACGATGGCCAGAAACTCGCCGATGTTGTTGGTACCATCGGTGTACGGCCCTTTCAGAAACAGCCGCTGCTTCGTGCCGAGGTAGATACCCTGGTATTCCATATCGCCCGAAGCCGTGTTCCAGGCGGCATCCACTACCAGACTATCCTGAATGGGCAAGCCAACCAACCCATCTAGTTTCCCCTGTTTGGCTACGGGTTTCGTACCCTGCCCAACGTGCAAATGTGGTTTGTCTTTGAAGGCTTTCAGGGCTTCCGGCTTGCTGTCGAACGATTTGAACAACGGTTTGGCAAACCCATCGGTCTGCGCTTTAGCATCGTCCCACGCGTCATAAACACCCGGTTTTCGGCCTTGCCAGACGACGTAAAATTTTGGTTTCTTTTTACCCATCTTTACGGAAAGTTACCCCGCAAAGCTATGAAATACGTTGCCGTTCTGCTACTCGTTCTGCTGGTCCGGTCGGGTAGTATAGCCAATCATGACCTGCTGCACCCTAAAAATCTGGTGTTCAAGGGGGCCGTGTTCGGGGTATTGCCTATGCCGGTGCGTTGCGGGTACTGGAAGGACGCGGTAGCCTGTCGGCAGTAGAGTACGCAGGGCCAGTAAAACGATTGGCTTTATTATGGATGTGATGAAAGTAAGCCAGTTATTCGGTTTTGGTGTGCTTCTTATACCGCACCAGCGGGCTAGTCTGGGATCGGTTCTCATGAACCATTTACTTTTTTATCCGATTAACTCCGCTCTTCCCAAACCTGCGCCACATTCACAATTACATCAACAGCGTGTTGCATATCCTGCACCGATACCCACTCCAGCCGAGAATGAAACGCGTGTTCGCCCGCGAAGATATTAGGACAGGGCAGCCCCATGAACGACAGCCGGGACCCATCCGTACCGCCCCGGATACTCCGCCGATTGGCCGTTAAACCCGCCCGACGAATCGCTTCGAGGGCATTGTCCACCACAGCCGGGTGCTGGTCCAGCACGGCCTTCATGTTGCGGTATTGCTCGTTCACGACTAACTCCGCCGAGGAGCCGGGGTAATTGACCAATACGTCATTCAGTTGATTTTGCAGGTAGGTTTCTTTCTCCTGCAAGCCCGCTTCCGTAAAATCGCGGATGATAAATTCCAGTATCGCCTGGTCCTGATTTCCTTCCATGCGGGTGGGGTGAACGAAGCCCTCTTTAGCTTCGGTCGTTTCGGGCGAGAGGGCATTTTTGGGCAATAAAGCCAGCAAATCAGCGGCAATTTTCAGGGCATTTTCAAGTTTCCCCTTCGCGAAGCCGGGATGCGTACTCACACCCCGAATGGTGATTTTAACCGCATCGGCGGAGAACGTCTCGTCCTCCAGCGTACCCAGCGACTCTCCGTCGATGGTGTAGGCAAAATCGGCACCCAGTTTATGAATATCTACCTTTTCGGTACCGCGTCCTATTTCTTCATCGGGGGTAAACAGCAGTCGAATCCGGCCGTGCTTTAGTTCAGGATGCATTAGTAGGTAATTGGCCGCGTCCATAATTTCGGCCAGGCCCGCTTTGTTGTCGGCCCCCAGCAGCGTAGTGCCGCTGGCCGTGATAATGTCGTTGCCCAGTTGGTTCTGCAAATCGGGATGGTCGGCCACGCGGATAATCTGGGTTGTGTCATCCGGGAGCGTTATATCTGAACCACCCCAGTTTTGATGGATGATGGGTTTCACACCCGCCCCCGCCACGTCGGGCGAGGTATCGACGTGCGAACAGAAGCAAATCGTGGGAACGTTCGTTTTATCGGTATTAGCCGGAATGGTTGCGTACACATAGCCCCACTCGTCGAGTTCGGCATCGGCAAGGCCCATGTCGAGCAACTCCTGCAACAGCATCCGGCTGAGGTCCTTCTGCTTTTCGGTACTCGGATTCGCTTTCGACTGCGGGTCCGACTGGGTATCAATCTGCACGTAACGCAGGAAGCGGTCAACGGCGGTGTATGTGTAGTTATTCATAAAAAGAAAGCCGCAGTCGTACAGGATTTATAAAACCGGTAAGACTACGGCACGTTAATGGAAGTTGCTATTATTACCTGGTCAGGATACCAGCCAGATCAGCCGGGGAGTAGCTAACACTTTTGAGTGTTTTGTGGTCGGCATCGCGGTAAACCAGGTATTTCCCATCCGACTCGATAAAGTGGCAGGGAACGCCTTTTGCCTGATATTCGGCCACGGTGGCTTCGGCTTCGGCGACTGTTCCGCAGGCCTTACTCATGTTAGAACGCTGCACTTCATCGAACAGCGTCTTAAACGAATCGCCCAGCCCAAACTCCAGCACCGCCCCCGACAGCACATACTGCAAATCGCAGAGCGCGTCGGCTACGGCAACAAGATCACCGTCGATGATGGCTTCGCGGAGTTCATCCAGTTCCTCGGTCAACAGCGATACGCGCAGGTTACAACGGGCTTCGGACGGAATTTGGGGTGTTTCTAAAACGGGTGCGTGAAAGGTGCGGTGAAATTCCGCCACCTGGTTAAGCGAATCAGGGCTCTGCACGTTATTAAATGATGAATTATGAATGATAAATGATGAATTATATAGAAGAACATTCATCATTTATCATTCATAATTGGTTATTAATTCTCTTCCTCGTTGGTGAACGAATAGAGGGTAGTATCGAGGGATAACGTATTGCCCGTGAAGCGCTTGATAAAGTCTTCGATGACTTCGTCGGTTACTTCGTCCACATTCAGGCAAACATCCAGAGCAATGCCGTAATCGGACTCCATATCCACATCAACGTGTTCCTGTACCTTTACAGTTTCGGTCTCTTCGATCTCGTCGATAATCTCGGTCAGGGCCGTTTCTGCTTCCTCTTCCAGTTCCGGCGTAATTTTGTAGGTGGGCTTACGGTCTTCGGGTGGTACGTATTCGGGGTACGTTTTTCGCACCTGTTCGAGGGCCATTTCGTACACTAAACTGCTGTGGTGCAGCCGAAGTGTGTACACCAGCGCATCGAAGATGACCTCTTCGCCCTGGTACTTGCCGGGAAACTGAATATGAGCACATTCGCCCTCTTCCAGCACGTCCAGATCATCGTCCTCGACAAAAACGAACGATTTGCCCTCCTGCTGACATTCGTCTTTCAGGGCGCTTATTTCTTCGGGGTCGTAACCCTCATTTTTATAGGTAGCCATAAGACAAAGCTAGTGAAGATTTTTAGAATGGGGATAAAACAGCCCCAACCCGTCGGAGCAGTCAGCCTAAATAGCCGGAATTTGCCCGGGGCATTCGGCATCCAATAGGTTGCAAGGCCACTTATTTTACTGAACGGTCCTAACGCCTGCGCTACCGCCCGCCCAGATATCCCTTAGCACTAGCCTGGAGGAGACGGTTTACAAGTTCTTTCTCTCTATCCTGATTCATTCCGTTATTTCGTCCAACTTTTCCATAAGAATGACTATGTACCGACCTGACATAGGGGTATGAACGTGGATAACAGGAATACAGCCTTATTGAACGAGTTAAAACGCTGTCAATTACTGGATAAACAGGCAGAAAACCGACAGTAAATCCCACGAAGGATGCACTTTTTCGACAAAAAAACTAATTAGACTTTACCCTTCTAGGGCTATTGATTCAACCTCGTTGTGTACTTTATTTCGGTTGGAAACAGGAGATTGATTGAGCCAGTACGCTTTAAACAGCACGTGACACAACGTATTTTCTCCATGAAACAACTACTTTTTTTTGTCGCCATCGCGTTCCTGGGTTGCCAGACGGACCGTAGTAAAGCAACTGCGCAGTCGGGAAAAACATCCGTGTCCAAACCCAACATCCTGATTATCTACGCCGATGACCTTGGCTACGGGGATGTTAGTGCTTATGGAGCGGGCACACTGAAAACACCCAATATCGATCAGCTTGCCGCATCGGGCATTCGGTTTACCAATGGGTATGCTACGTCGGCCACCTGTACCCCCAGCCGGTTTGCCCTGCTGACCGGTGTATATCCCTGGCGTAATGAAAACGCCAAAATTCTTCCTGGCGATGCCCCCCTGCTCATCGACACTACCGCCGTCACCGTGGCCAGTATGCTCAAAAAACAAGGATACGCAACGGGCGTTGTGGGCAAATGGCACCTCGGCCTGGGCAATGGGAATGTGGACTGGAACAAAGCGATTGCCAAAACACCCAACGACCTGGGTTTCGACGAGTCTTACATCATGGCCGCCACCGGCGACCGGGTACCAACCGTGTACGTCGAGAACCGGCACGTAGTAGGGTTGCAGGCCAATGACCCGCTGTACGTCAGCTACGAAAAAAACTTCCCCGGCCAGCCTACTGCCCTTACCAACCCAGAACTAATGACCAAGATGAAGTGGCATCACGGCCATAATCAGAGTGTGGTGAACGGCATCCCGCGTATTGGCTTCATGAAAGGGGGCGAAAATACTATCTGGACCGATGAGACCATGGCCGACGTATTCCTGGGTAAAGCCAAAGACTTTGTTGACCAGCACAAGAAAAAGCCCTTCTTTCTCTACTACGCTTTGCATGAACCACACGTGCCCCGTGTACCCGGCGCAAAATTTGCAGGGAAATCAGGCCTGGGGCCACGCGGAGATGCCATTCTGGAGGCCGACTGGTGCGTAGGCGAAATCATGAAAAAACTCAAAGCCGACGGGTTGCTCGACAATACATTGGTCATTCTGTCAAGTGATAACGGCCCCGTGCTGAACGATGGTTATTACGACGAAGCGGTCGAGAAAAATGGCAAGCATACACCCTGGGGTAAATTTCGAGGGGGCAAGTACAGCTTGTTCGATGCCGGAACCCACGTACCATTTATAGTTTCCTGGCCTGCCCGCATCAAAAAAGGCGTATCCGATGCCGTAGTTTGTCAGGTTGATTTACTGGCGTCCCTGGCCGCATTGGTTGGCAGCACCGAAAAAACGACGGACAGTGAAAACGTACTCAATGCGTTGCTGGGAAAGGCTAAAGCCGGTCGGCAGAATCTGGTGCTGGAAGCCTCCGGACGGCTGGCGTTTCGGTCGGGGGAATGGGCGTTTATACCGTCCTATCCAGGCAGGCCGCTCAATAAAGAAGTTAACATAGAAACCGGCCTGAGTCAAACCCCACAACTCTACAATCTCAAGTCCGACCCCGGCCAAGGCACTAATCTGGCCACGACTAACCCGGACAAATTAGCCGACATGGAAAAACAAATGAAGGCAGCAGTGGGCGACTTCTATCAGGTCAA
The DNA here is from genome assembly GCA_038236215.1 of Cytophagales bacterium. GTDB lineage: Bacteria > Bacteroidota > Bacteroidia > Cytophagales > Spirosomataceae > Spirosoma. Next base: position 4,257 of record JBBSTD010000158.1, on the reverse strand, counting down.
AAAGGATGAGCTAAAACTGCGTTGACCGCTACTGGCAGCTTCGGAATCACGCACGACTCACCAAAAAAAAGGCACTTGTCAAAGCCCCTAAAGGGGAACTGATTAAACAAACGAAAAATAATGAGGTGTACGCTATTAGCGAATCTGCTACCAATACTACGCTGTTTTATCCATGCGGGACGCTGGCGGATGGGCTATGTAACGATGCTCTTTTGTTTTCTGGTTATACTCACCGCTTCTGCACAAGACAGGCCCAACATTTTGTGGCTAACGTTTGAGGATACCTCTCCCGAGTTTATTGGATGCTACGGCAATAAAGTGGCTAAAACGCCCGTCATGGACAAGTTAGCCGCCGAAGGTACCCGCTTTACGGCAGCGTATTCGACGGGCAGCGTGTGTTCGCCCAGCCGGAACGCGCTCATCCTGGGCTGCAAAACCTACACCCTCGGCACGGGAAATCACCGGAGTAATTACCCCATTCCCGATACCATGACGGGGTTCCCGAAGTACCTGCGCGACGCAGGCTACTATACATCCAACAATAGCAAGACTGACTATAATACCTCGGCAGCCATGCGTATTATTCAGGAATCGTGGGACGAGAGTTCGGGGGAGGCCGGTTGGTGGAAACGCAAGGCTGGGCAACCGTTTTTTGCCGTATTCAATTCCATGTCGAGTCACCAGTCGCGGACGATGACTGAACCGTTTGCGCAGTACAAAAAACAGATTATCGACCAGTTGGCGGAGAGTCAGCAGACCAAAGACGCGGCCGTGCTGCTGCCGCCGTTCTTCCGCGATTCACCGGCCATGCGCAAACAGGCGGCCCGGATTTATAACGCCATCACAAAAACTGACACAGAATTTGGCGAATTACTGGCACGTTTAGAAAAAGAAGGTCTGCGCGAAAACACCATCATTTTCATGTTCGCCGACCACGGCGAAGGTATGCCCGATGCCAAAACCAATGGTAAGGGGCTGGGCCATCGGGTGCCCTTTATTGCGTGGTTCCCCGAAAAGTACAAACACCTGTCACCCTGGAAAAAAGCCGGTGCCGTAACCGACGAAAAGATTGATTTCGTGGACCTGGCGCCAACCGTTTTGTCACTGGCGGGCGTAGCCATTCCGGCCTATATGCAGGGGCGTAGTCTGGTTGGGGAAAGCGGAACGCCGGAACGCCGAAAGCCGGAACCACCCTATCTGTTCCTGTCCTCTGACCGCTCCGACGAAAGTTACGACCTGACCCGGACGGTTATCAAAGGTCACTACGCCTACACCCGCGTATTTATGCCCTACATACCGGAATTGCGCTACCTTCAATATATGGACGTGGGCGAGATTACGCAACACATCCGAAGTGATTTCAAAGACAAAAAGCTGAACAATGTGCAGCAGCAGATGCTCCTCCCCCGCCCCGCCGAGTTGCTGTACGACCAGGATAAAGACCCCTGGGAAATTGACAACTTGGCCCAGAAAAAAGGATACGAGACGTTACTGAACGAGTTTAGAAGTCAACTTCGCATCCACGTGCTTAGCCAGCGTGATGTCCTGTTCCTGCCCGAATACGAGATTGCCAGGCTGTCTAAAACCACCAACCCCTACACCTTCCGGCAACAGGACGCGAACTACCCAGTCCGGGACATTTACGAAGCCGCCAGTTTGTCGGGCTTTCACGATAGCGTCACACTGAAAAGGCAAGTTGGCTTGCTAAAGAACGGGAATCCAATTGTGCGTTACTGGGCGTTAATGGGCTTGCGTTCGCAACCTAAACCGGCTTTGGGGCCGTATCGGGCCCAGCTAACGGTAGCCTTAACAGATAACTATCCACTCAATCAAATCATTGCGGCATCCATCCTGAATGCAAACGCTGGCGATAAAGTGGCCAGAGACGTACTGCGTAAACACCTCGATTCGCCGGATGACAATGTGGCCAATGTGGTGATGCAGCAGCTCATGTACCAGCCCAACGCCAGCGACTGGGTGGCAGACATCGAGCAGTTTTATACTCTCAAAAAAACGATGAAAGAAAAACCAGCCCACGCCGTACTGTCGGCCAGCGTGTTTTTGTACGCCCATGGGGGACGCACGTTGCGGAACGAGACGGAATAAGGACTGCGGCTGGCCTAACTAAAAATACCCGCCCGTTAGGTAGCAGCAACGGATGCCTTCCAGGAATAATTGATTGAATCAACTATGTTTAAACAGCGCCCAATGTTACGTATTAGCCACCTCACTCAACAGATGGTTACCACCGGACTATTGCTGATGTTAGTGCTAACTACTGGCTTTATCGACCCCGCCGATAAGCCTAAACCAGATAAGCCGACCGCGGCCCGGCCGACCCGCACCGGCGGAGCGACCGCGACTGAACGCAGCCAGACCCGGCCGAACATTCTCTTTATTCTGGTCGATGACCTAGGCTGGAGAGATATCGGTGCTTTTGGCAGCACTTTCTACGAAACCCCTAACATCGATGCCTTGACAAAGAAAGGGGTCAAGTTCACCAACGCCTATGCCGCCTGCCCCGTCTGCTCGCCTACCCGCGCCAGCATCATGACCGGCAAGTACCCCGCCCGGATGCATACGACCGATTGGTTTGGTGCCCCGCAACCGACTACCGTGGGTAAACACTGGACGAAAAATAAACCCCTGCTTCCGGCTGCCTACGAAGAAAATTTAGCGCTTGGCGAAACTACCCTGGCCGAAGCCCTGAAGAGTAACGGCTACAGCACCTTTTTTGCGGGTAAGTGGCACCTCGGCGAAACCGCCGACTATTGGCCCGAAAAACAGGGCTTCGATATCAACAAAGGGGGCTATGAAGCCGGGTCACCGCGCGGTAAGGGTTACTTCGCTCCTTACGCCAATCCCCGCCTGACCGATGGCCCACCGGGAGAAAATCTCACCAACCGGTTGGCCAACGAGACTATATCGTTCATTACCGAACACAAGTCCGGTCCGGGCCGCGCTCATCCTTTTTTGGCCTACCTCTCTTTCTACTCCGTCCATACCCCCTTGCAGGCACCTCAGGATCTGGTCGAGAAGTACACCGAGAAGAAAAAACGACTGGGACTGGCCGATAAATGGGGGCAGGAAGGCAAACAAAAAGTACGACTTAACCAATGCCTGCCCGTGTACGGGGCCATGGTGGAGTCGATGGACAAGGCAGTAGGCAAAGTACTGACCGCCCTGCGGGAAAACGGCATCGAGAAGGAAACCATCGTCATTTTCATGGCCGACAACGGGGGACTGTCAACGGCCGAGGGGCAGCCGACGTCTAACCTCCCGCTACGGGCGGGTAAGGGTTGGCTCTACGAAGGCGGCATCCGGGAGCCGATGGTTGTGTATTGGCCCGGCGTTACCAAAGCGGGCCAAGTCAGTGACCAGGTGGTGACAAGCACCGATTTTTATCCGTCCATTCTGGAGATGACAGGCTCGCCTTTATTACCCAGTCAGCACAAGGATGGCATGAGCCTGGTGCCCGTATTACGCGGCAAAAAAATGCAGCGAGGGGCCGTGTACTGGCATTACCCGCACTACGGTAATCAGGGCGGTTCACCCGGTTCGGCCGTGCGGGATGGTGATTGGAAACTGGTCGAGTGGTTTGAGGAGGGGCACGATCTGGAACTCTACAACCTGGCCTCCGACATTGGCGAACAAAAAAATCTGGCCGAAAGCAATCCCGCAAAAGTGCGCGAACTGCACGATAAACTGATATCCTGGCGGAAGGCAGTCGATGCCCGTTTGCCCACCAAAAACCCGGCAGCTATAGAACCTTAACAAGGTGATTTAGTCAGCCTATCTATTCGTACTAAAAGCCGCGCCCCTATCTAAACGGGTGCGGCTTTTTTGGTAAAGTAACGTCAATTCGGGATTGAAAATGGCCCATCAGGCTGCACGGCCGCTGCTGCCATACTAATGCAGCGTTGGTAGAAGGTTCCAAAAGGGAACAAGGATTCCCGTGGGCAATCTTAAGTAAATAGTAGAAAATTACAATAAACAGAATGGATTGACTACTAGTCAACGCTTTGTAAAGGTATCGCAGCATGAACAAAGCAGCTTATTGAAATAATTTAACTTTATCTTATATTTACCATAAAAGCCCTTTTTTTATGAGGGGGGGAGAGTGTTCAATAAAGTGTGTCAAGTTATGATTTGCTAACTTGACAATCAAATGGATATAAAAGGGGATAAAAACGGCTTTGATTATGAAGCCTTTCGCCAAGAAACCATCGCTAAGATGATGGCGGGTGACAAGGAGCT
>JBBSTD010000157.1:0-11121 GCA_038236215.1 Cytophagales bacterium | reverse complement strand
ACGGACCCCGAGCCGATGATTATCGCCTACCCTATACCAAAGCCAAACGATTAGTCTATGCCCAGCAAATCGGTCAAGACGGGTTGTGGCTCATGGAGCAAATTGAGATGGATCAACAGGCGACTCACCTTTGGCAACTACCAGCGGTTGACATTCTGCGTCGGGTCTGGATTCAACAGTTTAGGGTAGTAGACAGCCAAGTCATCTGGCGCATGGAAAATCAAGGCGAATTACCTCCTTCGGCTCAGAGCATCAGCTCCCCCTATGATTTAGAGGCTCGATTCAGCCGTAAACGCTCTACTACCTGGGTAGGCTATAAAGTCCATTTAAGTGAAACTTGCGAAGAGGATCAACCGCATTTGATTACCCACGTAGCCACTACAGTCAGTACCGATGGGGATTCGGATACCTTACCTCAGATTCATCGGGGATTAGCTGATAAGTCCTTGCTACCGTCTCAGCATCTGGTCAATACCGGTTATATGAGCGCGGATATGACTTGTCCGGAAAAATGTTGACCACAAACTGGTTAACTTATGGATCAATTTACTCAATCACCCATGCAACAGCATGAACTCACCATGCGCCAAATGGTGGAACAGATTCACCTTGGTAAGCTCAACCTGGATCAGGCCGCTGTCCGGTTTAACGTCAATCGCAAGACCGTCAGGCAATGGGTTATTAAGGTAGAGCAAGAGGCTGAAGCAAACAAACAAACGGCCGCTGAACAACCCAATATGACACCCAATCGAAACAAAACAGCCATCCCTGACTCCCCGCCACAGCGTGAGGATCAAGCCAGTGAACTGCGAGCCAGGGTTCATGCGCTCGAACAGGAACTGGAAGTGGCTACATTCAAAGCTTTGTATTATTCAACCTTAATTCAGGTAGCCGAACAGGAGTTGGGGGTTGATATCGAAAAAAAGTCCGTTACCAAACCATCCGGTTCATACTGATGAATTACCCTAACCTGCACATTCGGCAGTTAGAAGGATGGTTTGGGTTTACCCGACAAGCCTATTATCAATATTGGCAGCGACAAGCGGACCAGGTTAATAGCGAGCCCGACGTGATTGAGATGGTCAAAAAACTGCGTAAAGATCATCCAAAAATGGGTGGACGAAAGTTGTATGACCTGCTCCAGGGGGAGATGACTAAAAAAGGAATCAAAATGGGCCGGGATGCACTTTTTGAATTATTAGCGGCTAACAGTCTGTTAATCAGAAGGAGGAGACGGCGGGTAACCACCACTTTCTCTAGACATCGGTTCAGAAAATATCCCAATTTGATTAAGACATTAGTCGTTGAAAGACCCAATCAGTTATGGGTCGCGGATATAACGTATTGGTTCACAAACTACGGGTGTCTCTATATTTCCTTTGTGACCGATGCTTACTCCAAACGGATCATGGGGTATGAGGTCGCTGAGAGTTTGCATGCAGTACATTCAAAAGCAGCTCTACAAATGGCCTTGGAGCATATAAACCCGCAGATCGGTAAGACCCTAATTCATCATTCCGATCGAGGACTACAGTATTGTAGCGGCGAGTATGTGGCCTTGCTAGACGCTTATCATGTTCAGATCAGTATGACCGAAAGCGGTGATCCGTTAGAGAATGCCATTGCCGAGCGAGTCAATGGTATCGTCAAGAATGAATATCTGGCTCACCACTCGGTGAACTCCTTGGTGCAGGCCCGTTTGGTACTCCAACAGGCGGTGTTTCTTTACAATTACAAACGCCCCCATTTGAGTTGCGATATGCTGGTTCCTCATCAAGCTCATCAAGGGGAAGGCAAGTTGAAACGACGTTGGAAGAACTACTATGACAAGAGAGAGCTAGAAAGTCTTGTGGTCAATGAAAAACCGGACTAACTTAGACTGGTCAATATAAAAGGGGATTAACAACAAAACGGTCAACACAAATCAGGACGGGTCAACCCGACTACCGTTCAGAAAAACGTCCGAATTACTCTTCCCACTGGGAGGAGTGAGCAGGCCATTGTTCGAGTAAGAAATCGGCTAAGTCTGCTCCCGCAGTTCGTTCCTCGTCCGTTGCATTGTCTTCCAGATAAGTCGAAACGGTGATCTGAAATCCTTGTGCCAACAACTCCCCCGCAACCCGATTCCAGCGATCAAACGCACTGCCATCTCTCGACAGGTCAGGAAATAACTCAATGCGTCGGCCCCGCAAGGGTGCCAACCGTTCAGCATTCAGATACGATAACGCGCCCACGGCCATCCAGACAAAGCCGGGAAAATAAGGCGTATTAATAATAGCCGTTTTGGGTGCTTCGACAATAGCAACCGGCTGATTGGCATCGGCCGTTAACAGTTGTGGCAAACCGAATAGGCAAGGTGATTTTTGTACCTCATTTCGCTCATCCAGATAGGCCGTCAGCCAGGCTGGGTAAGCCCTATTCAGCTCATCACACCGGCGGGCATACGAGGAATGCACCCACGTGGTTCGGCTACGTTTTTCGCCCCCTTTGATCACGTATTTGACCGTGTGAAACGTATCGTCAAACAGTTTAATCTGACCGCCCCTTATTCGCTGCAGCTCATCGATATACCAGAACACACAGGCTCCAGGCCAACGTCCGGACGTGCCAATGTTGAATCGCTTTAACAGGTCGTTGGCCACTGTATTCCCAAAATGACTACTTAAAAGCCGGGCAAACTGATTGCGTTCATACTGGTTTAATGACTGGGCAAACACCTCCTCCGGAATAGTGCAAAACTGACCCATTTGAGGGACTGGGATGGGACTCTCGGATTCTTTTGGTCGCAAAGATTTTGATGATTGGTCAAACAAAACATCTACTACCCTTTCTGCCTGTTCGAGTCTGGCCCCTTCCCCTCGCATAAGATTGGCAATGATATCCTGTTTTAGTACGCCTGCATACTTTTGGCGGGCCGCCATGGTAAACCAGTCTTTTGGGATCGGACCAATAGTAGTCCGGGCCCTGACCTGCTCATAATAAGACAAGCCGGACGCGCTTTTATGGTAGGGATTCAAATGATAGCCACAATTGCTTTCCCGATCGCAGCGGCCATAGATGTCAGGCAGTGGTTGGCCTGTTTGCGTATCGATATAGCGACTTAACGTTTTGCGGTGTTTAGGACCACAACCCGGACAATCGGATTTGAGTGCTTTTTTGGGCAGTTGATAGCGGAACGTATTGGCAGACATGGGGTGAACCTACAGATAACCTATTTGATCAGTTAAAAACAGTAGCCACTCTTACATTATAACGCGAGGGCTATAGTCGGACACGGTTGGACTATCCCGGCACGGTCGGCTGTTGCTGGGGAATCACGCACCACCGCCGTATGGGCCTTATATCCTTTATCGATGTAGATTGACACTACGAAACTGTTTGAAACCTCCCATTGATTTCAAGGTTAGGTGTTAGAGCTGCAACCGTTTCAGTACCTCAACAACCTGAATCATCTCTTGCGGCTTCCACATTTCGGGTTTGGCAACCCTTCGTCTCAGTTTGAGGTAAGGCACATCAGCCTGTTCCATAATCAGGCCAATGCCTTTGGTTTTCTTTAAGCGTTTGCTTAGAGCCTGTTGCGCCTGGCCGAACTCCACTAAGGCTTCTTTATCGGCTTTGGTGCCCAATACCTGAATAATCTTTTCGCTGTCTTCACTAGATAAAGGCCGGTGACCCATCTTCTTTAAGTATGTAGTACCGGGCGAGCCGGACAATAAACTATCCTCCGCATCAGGCAGTAACTGCCGGGCTTTCTCCAATACGGCGAAGTAGCGTTTGGCCGCAGCGATCAGGTGGTCGCGCGTAAATTCCAATGGTAAATCCTGTTCTTCCATTGGGGCCAAAAATACGAAATTTGTGTCCATCTTTAGCGGTGTACATCCACGTAGTTAGAGACCCTAAGAGCCAGAGATACATACAGAATGATAAGGGTTGAAAAGGGGAACGAAAACGGTTGAGATTAAGCCAGTGAAGAAGCGAGTTGCCAGGAAGATGGAATAAACCCTTCCCGCTGAATACCACGTAAAAGGACCTGATACTTTTTCCGGCCTCCTTCTACGCAACCCCGACAGGCTGATGCTTCAAAATAAAAGACACTGTACGGAGTTTTCTTTTGTACGCCCAAAATGACAAATCGGCTGGCATCGGGTGTGCCGTCGAGATAAAAAGCGGCTTGCCGGTCGTAAGCATATTGCTCACAATGGTTCAGAAACTCGCCGTAACTCCTCGCACTGGTGGTCTTGATGTCCACTAACAACTGATCTTCTGCTACCCAAATATCGGTTTGTGCCTTGCAGAGTAGCCCTGTTTGCTTGTCCTGCCAGAGCTGAACCTGTTCCACCAAACACGATTCTAAAACGGTACTCGCAAATTTGTTTCTTAATACAGAATCCCGCATTAAGTAGAGGTGTTTCTGTTGGGCCGGTGGTAGATTAATAGGATTGCTGGATTCGAGTAGTAGTGCGTGGAACAGCGTACCGAGGTGCTGGGCGGTTCCAGTGGGCTTAACAGGTAAGCCAAATAATAGATTGCGAAACTCGCCCAAATCCGAGTTTGCATAGCGGTTCATAGTTCGGTAGGTCGTCATGATGAATAGGGGTTAGTTTTTTGATAAGGCTGCCTCTGCCCGGATAGCGGAATAAACATCTACGTGGCCACACGGATTAATCCATCCGTCCACGTCCATTCGTCGGCTACCATCGTAGCTTAGGGTCCGAAACGATTTCCCGCGGGGGCTTCCACAAACGGGGCAAGAATCACTGATTTTATACGTGGCTTTGTAAATGCCTTCGTGTTGTATTCGACTGGGAATTTCTACGAGCATAGAACTGGAAATTTTAGCCAGCAACCTATTGGTTGCTGGCCATTGTGGATTTAACCAAGTGAAACAAAAGCGAAAAAGGGCTTGGTGTGAATATGGCCTAACCAACGGACATGCTTTGTGGCTTCGGCAAGGGTCATAGATGGCTCTATCGTTTCGCCCTCATCATCTACGCTTGTCAGCAAACCAACACCGTGAATGGGGCCGAATCCGTTAAAGGAAAACGCAGGTGGCTGCGGTTCATCTAAAAGGGCTTCATCATCGACGGTCAAAGCATCTCCGTTAGCCTGCCGGGCGCACACGTCAATCGTTTGGCAACCAATCAGCCGGTACAATTCCGGCAATGTTGCTGTGGTTTCTACCCATTCGATGGAGCAGGTTCTTGGGTCAATTTTAATGAGTTTCATAGCTGGTTTTGGAGTTGGTTAGCAATAGTAAAGATAATATATTTTTTACATTAAATGAAATATAAAATATTGAATAATGTAAAAAATAGACGATGCTTTTTTGTCCCAAAAACATGGGTTTGGCTTGGGTTAGGTATTAATTCCCCTTTAGCAAAACAGTAGCCCTAAGGCCAACAAAACCATCTTTTAAGTAGATGGGAAGGGATTCAATTAATGACTGGTAGCAAACAGGACCCATACGGCTGAAAATATACGTTTCGTGGACGCTGGCCACCCCGTTTACTTGTTTGGTCAATTGCACATGAAGCGCGGCTGCTTCTACACTACCCATACGGGGCGGGTGCGTAGTTGCACTCAGGCGGTGCTTCATCAACTCCGCAAACGGGTTGGTCTCCCGCGTGTATTCAGGGCCATACATTCCCCCATGCGCCCACTGGTTTAGGCGTTTCTCAATGATTTCAGGGTTGGCTACGTTGATACCATCAATGGCTAATACCGCGCGGGCCGAAAATAAAACGGCGTAGTAGGCTTGTGGAAAAATCCAGTGTAAAGCCGGATTCAAATAGTCGCAGTCTGTGGTTAGTGGTCTAATGCGTAACGCAAATTCAGCACTCCAAGCATTCAGAAGCAGTTTGCCGATGGCTGGGATATCAGTGGCGGTAATAGTCATAAGCGTAGAAGTTTAGGGGCCGGTTGCCAAAGCGTCCAGCAACCGGCCACGTTAGGATAAATAATTGGGAGTTAAGCTACTTCTTCGACTTCCTGATGATAATGCTCCTCTACCGCCTGATTTAGTTGCCGGGGTGTAACACCTGCGGGCAGTTCGTCGGGACGTTCTGACGTATCGGCTTCGCCGTTTGTAAAAGGGTTAAAGTAACCCTGTGCAGTTTTGACATTGGCAATGTCGGTCAGCGTTTCCTGCCGGAAAATCCTGGCTTCTCTGGCAAATTGCTTTAGTTCAGCAGTTTTCTCCTTTTCGCCAATTTTGTAGGAGAATGTAGCGATGTAGTATACTCCTTTAGGCTGTACTTTGGTGTATTCTTTCTTTTCGGCTACCGCCGTAATCACCACATCTGACAAATTTAAATCATCGTAATACAGTGGCTCGATAAGCCGGAAAATGTTATCGACAGAATAGCCGTGAAACAGCACTGCCGATACGCAGTTTTTTTCATCAATGAAAAAAATCTCCGCCCAATTTTTTGTACCCATATTCAGGATATTATCTGTAAAAATGCGCCATGCTACGGGTTGAAAAGTGAGGATACGGCCTAACTTTTCAGTGCCGTTAATGTTAAAAACGCCCTCCTTTGCATCGAAACGATACTGCCGGGGGTGGCCCTCTAAATACTTAAAACGGGGGGCGTTTCCGGTGCTGAATACTTCGCCGGTCAATTCATTGACCTGTTCAGCGGATTTTGGGGTAGTCCCGTTTTGGTTTGCGGTGGCGGTTGACTTTGTCATAATTGAAAAGGGGGAAAAGAAAAAGTTAGTGGCCGGAACTTGACCCGTCCGGCCTTCGGGCGGTCCGTCGAAACGGCTATTGGTAAGGTCTTTAGTTGATAATCAGCCGGTCGGCCCGAAACGAACGCCAATTCTGCGCTAACAGGTCGAAATAACGAATGGCTAAACTAGTTACGGGACTGGTTGCCTGTGAGCGTTCTTGGCTTGAGTCTCCGTAAAAACCAATGGCGTAACGGGTGCTACCATCCTCTTTGCGGTAGTAGAATGAAACGGGCTGCTGGTGCATTTGCGCGGTTAACTTTAGGGTTGCCCAAGCCTGTTTTTGTGCTTTACCGAATGACATACGGGTCTTTTTGACAATCTGCGCGGTTAATTGTAGAGCTTCGGCACGGGGTGTTTGTGGGGTGTTCATAGGAAAAGGGGTTTATACAGTTGAAAAATTGATTTAAGTAGTTCCGACCTTTAGCCGGGGCCATTGACGGGTTAATCGTGGTTCTCGTGGGCGTACTCTATCATATTTTCATACATCTCGCCAGTGATGGCTTTAATGGGAATTTCAATTCCATTGAGCCGTACTTTTGTGATTTCTATTTCAGGGTTAGAGCCGGGATAGTCGTAGGTTGGTGCTTCGCCGGGGGTGTAGCTGTAATCAAACTCGAAGGCGGATTCTGCTTGAAAAGTTAGCATGGCTTTGGGACGTTAATTAACTGCTTGATTGACAGTATAAATATAGGAATTTTTTACATAAAATGAAAGAAAATATATTAAAATAAGTAAAAAAAAACACGCAAAAAAACAGGACGTTTTAGCCCTGTTCTCTTTTGTTTTCGGGGTAAAAATCTGGGTTATGACCCGTCCCTTTTCCCCTTTCCAACCTCTTCAATTAATTTTTTAGTTGGCCTTTTCTTTCAAGGAATTCACCATATTCGAGTGCAAAGAGTCTAAGATCGGACGAGTGTTTTTTCCGTAGTCTATCCAGTTGCGCGCTTATTTGAAATATGGTTTTTACAACCAGTGGCTTTTGATCGTTGTTAATATTGACCCGAACCAATTCATCTTCTTGGGCTACAAAGAACTCCTCGCCACTACCATCAATCAAGTAAACCACATACGTAATCTCCATCTCACTTTCCCACTCCTCACCATACTTTTTAGCGCTACCTGTTTGGTCATAAAATTGATGTGTCATGACTGCACTTAACTAGTTTTAAGTTGATAAGTCAACGCGAAAAATGGGGTTAAAAAGTAACCATTTTGTAGCTTACTGTATGAACAGGACAAAACTGTGTACCAACGGGACAAAACTGTGTACGAACAGGGTTTACCTTTTTCGTCTCAGATCGTTATACTATTATAGACCGTACCATAGCATATTGAAATTTTCAAAAAGGCCAAATCCTGCTTTTAACACTGATTAGCCTGATTTCAGGGTTGATAAATTCTAATACGTTGCAGCGAAGTTCATAGAAAAAACATGTCAAAAGTGAGCAAATCCAACATGCCTAATGTGCAATCTGAACTAGAGATATACCGGAATGGGGAGTCGATCATAACGGCTAGCAGGACAATACATCCGGCTGCTGTTGACCTCTTGAAGCGTACCATTTACGGGACAAAAGGGGTTCGCTACCAACACACTAATCAGGAAACCAAAATCCACGATTTATCTAAACCCCTGTTTTTTTACTTACGTAAGGCTGGTGAGTTGATTGGGACTTATTGTCTGGACGAACGTATCCTTAGTCTAGAGTCGACCCAGGCGGCCGGTTTTTATGGCCGTTATCTAGCTGTTGACGAAACTCATTCTGGAAAAGGCTACGGGCGGCTGCTGAAACAGCAGGCCATAGCTTATGTCGAGCAGCATACCCCAGCTCCTTTCCTATTCTATTCCTACATCGAGGGCAAAAATGCTCGCTCAATAGCTATCTCCCAAAAAGAAGGTTTTCGGTCAGTGGCCATACTAAAAACCTATTTTTTCCGGCGTTACTCTCCTATTCAAGATAAAAGATTTAGCCAGGCGACGGCCGCTGACTTACGTCAGCTTCAACCACTACTGCGGCAGTTTTACCAATCTTATCGGTTCAAGACCTTCGCCCAGATCGGATACCAGAATCAATATTTTGTACTTAAGGAGCAAGGCCAGATCGTGGCTGGCGTTCAGGCAAATCCCGTTGCATGGCGGTTCTACCAAATGCCAGGAGTAATGGGTTGGGTATTAATGAATCTGGTCCCATTGTTTTCAGTCTCCCGGCGCTTTTTCAATCCGGCTCGTAATGAGTTTGCCGTACTAGAGGGATTCTTTTTTCAGAAAGGTCGCCCCGAACTTCTGCCCGTTTTACTAGAAAGTGTTCTGGCGCATTATGGTCTTCATTCGGCCATGTGCGAGATTGACCAGCAAGATTCGCTGTTGGAACTGCTACTGCACCCATCCATGGGCCGGTTAAGTGGTTTTGAAAGAGATGTACGAACGCATGTTTTGGTGAAATCGATTGGCCTTACCGAGCAGGTATTTGACTCGAAAGCTCCCGTTTATGTTTCCTGCTTCGATTATGCCTAAATCCACTGTTCTAGATGAGAAATGAAGAAATAGGCTTACAGGATTTATTGGAGAGTTCCCGGCAAAAGCTAGCCAAACCATTTGCCCGAACGCAACGGACGTTGTTGGTAATGCTAAATGCCAGTTACATTATTCTGACACCAATTTTTCTGGTGATGGAGAAGTTGGCTAACGGGCATTTCGTCCCTCATCCCATATTAGGATACGTTTATATGATTGTTGGGTTGGCCAATCTGGCCTCGTTCGTGTATAATGGGTTGTTACTGTTGGGAAAACAATCGATTGTGTTTTTTAATCGAAAATGCTTTCTATCCAATGATAAACAGGTGGATACTATCCTTCGATGGGCAAGCCTAATCTCCATTATGTCGATGAGCGTTTGCCATATGTTAGGGGTAGGCAATCCAAGTAGTGATGCTATTCTAACCGACTTTGCTTTGGCTCATTCGCTCATCGTTCTGTCGGCTATACTGCTGGGACGTCAGGCCTCAATCGTTTGGTTTCTGCTGGTGATGGGCATTCTCGTTTACGTTTCGTTTGTTCAAAATAGTTATTTCTACCAATTTAACTACTTGACACCAAGTGAATCGGTTCGTTATGAGTCAGCCCTCGCTCAACAAAAGTCCTGGGCTTTAGCCCGACAGCAGGTACTAAAAGCTCATTCACTTAATCCACCGACTATTTCCCGATATTTCAACACTTGGCTTGTCTTTATTCTTATTGCTTTTTTTACGGCTTATTTCTTTATGAGTATTACCCTGGACGTATTCAACGTAATACCAACCGTGACGGAAGATATCAGGGAAGCGATCAATACCTCAAAAAGGCAGGAGATGGCCATAGAGCGTGAACGCAGCCAAGTGGAAGAACAAAAACTTCAACTGCGGGAGCAGACCCTACAGGCAGAGCTTAGAGCGCTGAAATCCCAGATCAATCCTCACTTTCTGTATAATACCTTGTATCATTTCTACATCAAGAGTTCAGAAGCTCTGCCCGATTTAGGGCAGGCCATTTTGAAACTTTCTGATATTATGCGCTATAGCATGCAGGATGATTTGAATCTGGTCAATCTGGATGGCGAAATAACCTACGTGAATCACTTTATCGCTCTCCATCAGGAACGGTATAAAACAAAACTTTTCATCGACTTTACGGTCAGGGGAATGACGGCCGAAAAGATGATTCCCTCATTTATCTTTATTAGCCTGGTAGAGAATGCCTTCAAGCATGGAAAGATGAATGAAGCCGATCACCCCCTAATCATTCGAATTGAGACAACCGAAACTAGTATCTGTTTTTACTCCAGCAATTCAAAAAATCAAAAGAATCGGACGGAGTCTAATAATATTGGCTTGGAGAATCTCATCAAGCGGCTGGATTTAACGTACGAAGATCGGTATTCCTTTACCGTTACCCAGAATGAGAAATTCTATAGTTGCCAATTAATTATTAATACTTAACTGCGCATCCACATCTTATCATGGCTATCACCTGCATTATCGTCGATGACGAGGAAATGGCAATCGAACACCTGATGGGTTATATTGCCAAGATCCATTTTCTAGAATTGCAAGCTCAGTTTGTAGACCCAACGGAAGCAATCAACTACTTGGAAAAGCATCCTGTTGATTTAGTCTTTCTGGACATTGAGATGCCCAATTTCGCTATCGATGGGATGGATTTTATGAAGATCATGGGCAGCAAACAGAATTATATCTTAACAACGGCCTATCCTAAGAGCGTGTTGGGGAATTTCAACCATTTGGTTATCAGCATTTTGAATTTACAAATCTCACTTTTTATTGGTCTTGATAGCTGGAAGTCTCTCGTACATAACAGAGAATTCCGTATGTTCTTTGGTAGTGAGTACCGTT
>JBBSTD010000156.1:0-11223 GCA_038236215.1 Cytophagales bacterium | reverse complement strand
GCACCTTCGGGTATTGAAAGGGGAATTAGCAGATAAGTACGGAAACTTTTACGAACGTATCAATCGCACCTTCGGGTATTGAAAGTCTTTCATACCACAGGCAAGCCCCTTCGGAGATTTGTATCAATCGCACCTTCGGGTATTGAAAGCTTGGTTATGTTACGGACGTAAAGCGTTACCTAATGTATCAATCGCACCTTCGGGTATTGAAAGCTTTAAATCCAGTTATCTATGTACGTGCCGCTTTGAGTATCAATCGCACCTTCGGGTATTGAAAGATAACTGTGCTTTTGAGTTGCCTGTCAGGACAGCGGGGTATCAATCGCACCTTCGGGTATTGAAAGTTGACAAGGCTGTCGTTTTGTAGCTCACTGAGCTAAGGTATCAATCGCACCTTCGGGTATTGAAAGCTGTACTGACTGTTCCGACTGTTCCGGCTGTTCCGACTGGTATCAATCGCACCTTCGGGTATTGAAAGGCGCGTGGATTTGTCGTACTCACCTATACCACCGCTCGTATCAATCGCACCTTCGGGTATTGAAAGGAGCGAGTGCCCCGGCCTGACGGGTTATATCCACTTTGTATCAATCGCACCTTCGGGTATTGAAAGGTTGATGAGCAGGCTAAATCGTCGGTTGCTGACTCGCGTCTCAATCGCACCTTCGGGTATTGAAAGCGATTTGACCCGAATGTCGCGCTCGAGGTGAGCACGGTCTGAATCGCACCTTCGGGTATTAAGATGTTGTTGATTAATCTCAGCCAGTCCGGTGTTTCAAGTTTCAATCGCACCTTCGGCTGTCAACAAACACTTTCCCGGACGGGTCGGGGCCAAAATCGTCCATTTAAAGGGTAAAAAATATATTTTTATTAAACGCGTAATTATCTACAATTTAGCCACTTATTGTCTTCCCAAGCATTCTCAAAAATTCGTTCAGGAAAACCCTTGGCCAAATGAACGCTTTCCCTTGACGTACGGACATAGTCTGATCCATGTCTTGGAAGCCTGAAACCGTTCACCAAAAGGTATACTTTTTTGAACTGCTACTAAGAAAAATACAAAATATTAAAAAGGGGAGGGGAAGACTTACCTTTAGCTAGGTTAACGGTAAAATACTATTACAGGGATCTTAATAATAGGCTATAAGTCACATGGATTGGAACGTTTATAGTAGATCAATATCATCGACAAATGGCCATTCCGTTTGGATTGTCTATTGTCGATTTCTTAGCGTATCAAAAAGTCTGTCTCCACATCAATCAATATCGTTACCTCGTCGGACAAAACCAGGCTAGTGTTGCCAAGGCCGAAATCCTGGCGATTCACCCTGAATTGCCCAATTAGGCGCCCCTTAGTACCCACGGGAACGTAGCAAAAAGGAACTTCTACTGGTTTCGTTACGGCCCGAATCGTGAGATCAAACAGGCCTACGTAACACGTGTTCGCTTGTTTTTGAATACGTTTAGCGACCATTTTGATGCGCGGATAGTGCTGGGTATCAAAATAGCCTCGATTCTGCAAATGAGCATCCCGTAAGGCAATGCCCGTGCGGATGGTCGCCGCCCCCACGCTAGCCGCTAATGAACTTGCTTCCGGGTAAGCCGGATCGAAGTGAATGACCGGTTGAATGTCCGAAAAAGAACCCTTGACGATGATGCCCGCATTCCGAATCTGAAATCTAACACTAGATGCGGGCTTTGTTGTTTCCGGATTATTTAGCGATTGACAGAGCAGACCAAGTACGAAGAAACTAAGCACCCGACTCATCTATTACAACGTTTTCAGGTAAGCAATTAAGGCCTGTTGATCGGCCCCATTCAGATCCAACCCAAATTCATGGCCTTTAACGGCCTGGGTACTGACGTCCGCTCGTTTGAATCCAGTGGGGATATAGTTATCCCGGATGCGGCGGGCATCCAGGACATCCTCCAGGCTGGCCAGCGAACCATCATGCAGAAAAGGCCCCCGATACCAGACCCCTTTCAACGAAGGCACTTTGTAATAACCAGTCCCCCGGCGGGTTTTTAAGGTGTAATCCGGGTTCGTACCAACCGATATATCGAAAATGGGGTACTGCTTATAATGCTGTTCGGGAATGGTAAAGCCATCGGCGGGTGTCAACATATTGTTGGTGAATAGTGGTGGCGTATGGCAGCTGACGCAGCCCTGCTGAGCAAAAATACGTTCACCCTGTTTAGTGAGGGCGTTGACCCGGTTGGGATTGGTGGGTGGTTTCAGCGAATAGACATACCGGGCCAGGGCATACAATTGGGCATCGCTATAGCGAAAAGCCGAGCCTGGGGTGAAGGCCTTCCCGGGAGGGGGCAAGATTTTAGCCTCGATCCCCCCCGGCATGAAACCGGCATAACTGGCTAAATAATCCATGCCCTGATTCAGCGCGACATAGCGCATCAGGTCGCCAATGGAACGCTGACGGTTCAAGCCCGTGTGGTCAAGGAACTGGCGATCCTTTACCCCGATCAGGTCGGGTGTTTGTGGTGGAAATAAAATACCGGCTCCCTGCCGGAACATGGTTCCCGGCGGCATGGCGTTTAGGGCAGCAACGATTTTTTCTCTCGGTTGCTGACTCAACCAGGTATTCGGATCATCAGCAAGCCAGGGAGTGGCCGTTAGACCCCGGGCAAAGCCTTGGACGGCTTCTTGGGGGACATGTGGATTCTGGAAAAATTTCGCTAGCCGCCGGGCTTCGGGCAGGTTTCCCTGTGCTCCTTTGATCACCAGGCCATCGGGCATCACGCGGGTATGACACATGTTGCACCCCAGGCCGCTGACCGCTATCAGGCCTTTTTTGAGCACAACGTAGCGGGCAAAGGGCATAATTCCCTCCGCCGAAACCGGCATCTTGTTCGGCGCATAAAAAGCGGTGTCACGCACCACCTGAAGGGGAAATACCGTGGTGTCAATGGACGCGTCGAAAACGAGTTCCCCCGCTTTTATCCAGTCGGCTTCGGTTTTAAGGTTGGCCGGATCAAAGGCCACTTGGGGCTCCTGTTTGCGGAGCCAGGCCAAATAGTTTTTGGGTTCCCGATCGGGGGTATAAATGGGGTAGCTCTTATAGATGATCCGTTCGGGCAGTTGGTAGTAATAGGGGGATGAGACCTGTTTGGGTGTCGCTTTGGGGGTTGCCAGCGGCAGGTCAAAGCCGGCCAGGGCGGTGCTGTCCCAGGTGCGGGGAATGTCGGGAATAAACGCATCCGGGGACTCACGCTGTTCCGTTCCGGAACGGTTTTGACAGGCAGAAAGCAAGCTAATCAGGAGCAGGATAGGAGAAAGACGGTTCATCGTTTAGCGGGCTAATGGGGAGTTGGTGGTAGACAAAAAATCCAGCACTCGGCGGTTAAATTCAGTGAGATTGCCGGGTGCAACCATTGGCGCGTGTCCGCCATTGGGAACAATCCACAAATGGGCGTTGGGGATGTGTTGAAACAGTTCCCAGGCATTCGCCACCGGGGCCAGTGGATCATCGTCCCCGTGAATCAGTAAGGTTTGGGCCTGAATGGTTGCCAGTACGTCGGGCGTGAAGGAAGGATCGCCGTACAGCTTGCGGAACTGCCAGAATTGATTCAGCAGCAACCGGCCTTTCTGGTTACCATGCTTCTGAATAGCCATGGCCCGTGCTGCCGGGTTTTCTGTTCCGGGCCCCATGGCGGTGATCGCTTTTCTGGTTTGGGCCGAATAGTATACCTGCGCCCCGACGAGAATTATTTTTCGGGTCAGTTGTGGCTTCAGCGTCGCCATGTACATCGTAATGAATCCGCCCGAACTGGCCCCCATCACGTAGGCTGAATCGACGTGCAACTGGGCCAGCAGTCCAAGGATGTATTCAGCCGCTTTTTTGTGCCGATAGACCTGGGTTGTATCCATTGCATCCGAGCGGCCGTGACCGGGCAAATCGACCGCAATCACCCGATAAGACCGGGCGAATTCAGGGTGATACCGCCAGTCATTCGCCGTTCGAGTGAAGGCGTGTAAGAGTACCAACGGCATTCCTTTTCCCGACTCTTCATAGTACAGCGTAAGCCCGTTCACCGTCGCAAACTTTCCATTCGGGGCCACCGGCTCCTGCGCTTTTGTTCCGGAAATAGCCAACAGGTGAGCCAGCCATAGATAAAGTAGGTAGCGTTTTTTCATGCCCAAACCTACGATACCCGGTCCGGGGGGCGTTAGCATTTTTAGGCCAAAGCGTACTCAACGGCTGCCATGCACCAATTTTGTAGAGAAATGGACGGATTTTGCTGATAACCGGGTAAAAACCGCAGTCTGGTTTCCCGCTGTGCCGCCCAGGCTAGCCGAATGAAGTTGAAACCGGATAGTTTACGGTTTTTTGACGGCGGCAATACGTCCATTGGCGTATTCGGTCGGGGTTTGTCCGTAGCAATCCCGGAAGCACTTGGTGAAATAGTTCGGGCTGCTGAACCCCACCTGATAAGCCACGTCGGCCACGTTTCCCTGGTGCTGTTCGAGCAGGCTGGCGGCCCGACGCAGGCGAATGGCGCGGATGAATTCATTGGGCGACTGCTCGGTCAGGGCCGTCAGTTTGCGGTGCAGTTGGGTACGGCTTAGTCCCATTTCCCGGCTAAACAGGTCTACATCAAAGGCGACATTGGCCAGGTTGGCTTCCGTAACGGCGAGGACTTTCCGCAGAAACTGCTCATCAAGGGACATAACCACTAGCTCCGTGGGGTGCAGGGTTAGTTGCCGGCTAAACCGTTCCCGAAGCTTTTTGCGGCCTTCCAGCAGGTTTTTGACCCGGGCCTGCAACTCGACCAGACCAAAGGGCTTGCTAATGTATTCATCGGCTCCCGTTTCGAGTCCTTTGAGTTTACTGTCCATGTCGGCTCTGGCTGTCAGCAAAATAATAGGAATATGGCTGGTCAGCTCGTCGGTTTTAAGTTGTTCACAGAGATCCATACCGTCCAGGCCGGGCATCATCACATCCGAGATGATCAAATCCGGAATAATTTTCAATGCGGTTTGGTAGCCGTCCAGTCCATTTTCGGCTTCCGAGACAGTATAGGTTTTCGACAATTGCCCGGCCAGAAACTGTCTCAGCTCCCGGTTATCTTCTACAATCAGCAAGTGCCCCGAATGGCCCGACCGTTTGCCGGTTTGAATGACTTCCTCACTCGTATACGAGGGCGTGACCGCAGGTTCTGACGAGGGACTTTCCTGCCCGGGGCTTTCCTGCCCGGGGCTTTCCTGCCCGGGACTTTCCTGTCCAATTCGTTTCTCCGCCGGGACGGTTTCCAACGGAAGATGTACGCGGAAGGTCGTACCGCTGCCCAATGTGCTTTCCGCCTGAATGTGCCCACCGTGCAAATCAACCAGTTCGTTGACCAGCGATAACCCGATGCCGGTGCCTTCGTAGGGCCGGGTGGCCGAGTCATCAACCTGGTAAAAGCGATCAAAAATGCGTTGAAGTTGGTGTTCGGCGATACCAATGCCTGTATCCTGAACGATGAGTTCAAGCGCATACCTACCCGTTTGCTGAGGTTCCACCGAGGCGGAAAACCGAACCTGGCCGTTAGTTGGCGTGAATTTACAAGCATTGGCCAGGAGGTTGGAAATGATCTGCTCCAACTTGTCGCTGTCAATCATCACCCAGACCGGTTGCAGCGAAACGGTGTAGTGGTAGGTGATGCTCTTGCTTTCAAACAGAGAGGCAAACGAGCCGGCCATCCGTTGGAGAACGTGGGTTATCTCGCCGGGCTGTGGATGCAGTTCCAGTTTACCCGCTTCCAATCGCGAAAGGTCCAGCAACTGGTTGATCAGTTGTAACACCCGACCCGCGCTACGCTCGATGAGCTGGTAATCGGATTGTCGTCCGGAACCCGGTTCATCCTGCTGCTGCATCTTTTCCACCGACCCTTTGATCAGCGAGAGTGGGGTACGGAATTCGTGGGAGAGGTTGGCAAAAAAGCGTGATTTGAGGGTATCCAGCTCCTGCAACGCCTGGGTTTGTTTTTCCTGAATCAGGGCTTGCTTAGAAAGCGCTTTGACTTCGATTAACTGCTGCTCAAGGGCGCGGCTGAGCAAGGCAAAATCAAACCCCAGGTAAATGGAGGTGGCTACCGGGATACTCAGGATGGCAAGAACAAAGAAGACCATTCGGCGACTGGCAATTTCCAGATTGAACAGGTCATTCCCCCACATACCGGGCAACACAAAGGCCGTAAAGAACAGAAAATAACCAATAGCCCCTACGCCAATAATCCAGGCCCCTTTTTTCTTGCGTCGGATGGCCAGCCAGGCTATCCGGGCAATGTTCATTTGGCAAACCGTAAACGGCAAAACCCCGCCCACTTTCCAGCCCCATCCGTAGACCCCGGCGTTGAGAAACAGCCCGGCGAGTACCCAAATGAGGAGCCCCCAATACAATTTATCTTTGCGTTGGTCCAGCAAGTGGTAAAGCGCTAATAGCAGCAATAGGGCACCTACCTGGTAGCAGCCAAACGACAGATTGGCCACATAGAATTTGTCGGCGACCTCAGGAGTGGCGACCAGCAGATTTCTTTGCAAAACATTTCCTATCAGCATCAGAACGGCCCATAGGCCGAAATAGAGGTTGGCTTTTCGACTGGAATCGAACCGGTAAAAAGCCAGGTGAAGGATGGCCAGTATACAACACACGCCAATCATAAACACCCAAAAGCGTTCCACATGGACCAGGGACTGCTGATAAAACCCGTCGGCGGACGCCAGCTTTTTTACCTGAATCCAGAAAGCCGGATTCTGATTTTCAAACACGGTCGTATAATGAATACCGGGCTGACGGGCAAACCGGACGGCCAGCACTTGCTCCCCGGTTTGGCGAAGGGCAAAGGAAATGGGTTTCCACAAGGGATCAACCGCGATCACTTTTTGGGGCTCAGCACTCACCACGCCCCACCGGTGCAGGAGTTGACCGTTGAGGTAGATTTCACAGGCCCCAACTTGTTGAATAACCAGCGCCAGGGGTTCTTGTAGCCAGGTACTGTCGGTTGAAAATCGCAATCGCAACCAGCCCATGCTCGTTGCATTTAGGGGGGAGGCGTCGTTGATGTCGCGGGTTAGCTCAATGAGGGGCCAGGTCTGATCGGGGAAGTTGACGTTGGCCCACTGGGGATTGTCACCTGGCTGGAATCGCCACCCCTTCTGGAGGGTAATTCCTTCAGGCGGCAGGCTTCTAACCGTATAGACCCCAGTTTGTGCCCAATCTGGAAAAACCAGCAGGCCTAGAAGAATCAAAACTAAGAAATTAGTTTTCATGTATTATTCCTGCTTGGATTTGGCAAGTCCCCGAATCCTTCCGTGCTCGTATCAAGGTACTAAAGTTTACCTGTTCGGACAAAGAAAGCTGCCTGCTCAGGACTTACCGATGGACTTTTCCTTCTGTTGGTAAGGCAATTTCCGCTCTGGATGACTCAATTAACCAGTAATTTTCAGGCTTTTAATAACCACAAATGGGTGTCTAATCAAGCTCTTTGATTCAATTTCAGGCTTTTGCAACAACCACCGATCTTATATTATTGAATTTTACTTTTTAGAGTTGGTGTATCCATTGTCGTGCTAATCTTAAAAAGTTACATTTGACTAATGTATTTAGAAAGCGACCGATTGTTTTTGCGTGATTTTGTGTCGACCGATGCCCCTGATCTATTTGCTTTAGACTCTGATCCAAGAGTTATGCGCTTTATTAATACCCCAGCTACCGCCTTGGATCAAAGTATAACATTGATTGAACAACAAATTGCTTATTACAAAAACTATCCTGGCTTAGGTGCTTGGCCAGCCTTCACGAAGTCATCTGGCGATTTTATCGGCTTGTTTGCCCTTAAAACGTTAGATAAAACCAGCCAGATTGAGGTAGTCTATCGACTTAAACCGACCTTTTGGGGAGTGGGCTATGCCACTGAAATGAGCCGGATAGTGGTTAATTATGGGTTGCAAGCATTGAAACTACCTCAAATTGTTGGCGTAACTCAGCCAGCTAATCTTCCCTCACAGCGTGTCTTAGAGAAAGTGGGTCTGCATTATGTTCAGGATGCATTCTATTATGGGACAATTGTAAAACTCTTCAGTATATAGTTGTTTACGTTGTTGTATAAGTGCCAATATCGTCGGGAAAGGTTTTGGCAAACCAGCGGGTATAAGCGAGTCCCCCTTTGTAATCGGCCAGTTGGATGTAATAACGGGTAGGTAAGTAGCGCAGACCACGGGAGTCATCATAGCCCCCAAATTTGCGTTTTTCGGTGGCTAAGGCCCGGTTGATATCGGCTATTTTTATGATCAGCCGTTGGGCTTGTTTGGGCGTCATAGCATTAGCGGACGTTAGGTAAACCCGTTAGCTACTAAAGGGCAAATGTTAGGGGTCGACTTATAAAATTTGTCGATCGGCAAGTGGGGAGTAGCATTCATTATTCAGTAAGCCTTTCTTGAAATTATAGTAAATTTTTGGAATTATTAAATTACAATATAATTTGTGTTACTTATTGTTTAAGTACAAATACTCCACAAAAATTATTCGTTCACAAATAGGCTACCTTTTCTGGACACTTTCTAAAAAAAGTACAAAACTATAAAAAGGCAAAACTCAGCTAATCGTTTTGATAGTACAATGGTAAAATCTTATTTTTAAGTAGGTCTACATCTCTCACAGTATTGGCTCCCAGACTCAATGGAGTCAACTTTTTTGACCCCGGCAATCCCCTTTCTCACTCCATTATAAGACTCCACTAGGAGGCTGTTTTACATTTAATTTCGTAAATAAGAGAATGTCCATCAACGCTCGGATGTGGAAAAATTCAGCTCCGGTATTCGCATTGTACGTTTTAACAATAATTAACTGACTAACAGCTACTTGTTAAGGATTCTTAACAGAACAAGCAGTGCAGTCAGGCATCATTAGGCCGTAGTTTTGGCGACTACTTACACAAACTATACGTCGCTACTCCTACATCGCTATGGCCTCCTTTACCCGACTCAATACCTTCGCAGGATGGCTCCTCTTTGCTGTCGCTCTGACGACCTACGCCCTCACCGTCGAACGGACGGCCAGCTTCTGGGATTGTGGCGAGTTTATTGCTTCTTCCTTTAAACTCCAGGTTCCCCACCCGCCCGGGGCACCCCTGTTTCTGTTGCTGGGCCGGATTTTTTCCATGCTCTCCCTGGGCGATCTGACCCGCGTGGCGTACTGGGTCAACATGGGATCGGTGCTGGCCAGTGCCTTCACGGTTCTGTTCCTGTTCTGGACAATCACTCTCTTAACCCGTAAGGTGCTCGCTAAAGAAGAGAGCGCCTACTCGCTGGCCGACACGGCGCTGATCATTGGTACGGGCGCCATCGGGGCACTGGTCTACACCTTTTCGGATACGTTCTGGTTCTCGGCCGTGGAAGCCGAAGTGTACGGTATGTCATCGTTCTTCACGTCCATCGTCGTCTGGGCGGCTTTCCGTTGGGAGCGCATCGACGAGCCAGCGGCGGCCAATCGCTGGCTTATTTTTATCGCTTACCTGATCGGACTCTCCATCGGGGTGCATCTACTCAACTTAGTTATCGTACCACCACTGGCGCTGCTCTATTACTTCAAGACCCGTGCTAAACCCACCTTCTGGGGGGGCGTGGCCGCGCTCGGCATTGGTTTACTGATACTGGGGGTTGTTAACGCCCTGATCCCGGGCCTGCCGGGCCTGGCCTTCGTCCTCGAACGGGTGGCCGTCAATACGGTCGGCTTACCCTTCAACTCGGGGGTGATCCTGTTCACCCTGACGCTGCTGGGAGCCGTCGGGTACGGCATTCACTGGTCAGCCCGTCGGCAGCGGGTAGGCCTCAACACGGCCCTGCTCGCCAGTGCCTTCGTCCTGATTGGCTACGGGTCCTACCTCCAGGTGCTGGTCCGGGCTGACTTTAACCCGCCTATCAACGAAAACGATCCCAGTGACGTGCTCAACTTCCGCGCCTACCAGGGCCGGGAGCAGTACGGGAGCCGGTCGTTGCTGTACGGCCCCCTCTTCACGGCCCGCCCCATCGATCAGAAGCGGGGTGCCCCCCTGTGGAAAAAGGAAGGAGACAAATATGTCATTTTCGACTACCAGCCCGAGTACGTCTACGCGCCGGGCGACCAGATGCTCCTGCCCCGCTTGTACAGCACCCAGTTGAATCATCCCCAGTTGTACCGCCAGTTGCTGGGCCTGGCCGAAGGGCAGAAGCCTACCATGGGAGATAATCTGAAGTTTCTCTTCACGCACCAATTAGGGCACATGTGGTGGCGCTACCTAATGTGGAATTTCGCCGGACGCGAGAGTGACGAGGAGGGAGCGGGGTACCTGCTCCCCTGGTCTTCGGATCAAAACGTCCCTGACCTGTTGAAGGCTAATAAAGCCCGGGATAACTTTTACATGCTACCCTTTGTGTTGGGTCTATTCGGTCTGCTGTTTCAATCCGTTCGGCGTCGCCGTGACTTTCTGGTCGTCGGCCTGCTGTTTCTGCTGACCGGTGTTGGCCTTCAGGTATTTTTGAACTCACCCCCCTCCGAGCCCCGCGAACGGGATTACATCTACGTGGGTTCGTTCTATTTCTTCAGCCTGTGGCTCGGGCTGGGCGTCATGGCCCTGGCCCAGGGATTACGAACCCTGCTGCGATCAGCGTCCCTGCGCACCGGTTTAGTGGTGGGATTTGGCTTGCTGTTGCCCGTACTGATGGGATCCAAGAGCTGGGATAACCACAACCGCGCCGACCGCTACCATTCCGTCGACTTCGCCAAGAATACGCTCGACTCGTGCGCTCCTAACGCGATCCTGTTCACCGGCGGGGATAACGATACCTTTCCGCTCTGGTACGTGCAGGAGGTCGAAGGCTTCCGGCGCGACGTGCGGGTGTGTAATCTGAGCCTGCTGGGCACCGAGTGGTACATTCAGCAGATGAAACGCAAAACCTACGAATCGGACGCGTTGCCGATATCGCTCGACTTCGCCCAGTTCAATAAAGGGCGAAACGATATCATCCCCTTCTACGAAATAGCAGGCGTCAAGAACGGGATTGATCTGAGACAGTACCTCAACCTAATCAAGACCAACAGTCCGGCGATTCAGGTACCCTTGACCAGCGGTGAGATGACTAATATCCTACCGGCTTCGGTGCTGTTCCTGCCCATCGACAAAGCGGCCGTCGAAAAAGCGAACTTCGTTCCGGAGGGGTTGAAGCCGCTACTGACCGATACCCTGCAG
>JBBSTD010000155.1:0-11529 GCA_038236215.1 Cytophagales bacterium | reverse complement strand
TCCAGTCAGGTACGATTAGAAGTCTACATCGGCTTAAAATTTGGCTGTGGTTAATCGTATTTCAATTCCAGTCAGGTACGATTAGAAGGTAGATACTTCATTTCTTCTTTTGCTGGTTTAACTATTTCAATTCCAGTCAGGTACGATTAGAAGATAACATTTCTAAAAGGATTGAATTTGGACTACTCCAAATTTCAATTCCAGTCAGGTACGATTAGAAGAACCGGAGGGGTAATGCTCGATTTGACAGGCTCAACAAATTTCAATTCCAGTCAGGTACGATTAGAAGTCTATCGAGCGAGTCAGTACCCGTGAAACCATTCCAATTTCAATTCCAGTCAGGTACGATTAGAAGCCCTACTGCTCCGATTGCCTACAGTCGGGTGTTCATTAATTTCAATTCCAGTCAGGTACGATTAGAAGCAGCACGTCATTAGGCG
Source organism: Cytophagales bacterium (assembly GCA_038236215.1). GTDB lineage: Bacteria > Bacteroidota > Bacteroidia > Cytophagales > Spirosomataceae > Spirosoma. The sequence continues at coordinate 11,089 of JBBSTD010000155.1, read as the reverse complement.
GTGCTGCCCTTCGGATATATTTCAATTCCAGTCAGGTACGATTAGAAGCCGTTAAACTAAGCCTAAAAAAAGGCGTTTGCAACGCCCAGACACAACATGTATTGCCAGCAAATAGATAGAAGAGTCGTCGGTCGGCAATCGTACGAAAACCCTAGCCGACCGACGACTGTCTGTAAACTAGACAGTTAAGCCAAATACAATGTATTTTTTACCCTTTTGTCAAGATGTCAAAGAACAATTTTGAGCCGGTTGACGACAAACATCTTATAGAAAATTATCTGTCGATTGCCGTTCGACCCCTACGATCTGCTTGTCTAGCCACTTTTTCTCCCGGTTTTTAAACAAAATCAAGCTGTCTTCATCATCCTTCATGATACGGTCAGCTTCGTGGAGCAACTCCTTTAACTGCACGTCCGTCATCTCGCCCTCAAATACTGAATTCTGAATCCAGTTTAGATAGCGTCGACAGAGTTTTAACATCTTCCCGACGCGTTTCTGTCCCATGTCATACACCAAAATTACATACATAAGCTTACCCGATTTACCACCAGGCTTTAAATGGTTTATAGTCTTCCAGACCTAGCAGATGCTTTTGCAGTTTATAGCATTCCAGCTTGACTAAGTGTCGGTAGCTAACGCTCCGCCCAAGTGCCCGGTGCTTGATCGTCTCCTTCAACTGCTCATCGAAACCCTGTACAAACCGCTTGCGGGCAGCATCTTTCATGACGCACCCACCCACTTCAGACCGAAAGTCAGATGATTGGAGTTGACGCTTGTTAATCATCCGAAAAATGAGCCGGTCCACCAAAATAGGCTTGAATACTTCCGCCAAATCCAGCGCCAGCGAATAACGGCGGGCACCTGGCTCGTGCAAAAAGCTGATCGTCGGATTCAACTGGGTATGGTAAATCGTACTCAGACAGGCGGTATAACAGAGCATGTTGCCGAATGAGATTAAGGCATTTAATTCATTTTGGGGTGGACGTTTGCTCCGGCCATCCATGCAAAAGGTCTGGCCCACAATCGCGTCAAAGCAACCATAATAGGTCTGCCGGATATTGCCTTCAATACCCATCAGCATTGGAACGTCGGTTGTGGTCGGAACGCTGGCCAGTAAACGTTCGATGGTTGCAATGGCATCGGCTAGCTGTTTGGCTTTATCCCGGTTGTCATAATATTTTAATACCCGCAGGATGTTGTTAGCTGCTCCTTCCACAAATCGACGGGCAATCTCGATCCGTTTTTTGGCTGCCATATAATGCCTGGTCTGATCAACCTGCATCTTGCCCGCCAGCAAATACTCGCGCGGCATAAACGAACCGGTGTAATGTTCGTAGTAGTTGAAAAAATGGACTGCAATGCCTTCCTGCCCCAAAAAATTATACAGCGCACTGTTGGCATCCAGACTCCCAAAGACATACAGATCGCCCACCTGTTCAATGGGTAGGTAGCGCGGCTGTCCTTCGGTACCATCCTCGTTTACCGGCGTAAATTTCAGCGTGTTGTCCTTGCGGCTCATCCGGCCAGCGTTAAACAGGTATTTGGGTTGTTTCATGGTGATGGAATAAAGGAGGAAGCTTATTTATTCGGGTATTTCTTCTACGTAGCAAAAATCGAAATAGCTACAGGACCGGCATTTCGACTTCGCAATTCGGCCGGGGCACTGCTCACTGTCAACAATCTGCTCAATGTCGCGTATCCAGCCTTCTACCATCGGGACGTCAGCCTCCTCCAGTTGTACCCGCTCAGTCTGGCGAAGTTTGGGGTATTCAATCAGGCCCGTAGCCCCTTCTACCCCATTTTTACGTAACAGATACAGGTAAAACTGAACCTGGGCAATGTGCGAGTGTTCCAGCTTGTCGGACTTCTTGATCTCATGCACTACCTTGTCATAGGGATCATAGAAGTCAATGATTGACCCGTCGAGTGTAATTTCACGGTAGCGTTCGGCGCGTTGCGGATAGGCATGTTCGTGCAACTGCTTCCCCTCGCTCACCAGTTCGGAGGTGTGTTCCATTCGGATATGATTGGCGTGTAGCCAAAGCTTGCGATGGCACAGATGCAGGTAATTGACGAGGGTGGCGGTAGGAAGCATAGCATCAAAAAATCTGAATAAATAGTCCCTCTAATACGTTCATGACGTCGGCCAGTGTTGGTAACAGATGGGCGGGTAACTGGTGCCCCAGGGTCTGTTGCCAGTGCAACGTCAGCGTTTTCTGATGCTGCTCGTTGAGTAATTGACGAGGCCCCTCGAAGGTCAGTCCTTTAAAGGCCATCTTCTGGTGAAAAGCTGCCGTTATCACCGACCAGTCAAGTCCAGGCACGTGCTGGCTCAAATACCAGATGTCGTAATAGTCGCGGGGGGCGGTGTATTTCCGTTGGATTAGCGCCCGCAGCTTTTCGGCCAGTACCTCGTTAATCGTATAACATCGTGGTGTCGCCGTTAGCTGCTCTCGATCCGAATATGGATGAAAAAGGGGTCGTTCAACAGGCTCGAAGCGCATTTCTTCGAAAAGAATGACTTCGATTTTAATACGGGTTTGCCAGCGTTCGGCTGGTAATGGAGCCTGATTTCGGGGATGATCGGCACCCCAGAACTTGACATCTGCCTGAAAACCGGTCAGCTTTTGGTTATAGGAAAGTGGCCGCAGCTCCTGTATGTGTGTGCGAATGCCACTAATTGATTCCACCTGCCTGCATACACGGGTTAACAGTTCCTGACTAAAATCAAACGGGGGATCAAGAACCGTGAAGTCTAAATCCTCAGAAAACCGATAATCCCCGAAATAGCATTTACGCAGACAGGTTCCTCCTTTGAAAATCAGCCGATCCCGCAAGTCTTCTTCCTGATAGAGGCAATTGACAAAGTGGCCTAAAGCCCAATCCTTATCAATCGTGCTCTTGCTGACCTGAAGACGCTCCGCTACATCGGCTATTTCGCGTTGTAAAATCATGGTAAACAGGTTAATACTCCTTCTGGATGATACTCAGAATAGCCTCTTCGGACAGATTCATGCGTAGCCGCCAGTGGTTGACAAAGGCCCCTTCGTTGGTTCCAAACGGGTCAAACAGCGTATAACTGGTGTTGACAACCCCGCTGGCATACGTCAGGAATTCATCCATACCCGGCTTTTGAGCGATCTCGGTAAGATAGCCCATTCGTTTGGTGGCCGATACGTTATCTATGGCCTGACAATAGCGCACCAGCTTTTGTGCATCCAATGTAGCTGATACAAACGCCCGCAACAGTTCGGCAAATCCACCAGCGTACTCGGGTAAATCGAAGCAGTCGACAAGCGTTTTCTCCACGTCCGACATCCGGAAACGGTGATTTCCATAGCCTACCGTCTCGTAGCCGATCAATTTCTGCGGCTTGACCTTTACAAACTGATAGTGTACCCCCAGGACTGTCTTGTTCTGTTTGAGCCTGGCCGTTTGTACAAAGACCTGATTGGTGAACTGTTCGGTCAGCCCGTGACGGTTTAGCGCCGACCAGTAGGCCACTACGCCATCGCGTGCCAGATAGTTGCTAATAACGAACTCATCCCGAAAGCGTCGGTGAACATACTTGCCTTTTTCGAGCCGAATCAAAAACGGCGGATCTCGACGGGCCAGACTTTCGAGTGTGGCCTGCAGATCCAACGACCGGATTTCGTCATACTGCCGAAGGTTATCCGTCGTGAAAATATTCAACTCATAGTCTTCCAGAAACTTCAGCAATTGATTTTCCTGCTGGAAATGGATGGTTCCTTTGGGTTTTGTCATTACTTTTTGACATGCTATTTGTGGTTAAATATAGGGAAATAGTATATTAAAAAGTAATTACTATTTTGCTTCATACAAAATCATCACTTTCTGGCCACTCCTCCTGCTCATCATAATCAAGCCCCATTTTAGGACTATAACCACGATTGATTAGGTAGTACGTCAGATTAATAAGTTTCCGTTTAGTCGCCAACACATAGAGTTCTTTACGGATACTACATTCCCGTAGGAGTTGCGCGAATTTTTGCTTGCGAATCTGAACTTGCAATGACTCAGCTTCTATAAATTCAAATGCAGCTAAATGGGTTTTGTATTCCTCCCAAAGTACAGCGGGTAATACTTTAATCCCGTCAAACTTTTTGTAAAAAGCTTCTTCGTTATCCCAGCTATGGAGGAGTGGAATTAATTCGTTGACGTTTGCTTTGAAAAGTTGATAAGTGTCTTCAAAGTCAGTTCGTTGGCGTTTATTCCAGTCCGGGTAAACAACATCAATCCACTTACCTAATTCGTTTTCCTGAATGACTCCATCGTGCTGTTTCTCAATTTTTTTGAGTACTGTAACTGTATCAGCGACTACCTGCGAATCATAAATAAATTTGTCAGTGGGGTTAGCTTGGTCGAAAATAATTACTTCGCATATACCTTTTTCTGGTTTTCGGTGGCGGTTCACTCGCCCAAATCGTTGTAGTAATGCATCAATAGGAGCCGGTTCGCTAAAAAGTACGTCGAAATCAATGTCTAAGCTAACTTCAATGGCCTGTGTACCAACTAATAACTGAATAGGTTTGCCATTTCCCTGTTCAGCATTCAACAAATCTTTTTCGTGTTTTGAACGGTCGCGACTATTAAAAGCACTGTGTAGTAAAATGGCTCCATTCGCAAGCAATTCAAGTGTCCTAAATACAGTTTGTGCCTGCCTGATAGTGTTACAGACAACCATCACTTTATCTCCGTTCTTAAGTCGCTGTTTTATCAAATTAAGATTATTGGCCAGCAAGCCTGACTGAACAACAATCTGATGACGAATGAATTTTTTGTATAAATCTTCTGCTGCTTTAATTGGTGTAAATGAGCCGATAGAAGCCTGCAATTCATTTTGAAGAAAGGTGGGCATTGTGGCCGTCATAATAAAGACTTTTCCGTTCAATCGTTGGGTAACAAACTCAAGCAATACCTTTATCTGAGCCACTACGTCAGGCTGGTAGGCGTGGATTTCATCAAATATAAAGTAGCCACCGACCCATTCAAAAAGACCTTGTTCAAAGCCTTTCAGCCCGTATAAGTGTTTAAGCAGTTGGAACGGTGTTACTATTTTGAGCGGAGTTTGTATTGTACGAAATTTTTCAGTAATCTTTTTTAGTGTTTCCTTCTTCTGGCTTTTTTCATACTGTGCTTCGTCTAAGTATTGATTCAGATAAGACGCTAATTTGCCATGCACCATGCCTGCTTTTTGTTCTGGTATACCGCCTTTTTTATCGTTAAAGCGTTCAAACATGGCGTTTATGGATGCGGTGAAAGGCAAAACGTAGAAAACTCGTCCGCTACCGTTGGTCTGAATCTGTTGTTGTACCCAAAGTAACGCGCTTTCGGTTTTACCCGAACCCGTAGGCGATGTTAAAATAACATTGTCGGTTGCCAGGGCCGAATCCTTCTGATGTTGATACAAGTCGAATCCTTTTTGCTGTAGTTCGCTTTCTTTCTCTTGTAAAAAGGTGAAGTCTGACGGCACAAGAAACGGCACTTTATCTATTCGGGCTGAACCCATATGGTCGCAGTGCTTTAACGCTCCAAAGAGAAGCAGCAAGTTCAGATAATCGGGGTGAGAACCTATATAAGCATGTTTAGCGACGTAGGAATTTATTAATTCTCCAGGCTGGATGGGCTTGATTGAGTCCAACTGAAAATTGAATGAATTCGCCAAATAGTTTCTGACCCAGACTTCATTAACTTTTTTGAACTCATCCGTAAAATTCAACAAATCGTCTTCGTCTGATTCATATCCCCAAACAGGTTGGCCCTGATAAACGTGTGCGATGTACTTCTCCTGAAGAGCATTGTAACTCCTATGATGGCCAGCTACTGCCAGGCGAATCAGCGTATGAACTTCAGGTGCTAACAATTGGTAGGCTTCAAGAAATGGCAATGAAAATAACTCATGCCGTTGACAATGCCACTCATTGGTTTTGTTATCAAGTACCTTCTGAAACTCACCATGCGCTTTGCCTAAATCGTGGAAGACAATAGCAACCCGCAAGGCTTCCCAGAAGTCAATCGTTATACCGGATAATCGAGTTACCTGTGGAAAGCCCTGCATCAGCCAATCCTGAACAAGAAGGCAGTCGGCAACGTGTTGTTCTAAGGATAAAGGCGGGTCAGATTTGGCAAGCATTAGGCAGGTTGCTTTTAATCGGTAAGGACAAAATCCGAGAAGTCGAGTTGGTGTAAATAAACGTCAACCGCGTCTTTACCTAACGTATCGTCTCTCACGCCACTCAGTCGGCTTGTGACAGACCGGGTGTGCCAGTTCAATACAGAATAAGGTTCCGTACCAATGTTCTGCCGGGGAATATCGTTGGTGAAATACTTTGGAAGTGCCTGAATAATACCGGGTAAGTGGTTCATACTAAACGGCACAACCTGCCCCCGAATCAGTGACGCGTTGGCTACGTCAGTGAAGTCAATAGCCCCAGAACTGATTCTTTCTACCGTAGCCAAATCATTCATACGGCCCATCGAGAGCGGGAAATGGGGTTGGTGGAAATAGTCAGCAATAGTTGGCTGATTCGTATAGATTCTCAGGAACGTATCAAACATGAACTCCCGTCGGAGTACGTTCGTATTGACGTTGTTGTTAGGGCGACCTGTTCTTTTATCCAGTTCAATCTGATAAATAGTTTCCAGATCGACACACTTAGCTCCAAATTGAAAGTAGTAGCCAAGCATCAATTCGCGGTGCGGCAGATACTGCCCGGCAGCGGCATTAATAAGTCCCAGAACCGTGCTAATCGGCGGAACTTCCAGCGTAGGCTGGAAGCCGCTGATTAGATTCGGATAACGGAAACTCGCTGTCCAACTCGTCAGATCAATGGTGTAGAGTTTCATGTAAGCTGGCCATCAAGTTGGGCGCAATACCCGTCAATCGCTTCGCCAATGGACACGAACTTAACCGTAGGATAATCATCGCCAAGTGTAGTCAGGGCTTCAAGTTCTTGGTTACGAGCGTCCATAAAGCCACTACGTTTTCCAACAAAAACAGTCCCAACAATCTGGCCTTTATACTCTTTTAGTACCTCTTTCAGACCTTCTACGTTAAGAACAGCAATCTCAGTAAAAGTACCTTCGCTTTTCGCTACGTGTGAAAAAGGGTGGTTGCCTGATGTAGTGGTCGCCAGTACGATAAACTTTGGCGTTACATCAGCAAGGTTATTAGTCTGCATTGCTCCACCTGAAATGATTTTCAGTACAGCGATTGTATCCTTACTGCGTTTAAGCCGAGTGTCTTTGCTCATCTGTACCATCGAGTGCCCTGTAACATCATCCTCAACCTCGGTGGAACCATTCGCTAAAGCTTCATCTCGTTGCTTGACAGTTATATTCTTGAAACCTGTCCGGTTCACCATTGAGAATGTGCCAACTTGCCCTAAATCAAGTGAAAACATAGCCTTCATAACAGCCGAGTACTCCTCTTTACTGTAAGGAACTGGATCGCCTTCATGGCGTGCCATTACGGACCAATTTTTCTCAGTTTGTGTACCAGCTACAGCTATTATGGCGGAGTTCTTCAATGGTGAAGTACGAGTAACAGTCGCATTTTCCAGAACAGGTTTACCTTTTTTGTCCAAGACGGGGCTACCGTTTTCATCCATTTTTGCATCTTTCGTGGCTTTCATGTAGCCGAAAACATCGTCATCGTCAAACCTAAATGGGTCTGCATCCGTGTAAGCCACTTTGTTCTCGCGGGTTATTGGCGACATTGACCAGCCAAAGTTTTTTTGGAGAGTATCGCGCCACCAATACCGCCATGCCTGCCCTGATACGTAAGGGTAAAGCCGCCCGTTTTTACGAATAGTCTTTGTGACAACCGCATTGTCAAAACGATCATCGGACGATTTACCCGCATTGTTTAGGGCAACTACATCCACGTCAATCAGGATGAATCCTTGTGTTTTCAGTGTCATCGGTTAGAGTTGTTTTAATTATTGTCTTCGGTCTCGTCTTCTTGTTCCTCCTCGTTTTCGTCGTCAATGTCCAATCCCAGCAAGTTTAGTTCATGCATTTTTTGATAGACAGCTATCAGCAGCACGTCACGTACTTCTTTCCACCCGATTCCGTCAGGGAAAAGAGAGTAAGCATAGTCCTCTGCGGTTAGCAGTGGAGCCAAAGCCCCAGAATCATAATTACGTTTGACTAACCGTAGCAACAGTTGCCGAACGTCGTTAGGGTTTTTACACCCTTTCAGCCACGTAACATCTTTCAGGATATTAGCTTCACTGCGGTCGGATGTAATGAAGGCAGCCAATTCTTTGATTTTTTCAAGGGTTCGTCTTTCCATATTTCTGACAAGTAATTGGTATTTCTCAATAATAGCGAATCGGAGCGGTTGCTTCCGTTTCCAAAGCCATTGGATGAATTCGGCATGAATAGGTACACCATCTAACAACTTCTGATAGATACGATTACGCCAGCTTTTATACGTTTCCTGCTCAAGAGCCGCGCCTTTATCGTCAATCCACGCATCAGCGTTTGGCCGATACTTAGCCGTCTTGAATTTAGAACTGCCGTAGTAGGACGTCACGAATCGTTGCCATTCGCCACGATTACGTATGTTTAGACACGACGAGTAAAATAGAAAAACGTTAGCAGGTAACGCATAAAGGTCAATGGTAGGCCCAGCACCGAAGTTGGTAAAATGAAGCAGATTCAGGTCAGTATCTTTATCCTCAATACCGGTTTCGGGGTTGAAGCCCACAATCGAAGCCTTTCTACGCATACACTGTTCCGCGAAACCGAACAAAGCGTTCGCAGGATTCGTAAACTCAGAACTTAGCAACCCCGGCTCAGGCGATGAAGTGAGATTTAGTAGATTCCGGCGACAGTTCTCCTGAACAAAATATTCTGTAACAGATTGGTTATTGCTATAAATGAGACCAATCTTGTCGCCCAACTTGACGACTCCAAGTGCCACGAAAAAAATTCGTGTGATTACTTCTTTTGACAAATATAATCCGGGTTCAAACGAGGCATAAAAATTAACAAACGTACCAGAGCCGGACAAAATATGATTGTCACGACCGGCTTTATACAGTCGTGTGTATTGACCCGATATACGGCAGAAACCCATTTTTCCCAGCAGTTCATCATTGAACATCTTCTGAAAATAGGCTACTGTTTCCAAGACCTTCCTGTTGGAATCGAAAGCTCCTTGTGTGATAGTCGAATTCAGAAATAAGGCGTTGAGCTTAGCGTCCCATTTCCGTACATAAATGTCCGTTACCTTACCAATCAACTCCAGCAACGACAGATGTTTGTAAGCATCATGCTGACTCAGATAGGCGATTACGTATCCCCCAACGTCAGCGAACGGGTCGCCGGTAGGTTGGGTAAATAGCTGTTTATCAATTACGATTAATGGGCTGTCCATATCTAATAGGATGAAAATCTTATGCAAGATTAAGAGAAATGTTTTTACTTGCAAATCAAAAAATAAATTATTTGTTTTGCACTCGTGCTGTATAGCGAACAGGAATTGAAATTACCTCATAGGATGAGAATCTATTTTTTTTAATCGCACCGTGCTGTATGCACATTACAATCAATCATTGATGCCTTATGGGAGATTTTGATTTTTCGTTTACCTACAATTTTGACGCACTTGACTCGGTTAAACTGCGTCAAAAAGAGGGGATCACTCAGCAAGAGATGATTCAGGTCATTGAGAAAGATAGCTTCAGGCTTAGAACCGAAGAAAGCCCTGTACCCGGAGACGCTGTCTGGATAAAGACAGAATACAGTATTAATCGCCGAATCATATTGGTTGCTTTTATCTGCGATGGCGACACCATCTTCTTTATCGGAGCTAAAGTTGCTGACCAGATTGAAGTGGATCTTTACTATTGTGGTCAGTAGAAAAGGAGAGGAAACGCAAGGATTACGCTTTTCAATTCCGTACTTTTGAATCGTACCAGCGTGGAGTTGAAATCGCGAAAAGTCATGGAAAAGAACGAAAATATAAAGCATATTCGTAATCCTTTTGCGGGTGCTAACGATGAAAAACAGGTTTGGAAAGACTTAATGGAAAACTCAAAACCAACGACCAAAGAAGAATTTTTAGCGAAAGCAAAGGCTGCTCGCAAGAAAGATTAAACCACCCCCACGCATCCAAACCCCTCTGCATTATACCTGCCAACGCCCGCCAGCACGGCCAGTTCAAGCAATTCACGAGGCCCGCTTAGTTCGAATTGGAAGTTGTGGTAGCCTTTAAGCTTGGTCTCTTCCCGCGAGCCTTCTTTAATCGTCACCAATCGGGATTTGGGTTGGGAGGCATCCCGCTGGGCCGCATTTCGCCCACGGTCGGGCAGCAGGCGGTACGTTACCGACGACGTATCGAATTCGTCCATGAACGCAGCTCCGGCGGGCACCGTTGTCTGAACGCTGGCATATTTCGCCAGCAGGTTCGAGATTAGCAAGGGCCCAAACGCAGTATCGGCCGGATGTAAATATTGATCCATTCCCCGTTCGTCTTTTTCGGCAATCACTATCGGCGATAGGGTTCGCAACGTAACGGTTTCACCCACAATCGCCACGGGTACCGCTTCTACGCGCTCGATGATAAATTCCGCTCTGTGCCTGGGTGAGGCAATCACACAGCGTTGATCCTGAAACAGCCCCATAATGAAGTGCTGGGCGGCTTTGTCGATGTAGAAGCTAACGATCCACTCGATATAGGGGGAGTTTACCCACATACCACCCGCTTGAGCATCCACCCGGATGTTGGGCATGATCAAATCCGAAAACGTGAAAAGCTTGAACCGCTTGGTGGACGAGACTTGATACCCCTGCGAATGCAGAAACTCGGCATACTGTGCATCGGCATCGGCCAGTACCGCATAGATAAATGCACTGAGCCGATACGCGTAATTGAAAGGAACCAGTGTCTGGTTGGTGGTTGGTCGTAGCGTAAGTTTGAACTGCATAGGTGTTTTTAGGAGATAGTGAGGAAAGGTGAATGAGAACCAGGTTAAACGCATTAAAATGGCGGTCTTCCGTGTCATACCGATCTTTGTGGCATGGATTGGACTACTTTCTTTGCCGACGTACCAGATTT
>JBBSTD010000154.1:0-12012 GCA_038236215.1 Cytophagales bacterium | reverse complement strand
GTTGTATCGGAATCTGGTTTGCAAAATGCTGATGATTTTATTGGCTGGTGCGACACCCAAAATTTGAGCGTTGACAAAGCACCCAATTAGGCAGTATCCTAAAACGGTGGATTAGGGATACTGGCAACAGGGGCGACGTGGCCCCCGAAATTCAGGCCATAAACCGTTTACATTAGTGGTTTACCTAATCAACGTTTACTTTATGGTAAAGCCAATGAGAAAAGTAAACTGATTCGGTTCAGCAAAATTCTACCACTGATTGCTTACTGCCATGAGAGAGCGAATAACCGTTAAAGACATTCAGAGCATTATGGGTTTCAAGCGCACAAAAGCTCATCTTTATTTTCGCAGCCTAAAAGCTGACAAAAAGAAACGCATGGGTGACTCACAGGTGGACACTGATCGGATTTTTATAGATGACCTGGCCATCTTTTCAGGATTGAGTCGGGATGCAATCAAGTCAGGGTTATTAACGTAGTGTCGGGTACCGTGACCAGCATAGGCAAACACATCTATGAGGACCGGTTGATATAGGGTAATCTGCCTGTGCACTATCCCCAAACAAGGAGCCATTTGCTACTATCTTGCTACCAAGTTTATCAGAATACAGTTAAAGTGCTGATTTTCAGATACCTGTTCGGCTCCCTTCGGGAGCACAAATTGCGAATAAAGGCTAATTAGGATTAGAGTTAAACAGACTCGAAATCAACTGATTAGCCTTTTTCCTTTGTTGGGTGAAACCGATGGGATTATTCCTGGTAACTCCCATGAGCCATATACTATTGCATAACGATCAGTATCAACCGAACTTCCTGAAAGTAGTACGCGTATAGCGAGTCCATTCGTTACGCTTTTTCTCTTTACGCCCATTCATACATAATTGATCACCGATCTACTGACTTTTATGGGGCGTTATTTCCGAGCGAATATAGCGAATCGTTATATTCGCCCGGAAATAACGCGTTGCATGAAAAACCACTTCTGGTTACTTGTACTAATGAGTCAATTTAATCAACCTGCAAAGGCCACCGTCTGGCCCGATAGCACGGGTAAACCGGTTGATTCGTTGCGCAAAGTCCAGTTGAACGAGATAGTCATAACGGCTTCCCGCGTGCCGGAGAGTATCTTGAAATCGCCGGTGAGTATTGAATTACTGGACAGTAGACAGATTCAGCTTTCGGCGCAGCCTTCGTACTTCGATGCTATCGAAAACCTGAAAGGCGTCCAATTGCTCACATCCAGTATGGGCTTTAAAGTGTATAATACGCGGGGATTTGCTAATCCCACCAATGTGCGTTTCGTGCAGCTGGTAGATGGCATGGATAATCAGGCCCCGCACATTGGGGCACCCATTGCCAACGCTCTCGCCCCGTCGGATCTGGATATTCAGCGGGTGGAAATAGTGCCGGGGGCGTCTTCTGCACTTTATGGATTAAATGCCCTGAATGGGCTCGCGCAACTTATCACTAAAGACCCATTTTTATTGCCGGGGCTGAGTTTTAGCCAGAAAACGGGCATTAATCACGTGAACGATCCGCTGATTTCGGCTAAAGCATACAGTGAAACCAGTGTACGATATGCCCAGACGATTGGTACCCGATTTGCCTTCAAAGTTAACCTCATCTATCAGCTTGGCTATGATTGGATTGCCAGTGATGCAACCGATTTGAATCCGAATGCGAACATATCGCTGGGATTAACGGGAGTCAGTAACCCCGGTAGCGATCTGGTCAATAAATATGGTGATGAATCTCCTAACCGGCAAACGCTTACCCTGAACGGTAAAAAATACGTGGTTTCCCGAACTGGTTATTTTGAGAACGGAACGACGGATTTGAGCCTTCGCAACCTGCGGGGCGATGTGGCCGTTTTCTGGCGTATCCGTCCGTCGCTGACCATTTCGTATCAGTATAAAGCGGCCACACTCGATAATGTGTACCAACGTACCAACCGCTTCCGACTGGACAATTACGTACTCGATCAGCATGGTCTGACGCTCGAATCTCCTTCCGTACACATCCGGGCGTACCGAACCTGCGAAAATACGGGCGATTCATACAACATCCGCTCCATGGCCGAGAACATCGACCGTTCCTTCAAACCTAACAGTCAATGGTTCTCCGATTTCGCCAATCATTTTTCCACCAGTACAGCCGCTGGGCAATCGGTTAATGAGGCTCTACAGAATGCCCGCGCTACGATCGATGCCGGACGGCCACAACCCGGTTCGGCTGCGTTTAATGATCAGGTGGCTAAACTTCGTGCCATTAACAATTGGGACATTGAGGCGGCCCTCCGGGTGAAGTCATGGATGTACCACGCGGAAGGACAAGTAGAGCCAACACGGGTGTTATGGGCCGGTTTTCGGCAAAAAACGGGGATTGGCCTATTGGCGGGTTTAGATTACCGGCGTTATGTCGTCTTCCCGGATGGTAACTATTTCATCAATCCCGATAGAACCAATAACGATTTGATTTATGATAAAACGGGATGCTTTGTGCAGGCATCACGCTCTTTTTTCGGTGAGCAGCTCAAACTAAGCGGGTCACTGCGGGTCGATAAAAACCGTTATTTCGATGCAAAAGTCAATCCGCGTATTTCGGCCGTATTGACACCGGTTGAGGACCATGCTATTCGGGTATCGTACCAAACGGGGTATCGGTTTCCGTCGCTGTTCGAAGCCTTTTCTAACGTCAATTCGGGCGGAGTGAAGCGCGTGGGAGGACTCAAAATCATGTCGCAGGGTATATTCGAGCGTTCGTACTTCCGCACCTCTGTCGACGCGTTCCAGACCGCCATTAACACCGATGTCAATACGAATAGGCTTACGACTGACCAAGCCATTCAGAAAAATAAGGGATTACTGAAGCCCAATACGTATACCTACCTGAAACCCGAACAGGTCAATAGCATTGAACTTGGCTACAAAGGGCTGTTCTTCGACCGGAAACTCTACATCGACGTTGATTTTTACTACAATGTGTACCATAATTTCATCGCCCAGGTAGAGGCCAACATCCCTAAAAACGGTAATCCTGGTTCGCTCGCCTATTACCTGGCCGACCGCAATCAGCAGGACCGCTACCGACTCTGGACCAATTCCAAAACCACGGTTTATAATTATGGGTCGGGCGTAGGAGTTCGGTACTCGGCGGGGAGAGACTGGGTTTTTTCCGGTAATGCGTCGTTGGCGCAGTTGGCTCATACCAACCAAGGAGATGGACTGGAGGAGTCCTTCAACACCCCAAAATGGATAACAAATGTTAGTGTTTCGAATCCGGCCATCTACCAGAATATCGGTTTTTCGGTTAGTTATAAATTCCAGAGTGTCTTTCTGTGGCAATCGTCGCTGGCAACAGGAATGGTTCCGGCCATAAACACGTTCGACGCCCAAATCACCTACACCGTACCCGCTTCGACCCGGTCATTTGGCCCGCTTTCGTTTAAAGTTGGCGGGACGAACCTGGTGAATCGCCCTTACACCACCTTTACTGCCGGACCCAGCGTGGGCGGATTTTACTATGCTACAGTTGTGCTGGCAATGAAGGAATTAAACTGAAGTTTGATGAAGTTGATAACTCTGATCCAGTTTTGAGCGTTTTGACGGATAGTTCAAACTTTTGGGAAATGAATAAATTTCCGCCCGATTTTTATCAGTCTCACGACACACTTACCCTTGCTCAACTAGTACTTGGCTGTGAACTTGTACACGAGCATTCAGATGGTACTACGGTTGGTATTATTGTTGAAACGGAGGGATACCTGACCGGTGATCCAGCCTGTCATGCCTACCGACGGCAGACCACGCGTAACGCGGCTATGTTCGGCCCCGCCAGCACATTGTACGTCTACCAGATATACAATCACTACAATTGCATCAATGTAGTGACAGGGCCCGAGGGCGTAGGCGAAGCGGTACTAATCCGCGCCCTTGAACCGACAGAAGGTGTTGAATTGATGGGCATCCGGCGCAACGAAGCCTTCAAAACCGGCTTTGCCCGGTACCGCAACAATACCATCGACTCTACCACCGCCAACGGACAGCGAAACCTGGCTAACGGCCCCGCCAAACTCACCGTGGCAATGGGTATCGGCCGGGCGGAACATAATGGGACATCCCTGATTACAGGCAATATATACATTCGCGGACCGGTCCTGCACGACTTTGATATGGTAACAACCACCCGAATCGGACTGACGCAGGGAGTTGATTTGCCGTACCGGTACTACATAAAAGGGAATAAGTTCGTGAGCAAGAAGTGACCAAGGGCTTTGTCTTTTTTTCTGGCTGTATTCCAACGCCCTGAATCATGGTGGGGTCTGTTTATGAACAGCTTACTGAAACAGGCCCATGTCTTTTCCCTATCAGCCCAGAAGCAGCCAGTATAAATGGCTACATATTCTCTGCTTTCTGACGTTTTCCGCTCAAACCGCCCATTCGGTAGCCCGCGTTGGTGATGATTATCTCTCTTATAATCGCGCTATTATTGAAGCAGAAACGGCCATCGCTGCGCAGGATTATAACAAAGCGTTGAGCCTTTATACCCGTCTATTCGATAGCTACGGCTTTATCTTTCTGCGCGACTACAAAATAGCCACTCAACTTGCGCTGTACGTGGGTAAAACAGACGACTCCTTCGTCTACCTGAAAAAGGGAATCGCCAGTGGGTGGACTATGAAGTCTATCAAGAAAAATAAATTTCTGGGAAAACTCCAGCGGCTTGACGAATGGAAAACGGTTAAGCAGTCATACGATTCTCTGCGTAGCGTCTACCAGGCTCATATAGACCCGGCATTGCGGAAGCGGGTGCAAACGATGTTCAGAAAAGACCAGTGGAAGGCAATAGGAGGCTTATTTACGTTGAGTTCAAAAGCACAGCAACGGTACGCTGAAAGAAGATTTGCCCCACACAGTGAAAAGCAACTAGCGCAACTCAACCAGATTATCGGCGCATACGGCTATCCCGGAGAGCGATTGATTGGTAACAATTACTGGACATCCACAATCCTGAGTCATCATAATTCGATGAGCACACGGTATACCGTGAAAGACACGTTGTACCCCCACCTGAAAAACGCGCTACGGCAGGCGGTACTTGCTGGGCAAATGTCACCCTACGAATTTGCCATCATCGAAAGCTGGTATATTGCTATCAGCAGTGACCACAAACAACGGTCATACGGCTACCTCAATGCATTAACGGAAATGGAACTGGTTCGGGCCAATCAGTTACGGAGCCAAATCGGTCTGCGCAGCGTAGAAACTAGGAACAAATTGATCGATATTGAGCAGCAGACAGGTATGAACTTTTACCTGCCCGGACGGCCACAACTCAACGGGAAAGTACGCATCGTACAGCCATGGGACCGCCCCCGGTCTAGCTAATTACCCGAAACAGGCGATTCCAGCGGATTTTGTGCCAGATGTCGGTGGGAACGGGGTCGATGGACATCCAGACGAACACGGCTTTCCCCACAATGTGATCTTCGGGAACAAAACCCCAATAGCGGGAATCCTCGGAGTTATGGCGATTGTCGCCCATCATGAAGTAGTAATCCTGTTTGAACGTGTACGTCGTGATGAGTTTACCATTAATACGAATATCGGTTGGGTTTACCACTACCCCGGAGTTCTCTTCGTACCGCTGAATAACCGGCCCGTACACCGAAATAGTCTGCTTGTTTATAAGAACTGTTGTGCCTTTTTTGGGCACCGTTAACGGCCCGTAATTATCCTGATTCCACGCATAGGCACTCCCTCCGTAAATACCCTGCGTAACCTGACCAGCCTGTTCTTGGATGGGTTCAATTCCCTTTACCCAGTCGAATTCAGTGAATTTGTCCTTGACTGCCTGCGTCATGTTGACCCGATACCCAACTAATGTTGGCGTTTTTGTCGCGTCGTTAAGTGATTCAAGGGGCTGCCAATTAATGAATGGGCCTTCGGGCGATTTATAATCGTTGACGATGTCATATTTTCGAAAAAACCGTTCATCAAGTACTTCAGTGGTTTTGACAAAATAAGTCGTTTCGGAATGGGGTGGGGTTGGAAACACTTTCCCATTAATGTATACCTGCTCCTGCCGAATTTCGATGACATCACCCGGAATACCGATGCACCGTTTGATGAAATTCGTCTTCAAATCGGTGGGATAGGCTGGTTCACCAGCCTTGGGTGGTGGGTAATTAAAAACCACTACATCACCATTTTTTATGTGCGTAAAGCCCGGAAGACGATAGATCGGTAATTGAATGGCGGTGCTGTAGGAAGGTATATCCGTACCCCATATTTTTTGATGGGTAAGCGGTACCTGTAGCGGAGTCTTGGGCGTTCGAATACCGTAATGCAGCTTGCTAACAAACAAGTAATCACCCACCATCAGGCTGTTTTCCATCGAAGGCGTCGGAATGGCATACGCTTCGAACGTTAGAAACCGGATGAGCGTGGCGGCAATGACCGCAAACAATACTGAATCGAACCACTCCCGAATGGGCGATTTCTTTGCCTTGAGCGGTTTGTTGCCCCGCGTTATTTTTGCCTGCTGCATAACTGGCTCTGATCGAATGAATGTAGGAATAAGGACCAAAAACGAAATATAACCACCGGTGCTATAGAGGATTCTCTATTTTACACCGATGGTTATATCGCAGGCTGAACGCTTCTTTTCTATGTTCGGTAAATCAATACCCCCTCGCCGTGTTGTCCGCCCTTGGGTCGGATGCTCCTTCGTAAGAGCCATCAGGACGTACAAGTACGCAATCCATCCGGCCCAGGGTGTTACTCAATTTCTCTAGTATGTAGCCCCGGTTCTTAAGGTATTCGACTGTTGATTCGGAGAAAGCGCCGTTTTCAAATATTGTTTTGTCGGGGAGCCACTGGTGGTGAAACTTGAGTGCGTTGACGGCCTGCTGCATGGTCATGCCGTGCTCAATCACGTTCAGAATGGTTTGGTACACCGAGGTCATAATCGTGGAACCGCCCGGCGTGCCCACTACCATGAATAATTTGCCGTCTTTTTCCAGAATCGTGGGTGTCATAGACGACAGCATTCGTTTGTTGGGTGCAATAGCATTGGCCTGATTGCCCACTAAGCCATACATATTAGGCACCCCCGGTTTCACGCTGAAATCGTCCATTTCGTTGTTCATAAAAAAACCGGCTCCGCTTACCACAACCCGGCTTCCGTAGCCACCATTCAGCGTAGTGGTAATACTTACGGCGTTTCCATCTTTGTCTACTACAGAAAAGTGGGTCGTTTCCAGACTCTCATAGCCGGGAATAACGCCCCCTTTCAGGTCGTTACTATTCGTGGCTTTGGCCCAGGAGAAATCGGCCCAGCGGCTGCGCAGGTAGTTGGGGCTTATAAGCTGACTAACCGGCACTTTCACGAAATCGGGGTCGCCCAGAAATTTGGCCCGGTCGGCATACACGCGCCGTTCGGCTTCAATCATGACCTGTGTGGTACTATCGCGGTTCCATCCCCATTTACGCAATGGGAAAGGCTCCACAAAACGCATCAATTGTACCAGTGCTACGCCCCCGCTTGAGGTTGGCGGCATGGTAATTACATTGTATTGCTTATACGTTGCCTGAATGGGATCGCGCCAGACGGAGTGGTAATTTTTCAGATCTTCTTCGGTAATAATTCCTTTCCCGCGTACCATCTCTTCGGCCAGCAACTGGGCGGTTTCGCCTTCGTAAAAGCCAGCTCTACCCTGCGCCTGAATCCGTTGTAGCGTTTTTGCCAAATCAGTTTGAACCAGCTTGTCACTCTGATGCCAAGTCAGCGTATCCGTTGGGACGGTACTCTTCATGAAATACGGTTTACCAGGATTTATTTCATTGAGGTCGCCTTTAACGCGGTTCAGGCCGAGGGCATCCCGCTCGGTAAGAGCAAATCCATTCGCGGCTAAATCAACGGCGGGTTGCAGCACCTGCGCCCAGGTAAGTTTGCCAAACCGTTTGTGTGCTTCGGCCATACCATCTACCGAACCGGGTACGCCACTGGCCAGATGGCCGCTAATACTCAAACCGGGCCGGACATTACCCACCGAATCGAGGTACATGTCTTTGGTGGCACTGGCAGGAGCTTTTTCGCGGTAATCAAGGGAGTAGGCTTTGCCCGCATTATCCCGATACACCATGAACCCACCACCGCCAATGTTTCCCGCGCCGGGGTACACCACGGCCAGCGCAAACTGAACGGCTACTGCCGCATCGACGGCATTACCCCCTGCCTTAAGAATGTTCAGCCCTACCTGCGATGCTTCCGGGTGTGCCGAAGCAACCATGCCGTTACGCCCTGTTACCCCAACCCGGTCTGAGAAGAAGGGTTTAACGGTCGGGTCTTCGTCTTTGTATTGATAAACGCCCTGGCTTTGGGTTACTTTTTTATCGGTCGAGGTGGCAGGGGGCTGCGTTTTGCAGGTAATAAATCCGGCGGTAACCAGAATAAATAGGAAATACCGGGTAATGGATTGCTTCATAGGAGCGGTCATATTAGTATGTAATCGCTTTGCAAACTACAAAAAAAGCAGCCTTCTTCCGCTGTCCGGATCAACCACTTATCCGGTAGAGTCCCATCCTCATCCCAAATGCGTTGCCGAATCAACATCAAAGTAGTACATTCAATGGCACTTTCGCTCTTTACTACCCGATGGCCTTCATTCGTCAGACCCTTGAAAGTTTCCGATTTGCCTGGCAGGCGCTCCGCTCGAACCTGCTGCGCACCATGCTTTCGCTGCTTGGCGTAACCATTGGTATTTTTGCCATCATCGCTGTATTTACGCTGGTCGATTCGCTGGAGCGTAATATTCGGGATAGCCTATCATTTATCGGCGACAAGGTGGTGTACGTTGAAAAATGGCCCTGGGTTTTTGGGGGAGAGTATCAGTGGTGGAAGTATTTTCAACGGCCCGAGGCTTCTTATAAAGAGTATCGTTTGCTGAGTGAGCAACTCGAAAATGCCGAAGCTGTAGTAGCCATGTCGTTTAAAGGTAGGGTTACTGTCAAGAATGGGAATAACAGTATGTCGTCGCTTATTCAGGGCACTACGTTGGATTACAACAAAATTTCGGATGTCCCCATCAGTCAGGGTCGGTATTTTACCCAACAGGAAATCGACGTATCCCGGAACGTAGTCATCATTGGATCCGACGTAGCCGAAAATTTATTCCCTAACCAGGACCCAACGGGAAAAACGTTTAAAATCAATGGCCTGAACTTCACAGTCATTGGTGTTCAGGAGAAAAAGGGAGAGAGCATTATTAATGTAGGCGGCAATCCTGATATTAAATGTATGATTCCTTATGGCGCTTTTGCCAAAATGTTTCACTCGCTCAACCCGAACGTCAGAATTGCGGTGAAGGGCTATGCCTCCGATCAGGGTTTGCTGGAACTGGAAAGCGAAGTTAGAGGTATCATGCGCACCCGGCGCGGACTACGCCCCTTACAGGATGATAACTTTTCCATCAATCGCCCCGAAGCGCTGGCGCAGGCCATTAGCGGCATTTTCACCGTTCTTACCCTGGCGGGTTGGGTAATTGGTGGGTTTTCTATCTTAATTGGGGGCTTTGGTATCGCCAACATTATGTTCGTTAGTGTGAAAGAACGCACAAATATTATTGGTATTCAGAAGTCACTGGGTGCCAAGAATTATTTCATTCTATTTCAGTTTCTATTTGAGGCAATCCTATTGAGTCTGGTAGGTGGGCTGACTGGTATTTTGCTGGTTTATCTGCTTTCGTTCCTTGACTTGGGTAGTCTCGACCTTCAATTGACGGCGGGTAATATCGTGCTTGGCCTGGGCGTTTCCAGTGTCATCGGTATCGTGTCTGGTATCGTTCCTGCCTTTTCGGCTTCCCGTCTCGACCCCGTAATTGCTATCCGGGCAAAGTAACTCAGCTAGTTTGAGGTTTTGTTATATAGTTTACGGTTGGCAGGCGCGTGAGTATGTATGAATGACGCGCTAGCCAACCGTAAACTATTCTCCCCTCGGCACCACCAGTACCACGTCTTCTTTTTCGATAATCACCTGTCCCGGTGCCAGCCCTTTCGGTTTTCGGACGAATTTTTTTGGCGTTACTGTCACGGGACACAAACTATCCGTTCGGCGTTTCGAATGCCAGGCGGCTAGTTCAGCGGCCCGCTCAATAACAGGCCGAGGAAATGGTTTACCGGCCTGATACTTTAGGATGACATGCGAGCCGGTTACATCACGGGCGTGCAGCCAGAGGTCATCTTTGTACGCGTATTTCTGGGTTAACAAATCATTGTTTTTGGCGTTCTTACCAATCAGTATCCGAAAACCATCGACCATTACTTCTTTGAAAAGAGGCCCCGATTCAGACGTTGCTGTTTTAGTGGTACCTACCAATAAGGTTTGCTTACTGAATCGGCGTAATTCTTTCAGTGTCTTAAGGTCTCCCAGTTCATCTATATGCTGCTTAATTTGCCGTAGTTCCCGTTCCCGCGATTCAACTAAATCGGCTAAATGCTGTTCTTCAATTTTTTCATTTTTCGCCTTGCGATAAAAATTCTCCGCGTTTTTCTGCGGACTGAGATCCGGCTTGAGTTTTAACGTAACCGGCTGATCCCGGTAAAAGTCGTACACCGTCAACCGTTCAGGCGATTTTGCACCGGGCACTTGTGGTACATCGTGCAGGTTAGCCATCAGGATATGGCCCATCTCCTCGTGACTGGCCGTTTCTTCCCGCAACAGCATTCGTTCCATGGACGCATCAAGTTGGTTATCAATTCTTTTCTGCTTTTTCTCAAGTAGCCGTAGTAGTGTAGTCTTTTCCTGCTCGAAAAGGCTCAGGCCTGTATAAGCGATATAAAACCCGGTGGCAGCTTCCATAGGGCTCTTGTATTCACGTTGTATGTCGCCTACTGGCAGCAAGCTCAGTGTAGGTTTGTGATGCAGGCGGGTCAGATAGTAGTAGGGATGCTCGAGCTGGTGCAGTACATCCTGAATGACGGCCCATTTCGCGATTCCGTCCACTGCATTTTGCTGCTCAATCCACTCATTCACCACTTTCCCAAATGTGGGGAACAACGTTCGCTGGTTGAAACCTGCCCGTTCAAACGCTTCAAAGGATTGATCAATAGGACGGTCAAAGCCATCCAGCAACAATCGTTCATCGCTTGTTAACTGACGATTAAACAGATCAACAACATCGTTATTTTGAAAAGCCAACAGGTTAGGACGATTACCGAAAAATTTGAACAAAAGCGAGAAACCACCCTCCAGTACGATGGCTAGGCAACGCTCATTCAAAAATGATCGCACGTCAATTACCCGGTGCTCATGGCCTGGCTCACCAACGGCTACTTCCAGTAAATTAACACTGTTGGTCCGGGCACGATGTATTGTTTCTGGAAACACCAATCCGGAGAAATCAGGGCGGAGTGTCGCTTTTACATAAAAGGGCTTATAGTAGTTACTTTTCCCCTTTGCCTGCGCGAAAACTAGTATTACCTCATCCCTGTCCTGACTGAAACATTCCATAAATCGCAGACCAGAGTCAGGCTGATCAGATAATTCGGGAAAGGCTATCAAATGTGATTTAAGAGCCGGAGCGAGTTGCCGGAGGAGGTAATAGTTCGTGTGCATGAGGGCACAAAAGTAACGCAACAACAACGTTAACCATGCCTAAATAAAGCGTAAAATATTAGCTAAAACATTAAAAATATTTATAACTATTCCAATGTTAACTTTATTTTTTATAAGTGTATGTATTTAATTTTCAACTAGTTATTGGTATTCGTAGTATAATTTAATAAATAATTAATACCCTTTTAATAACCTGCATTTAGTACTTTTATTAAAATTTCTTTTTGAAATATAATTTAAACGATATAATTTTGATGTGTTTAACTCAATTTAAAACCAACCTAATCTTCATGAAAGCAACGCTCTACAGGTTTCTGCAGACCGCTTTTTTGGGTGCAGCCGTGCTGCTATGGAGCTTTAATGCTTCTGCCCAGGACCGTCGATTGACGGGTAAAAT
>JBBSTD010000153.1:0-12118 GCA_038236215.1 Cytophagales bacterium | reverse complement strand
ATCTTCTTCGGTAAGTTGGCTCTATTTAGCCAACATTCAGATTATGTTGCAACGTATCCAGACCTAACACCGAAGATAATTCCCCAACACGCTCTTAAGCTGCAAAAGCGAATCTTCAAAGCCGCTCAATTGGGTGATGACAAAACAGTGAGACGCTTACAAAAGATACTCCTGCGTTCGCGGTCGGCCAAAACACTGGCCGTTCGTCAAGTGACCCAGGATAATCGGGGCAAGAACACCGCCGGAGTGGATGGAGTCAAATCCCTGACTCCCCCGCAACGGACAGAATTGGTTGAGTCTTTGCGCTTAACTGGGAAAGCAATGCCAACTCGCCGAGTCTGGATTCCCAAACCCGGCACGACCGAAAAACGACCCTTAGGTATTCCAACCCTGCAAGACCGGGCCTTACAAGCTTTGGTCAAACAAGGATTAGAACCCGAATGGGAAGCCCGGTTTGAACCCAATAGTTACGGATTCAGGCCCGGTCGTTCCGCTCAGGACGCCATCGAAGCCATCTGGGTGACCATCAACAAGAAAGCCAAATATGTGCTGGATGCTGACATCGCTAAATGCTTCGACCGCATCAACCACCAAGCCCTGTTGACTAAACTGAACACGTTTCCATCAGTAAGGCGGCAGGTCAAAAGCTGGTTGAAGTCAGGCCTAATGGATGGGGGGCAATTGTTTCCCTCAACGAAAGGTACACCGCAAGGCGGAGTCATTTCGCCTTTACTGGCGAACATCGCCTTGCACGGTATGGAGTTGGCCTTACAGCAAGCCTTCACGTATGGAACGCAGAAAGGGAAATGGGTATCCAAGATTCAACTGATTCGCTACGCCGACGATTTTGTCATTATCCACGAGGATAAAGACCGAGTCGAAACAGCCCGTTCACTCATTGTGGACTGGTTAGCGCCGATGGGGCTGGAACTCAAAGCCAGTAAAACTCGTCTGGCTCACACCCTCAACGAGGTTGAGGGGAAAGCTGGATTTGATTTTCTGGGTTTTACCGTCCGGCAATACCGGGTTGGTAAGAACCGAACAGGCGTTTGGCGAAAGGGCTATCCGCTGGGGTACAAGACGTTGATTACGCCCAGCAAAACGGGAATCAAACGACATTACGACCAAGTAGCGAAGCTGGTGGATGCGCATAAGTGTAAGTCCCAGGCAGCGTTAATTGACGCAATGAATCCGGTTATCCGAGGCTGGTGTAACTACTATGCTCATGGGGTCAGCAAACGGGTATTCACCCGGCTGGGCCATCTACTTTACCAGAAGTTAAGAGCATGGGCACGTCGTCGGCATCCCAACAAGGCGAATGGCTGGACAACTCATCGGTACTGGTTTATCCGCAAGGGGAAAGGGTGGTGGTTTTTAGCCCGTCAAGGCCAGCAGACGTGTCGGATGGTTCGCCACGCCGATACGCCCATTGTTCGGCACATCAAGGTGCAGGACAACCGGAGTCCGTTTGATGGGGACTGGGCTTACTGGGGAACTCGATTAGGTCGATACGCTGATTTAGGTGTGAGTAAAGCCACGCTGCTCAAACGACAGCAAGGTCGGTGTCTTCATTGCAAGCTGTTGTTTCGGTACGGGGATAAGCTTGAAACGGACCATATTACTCCCTTACACAAAGGGGGCCATAACGGTTACGACAATCTTCAACTCCTGCACCGGCATTGTCATCACACCAAGACTGCATCCGACCAACGGAAGGTAGTCGAGTCGGCAGCGGCATAGCCGCCAGACGACGAGGAGCCGTGTGAGGTGAAAATCTCACGCACGGTTCTGAAGACCAGCCGCCGGGGTGACTCGGCGGCTGAGTTTAATTTTGCTACTGGTTAACGCAGGCGGAAAACTCACTATGGGGTAATTTGGATGCATAATAATTTATTTGCCAATTAATCAGTAATTGATCTAACCTTTAGAATGAACCTGTACTTATGGTATATTGGAGATGTCCGTAACTGAATCGAAGCTATGCCCTGGAAACCATTTGTCGCTTACGCCATACTTACTTGCTGCGTACTGTCAGTGGTCATTGGCTGGCTGCTGTGGTCGAGGAACTACACCAATAAACTGTCGAACAGGCTGTTGGCGGTGTTGCTATTCGTGGATGCCTACATTTATTTCGTTACTATGCTGATTACAGATGGCAGCATCCAATATGTGCCCCACCTGTTCCGAACAGCGGCCCCGCTCAACTACCTCATTGGCCCGCTAATCTACCTCTACGTGCGGACCTCGCTGTTTTCAACTCGCCGACTCAGCCTCCGCCGATTTGGCTGGTTACTCGTGCCGTTTATTATCAACGTCGTTGAATTTTTGCCATTTTACCTTCGCAGTGGGGCCTATAAACTCGAAAGGCTCCGCCAACTTGCCGATTCGTCCGACTCGCTGTTCACAATCAACGAGGGAATTTTAGCGTCCCAGTTTCACCTATTCGGCTATACCTTTTCGAGCTTGGTATACTCGTTGCTGGCTGCGCGGTTGTGGTGGCTCTACTGGCAACGGGAGACGCAGCATCAGCACAGCAATCCGGTATTCCGCAACTGGCTGGCGACGTTTGTACTGCTGCACTTGTTGGTCAACCTGGTCTGGGCGGTCGAACTGCCCTTAGTCCGCAATACCCCGATAGCCAACCTGTCGCTTAATATCACCTACTGCCTTGCGCAGCTAACCATTTGCCTCTACATCATTCAGCGGCCCTCGCTCCTCTACGGGGCTTACAGGTTGAAACCCGCTGACGGACTACCACCTACCCCGCCCGAACCGGCATCCTACCCGCCTGGCTCGTCTATACCAGTGGCTCAATATGTGGCTGATGGTCCATCCCCCAATTCAGCCCAACCGGAATCGCTGGAAGCTGAGCAGGATATTCAGGAAAAGTTGCGGCTGTTGGAGCAGTACATGCACAGTCAGCAGCCGTATCTGCAACCCCGCCTGTCTATGGTCGACGTATCGGTAGCGACCCAGATTCCGCCTTACCTGCTATCGGCCATGCTGAACCGCATTATGGGCCTCGACTTCCGCGACTACGTGAACGAACACCGTGTGCGCCACCTGTGCCAGTTGCTGGATAGCAACCAACTGACGCACCTGACGTTGGAAGGCATCAGTACGCAGGCCGGTTTTTCATCGAAAACTACGTTTTACCGGGCGTTTCAGAAACATACCGGTTCAACGCCCGCCCGGTACGTTACCCGTCATCAAACTACCAACGGGGCCTGATCTGGGTATGTATCGGCACAAATTAGTGCCGGATTAAGGATGTGAAACCAATGGACGAGTCAACTCGTAGGTAGTCATACAGTGAATAGGTTGCTTTGTGCTCAGGTTTAGCACTCCCATCACGGTATGGGTTAAGCTGCCGGATTAGCCAATGAAATACCACTATTCAACTCTCACTATTACCCTTCTGCTGGGTGTAAGTCTACTCCTTCTTAACCAGCCAGCACGGGCACAGGTGCGTGTCTACGCCGGCCCCAACTACACTGGCGCGTCCGACGCGCTCGGCCTATCAACCTACAACCGATTGGGAGTAGGTATTACCTCTATCGAAGTAGCAAACGGCTACGAGGTTCAGGTCTACGACCAGCCCAACCTGCGCGGCAACTCATTGCGGCTCCGCAGCAGCGTGCCGCGCCTTGTTGTTTGGGACAACCGGATTCGGTCGGCGCGGGTCAACCGGGTAGGTCCCTCTATTCAACCACCCCGCCCCGTCGGTCCGGTACCCATTCAACCGCCCCGCCCCGTTGGGCCTTCGCCGGTTACACCGCCCACGGGCACCCGACCGGTGGCGTATCTCTATGAAAACGAGCGCTATGGTGGCCGGATGATTGCGCTGATGCCAGGCCGCTACCGGGCCGACGAATTGCAGGGGCTGTCGCGTCAATTGTCGTCACTGCAAGTGTCGGCAGGCTATACTGTTCAACTCTACGACAAGAATGGGTTCCGGGGTGCTGTGCATACGGTGCAGGGGCAGATAACTCAACTCGCGCCGATGGGCTGGGATAACCGGGCCGTTTCGCTGGCAATCGTTCGCCAGTAAAAAGATCAACATCTTGATAATCAATAGATTGTGATTGTTTTTAAATAACCTTTCGTTATGATACGTAGCCATTCTGTGGTAATATTCACGTTCCTTACTGGGGCCTTTGGACTGCTACTTTTTACTCCTGCCCTGGCCCAATCGCTTAAACCGGGTTTCGATCCAGTCGAGTACAGCGAGCTACTGAAGGTGTCGGCTCAGTTCGGCGATTCCACTTACACTAGTTCATTCCCGAAGCCGGAGCGTTTCAAATCGGTTTACCGCTCCCCCGATATCGGGCTGGATAACAAGTGGGACTTATGGGTCGATGGGACGACAGCCGTCATCAACATCCGGGGCACAACCGCCAATAGCACAAGTTGGCTGGCCAATTTTTACGCGGCCATGATCCCGGCGAAGGGCGAGCTGCAACTGAGCGACACCGAGACGTTTTCGTATGCTCTGAGCAACAACCCCCGCGCTGCTGTGCACGTAGGCTGGATGGTCGGCACTGGATTTTTGGTGAAAGACATACTGCCCAAACTCGACGATTATTACAAACGAGGAGTTAAAAATTGGCTCATCATGGGCCACAGTCAGGGTGGGTCTATTGCGTTCCTGCTCACGGCGCACTTGTACAGCCTTAAACGGCAAGGTAAACTCCCTGCCGATATGCTGCTCAAGACGTATTGCAGCGCCGGACCAAAACCGGGAAACCTGTATTTCGCCTATGAATATGAAGCTATGACGCAGGGGGGGTGGGCCTATAACGTAGTCAACTCGGCGGATTGGGTGCCCGAAATGCCGTTTTCGATTCAGACGGTCAACGATATGAACATAACCAACCCGTTTGTTGGGGCCGACGCGATGATTAAGAAGCAGCCGTTGGTGAAGCGGCTGGTGATGCGGCATGTCTACAATGGCCTGAGTAAACCGGCTATTCAGGCGCAGAAAAACTACGAAAAGTATTTAGGCAAACTGGCGGCCAACACGGTAAAAAAGAACTTAAACGGGTACGTTTCGCCAGAGTATTACAAGAGTAGCCACTACGTCAGAACGGGTAGCACCATTGTGCTCCTAGCCGATTCAACCTACTACACGCGTTACCCCGACAGTAAAACGAAGATTTTCACCCATCATCTTCATCCACCGTACCTATATTTAACAATGCGTCAGTTTAGAGCAAGCGCGCTGACGCCCGTAGCCGACGGAACCGCGCCTTCGCCCCTGATGGGTAGCTGGGAGTTGAACTACCTTGCCGGGTCTGGCACCCCGTTCGAGAACCTGTTTCCCGACAAAAAACCGACGTTGTCCTTCACGGATACGCAGCGGTTTAGTGGCTCCACGGGCTGCAACCGGATTAACGGTGCGCTGACTACCCTCGACGTCAATGGCATTCGGTTTCCCGACACGCTGGCTATGACCCGGATGGCCTGCCCCGGCAACGGCGAACAGGCGTTTCTCAACCTGCTAAAGAAAGTAAACCGCTACGCCCTCAGCGACGGCAGCACGCTGACGCTCATCAGTGGCGACATCGCCGTGATGCGCTTCACGCGGAAACAACCATAATCCCAATAACAATGAAACGTCAACTTTTTGCGCTGCTAACCTTAACCACGCTGGCTGGCTGTGATACCCATAAATCAACCAGCACCGAAACGACCCTGACCGACTCAACAGCAACGACAATGAGTGCTGGCGAACCCCAGTGTTACGCGCTGATGATGAACGGCGATACGGTCAGGCTTAGCCTAACGCGCACCGGCAACGACGTGGCGGGCGAGCTATTCTATCAACTGTCGGGCAAAGATCGTAACACCGGCACCCTGAGTGGGCGCATGAAAGGCGACACGCTGCTGGCCGATTACAATTTTAAATCCGAGGGCGTAGCATCGGTGCGGGAAGTGGCGTTTCTGGCTAAAGATGATGGGTTTATCGAAGGGTACGGCTCCGTTCAGGAACAGAATGGCAAGATGCAATTTACGCCCAATAAACACCTCACGTTCGGCACCGACCGGGTGCTGACAAAAACACCTTGCGCGAAGTAAGAGGCCTGAATTACCCGGCTCTGCTTCACGTATCCAACCAATAATCCTCACAAAGACATACGAACGCATGAAGAACTACTGTTTACTCACTGCCGCTGCCATATTGCTCCTTATTCACACTAGTTCCGGGCAGTCTACCAGCGCGGATCAACCCGCCAAACGGGTGTACCTCAACAGTGTGCTGGGCTTGACGTTTCCGGGCGTTGCTGACCTGAACGCGGAACTGGCCAAGGGTGGCTTTCTACCCCTGACGGATGCTAACTTCACACGGGGAGCCGGGCTGTTCACGCTGTTTCCGAAAGCGCGGCTGGCGACCATCCTCAATTTCTCGTCCTATACCGGTACCAACACCGACCAAAATCGTAGCACCTGGGTACGTGGCAGCACGGCGGGTTTGTCTATTGGGGTGCTCATCCGTAATACCGACCGGGTGCAGTTTATTCCCTACGCAGGCATAGCGTATTCGTGGTTTGGGACGCGACTGGCTAAAAACGCCCCGGTCAGCACCACGTTTGGGGGGTACGTCGGTGGGCCAACTAATCAGCAGTACGTGGGTACCGAACAGTTTCTGGGTAACGTGGGGCTGCATCTGGCAAAGCCGGGTATTGGTCGTGGGGTGTTGCGAAAAGTCATGGTTGGTGTGCGGGCGGGGTATTTTGTACCGCTGGCAACCCCATCGTGGCAAACTAACGACGTGACGCTTAGCGGTGGCCCAAAGGCCAACACGGGCGGCACGTACCTGCACCTCATCATCGGCAGTTCGCTATGAGGTATCTGCCCATCTACCTCTTTATAGCAGCGCAGCTACTGCCCAAACTGGTGGCGCAGGCCCCGCCCGATTCGGTGGAGCAGCGACCCGGCATTTATTTCCCCCAGGCCCCGCAACCCGGCCACTGGCGACGGTCACTGGGGTTGACCTTTTCACCGGCACCCCCGGAACTGACTGAAGAACTTCGCATCAGCATTCCGGCGGTGGATTTCAACCTTCAACGGGGCCTCAGCCGCCATCTTTACTTAGTAGGAAGGCTGCAAACCCAGTTTGTACAGAGCAGTGGCACCCTCGGCTTTCGCTACGCACGGCCTCTTTCCGAACGAGTATTTGTCTCCATCGGCGACGACATGAACGGCTGGTTCGGGATTCTAAAAATAAAGGATGTCTTTAATAGTCAGGCGTTTGGTTTTAAAAATTTCCCAAATGTATCCGTTGGGTTTCGGCCTTCACCCGACCTGCAATTCACGCTAAAAGCGGAGGCTATTCTGACCCTGTACTACCAGTCGGCGGTGGGTGGACTGAGCGTATCGCAACGTGGGCAGAGCCAAAACGGCTACGCGATGACGGTGGTGCTGGAGCAGCCTTACTACCACAAACGCCATATGTTGATTGGGCTGCGAACGGCCTACACGCGGTTTAACTGGCAGTTTTGGCCGCTCTACAGCACCTTCGACAAGCACCTGTTTTATCCCGAAATTCTTCTCCACTTCATCCTGTGACACGCGCTTTTTGCTACGCCCTTGTTGGCCTGTTAACCAGTTGGGCGGTCGGTTGCCGCCCCGTGTATGAAGCACCCATTCCCTACGATTCCAGCAACAAACCGGGCACCGGGCTGTTCAGGCCGGCAATTCGGCGGAGCTTGGACGGCGTATATGCCGTATCGGGTGGGGGCGGGCAGTTTGGCAGGGAAGTGTCCTTGAAATGGTCCTACGTACACGACGGAACCGACACGGTTCATGCCGCAACGATCTTAACCGGTGTTGACGCGGGCTTTTTCAACTTAGAAATTAACCAGAGCGTTGATAGTCTGCGGCTCAGCGGTTTCTGGCGTACGCTGGTCAATCAGGGTACGGGACAGGCGGCACTAACGGTTGTTCGGAAACGGCGGGGGCAACTGTTGCCTTACCAGGGGCCGACGCTGGCGGGCGACACACTGGCACTGCGGGGTACGTTCGATACAGGTACAGGGTCAGCCACTCAGCCGATTACGCTGACGTATCTGCGCCCGCTGAACCCGAAACCCTTTGAGGTGATTGCCCACCGGGGCGGGGGGCGTACCGCTGATCTGCTGGGTGTGTCGGAAAACACGCTGGCGATCCTGCGCCGTGCCGCCCGGTTTGGAGCCACCGGCGTTGAAATCGACGTTCGGTACACTAAAGACAGCATACCCGTCCTCTACCACGACAATCGGCTCAATCAGCGGCTGGTGCAGAAAAACGGCCTTAGCGGGGGCATTAGCGATTACACCTTCGAGCAGTTACAAAACTCGTTCCGGCTTCAGTATGGCGAACAAATTCCCACGCTGGAGCAGGCCCTGTTAACGATTGTTGATAATACGGATCTGCGGTTTGTCTGGATCGACGCCAAGTTTTCCGGCCCGATGAATCGGGTGCAGGCCCTGCAACAACGGTTCAACGAACGCGCCCGGCAGCGGGGCCGACAGCTACAAATCGTCATCGGCCTGCCGTCGGCTGATGCGGTGGACGCCTACCGGGCCTTGCCCAATAAGGCCAATACGCCCGTTCTCTGCGAACTGAACCCAGCCCTCGTCCGCGAACTCGACGCCAGCATCTGGGCACCCCGCTGGACGCTGGGACCACAAACGGAAGAGGTAAAAGCCATGCAGGCGGAAGGCCGACGGGTGTTCGTCTGGACGTTGGACGATCTGCGGTTTCTGGAAAAATTCAGTGAGCAGGGCAACCTCAACGGCATTTTATCCAACTACGCACCGGCGGTGGCCTATTACTACTATACGACTCATTAGGTTATGAAAACGATACTCAGTCTGCTAAGCTTGTTGCTCCTGCTGCCACCCTGCCGGGCACAGTTTTCGCCCGCGACCGACACCACCGGGGGCAAAAGAGGTGCCTACCACCTCGTGCTGACGGCTGGCGCGGGACCTTCCCGCTACGGCACGGCTATTGGTATTCCTCCAGCTTGGCAACGCACGGAGGGCAATTATGCCGGTACCTCGTTCACCATCAGAGCCATGTGGCACCCCGATCACCGATTCCGAACAGGCCTCGAAACGGGTTTGACCTCCTTTTATTCGTACAAAGGCACCGTTGATGGTGAGGTGGCGTCGGTCAAGGTGTCGGCCATCCCGATTCTGCTGATCTATCAGATGCCGCTGGCGTGGTACAAGGGTAGCGAACGCAGTTTCTGGCGACGAATGGCCGTCACGGTGGGAACGGGCGCGTACCTGATCCGGTCGCAACTGAGCAATAAAGGCATAGTCAACTCGCAGGAAATCAGCGCGGGTTGGCTGGCGGCTACGTCCTACACGCAACCCCTCAGCAACAGCCTGCGCCTGGCCGTTGAGGCCCGCTGGCTGAACCCCACCGCCACCCAGGAGAGTGATTTTAGCCTACAAGCGCAGGTCCTCTGGCGGATCTTTTCGTGGTAATAGTTACCTTAGTTAGGCTAATAAAAGCTTATAAATTAACGTCATCCTACATGCTCTACTCGTACCCCTGTTGCCGACACGCGCTGTATTTCGGCCTATGTTTGCTTTGCCACGCTGTCACTGGCCAGACCAACCCAATTTTTGAAAAAAAGCTCGTTTTTCGTTCCCTGTCTGACCGTTGGGAACTCGACTCCGCTACGCGTCGGGGTACGTTTCTGGTAACGCCGTACAAACCCCTGTACGTGACAGCGGGGCGTTGGTCGTCTGACCCGAATGAACAACCCGTCAGCGAGAATCCGGCCTACAATTACCCGTTATACATTCCGCTGGGGCGTTATGAAGCCCGTTGGCAGATCAGTCTGAAAGTGAAAGTATGGCAGGGTATTTTCGGCAAACACGGCGATTTGTGGGTGGGCTACACGCAGAAATCGCACTGGCAGGTCTACAACACTACGTTTTCGCGCCCCTTCCGCGAAACCAACTACGAGCCGGAACTGATACTGAATTTTGCCACCAACTTTCCGGTCCTGGGTTTTAAAACCCGGATGCTCGGTGTTGCGCTCACGCACCAATCCAACGGGCGGGCCATTCCGCTGTCGCGAAGCTGGAACCGGATTATTTTCCAGGCTGGTTTTGAGCGGGGCAAGTGGGTCGTGCTACTGCGTCCGTGGTTGCGGCTACCCGACACCGAAGACGAAAACCCCGCCATTCTCGACAACATTGGTCGGGCCGACGCCACGGTGATCTACCGGGCGGGTCGCCATTTATTTTCAGCGGTGGGAAGCCATTCCCTACGGGGCGGGGCCAACAACCGGGGGCAGGTGCAATTTGACTGGACGTTTCCCGTAACGGGCAACCTGCGGGGCGACCTCCAGATTCTACATGGCTACGGCGAGACACTCATTGACTACAACCACCGCCAAACCACCATCGGCCTCGCCGTCTCGCTTGTCGATTGGCTTTGACGCTGTCTTAACCTATGGTAAAATCGTCTTTCTATTACAATTCGGGTATAAGCTAGGATTACTTTGCCGATCAGTTCATTCGCTGATTCAGCCTGATTTCAATAATAAATAAGATTCTCCTTGAAGGCGCTATTTTACCTGGTTTTCAAAAACCCATTGATCTGACACCCGCACAGTAGATAAAAAAATTACAGCTGAGCCTTAATAGGCTGGGTCGGAAACTTCGCGATTCTAAATGAGTATCGAAACAGAAATTCGGAACAATATAGACCAATCATCTCGCTTTTTCCATTCTTCCGCCCGGTAATTTTGCAATGCGCTTTCCAATTTAAGCAACTGATCCATGGTAACTTATATGGCTACAACACGCCGATTCTGTTGGCTAATTCCCCGGCCGTTCGCCACGGATACTGATGTAAACAGGCCACTTTTAGCCCGAACTGAAAGATTGGGCGGATATGATTCGCCCTGTCGAAAACGAACCGTCTGTCCTAACTTTCAACGTATTTCGTTCAAGTTCTCATCACTAAATAGATAAAGCTATGTTGAAAGAATTCAAAGAGTTCGCCATGCGCGGCAATGTTATGGACTTAGCCGTGGCCATCATAATCGGAGCGGTCTTTAGTAAGATCGTCGATTCGGTTGTTAACGACCTGATCATGCCCCTAATTGGTCGGGCCATTGGCAACGTTAATTTCAGCAATCTATACCTTACGCTTTCGGGAAACGTAAATACGGACCTGTCGCTAGCGGAAGCCCAAAAACTTGGCCCCGTTTTTGCCTACGGCCATTTTCTAACCATTGTGCTGGACTTCCTTATCTTGGCCTTTATCATTTTCTTGTTCGTCCGGGCTATGAACCGGCTGATGCAGGCCAAAGCTGACTCGCCCGAAGTTCCGCCAGCACCAACCAAGGAGGAGATGCTACTGGTTGAAATCAGGGATGCACTCCGTGCCAACACTCCGGCCTTACATCAGGAAGCAAGCCAGTAAAAACTGAGATGGTTGGGTTTATCGGCACAGCCTGCAAGGGTCGGGACAAGTTAGTCGGTTTGCGGACATCCAGGAACCAGATGCCACTCTTCGTTTTTGTCAGTTCCAGGTACGGCCTGCCATAGGTCGAAAACAGGAAAGGAACAGGGTACGTATCCCACTGACCCAACAGTATCGCCCCGTTGGTTGCCCGTACTTTTTCGGCGTAAATTTTGGCCTGATGCAAGTCTGTCGATATGTCCTGTACATATCGTTTAACTTCTACGAAACTATAAAGGTCCGTGCCAATAAACAAGGGGTAGTCGGCCCATAACTGATCCGCAGGCCATTCGGCTATGGCGCAGTTCTTTCCTTTTACGGGAAGCGATTTATGCTTTTTGAAGTTGAGCGGTTCAGTATCGACTTCCCACCCGGCCTTTCGCAGCATATCGTCAATGAGTACCCGCGTTTCGGCCTCCGTATGCTACTGATTATGTTTGACAGTTATTAAAATTTCCACTCAGAAAAAGGAGTGATTCAGGCAATACAGTGCTACTTGAGCAAATAAGAAGTCAAAGTGGCGTAAATACGCGGTTTTGGGTAGAATTTATTGGCTAATCAAATGATTATTTTAGCACACCTTAGTTGTGTTAAGCTACATGATCTACATTTTGAGCTTATGCGGTCTACAACTGTGGTCGGAATT
>JBBSTD010000152.1:0-12128 GCA_038236215.1 Cytophagales bacterium | reverse complement strand
TTTGAGGTCAAAAAAAGGCGAGATTGCGTTCCATTGGGGGTCGGTCAGTGGTTGCCACTGTTTGGTCATGGCTTTGTCGTTTAGTCACAACAAAGTTGGCACGACTCCCAACCTTTATCAATTCCCCAACACGCTCTTAGTTTTCTGCCCCAAAAAGAAATTTTCCACGCTCAATTAGCAACATCCTTCACTACGGGCCTGGCATCTTCCTCCCGCTTTTCATACTTGATCCTGAAGCGGCTTAAATCAGGCGTGTAAGGGCGTTTTCTACCCAGCTCATACTGATAAATTGTCTGGCCCAACTGGTACAGGAAGGGGTGCCCAATGGTGTCATCGTCGTACTTGTCATCGTTCAGAATGCCGTCGCTGTTCACGTACACCGTGGCCGTGAGCATGTACTCGACTTTATTCTTAAAATCTACCACATAGGAAGCATCGGTCAGGAAGCCGTAGGCCCAGCCTACTTTATTGAATACCCGCACATCAGTGGGCATCTGATGGTGCAGGCTGTCCATGAAAAAGAATTTCACGTAGCTGTCGTAATACTGCTTCGGATCGTATTTTGGGTAGTTGGTTTCGCCGGGATACTGCGACAGGTACTGATACAGGAACCGGTAATCGTCATCGGTCAGGTTGAACCGCTGCTCTGCCGGAACCGATTGCGGAAACAGCGTGGACTGAAGCAGTTGCTGTAAAGTTTCCAGCGGGAGTTTGTTGCGTTCGGTAAAGTCGAAGGGCGCATGCACCAGGCTGTCATTACCGGTCATATACCCCTTGCCCAGTTTGGCCACCCGACTGAAATCAAAAGGCACTTCGTTGTAGGCTGCGGGTTGGGCGTAAATCAATTTACCGGCATTGTCAATAAACCGAACGGGGTTGGTATGCCGGTTTTCGTCAGATGTCATGCGCACAAAGCGGTGTGTAATCCGGGTGTCGAGGTAACCTTTTTCGTGCAGTGCCCGGTTGATTTCGCCCTGCCCCACAAACTCGTACATCCGGCTGTAGGGGTCGTTCTCACTCACCAGAAAGGCTTTTTTAATCAGGTGGGCGATGGATGGATACCCGGTTTCCGATGTTTCATCCCGCCATTCTCTAGTCTGCTTACTGTACGCACTGTCGAATTGAACGGCCGTATGTTTCGTTATGGCGGGACTATTGAGCTGGTTGATCTTTTCCAGTGACAATAGGGCTGCGGGCAGTTTTACGGTGGAAGCTGGGTTGAAATAAACCGTGCTGTCGACGTTGAAATAGTATTTTTTGAACGAAGGATTATTGGCTTTATCCCGGTTTATCTGGGTGTATATTACCTGGAGTCGGTAAGTATCCGGGTGCCGGATGATTTCCTGGAAAACAGGCTTTGGGTTGGCTGAAAATAGCTTCGTCAGAAAATCGTCGGTACGTGCCTGCCCGAAGGTGGAGGCACTGAGAAGCGCAAGGACCCCCGTAAGAATTTTTGCCCGTAGTTTCATGGCGTTGACGCTGGTGAGAATGTTTGAAAATGAGCGGTTAGTACGAAACAAAAGCCCGCTGAAACCCTTTATGTTTAGACAACAAACACCGTATCGCGATGCATTCAGACAGGGAGTTGAAGCGATTTCTTGATGCCCAGTCCGGTGACTACAATCGGGCGCTGGGCGAAATTAGGAATGGAAAGAAACAAAGCCACTGGATGTGGTACATTTTTCCGCAGATTACCGGACTGGGTTACAGTGAGACGGCAAAATTCTACGCACTCCACAACCTGGAAGAGGCCCGTGCCTATCTGGAGCATCCGGTTTTGGGAAGTCGGCTAATCGATATTTCGCAGGCCGTACTCATCATTGAGGGCAAAACGGCTAATCAGATTCTGGGCAGTCCGGACGATCTGAAGTTACACTCCTGCATGACCCTGTTCAGTCGGGTTGAGCACGCCCATCCGGTCTTTGCCGCTGTGCTGGACCGCTATTATGGCGGTCTGCCCGACCAGCGAACCCTGGCCCTGCTGTAAACCGGGCCGCCAACCCACTGGCTCGCTCCGATAAGCCATGTTCAATAGTCCTGCAAACGATTGGTTCAGGCTACCAATTGGTCAAACAGTTGTGCCAGCGTTTCGGCCGCATCGGCGCACAAACCAGGGTGTACGGGCGAGGTCTGAACAACCGTGCTACGCGTAGCGGTGAGCCAGCGAAAACGCCCGGAAATGGGTAACTGACCAATCAGGCCCCCCTCCCGGCGACCCGCGCATATTTTCCTGAACGCGCAAAGGCGTTCGTGGAGTTCGGCCAGGTCCATTTCACCACAAAAGGGCCGGAGTCGCTGTTCGTTTAGCACAAACTTCGTTTGCAGGAACCCCTGGGCGGAGCAGTACAAAATGACGCCGACGTTCAGAAATTCTTCCCGTTCCACGCGCGGCACGACGCGGATAACGGCGTACTCAAACAAGTGCTTGTTGGGCATCGATAGCAGCGTTGACAAAGGTTTCGGAAGTGGCCAGTCGGGCCATTAAAAACTGCACATACACCCGTCGCTGTTCGTCGGGGGAGTCGGCCAATGGGTCACTGGTCAGCCAGTCGTCGGGAATCAGCGACACGATAGACTCGATGCGTTCGGGCGTGAGAATCGGGCGGAACTCGGCATCGATACTCCGCAATTCGGTTGCGAACGGCAGCAGTACATGGTCTTTAATCGGCGAAAACGGACGTTGACTCTGCGCTTCCCAGTCCTGCGAGGAGTGGTGAAAATAAAGGGCCGCGCCGTGGTCGATGAGCCAGAGTTCTTTATGCCAGATTAGCATGTTCGTGTTGCGGGCGGTACGGTCTACGTTGGTAATCAGGCAATCCAGCCACACAATCTGCGAGGCCAGCCGCGCATCGACCGTGTTCACGATGGGGTCGAAGGTAATGGCACCGGACAGGTAGTGAAGCCCAAGATTCAGGCCTTCGCTGGCCCGCAGCAAATCCTGAATTTCTTCGTCGGGTTCGGTACGGCCAAAGGCTTCGTCGAGCGTGGCAAAAACTAGTTCGGGTATCCGCAGACCCAGCGCACGGGCTATCTCGCCCCCAATTGCCTCAGCAATAAGGGCTTTGGTGCCCTGCCCGGCCCCCCGGAACTTGAGGACGTACAGGAACCCATCGTCGGCTTCGACCAGCGCGGGAAGCGAACCCCCTTCGCGCAGGGGCTTCGCGTAACGGGTTACCTGAACGGTTCGGAGTGAGAGGGAATCTAATAACACGACGACGGGTTGTTTCCGGGAAATTTAGAATGAAATGTTGAAAAAATAGCTACTTCTGTTTTCCGTCGGCGGGGAATTAATTCCCCGCCGACGGAAAACAGAAAATAAGTACCTGTTTTCGTCCAAAACTATACGCCAAATGCCCGCGCCGACAGATTGGGCGTTTACTTTGTAAAATAGTTGAAGAACTCCTGCATGAAAAGATAGTTTCTATCCCTCGCTACCAGTGGCCCTTCACGACCAGCGGCAAAGCGAGTTACGCATCGTACCTGTCCACCGATTCGGAAAAGTAGCTACCCGCCAGCGTTACCCTACCCGCCATGAGCAAGGCGCCAAAAGTCGTTGTGACGATTCTGGGCGCGAAACAAACCCTGAAAG
Organism: Cytophagales bacterium; assembly: GCA_038236215.1. Lineage (GTDB taxonomy): Bacteria > Bacteroidota > Bacteroidia > Cytophagales > Spirosomataceae > Spirosoma. Next base: position 8,539 of record JBBSTD010000152.1, on the reverse strand, counting down.
TGGTCAAAGCAGCCGATGGAATGACCATCACAATTCCCGAAAAAGTGCGGCAACAACTGGCCAATCAGCCGGTTTGGGTGTTCAAGGTGGTGTGATAACCGGCACTAGTTGTGTAGGTGGGTGCGTTCGACTTTTTGGGTTTCCATCGAGTGATGCGCCGTGCTCGAAACAGGATGTTATAGACCAATCAGGATAGTGGGTATTCGTGAAATGGACATGAATAGGGGAATAGAAATAGCCTTGACGGGCCGTTTCTATTCCCTATTCACGTTAAAAAGGACTATTTTATGTAGCGATTGGGTCTACTTTCTTCATAAAATAATCCCTTTGTCTTATATTTATAAAAAATTTTAAAAATAGGTGTCGGGCCTCATTCTTACAAGTTGTCCTGCCTGTCGACTGATAAATCAATTCTGTAAATCACTCATTTCTAAACTGCCCGTTTACTAATCGGAACCCCCTAATTATGAAGAAATCGCTGCTTATCTGTGGTTTACTCCTGCTGCAAGCTACGTTGGCACTGCACGCCCAGTCCCGGTATGCCATTATACCCAAACCAACCCGGCTAACCGAACAGAAAGGGAGTTTTATCATTCCCCGCAACGTGGACATTATTATTCAATCGACCAATGCGCAGTTGCTTCCCATTGCCAGACTATTAGCCGATCAACTGGCTATAGCCACAGGCTACAAATCGTCCGTTACGGCGGGTAAATCGGGTAATGGGATTCTGTTCGTTAGTGCCAAAGGCCCTCAATTTGGTGCCGAAGGGTACAAACTAACCGTTTCGCCCCGGCAAATCGTTATCACCGCCGAACAGCCCAAAGGATTTTTCTACGGCGTACAAACGCTGATGCAACTGATGCCCCCGGCCGTGTTCAGTCCGACTCAGGTAGATGGCGTAACTTGGGAGGTTCCGGCCTGTACCATCGAGGATCAGCCCCGTTATGGATATCGGGGTGGTATGCTGGACGTGGGGCGGCACTACATGCCCATCGATTTTATCAAGAAGTTTATCGACCTGCTAGCCCTGCACAAGATGAATACGTTCCACTGGCACCTAACGGAAGATCAGGGCTGGCGCATCGAGATTAAAAAATACCCGCTGCTGACAAAAATCGGCTCTATTCGGAAACAGTCGATGATGGGGCGTTACGGCGACAATAAGTACGATGGCAAGCCCTACGGTGGTTTTTATACGCAGGACGAGGTACGCGCCGTAGTTAAGTACGCCCAATCGAAATACGTAACCGTGATCCCCGAAATAGAGATGCCGGGCCACTCGGCGGGCGTGTTGGCGGCTTATCCGCAATTTGGCAGTAACCCCGATAAAATCGTGGATGTTGTGCCCAAGTGGGGGGTCATGGATGATGTGCTGTTCCCGCGGGAGGAGACATTTACGTTTCTGGAAGATGTGCTGACCGAAGTGATGGATTTGTTCCCTAGTCAGTATATTCACATCGGGGGGGATGAATGCCCGAAAACGCAGTGGAAACAGAGTCGTTTTTGCCAAAACCTGATGAAAGAGAAAGGGCTGAAGGATGAACACGAATTGCAGAGTTATTTTATCCAGCGCATCGATAAGTTCGTTACCTCAAAAGGCCGCCGGATTATTGGCTGGGACGAGATTCTGGAAGGAGGCCTTTCGCCCAACGCGACGGTCATGAGCTGGCGTGGCGTAGCGGGGGGTATTGCTGCTGCCCGGCAGAATCACGACGTGATTATGACCCCCACGACCTATTGCTACCTCGACTATTATCAGGTCGATAAATCCCTGCAGCCCACCGTGCCCATCGCCATTGGCGGGTATCTGCCGCTCGAAAAAGTGTATAGTTTCGACCCCTCGGTGACTGACAGCCTGACGGCTGAACAGGCCAAACACGTGCTGGGCGTACAGGCCAACCTCTGGACGGAATACGTCCAGACCCCTGCCTACGCGGAGTACATGCTGTTTCCACGCCTGATTGCCGTGGCCGAAACGGGCTGGACACCCCAGGCCAGTCGGACTATCGACGATTTTAAAAAGCGACTGGAGGTTCACAACAAACGGCTCGACTATCTGAAAGTTAATTACTACGGTGCTCCCATAAATGGTGATTTTCCGTATCAGATGCCGAAAGAAACGGCGAGTAAATAAGCTGGTTTTACCTTTGTTTTTCAGGAAAGGGGCTGCAGATTCGTAGCCCCTTTTTCGTCTGTAAGGGGTTTCGGTATCAACTAAATCTTGTCGGTAACACATTAACAAACCATTCTTTGTGATGAAAATTGTTGGTAAAGGGCTACTTTTAGCCACTAGCAAATCCGACGACTCTTACTTCCCTGACAATCTGTGAAAACTACTCCGATTCAGTATCTGTTTGCCCTGTTACTAACGCTGGGAACGGTGGTGCCTACTACGGCCCAAACGACCAGCGATGCCTTTATCATTGGCGATCCACTGCCCAACTCACCCGAACTCACACCGCGTGGCACCTACAAGGTTGGGGTGCGAACACTGAACGTGACGCACCCGGCGCAAGTCGATGTGCTACACCAGACGGACGGTAAACATCCGCTATACGACCGCCCCCTAACCCTAGAAATCTGGTACCCGGCTCAAATACCAGCCAACAAACCCGCACTGGTGACCTACGAAGAGGTGTTTGGCCGGGCCAACGACCCCAAGCGGCCACTCATTCCATTTACGTTCACGGGCCGTGCCAGTCGTGATGCCGAACCCGATGCCAGCGGGGGAGCCTATCCGCTGGTTATCGTCTCGCATGGCTATCCGGGCTCGCGGCTGCTGCTCACCTACCTGACCGAGAATCTGGCCTCGAAAGGATACGTAGTAGTGGCCATTGGTCATGCTGAATCGACCTACCGCGATCTGGCTGCTTTTCCCAGTACGTTGGTTAACCGCGCTACGGACGATTTATTCGTGCTGAATGAAATGGCCCGCCTTGGTGCCAAATCCGGCAAGACTTTCCTGGCTGGGTTGCTGGATGCCAATAATACTGGGTTGATAGGTTACTCGATGGGCGGGTACGGGGCACTCAATGCCACCGGGGCTGGTTTCAGTCCGCAAGCGATGAAATTATTCGGGCAAATGGCCGGGGGCAGTACCGCCCTCGAACCCCGCACGATGGGCTCACCCACCTATAAAGCGTCGCTCGATTCGCGCATAAAAGCCGTGGTGGCCTTTGCCCCGTGGGGGATGGAGCGCGGCATGTGGGATGCTGCCGGACTGGCGGGGCTGACTCTGCCCACGCTGTTTGTGGCCGGGAGCAAAGATGATGTGTCGGGCTACGAGAAAGGCATTAAAGCTATTTATGAAGGAGCCGTCAACGCCGACCGTTACATGCTGACTTACGTTAATGCCCGGCACAACGTAGCGCCCAATCCGCCCCCGGCGGCCTCGTTGCTACCTGGTGTACCGGCTGATGATTATATGCACTATGCCGAACCCGCCTGGAACGAGCACCGAATTAATAATACCAATCAGCACTTCGTTACGGCTTTTCTGGGCATTCATCTGAAAAAGATGGATTATGCTAAATACCTGAATCTGCCCGAAACCGACGCGGGTGGCCCATGGACTGGTTTCAAACCCCGCATGTCGGTGGGGATGGAGATGCGCCACGCGGCACCCGCTGCCCGTTAAGGTACTGTTTTCCTTATACTGGCTTATTCCCCAGCATAGGTGATGTCGGTGATGACCATTTCGGTCTCGCCCTTTATAGTTCGCAGCGTAATGGTTTCGCCAGCGCGTTTCCCCTGCATACTGCGGGCAATGGGTGCTGTAAACGCAATGAGCCCATTTGTCGCATCGGCCTCATCGACCCCAACCAGCGTGAACCGGCGCGTTTCATCCACTTTTTTGCCCATCCGTGTTTGCAGAGTTACTGTTGCCCCGAAGCGAACTTCATCGTGGGGCTGGTTGCCAGGATCAACAACCCGGGCACTAGCAATTCGCTGATTGAGGTTGCTAATCTTTCCGTTCAACAGGGCTAATTGACGCATGCGGTCATTATCTTCGCTATTGTCCGTCTGGATTCGGCCGTGTTGAGCCTCCAAATCGCTGAGTTCATCACGCAGCAACGCAAGGCCACGGGGCGTAACGTAGTTGATTGTACCGGGTGGCAGGGGTGCCCGTGCCGGAACAACGACGGGCGCATCAGCCGTTTCATTCTTTAAAAAGGCACTACTCATAGATGAAATGCGGTTTTCATAGCACTGATTACTTTATCAAGGCAACAGTTTATCATGAATGTGCGAAATTTGACGTCCCAATCAAATGGCCTGCTATGGGTATCCCCCTACCACTTGACGGCAGCAGGAAGGGATAGCATTAGCAAAAAGCCTCAGAAAGAACCGGTACGTTTGTCTTTCTGAGGCTTCTGCCAACTGGGTTAGCTGTTGTCCGACTCACTCGTTTGCTGGTGGCTGTGGTCACCCTTGTGTGGGTGTTCAACGGAACCCGTGGCATCGTGTTCATCTTCGGTGCTTTGTTTGGTTTTATGCTTACCCCGTGCCGTTTTGCCCTGTGCTTCGTCGGGCAGGTTCGTGTCTAATTCGTACTTCTTGGTATCGTCGGCGGTCTCGCGAACGGTAGGTTGGCTGGCTCCCTTACTCATAACGTTGGTTTATTTATTGATGGATAACCGGTAGGACTACGGTTTGTTCAGGTGGATTCCGCATTGTCGTTACTGATTGTGGCCCAGTTTTGGGAAAACCTGATGAGCGTTGGCCTACTGATGCCATCAGTCGGAGAACCGATGGTATCAATGGGCCCGTATAGCGCCTGGATGAAAAAAAACCCGAAAGAGCTTAAACGTGGCCGTTGGATAGAGGTTTACCCGTGATAGGGGTTGTCTAAAAATGGCGTTGGGACTGATGCGGGTAATCTGGCCCGTTTCTGGATTTTCGCTCAGGTCGAACCCCTCGGCCGTAAAGGTCATGTAGTGTTCTGGCCAGGCAGGATAGGGCTCAAAGAGTCGGGGTTTCGGCGAGTCGCTCCCAACCGGCTCCAGCACATAGTGAATCAGGAGGTATTTTTGCACAAAACCTGCCAGGTTAGGTGGAGGGCCAAGGTGCTGGTATATCATACTGAAAAATAGCTACTTACCAAGTAATAAACAACCGCTGTCAGGAAAAATGGGCTATCAGCCCTTGCCCGATCCACTGCCAACTGGCCGAATTGGGGAACCACGGAAACGGATAGTGAAAAACCAGGCAAATCAGGAACGAAACCAGGTAAGGGCGATATATTTTACCCCTCCTGTACTCGTAGACCAGCAGGCCCACTAAAACCATATCGCACAGAGCGAAGGCAAACATAACTGCCGTGTTAAAATCCGTGAAGCCGAAGTTAATCCGGCCAACGGCAGGGCCTAACAATGCTACCGCCGACGCAATGATGTAGCGCATGTGCAAGGCCGGTTTTTTGAGGTAGATAATTGCCAGCACGTATAACGTCACGAACGGAATCAGGGCCGAAACGGGCAGGTATAGAAACGCTATGTTCTGTGTCTGTGGTATTCGCGGCAGGTTTTTGATATATTGTGCTTTGATAACAGCCAGCATCGACCATACAATTACCGGCACAAGTACATACGAAACCTTTCCTAATAGCCGGTGCAGCGCAAATCGTTTTTGATAGATCAGAATAGGCTGCACAATCAGCATGGCAAACCACAGCAGCAGCAGCAGTGCGTGCGCATGGTGAACAGACGTGAGACCCGTAAACACGGGAAACTTACCAAAATAGCTTTTGTAAAAGCCAAACACTGTGATCGCCAGCAGCAGTACGAAGAAGTAGCTGACGTTTTTATAGGTGCGTTCCATATCACACCGTCAGGCTATATTTCTCAACAATCTCCTGATAACGCGGATCGTCCATAAACCAGACGATGTCAAATTGCTGGTCGAGTTCATGAATCCCGGCCTGCATACCCGCACCAAATTCGGGCGTTCCAGGCTGGATTCCCTGCGCAATTAGTTTGGCCGGAATGCCGGTAAACATGCCCTCCAGATAGACTTCAACCGCCTGATTCGGGAACATGTCAATAAACCGAAGCGGTTTGTCCGACGGGTTAAAAAACGTGTGGACCAACCCATGTGGCCGAAAGCCGAAACCGCCCGCTTCAACGATGAAAATCTCGCCGTCGACCATCATCCCCGCTGTGCCTTCGACCACATACATCAGTTCGTCGGCTTCGCGGTGGAGGTGAATCGGTGGTCCCATCCGCCGGGGTTCAACGTAGCCTTCGATGCAGCTAAACCGGTTGTTTGTCTGGCTTTGCCGAATCATGGTTCGGACCATGTTGACACCGTTTCCCACGCCAACATCGGTGGCTTTCGAGGGTGCGACGATGAACGGGAGAAGCGTATTTTCAATGGGTGTTGGGGCTAAGTCGGGCATATTCATGCTGATCGTCCGTTAAATCGTGAAAGGATTTGTTTCGACAAAGCTATGAGCATGGGTTGGCTGGGTGCTGGTAAGAAAGTGACATTTTTCAGGTAACCGGCAGCCCCAGCAAGTGTTCAGCGGCTTGCTTCTCCTGCTCGAAAAAGGCCGTGGGTGAAAGCAGCGTCAGTTCCCGGCAATCTTTAGCAAAGTGCTGATGGTCATAATAACCGCAGGCCAGTACGATACTCAGCCAGTCGAGAGCCGGGTATTTGTTTCGCTCCTGAAACGCCTTGTCAAAGCGGGCAAGCCGGTCGAATTGTTTGGGGCTGACCCCTACGCGCTCCTCAAATTTTCGGATAAACTGCCGGACACTCAGGCACGAATAGTCAGCTAATTGGTCTAATGACACCCATGGCTGTTGTTGCAATATAAACTGACTCGTCTGGTCGATGGCATGGAACCCCTTCCGAAACCGGCTTACTAAACCTACCAGAAACGATTCGATAAGGGTTAGCATCTCCGTTAAATTATCCGTGCCGGTCAGTCGTTCCGAAACCTGCCGAATCACGCCGGGCCACATTGCATCGGCATCCGCGAAGGTATTCGTCAACTCATGAGCGGGAAGTCCAGTGAGCCTGTATAAAGCACCGGGTTGAAAAACAACCCGTATCGCCAGAAAATCGTGGCTACCATAGCGATAAACAGGGACGTTATGCATCCCGTAAACTATGGCGCGGGGATAGCTGGTGATGGTTGTTGAATCAGTATAGCTGAACCGCTGCGCTTCACGCGGATAAAAGGTGAGTGATTGATCGGGCCGGGGTGCAAGGTACTTGACCGGAAGCGATACTTCCCGCCCGAATACAAACCGAACAATTTCGTAATGACGAATAAATTCGAGCAGAGCCGGATTTGCGAACCGGCTTTTGTACAGCATGGCATCCCGCATAGACCAGTATTCTTGAGATATTGATGCTTAAAGTTGCTGATTTACAGTCTATATACCAAGTGTCTCTTTGTATTCGGTTACAATTTGATCGTAGATTTGCGGTGGGTTAGTAGTCAAAAATGGCAACTCTTCACCAAACTGCCCGATGATTTACATATGCACCATAGCCTACTCCTTTTCAATTAAGTCTCCCGCCTACCAAACGCCCGTTCGGGTCCCTGCTCTTCCTGCAACAGAAAAGCATTGGGAGTCAGGCGTGTAAACTCTTTGTAATCGCGGACTAAGTGTTGATAATCGTAGAAGCCTAATTCGAGCGCGATACTTAGCCAATCTTTCTGAGGAGAAGCATTTTTGAGCTTTACCGACTGGTCAAAACGGGCGATGCGAGCGTAGAGTTTGGGACTAACGCCCTCACGTTCCATAAACTGCCGGTAAAATTGTTTGGTGCTCAAACATGCCTGGTCAGCTAACCAGTCTAATGAAACCCTGGAAGGTTGTTGAAGCATAAACTGGCTTACCTTATCAATGGGCCGCTGGTCTTTGCGTTTAGCTCTGTTGACCAGATAAACCAGAAAGTTTTCTACAATCGGAACCATCTCGGTGTAATGCTGGGTGTAACTCAACCGCTCATTCACCCGACTGATTTCGGTGGAGAAGATCGTTTCGGCATCTACAAACGAGTTGGTCAGCTCATGGCTTGGAATACCCGTAAGCCGATACAAAGCACCCGGCTGAAATTTCACCTGGAAGACCATAAAATCGCGCCCCACGTGCCGATTGGTCACCATAGAATACTGACCATTTAATGTAGAACAAGGTTTGTTAAGGTGGTTTCCATCAAAGCCATATTCTATTTTTTCGGGATCTTTCGGGTAAAAGGCCAGGCTGTTTTCAGCGCGGGGCCAATAGGGTTTAACGGGTAAAACGACCATCGACGCCGGAAATGAACAGCCTACAATCTGCAACTGCCGCACATAGTCGCGCAGGGCCGGGCTGGGAAGGCGGTAGTCGTAGACGGCGTTCATTTTAGTTTAAAAAGAATCGTGTGTAATCAATTGATTAATTAAACTCAGCCGCCGAGTCGCCCCGGCGGCTGGTCTTCAGAACCGTGCGTGAGATTTTCACCTCACACGGCTCCTCGTTGTCTGGCAGCTATACCTGTGCCGACTTAACCACATTTTCCCGGTCGGATGCAGTTTTGA
>JBBSTD010000151.1:0-12512 GCA_038236215.1 Cytophagales bacterium | reverse complement strand
TACCTTATCGAACAGAGCCGTTAAGCCCCGTACTGCCGATGGTACTGCTGTCACAGGTGGGAGAGTAGGAAGGTGCCACCATTGAAACGAGTGCAAAGGTCTGTCCACAGCTGTGGACAGACCTTTGCCGTTTCAAGGGGTTTCATCTAAAACCAGGGTTTCAGCGTTTGGTCATAAACCCCTCAGGTAGAAATATACTAAGTTAGACGGCCGCTAATTCATACATAGCTGGCAAAGTAATTTTCTCAAGCAGTTGTTCTTCTAATAATTCAGCCCATGCGTTCATGTAAGCAACTACGTCTTCACGTAAATTGTGCTTTAAAAAACGCTTTTCTATCGGGAATCGAACCAATACCTGTCGATCATCCAGGCGTTCAAGGTGCTTCAAATCTTCTAGTTGTAAGCCAGCATTGAGCATTTCGTTGATAAGAAGATCAATCGGCATTTTACTAGTTGAGCAGTAATCCTCTGCCTGTTCATTCCAATCACCATGACGTTGCATAGCATATCGGTGGATCTGATCTTTGTTAAGTTTAGTTAGTTCCTGTGCCAGATTACCACAGTTGCAACCACCCATGTGACCCCATTGATAAGGAGCTCCCTTTAATAGATTCCTGGCGGTTTGCCTAAGAGCATTTATAAGTTCAGGAGTTGCACGTGCCATAATTTCTTGTAGTCATTAAGTACTTATTCTTATTTATCTTACTGGCGGAACAGCCTGTTTTTGTATTTTGTTCAGCCTGATAACCAAAAAGCCCGTCTCACGATGGGCTTTTTGGTTATCGAACTAGTTCCATTAAATCTTTGTCATTTACTTCTTTCCGAATATCTGCCATGTCAAGGAAACGGGTGTAAATTCCGTCCAGAGTTGGCTTATCGTATCGGAACCCAAGCAGTTCAAGCCGATGCTTCAGGGCATGTCTACCGCTACGGGCCGTTAGTATAATGGACGACATAGGAACCCCAACGTCGTGAGGATTCATGATTTCGTAGTTTTCGGAATGTTTGAGAAATCCATCCTGGTGAATACCGGATGAATGGGCGAATGCGTTTCTTCCGACGATAGCTTTGTTTGCCTGGACGGGCATGCGCATCATTTGTGATACCAGATTGCTAACTGGAAATAAACGGGTTGAGTCAATATTAGTATGGAGTCCCAATTCCTTCTTTACCTTTATTGCCATGACTACTTCTTCGAGCGATGTATTGCCAGCTCGTTCGCCAATACCGTTCATTGTAACTTCAACCTGTCTTGCTCCGTTCATTATTCCGGCCAATGTATTGGCGGTGGCTAGGCCAAGGTCATTGTGGCAATGAATTGAAATGGTTGCTTTATGAACATTAGATACGTGTTCATAGATGTAGGCTATTTTTTTGCCATATTCATCGGGTAAACAATATCCGGTAGTATCCGGAATATTAACGACAGTAGCCCCTGCGTTGATAACTGCTTCTGTAAGTTGAGCGAGAAAAATCAAGTCAGCTCGGCCGGCATCTTCAGCGTAAAATTCAACATCTTCAACGTACGTTTTGGCGTGCTTCACAGCCGCAATCGCCTGCTCCAAAATATTTTCCCGTGTGCTGTTGAATTTATTGCGGATATGAATGTCTGATGAGCCGATACCCGTGTGGATACGTCCTCGTTTAGCCCATTTGAGGGCTTCTCCGGCTGCGTCTATATCACCTTTCACCGCACGACTAAGAGCGCAGATTGTTGGCTCTGTTACTGCTTTCGAGATTTCAACCACCGAGCGAAAATCGCCGGGGCTGGAAATGGGGAATCCAGCCTCAATAATATCGACTCCCATTCGCTCCAGTTCTTTCGCTACTATTATTTTTTCATCAGTAGTGAGTTGGCAACCTGGTACCTGTTCACCATCGCGTAAAGTAGTGTCGAAAATAAAAACTCGTTGGCTCATAATTGGCTTTCAATTAAAATGCTTTTTCCTTGTCAAACAAAAAGCCCCTCCTGGAAAGAAAGGGCTTTTGGGTACATGCATCCTTATCCCTCCCTAATAAACGGTTAACGCTTGCAGTCGGCAGATCAGGAAGTATTGAGTCATATATGTTTGCGAAATTTCGCTAAACGCGTAAATACGCTACAAAAATAACAGTTTTTATAAAGCTTGCAATGAGTTGGCTAAAAAATAACTATCATATATGGTGATGTTTGTTAAGCGGCCAAATGGTGCAAAACCTGGGCTCCCATAGCTTCCGTACCCAACATTTTCTCAGTTGGGGTATTTTTGTCGGCGATATCGCGCGTACGGAAGCCTTCTTTTAGAACGGAATCTACCGCATTAACTACTGTTTCTGATTCGACCTTCATTCCAAAGGATATATCGAGTAGTAATGCTACCGATAAAACCGATGCCAGAGGATTTGCTACGCCTTTACCGGTGATGTCGTGCGCTGAACCGTGTATCGGTTCGTAAACGCCCGTTGTATCGCCTACGGAAGCAGAGGCAAGCATGCCCATGGAACCGGCAATCTGACTGGCTTCATCCGTCAAAATGTCGCCGAACAAATTCCCCGTTACTACTACATCAAAACGATTAGGGTCTTTAATTAACAGCATGGCGGCTGCATCAACAAATTGATGTTCAAGCGTTACGTCAGGGTATTCAGGTGCAATTGCCTGTACTACTTCTCGCCACAGCCGACTGCTTTCCAGAACATTCGCTTTATCGACAGAGCATAATTTTTTTCGACGGGTACGGGCAGCCTCAAACGCTTTTCGTACAATGCGTTCTACTTCATACTTACTGTAAATCATGGTGTCGTAGGCCGTATTACCATTATCGAGCCGCTCGCGCTTACCGAAATAGACATCGCCAGTTAGTTCACGGAAAAACAAGATATCAGCTCCCCGCAGAATCTCTGGTTTAATGCTCGATGCATCCAATAGTTCATCGAATAGCTTGATAGGCCGAAGGTTTGCGTACAGCCCCAGCTCTTTACGCATCTTCAGAAGTCCCTGTTCCGGACGCACTTTGGCCGAAGGATCATTATCGTACTTCGGGTGGCCTACGGCACCAAATAAAATGGCATCGGCAGCACGCATTTTAGTCAGGGTTTCGTCAGGTAGCGGATCTCCCGTTGCTTCGATAGCAGCGTGCCCTATCAGGGCTTCATCGTACGTGAATTCGTGGCCGAATTTTCTGGCAATTGACTCCAGTACCAATTTCCCTACTTTGCTGACTTCGGCTCCGATACCATCGCCGGGAACTACGAGAATGTGTTTTTTCATTGGTTAAAAAATAAAAGAATCAAAGAGCAGGCAAGCATAATCGCCCTCAATCTCTTTAACTCTTTCATGTAGCTGAATGAATTGAATAGAGTGATGTTGCTGTACACATTAGGGCCAAACGGCTTCGGCAATAACGTTCTTTCCTATTATATGTCCCCCCGTAAGTTTATCGAACACTCGGCTGACAGGGAAAACAACACGGTCGTATAAGATGACCGAGTCCTTGGTAATTCGACCATCTTTCCCTAACCATTTATACAACAGTGAAATGAAGTACCCGGCAAAATCATAATATCGGCAACTTGTAACGCGCAGGCCTGCATCTTCCAGAATTTTCGTTACGAGTTTCCTGTCGTACCGCCGATAATGGCCAACGTGTTCGTCCATATTGCTGAAAATTTCCTGACGAGCTGGTACAAAGACTTTCAGGCGCCCGCCCGGCTTGAGTTTGGTGACCAATTCTTTAACTATTTCGCCGTGATGCTCAATATGCTCCAGTACGTTGATAGTGTAAATCAAATCGTACTTCTTCGTGAGCTGACTGATATCCGTGAAGACAGGCTGCTTGATCAGGGGTAATAAGTCAGGGTCGATTTCGGCCGCGTCTACACTCCCCAAGGGAAAACGATTGGCATATTCTCCATTGCCCGCTCCGAAATCCAGCACCGCTTCGCCGGGGTTAATATCACTGGCCACCCATTTATAGAGCCCACTATTGTAGTTAACCGCGTGGCTCATCATGGCCAGATTGTCTGACCCATTATATTCTATTTTTTCGGCTGTCTGTTTTGCCTGACTCATACTGAGGGAAGAATGAATAAAAACGAAATAACTGATTTTGTCCTTTGGAGTAGAACGCGAAGTTATTAAAGGAAGTACGAAAAACGCTAAAATTGACTTCGTTACCTCATCAGAGATTTCAAAAAAGTATCGAGTGGTTACACTGTATCAATTTCATTCCAGGGTATTCAGCATCTTCTGCGTTGCTTTGATAGCCGATACAGTTTGGTCAGAATCCAGCCCACGGGTTTTAAACTCATTGTTGTTGTGCTTCCAGGTAATAATTGTCTCGCAAAGCGCATCCGTCCGACCACCAGTTGGAATCCGGACGGCGTAGTCGGTCAGTTCGGGTAGTAGCATTTTCTTTCTGCCGTAAATCTTCTTCAGGGCATTCATAAACGCATCATACTGCCCGTCGCCCTGCGCACTTTCTTCGAACAATTCCTCTACAATTCGCACGCGCAGTGTGGCCGAGGGCTTCAGGTCCTTGGAGTGGGTCAGCACGTAATTAAGTACTTCCACCTGCGACGCCATGGCTGTGTTGTGGAGCACATCAGCAATTACATAGGGCAGGTCTTCCCGTGTAACGACTTCCTTCTGATCGCCCAGTTCAATAACCCGCTTGGTTACTTTTTGCAAGTCATCCTCCGATAGTTGAATACCCAATTCGCGGAGGTTGTTCTCGATATTGGCTTTTCCCGACATCTTGCCCAGTGCATAGCTGCGTTTTCGGCCAAACCGTTCGGGGAGCAGTGCGTTAAAATACAGATTGTTTTTCTTGTCCCCATCGGCATGAATACCGGCTGTTTGGGTAAATACATTGTCGCCCACAACCGGCTTATTATCGGGAATCCGAAGCCCCGAAAAGGTTTCTACAATTTTACTAACCTGATAGAGCGACTTCTCGACTACGCCCATTCTTACCTCTGGCATGAAATCGCGTAAAACGGCAATCGCACTGGCCATGGGGGCGTTTCCTGCCCGCTCTCCCAGGCCGTTCACCGTCAGGTGTATGCCATGCGCACCGGCCTTTACCGCTTCCATAACATTGGCAACGCTCAAGTCGTAATCGTTGTGGGCATGAAAGTCAAAATGCAGCGTAGGATAGCGGCCCACTAACAAGCCAACAAAGCTCGCCGTTTCGGCAGGAGTCAGGATTCCCAGTGTATCAGGAAGGAGGATGCGCCGAATGGGTTGCGTTTGTAAAAAATCCAGGAACTGGAGTACGTAGTCTGCTGAGTTTCGCATGCCATTGCTCCAGTCTTCCAGGTAAACATTCGTTTGTAAGCCCAACTGCTGGGCTTGGCAAATAACCTGCTGAATGTCGGAGAAATGCTGCTCAGGAGTTTTTTTAAGCTGGTGGGTCAGGTGATTCATGGAACCTTTAGTGAGCAGGTTCATTACTTTGGCACCGGATGCCCGCATCCAGTCGAGCGATGCCTGACCATCAACGAAGGTCAACACCTCAATTTTGTCGAGCATGCCAACGGTGGTAGCCCAGCGGGTAATTTGCTGGACGGCCTCCAACTCGCCGGCCGATACGCGCGCCGAAGCTATCTCTACCCGGTCTACTTTAACCTCCGTAAGCAGTAACTGGGCCAGGGCCAGTTTTTCAGAGGCAGAAAACGACACTCCGCTGGTTTGTTCACCATCGCGAAGGGTTGTATCCATAATTTCAATGTAGCGACGTTTCATTTTTTAAAGAGCGAGAGAGTGAATGAGCGAAAGAGTGGCTGGCGCATCAATTTCGCTCATTCACTCTTTCATTCTTTCGCTCTTTAGAAAGGTCTTGCTTCGGCGAAAGCCGCGATTTCGTTTTTCATCGACAGCAGATAGTCGATGTCATCATAGCCATTAATAAGATTGTTCTTTTTATAGCTGTTAATCGCCAGGCTTTCGCTATCGCCCGTAGCCAGCAGCGTAATGGTTTGCTCGGGCAGGTTTACTTCCAGTTCAGTACCAGGATCGGCTTCGATTGCCGCGAATATCTTTTCCAGAAATTCTGGACTCACCTGCACGGGCAGGATGCCTACATTGATGGCATTATTGCGAAAAATATCAGCAAAAAAACTCGATACCACGCAACGGAATCCGTAGTCGTAAATAGCCCAGGCTGCGTGTTCGCGGCTCGAGCCACTACCGAAGTTTTTGCCTCCTACCAGTATCTTGCGGGAAATACCTTCGCTGGAATAGGTAGGATTGTTCAGGACAAAATCGGCTTTGGGCGTATTATCGTTGTTATACCGCCAGTCGCGGAAGAGGTTATCCCCAAAGTTTTTCCGTTCGGTGGCTTTCAGGAAACGGGCCGGGATGATTTGATCGGTATCTACGTTCTCATTCGGCATGGGAACGGCACTACTTCGCAGAATGGTGAAATTGTCGTAAGCCATAATTTTAGGATTTTTGGTTTACGGTTTATCGTTTGCGGTGAGAGCAAGGGGAGCTGATTGCTGTCGTAACAGGGAACGTAGACCCTGCTGACTACCGAAAACTAACTACCGAAAACTATAAAAATTGTCTTGGATCAGATACTTCGCCCGTAACGGCCGCTGCGGCTGCTACCAGCGGACTGGCTAGTAAGGTACGGGCACCAGGACCCTGACGGCCTTCAAAGTTTCGGTTTGACGTCGAAACGGCGTACTTACCGGCTGGAATCTTGTCTTCATTCATGGCCAGACAGGCCGAACAGCCCGGCTGACGCAGTTCAAAACCAGCCTGAGTCAGAATATCCAGAATGCCTTCATCCTGAATCTGTTTCTCCACAATATGCGAGCCCGGTACCAGCCAGGCCGTTACGTGGCTGGCTTTCTGACGCCCCTTCACGATAGACGCGAACGCCCGGAAGTCTTCAATACGACCATTGGTACAACTACCCAGGAATACGAAATCGACCGGCTTGCCCAGCATTGACTCGTTTTCGGCGAAGCCCATGTACTGGAGCGACTTTCTGTAACTGGCGGCTCCGTCATTTATGGCGTCGGCCATGGGTATATGCTGCGTAATGCCGGTACCCAGGCCGGGGTTTGTACCGTACGTAATTTGAGGCTCTATATCAGCGGCATCGAACGTCAGGTCCACATCAAACGTGGCACTTTCATCCGTTTTCAGCGTCTGCCAGTAGGGTACTAGTTTATCCCAATGTTCGCCTTTTGGGGATAAATCACGGCCTTTCAGGTAGCTGAGTGTGGTGGCATCGGGGGCTATCATACCACCTCGCGCGCCCATCTCGATGCTCATGTTACAAACCGTCATACGGCCTTCCATGCTCATGTTTTCGAACACTTCCCCGGCATATTCCACAAAATAGCCGGTGGCACCACTGGCCGAAATCTGGGCAATAACGTACAGGATAATGTCTTTGGAGAGTACCCCTTTTCCAGGCTTGCCCTTGACCGTAATCCGCATTTTCTTCGGCTTCGGCTGCATAATGCACTGGGTGGCCAGCACCATTTCTACTTCCGATGTGCCGATTCCGAAGGCAATGGCCCCAAAAGCACCGTGTGTTGAGGTATGTGAGTCGCCACAAACAATGGTCATACCTGGTAGTGTGATGCCATTTTCAGGACCTACAACGTGTACGATACCGTTTTTCTGGTGCCCCAGTCCCCAGTGCGAAATGTTGTATTTGCCCGCATTACGTTCCAGTGCATTCAATTGACTGGCCGACTGAGGGTCAGCTACCGGCAAATGCTGGTTAATGGTTGGCGTGTTATGGTCGGCGGTAGCAAAGGTGCGCTCAGAAAATAGCACAGAGGCATGGCGGCCTTCGAGACCCAGAAATGCCACTGGGCTGGTTACTTCGTGAATGAAGTGGCGGTCGATGAATAATACATCAGGGCCATCTTCAATTTGCCGAACAACGTGGGCATCCCACACTTTGTCGAACAGCGTTTTTGGTGTACTCATGTTTGTAGCGATTTATGGGGACAAAGTTGGTGGATTACCACAACATAGGTATCCCGTTACGCGTCCAGTAAATAGCGATTTTAGTTCAAAAGCCCTGTTTGGGTGTAAAACCGTATTGGTTTTTGTATGTCTTTATGAAATGTGACACACTCTCGTACCCAATTTCCAGGCTTACTTCCGACACGTTTTTGGTTGTACTTCGTAACAGAAAGTGAGCGTGTTCCAGGCGCTTCTGCCGAATCCACTGGCCGGGCGAAGTATGGAAATGGTCCTCAAAATCGCGCTTGAAGGCCGAGAGGCTACGACCCGACAAACGAGCCAATTCATTCATCGACAGTGGTTTGAGCAGATACGTATTCATTAAATAATCAAGCCCCGTTTTCTGTCCCTGATAGATATACCATAAACTGGCACGCAATTGCCCTGATTCATCCAGTTCGAACAGATGGAGCAGCAGTTCCTGAAACTTAAGCCGTAACAGTTCGTTCAAAAAGGGCGTTTTGGCACCAAAGTAGGGCAGTAGTGAGTCAATGAATGTGACGAAGGTAGATGACGATGAGAAAGATAGAATGAGGTCAGTGGGGGGCGTAGCCGGGGAAGCCTGGAATAAATACAGGTGTTGGCTAACAAACTCTTTCAGCAATTTTTCATTCACAAAGAAAACCAGGCTCCGGTAGCTGGAGTCAATCGATTCGTTCATCGAATAACATCCGCGCTGAAAGAACAAAATATTACCTTTGTGTACGTGTAATTCCTGGGTGGGGGAACTGAATTTTTTCTCCCCTTCCAGCACCACAATCACGGCATGTTCTTCAAAAAATACTTCGTTCCGTTCGGGATATACGTCGCTACGGTAAGCGACAAACGTCATCTCCGATGTGTCGGACCGCGACCCGTCGGATGCATCCGGCGCAGGCCGCTGAATACTCAGCGACTGGAATTGATTGGGCAGGATGGATGAGGGAACGCGAAGCATGGGGCTGACTATTTAATTATCAGGAAGTTTGGCTAGCTCCTGCTCAATTATCACATTAATCCACTCTTTATTGATACTGACCTCATGAAGAATAGCATCCCAAAGCAGTTGATAATCAATACCCCAATAATGGTGGATTAACTTATCACGCATACCGGCAAAGCCTTTCCAGTCAAACTCTGCGTGGGTATATTTAACCTCGTCTGATACATTTTTACAGGCTTCGCCGATAATTTCAAAACTTCTTATGACGGCCTTCGGTAAAAGTGGATGGTTAACAAACTCATCGTAAGAAAGTTCTGTGGAATGCTCAAGGATAAAGCCAAGCTCTGCCTGAATATGCTTTAGAAAATCAATCTGCGAGGGGTGCATATTCTATGTCTTTTTCGGCTTCTCTCTTTACAAACGAAGCCATTCCCTCCCAGGTAAGTAGTTCCACTTCTCTTCCCATAATTTTTTCGAGATAATAGACAATATTGATGAAGTTTCGGAAGGTCTTTTTACCCTCCTGAAACTCCACGACAAAATCTATATCGCTTTCGTCTTTTTGCTCACCCCGAACAAAGGACCCGAACAAGCCTAGGCGGGCGGCTCCAAACAGTTTCAGCGCCGACTGATGCGATTGAATTCGCTCGAAGGCTTGTTGCTTGTTTTGAACGGCGGTTGTCATGACAGATTATTTTATACCAAATCTAAACCAAAAACTGGAAGATATTTGGCTGGTCGTTCAGGTATTCGAACACAATATTCTGCTCTTGCATCCGCTGAATGAGCGGCTCGAAATCGTCGCGGTGCTTTAGTTCGATGCCCACTACGGCGGGGCCGGTTTCACGGTTCGTCTTCTTGGCGTACTCAAACCGCGCAATATCATCGTTGGGACCCAATACGTTCAGAAAGTCGCGGAAAGCACCCGAGCGTTGCGGAAACCGGATAATAAAGTAGTGCTTCAGCCCTTCGTATAAGAGTGACCGTTCCTTGATTTCTTCCGTGCGCGTAATGTCGTTGTTGCCCCCACCAATCAGACAAACTACGTTTTTACCCCGAATTTCGTCTTTAATAAAATCCAGTGCTGCAATGGCCAATGCCCCGGCTGGTTCGGCAACGATGGCTTCTTCGTTGTAAAGCTGCAGAATGGTCGTACACACTTTACCTTCGGGCACCAGCAAAACGCGGTCGAGGTTTTTACGGCAGATTTCGAAGGTTATATCGCCCGGACGCTTTACGGCGGCCCCGTCCACAAACTTGTCAATCTTATCGAGAGCAACTACGTGACCCTCATCAATGGATATTTTCATGGATGGCGACCCTAAAGGTTCCACACCGATGAGTTTAGTCTTAGGGCTGAGTTGTTTGAAAACCGTCGACACCCCGGATGCCAGTCCACCGCCACCAATAGCCATAAGCAGGTAGTCGATTTTTACGTTGGCATCCCGCAGGATTTCCAGCCCGACCGTCCCCTGACCTTCCATCACTAGTACATCATCAAACGGGTGCACAAACGTGCTTTCATGGGTGTTTACGTAGAGCATGGCCGCGCTGTAAGCATCGTCGTACGTGTCGCCGATTAGTTCAACGTCGACAAACTCCTTCCCGAACATTCGGACTTGCTTTACCTTTTGGTTTGGGGTGGTGGTAGGCATGAAAATAGTGCCGTGAACACCCATTTTGCGGCAGGCATAGGCGAGACCCTGCGCGTGATTCCCGGCACTGGCACACACAACCCCTTTGGACAGGGCTTCGGCCGAGAGACTGGCCATTTTGTTATAGGCCCCCCGAATTTTGTACGAACGAACAACCTGCAAATCCTCGCGCTTCAGGAAAATATTGGCCCCGTAGCGATCCGAGAGATTTAGGTTCTCCTGAAGGGGCGTATGCACGGCCACTCCCTGCAACCGCTCAGCGGCCCGGTAAATGGTATCGAGGTCAGGGAAGGTGACCGGGGCAGTAACTGTATCAACCCCCGTTATTTTATTATTGGTTGTCATTAATCGTCATTCACTGGTCATTGTTGACTTGTCGAAATTACGACAAAAGCCAATTAATGACTACTGAATAGCTACTAATGATGTTTGTTAGCTCTGCTCCAAGTACACAGGCTGCGCACG
Organism: Cytophagales bacterium; assembly: GCA_038236215.1. Lineage (GTDB taxonomy): Bacteria > Bacteroidota > Bacteroidia > Cytophagales > Spirosomataceae > Spirosoma. The sequence goes on along the minus strand of JBBSTD010000151.1, from coordinate 1,495 downwards.
ACTGTTCCGGCTTGCTACATTTCGGAGTCGCGCAGTTCGGCCGGTTCTACTTCGGTATTTTTCGCGATAAGCGGGTTTGTAAGTCGCGGCATAGGCTGATTTGGCATCCGTCCGCATTAATGCCAATATTTCCCGCTGGCGGAGCACGGTCGGCGATGAAGTTCACCCATTGACTTGGCAAAGGTTGAGTTTTAACATAACGTTGATACTAAGCAGCTTTCTGCCAAACCGACGTTTATATGAAGTGCCGCGCAGAAGTAGTCACCCAAAAACACAAAATTATGGCTAACAACGGTTCTCGGCTTTGCAAAGTGGAACATTTTTAGCACAAAATTTCAATTGAAAAACTAAACTTGGACCTTACACTAAACTGTCATAGTACCACTGCACCCGCCGTTTTGCAAAACCGATATTAGCGGTTCAGGCATTTTTTGGTAATAGTGATTCTTATTTTCAAACCCATTATTATATTTAATTTTATAATTGCTTCCCAACATTACTTTTTGTTGATTGCTCCAATTTTGTTCTCCTGTAATGATAATAATTTTCAGGTATTAACGTACTATCCTTCCTACTACAATATAGCTTATCTTGTACTTGTCTTAACTGATTCATTGAAGGTGTACATCCAGCATTCCTAAGCTTTCTAGCAGCCTTTCTTACTTCTTCCAATGATTTAACTGCTTTTTGATTATCTAGAATTAATTTTATTAAAATCACAATAAGTGGTAAAGTGGGTGCAACAAAATTGGTTAAATATCCTTGCAATGAAGCATTCATAATGGTAGCTATAATGAATGAAATTACAACCACAACCAAGCAGACGATTATACAATCGTTTTTAAAATGAAATCTCAACTTTCGATCATATTCTAAATTTGTTTCTTGGCAACGAAGTATTGCCTCTTCTTGGTTTAAACCATCAAGTTTAATGTGGTACCAATTTGTCAATGGGGCTTTGGGATTATAAACATACATCTTTTCAGCTTCTTCTACAACCCAGTTTTCTGGCTTATCTCCACTGTTTGTTTCATTCCATTCCATGTTATATACATGACAGTCAAATAGTTCTTGAATTTTTGCCCCGTTCGTTTTAAACTTTGATAAATAACCAGATAGGAAAAGTAAATCAATTAAAGTGATTGAAACAGAGATTAAAGCTATGTAGGGTGTTAAGTCAATATTTGTAAAAGTTTTTTGCGTTAGCTTCACGAAGTTCAAAACGACTACTATAACAATTGTGAAAGTAAGTTGCCATCTATATATTTTCTTAGCATTTGCATAAGTCACTCTCTGAGCTTCCAGCAATAACATATTTTGAGGTAATTCCTGATTTATTTTAATGGAATTCATTTTTTAGAGCGTGTTGGGAAATTATATTTGGTATTAAGTCTGAATACGCTGTAACATGATCTGAATATTGGCTAAGTAAAGCCAGCTTACCGAAGAAGATACCGTGTACTCGTAATCCTTGACGATGCGTCGGAAAAAATTT
>JBBSTD010000150.1:0-12569 GCA_038236215.1 Cytophagales bacterium | reverse complement strand
GTGCTTTCAGGTCGGGACTATACTCGACCGTTTCCAGTAGTACTTCGTCAAGTAAATCGGCATCGTCAACACGCATGGGGCCAAAAGTTAATTTGTATTTGGGTAAGGTAGCGATTCTAACAAGTTATCGGAAAGTCTATAGTAGGAATCGTAATGGATTAGTAAAAGTACGAACGATTTTCTTTGTTGTACCTTTGTGTTTTCAAACCCGTCCGATTTCAAAAACCGGATAGGTATCGCTTATTTATGAATTACCTCTCAGCCGAAAATCTTACCAAGTCCTACGGTGACCGTACCCTGTTTAAAAATCTCACCTTTGGGATAAATAGGGGGGACAAAGTGGCCATCGTTGGTGCCAACGGGTCGGGCAAAACGACCCTGCTCTCCATTCTGGCTAATGCCATGCCGCCTGATTCGGGCATTGTTACCCACCGCAAAGACATTACTATCGGGTACCTCGACCAGCAACCGGAGTTTAACGATGCCCTCACCATAATGGAAGCCGTGCTGGCGGGGGAAAGTGCCCAGCTCGATGCCGTACGCGCTTATGAGCATGCCCTGGCCACGGAAAACCATGACGCGCTGGAACAGGCCATGAGCGACATGGAAAAGCTGGAGGCCTGGGACTACGAAGCACAAATCCGGCAGATTCTGGGCGAGCTGGGCATTCAGGACGTTATGCAACCGGTCAGTTCACTGTCGGGGGGGCAACGCAAGCGGGTGGCCCTGGCGCGGGTGCTCATTCAGGCTCCCGACCTGTTGATTCTGGATGAGCCAACCAATCACCTCGACCTCGAAGCGATTGAGTACCTGGAAAGCTATCTAACTACCAACAACGGCACGCTGCTGATGGTATCGCACGACCGGTACTTTCTGGACCGGGTCTGTAATCAGATTGCCGAGATGGACGCGGGGCAGCTTTTCACCTACAAAGGCAACTACGCCTATTTTCTGGAGAAAAAAGACGAACGGGAAGCGGCCGCAGCCTCCGAGTTGAGCAAAGACCGCAATACCTTCCGGCGTGAACTGGAATGGATGCGTCGGCAACCGAAAGCGCGGGGTACTAAAGCCCAGTATCGTATCGACGCGTTTGACGACCTGAAAGAAAAAACCAGCGGCAAACGGAATGACGGCGAACTGGACCTGAACCTCCGCATGGCCCGCTTGGGTGGCAAGATTCTGGAGGTCGAGAACCTGAGCAAACGCTTTGGCGACAAGGTGCTGCTCGACCATTTCAACTATACCTTCAAGCGGCCCGACCGGGTAGGGTTAATCGGCAAAAATGGCATGGGCAAAACTACGCTCATGAACATGCTTACCGGCCAGATTTGTCCTGATTCGGGAAAAATATCGACCGGCGGCACGGTAAAATTTGGCTACTACACCCAGACAGAACTGGACTTACCCGAAAATCAGCGGGTTATTGACGTGGTACAGGACGTTGCCGAAGTGATGAAACTGGCCAACGGCGATACTATAACGGCAACGCAACTCCTGAGCCGTTTTCTGTTCGACCGCTCGAAACAGTACGATTTTGTGGCCAAACTGAGCGGGGGCGAAAAACGACGGCTGCAACTATTGCTGGTACTGGTTCAGAACCCGAACTTCCTGATTCTGGATGAGCCAACCAATGACCTCGACATTACAACCCTGAATGTGCTGGAGGATTTTCTGCTCAACTTTCCGGGCTGCGTACTGATCGTTACCCACGACCGGTATTTTATGGACCGGCTGGTGGAGCACGTTTTTGTGATGGAAGGCGAAGGAAAAGTGCGCGATTACCCCGGCAACTATACCGACTACCGCGAGTGGCGGGATACCCAGCCCAAAAAGTCGTTGGCTCAAAACGGAAAAGCTACCCCGGCGGTTTCGCAGACACAAGCAGCCCAGCCGGTAAACGCACCCGTTTCAATTGCTGAGACCGGCAACAAAAAAAAACTGTCGTTCAAGGAGATAAAGGAACACGAAACGCTGGAAAAAGAGATTGCATCGCTGGAGGAGCGGAAAGTTAAGGTGGTGAACCTGCTCAATACGGGTGGTCACCACGAGCAACTCATTGACTGGGCGCGTGAAATTGAGCAGATTGATCAACAGATTGCCGAAAAATCAGATCGCTGGCTGGAACTGGCGGAGTATATTTAATCTTCAATGAGCGAACGAGCGAATAGGTAATTGGCTAACTATTCGCCACTTCATTCATTCTATTATTAATCATGTCTCAAATCGTCGACTTTTTCCAGTACCTGCTCAATTCGGAAGAAATTATCCGGACGGGGGGACTGGTATTGATAACCCTAATCGTACTAGTTGAAAATGGGTTCTTTTTCGGCTTTTTTCTGCCGGGAGATTACCTGCTGTTCCTATCGGGTGTATTCGCGGGGACCAAGCTGCTGAATGTTCCGCTCTGGCTGTTGCTGTCGTGTCTTTTCGGAGCGGCTGTGCTGGGGTCGCTGATTGGGTACTTAACAGGCTACTACTTTGGGGGCCGGATAAAAGACCGACCCGATTCACTGTTTTTCAAGCAGAAATACATCGACAATACACGGGAAGCGTTTATCAAATACGGCAACGGAGCGTTAATCATCTCCCGATTTCTGCCCATTGTCCGCACGTTTGCTCCCCTACTGGCGGGTCTGATACACATGCCGGTCCGCTTTTTCATGCTCTATAATGTCATCGGCGGGGCGATTTGGGTAATCACGCTGGTGGGAGGAGGTTTTTTCTTTGGCGAGCGTTTTCCTTGGATTGTCGATTATGTGCAGTACATCATCATTTTCTTTTTGGCCGTTACTACCTTCACCGTTATTAAAGGCTACCTGAACGCGAGAAAGGAGGGCAAGGCGAAGGAGGGGTAGCCGTAACATGGCACCCTAGCGTCACGATTGAGAACTTTACACCACCGGATTAGACTATTACTCTTTCTCCATCCACACCGTCTTGGCATTGACAAACTCCTTCATTCCTTCTTCCGATAGTTCACGGCCAAAACCCGATGTTTTGATACCGCCGAATGGCACTCGTGCATCAGAACGCATCAGTCCGTTCACAAATACGGAACCCGCCTGAATCTGCCGGGCCAGCCGGTCGGCCTTTTCCATATCCTGCGTCCACAGGGCCGAACCCAAGCCAAAGTCAGATTGGTTGGCGAGTCGGATGGCTTCGGCTTCGTCTTTCGCTTCGATGAGTACTGCCAGCGGGCCGAACGTTTCCTCGTCGAAGGCCGCCATACCGGGCTTTACGTTATCCAGCAAAATGGGTTGTACGTTACACCCATCGCGTTTTCCGCCAAATAGCCGTTTCGCTCCTTTCTTGATGGACGCGTCACTTTGCCGCACAATATCGTCGGCCAGACTGGTCCTAGCCATTGGTCCCATAGTTGTATCATCGGCCATCGGGTCACCCTGACAGATTTGCTCAATGTGATATAGTACAAGATCGGCGAATTGCTTTTTCACGGATTTCTCGATAATAAACCGCTTAGCCGCAATACAACTCTGCCCCGCATTCTGCATCCGGGACTTTACCGCTGTTTCAGCTGCTTTTTCCAGGTTAGCATCCGCCAGTACAACCAATGCATCAGAACCGCCCAGTTCCAGTACTGATTTCTTTATCTGACTACCAGCAATACTGGCTACTGATGCGCCCGCCGGGCCGCTGCCCGTTAGCGTAACGGCCTTTACCCGCTTATCTTTCAGGATACCTTCTACCGATTTGGAGCCAATCAGCAAGGTTTGAAAAGCACCTTCCGGTAGGCCACTTTCCCGAAATACGTCTTCCAACGCCAGGGCGCAGCCCATTACATTGGACGCGTGCTTTAGCAGCCCCACATTGCCTGCAATCAGGCCCGGAATGGCAAAACGCATCACCTGCCAAAAAGGGAAATTCCAGGGCATAACGGCCAATACCGGCCCTAATGGCTGGTAGGCAATAAAGCTTTTCTGAGCCCCTGTTTCGATTAGTTTATCGGCCAGGAAATCAACGGCATGATCAGCGTAAAACGTGCAGGTGGTGGCACACTTTTCTACTTCAGAGATGGCTTCTTTGAGCGTTTTACCCATTTCGGCGGTCATTAACTCACCGTATTGCTGCTTGTTTTTATTTAGGGTATCACCCACCTTTCGCAGGTAGTCAGTACGCTCTGCCAATGACAAAGCCGACCAGTCGGCAAAGGCCCGGTCGGCTTGTTTTAGTTTTCGCTCAATGGCCGTCTGGCTATCAGGGCAGTATGAGTTGAGTTCCTGTTGGTTGTACGGGTTAACGGAGGTAAACATATCGTTTGCAGTTTTGCGGTTTCAGAAGCAGATGCAGCTAACTTGGGCGCATCAGAACTTCTACAAACACAAACCTCAAACCCCCTTGCACTGTTCTTCGCCCTCCAGTGTATTGGTTAGTAGCAACATGGTATCAATGACCTGTTCCATGCGGTCGTGCCCTACAATACCGTCAAATTTATCGCGGGCTTCCTGCATGCAATCCCGGAGTGCAACGAAGAGTTCTTTACCCCGTTCATTCAGGAAAATGATGCTGGATCGTGAATCGGCGGGGTTTTTCTGCGTATAGATGTAGCCTGCTTCTTCCAGCAGGCCAACAATTTTGCTCATCATCTGCTTCGTTACGCAGGCTTTCCGCGCTAACTCATTATTCGTCGTTCCTTCCTCCTGAATGTTGGCGAGAAACATCAGGTAACTCATCTTGAAATCCGTATAGCCCAAACTATGCAGCCGTGGCTCCATGAAGCTGTCCATATACCGCTTAAGCCGCCAGAAAAGGCGCCCCATAGAGCGATCACGGATGTACCTATATTGGTCAAAATCAAAGGATTTATTGTCTGTTTCCACGATCACGAAATAAATTTAACGAATACTGAAACAATTCGCCTTAAAACATTGTACAAAAATAGTCAACCTATTTGACTTCATAGTCAACCTGGTTTACGTTTGTGTTCTCATAATAAAACAAGCTGACTAATAACCAGTTCCCCAATAGACTACGAACTACGATTAAAACGATACAGAACGAATGGCAACCTTAACAGAGGAAAGGACAATTACAGCAGAAAAGAGCAGCCTAAGAACCTACTTACCAAGAATCATCGTTGCGCTCGTCGTGCTGGTTGGCGGTTATTTCGGCTATCAGGCGTATCACCACAGCCAGCAGTATGAAACAACCGACAACGCGCAGATTGACGGAAACTCAGCCCCGGTCCTGGCTCGGGTAGCGGGGTATGTGACGTCGGTAAACGTGAGTGATTATACAAACGTAAAACAGGGTCAGTTACTGGTAACAGTTGACCCACAGGAGTACGATGTGGCTATGGCACAGGCCGAAGCCGATTACCAGCAATCGATAGCTGATTTGGCAAATGCCCGCGCCGACCTCCAGAACGCACAGGCCAATGTTCGTAATGTAGCGCAGAATGTTCGCCTGGCTCAATCGAACGCACAAGTACAGGATGCCCGGCGGGATAAGTCAAAGCAGGATTTGCAGCGCGATCAGAATTTGTACAAAGCACAGTCGCTCACGCAAAAACAACTGGAAGATGCCCAGAACAATGCCGAAGTGCAAAATCGCCAGTACGATGCCAGTAAAGAGCAGATAGGCCTGGCCAAAACCTCACAGGCAGTAGCACAGGCAGGCATTGCCAAGGCCCAGGCCAATATCCAGAAGATTCAGGCAGTACTCAATGTGAAGCAGGCAGCTATCGACAACGCCAAACTGCGGCTTGGCTATGCTCGTGTAACGGCCCCGATTGCGGGTAAAATTGGCCGTAAGAATGTGGTGGTTGGTCAGTACGTACAACCCGGCCAGAATATGTTCACCATTGTAGCCGATTCTACCTTCTGGGTCGTAGCGAACTTCAAGGAAACGCAACTGGAAAAGATGAAACTGGGTCAGGAAGTCGATGTTAAGCTGGATGCTTACCCTAACCTGGCTATTAAAGGTCGCGTATCTTCCCTGTCCGACGCTACGGGAGCCAAGTTTGCGTTGCTTCCTGCCGACAACGCATCGGGCAACTTCGTAAAAATAACCCAGCGCGTGCCGGTGAAAATCGAGATTCTCAATCCCGAGAAATACAAAGAGCAATTACGGGCCGGCCTGAGCGTGGAGGCAGAAGTACGGGTTGCAAACTAATGAAGAGTACAGAATAAAAAGCGACTAACGAGCTGTTTACCGAAGCTTTATTAGTCTCATTATTCTGCCTTCTTCACGATACATTCTTCATTTAACTTATGGCAACGCAAACACTCGCCATGCCTACACAGATGGACTATCCTACCGGCATTAAACGGTGGATTATTGTCCTGACAGCTATTACGGCGGCCATTATTGAACTGATTGACATTTCTATCGTAAACGTCGGCCTGACCGACATTGCCGGGAATCTCGGTGTTACGATTGAAGATGTAGCCTGGGTAGTAACTGCCTATGCCATCGCCAACGTCATTGTAATACCGATGACGGGCTTTTTACAGCGGTACTTTGGTCGCAAGAATTACTTCATCACGTCCATCATCATCTTCACCGTAGCTTCGTACGGCTGCGGCTTTGCGGACAATCTGTGGACGCTGGTTGCCTTCCGCTTTTTGCAGGGTATTGGTGGTGGCGCACTGCTTTCCACGTCGCAGGGTATTTTGTTCGATGCGTTTCCGCCAGCCAACAAGGCATTAGCTTCGGCTCTGTTTGGTATGGGCATCGTGCTTGGCCCCACGCTTGGGCCTACACTGGGTGGTTATATTATCGACAATTATCATTGGAGCTGGATGTTCTACATCAACGTTCCAATCGGTATTCTGGCGGTATTTCTTAGCTATACCTACCTGGATAAAAAACCCGAAGAAGAAAATATTAACCGAAGTGCGATCAAGATTGATCAGTTCGGTATTCTTCTCCTGGCCGTTGGGATTGGTAGTTTGCAGTACGTGCTGGAGCGGGGCGAAGCCGACGACTGGTTCGATAGCCCGTCTATTTTATGGCTCTCGGTGGCAACCGTCATATCCATACCACTCTTTGTATGGTGGGAGTTGCGCGGCACCAAAGACCCGGTGGTAGACCTGCGCGCACTAAAAAACCGGAACCTGGCCGTTGGCTCGCTGCTGATGATTATTATTGGCTACGGGCTCTTTACGTCGGTGTTATTATACCCTTTGTTTGCCCAGCGAATTGTGGGTTTGACGGCCACTCAAACGGGCCAACTGTTGATTCCTGGCGGGTTGGTAACCTTACCCATGTTTGCACTGGTGGGGCGGCTACTGTCCAAAAATGTGTCACCAACGCTGCTGGTAGGCATTGGATACGTCGCTTTTGCCAGTTTCTGCTTCATTTTGTCTACCTACAATATGGATGCTTCTAACGGCGATTTTATCTTCGGGCTTATTATTCGGGGTATTGGGCTGGCCTTTGTGAATGTGCCGCTCATTAACCAATCGGTCGCTACGCTGGAACCGCGTCAGCTGCCCACGGGTATCGCTATCGTAAACATGACCCGGCAAATTGGTGGCGCCTTTGGGGTGGCTATTACAAACACCTACGTTACACAGCGTATGGCCGTTCATCGGGGCGATTTGGTATCCAACCTGCAGCCGGGCGACATGCTTACAACCGAGCGACTTAACGCCATGACGCAGGGCCTGATGGCCAAAGGAGTCAACGCCTTCGATGCGGTAACGGGAGCCTATAGAAATCTCGATTTGATTGTTTCGCGGCAAGCGCTGATGCTGTCTTATCTGGATACCTTCAAACTGGCGGGCCTGTTTTTCGTTCTCTCATTCCCCTTGTTATTTCTGTTACAAAACAGGAAAATGGATGCTGCCCGTGCGAAAGCTGTGGCCGATGCCGCACATTAATTTTATAATTTGATGGGTATGGGTTGTCATTGCGTGCAGCGGTCCCGGCTACCCGGGTCAATTGACCGCTTCGCACAATGACAATTCATACCCATCAAAAACCAACCATCAAAGAAATGAACCTAAAATTTTTCATACTTGCCTCTCTGCTAACAACTGGGACTGTTTGGGCGCAAAGTCAACCGGTAGTAACAATTCCCGATGAACTACGAACGCTGGTGCAGCAGGCGAACACGAATTACCCAGTACTGAAACAACAGCAGGAACAGATTAAAGCGGGTGAACTGCGGGTCGACATTTCCCGCACGGCCATGCGGCCCAACGTGAACCTGAATGGCAGTTACGCCTACATTACCCCCGTACCCCAGTTTGCACTCACACTCAACGGGCAGGACGTAGTTGCTAAACTGGCCCCTAATCACAGCCTCAACGGCAACATATCGGTCGGGCAAACGATTTATGATTTCGGGCGTACTGATGCGGCCATTCGGCAGGCGCAGGATAACGTGCAGGTATTGCGCCGGGGCCTGGAAATTAGCCAGCAAAATCTGGCGTATCAGGTGGCTGCTACTTACTACGGCATCGGCTTCTTGCAGCGGAGCCTGGTTGTGCAGGATTCAGTCATTAAAACGGCGGGAGCCAATGTGCAGTTACTGGTTACGCGTCTGCAAAACGGGGATGCACTGCAATACGATGTGTTGACGCAGCAGGTGCGGGTAAAAGCGGCTCAGAATCGTAAAATCGATATTCAGAACCAGCTAGACCGGCAACTGGCCAATCTGACTTTCCTGACCGGTACTACCACCCCCGACGTTAGTCAGGCTATTAATCAATTTGATTTAGGCTCGGCTATGAATGTAGCCACGCAGCCCTATTCGCTCGACGGTGACCTGACGGTAGCACTGGCAGGCAACAAAGATGTTCAACTGGCGCAGGACCGGCTGCGGTCGGCCGAAACGGATATCATCGTGAACAGTAAAACCGGTAAACCCAACATCGCCTTCAGTGGGAACGCGGGGTATAAAAACGGCTATCCGCTGAACGTGCAGGAACTAAGGCCCAATCTGGCCGCTGGTGTGGGACTGGTTGTACCATTGTACGCCGGAAAACGCTATCAACTGCAAAATCAGGTGGCACAGCTCAACCTGAATGCCGGCCGGTACGCCGTCGAAACCGCCAATGCTCAGTTTCGGCAGAGTGTTGCCCAGCTCAACGCCGACATCCGAAGCAATCAGACCCGCCTGACTAACTTAGAAACGCAGGTGCAGCAGTCCCGGCAAGCCCTACAAATTGCCAATGCCCGGCTACTAAACGGTATAATTACCAACGTGGAACTGCAAAGTGCCGAAACGGGTGTGGAAGAAGCTGAACTGGGTCGCCTTAATTTCAAGTATCAGTTATTGCTGAATCAGCTGGAATTGAAGCGATTGCTGGGAGAAAGTTTGTAGATAGGAGTTGGTTGTCATCCATCGACATTTCCGGTAAATCGCTTGTCATCCATGCCATTTATATAGCGGAGACCATAGATGACTCAGATCGACCGCTTCCTAAAAAATGTTAAGAATCTGGTTCTGCTTATACTAAATGGCGTCAAAAGTGCCTTTAATAAAAAAGCGCACAGGGCATAAAACGAAAAGACGATATGAAGAAGCAGGTAACTGAGATTCTGAAACAATTCGGCATACCCGAATCAGCCATCACCGACCAAACTCATTTCTCCCGCGATCTTGGTCTGGACAGCCTTGATAATGTTGATCTGATCATGCGGCTCGAACAAACGTTCGGTATTCGCATTCCCGACGAAGATTATTCAAAACTAACCACCATGCAGGAGGTTATCGACTACCTACAGGCCGAACAGTCCGTAGCGTAAGCCATTCGCCTGATTTATACCGTTCAGCCATTCAACAGAAATAAGGTATATTTCCGTTGAATGGCTGACGAGTTTAGAAACGGCACCAGGTCTTCTTCATGAACCGGTTTAACATGAATAATACTACCACCTTATTTTTCCTGTTATTTTTTCCGACACTAACGTTTGCGCAGAAGGACCAGTCCGGGCAAACAGATAGCAGTAAGCCGTTTGTGCTGGGGCGAATTGAGGAAATCAACTCCGTACAACTAGCCGAGAAACGGACGTTGAATATTTACCTGCCTGAAAGGTACAGCGCCAGCGATACCCTGCGATATCCGGTTATCTATCTGCTGGATGGGTCGGCCGATGAAGATTTTATTCACATAGTCGGCCTGGTTCAGTTCAATAATTTTTCCTGGATCAACCGCGTCCCGAAATCTATTGTCGTAGGTATTGCCAACGTGGACCGAAGGCGGGATTTTACGTACCCCACAACCATCGAAGCAGATAAAAAACGCTTCCCTACCACGGGTCATTCCGACAAGTTCATCGCTTTCATCGGCAACGAATTACAGCCCTTTATTGACCAGAAATACAAAACTACCACGGCTAAAACAATTATCGGTCAATCGCTGGGCGGACTGTTGGCAACGGAAATTTTGCTCAAACAACCCCGCCTGTTCGACAAATACATCATCGTCAGTCCAAGTCTGTGGTGGGATAATGGCTCGCTGCTAAATCAGCCGTCCGCGCTGTTGCAGCCGGATTATACCAAAGAGACCGCCGTTTATATTGGTGTTGGAAAGGAAGGATTGACTCCTGGCGATGTCCCCCGTGTGATGGAAGTGGATGCCAACGTGCTGGCGGAGAAGCTAAAGCATACGAAGAGCAAAAGCGTAACGGTGTATTTTGATTACCTGCCTCAGGAAGACCACGCCACCGTAACGCACCAAGCCGTTTTCAATGCCCTGCGCCTGTTATATCCAGCACCAGCAACCAGTAAATAAAGCGTAATCCTTCACCTGATTCCCAAACGCCTACCGTATACAACAATCAGAAAGTAAATTTCAATTGCGTTTGCAAACCGAACATGTAGTCGTTAAAGCGAGTATAAGTCGGATGACTTTTCAGCCCATAAGCGGCCGTTGGCTGAATAATCAGAGCAAGCCGAGGTGTAATTCGGTAGTGTGCTCCAATGCCAATCATAGCGTAAGCCGTCAACGCATTAGGCGCATCTATTTTCTGATTTGTCTGAACACCATTCGCTGTTATGCGGTAAGTATAACCGGTCAGTAAACCCGCTGACAGGTATGGCGACAGGCGATGAGACGAAGGCGTATAATTCAATAAAACAGGTATCTGGAAACCTTGCGACTGCCTCGAATAAGTCGTTACACCTGAAGCATTCTCGAAGCGGCTATCGCCCGAAAAACGGGTATGCAACAGACCCGCCGACAGTGACCATTTAGGCGTAAATGCATAATAGGCGGTTAAGCCCAGCGAAAAGCCCCGGTAAGACTGTGACCCACTGGCTATGTCAACCTCACCCAGAGAAAAATTGAGGTTATGAAAGCCCGACGTAACGGTTGCCGCTATAGAAAATCGCCCCTGCCCTACTGTGATCGTCGTTGTGAGTACACTAACAATAATGGTGGTGAAAATAACTCTTATCCGATTTTTCATACGAGAAGTTGATAAGGTTTATGATAAAGTTACTTTAAAAAACTAACCGATAGACCCTCGTTGACCACAGAGGGTTGTACGATGTGCACTAATTAGTTTCATTCTTTGTGCCGTCACGTTTGACTGCAGCAATGAATTTATTGGTGCGATTCGTAGGTGAACGTGGCACCTATCCCATCAACCCGTACGCCCGGTGAGTAATTTCCTGGCGTTGGATTCGTAGTTACAGCCAGGTATGCAGATTGAGACCTGCCTCTGGCAACGTTATCATTACTATAGCGCTGTGCAGGCTCAACGGGTACAGGACAAACTTTTTCAACCTGCTTCCGTATCCACGTTAATATAACGGTATAATAAACAACGCTGATCCAGGGGTCGATGTCCAGTAGGAAGCATCAATTGCCGTAGAATAGTCTGCTTGCGCAGTAAAAAATAGATTTCTGTAGAAGCTGTTTTTGTTGAGGGGGTATATAGCCATTTTATGTAGGGTTTTATGGACTGCATAATACTCATTTACAGGCAATGAAACTGACTTGATATTTACGATATGATCATCAACACTAAAAGAAGCCTTTAGCAAGCCCGGTTCCTTACTTATTGATAGTACTTTCCTACTTTTTTCAATGGCACTTTGGGGGGGGGTATACTGCCTGGCCTGATAAAATTTATACCAATGATCTGAGTAATACTTTTCAGTAAATGGTGGATATATGTCCAACATACTGCTATACCGCCAGTTGAAAAATTGAGAGAATAACAACCGAGAGTGCATGTCAAACATAACTGTATAGCGACTGTAGCTAACTAACCAGAAAAGTAGGCCGGACAGTAACGCAGCTTTAACAATATATCGACTTTTCTCAATCCAATTTATCAATAAAATATAAGTCAGGGAAATGACTATTGTAGAATATAATTTATAGCGACTTACTGAGAGGAGACTATGCAAATCCCGATTAAAGCTAATTGCTGCAATTGTTAGAAGAGTAAAGGCTAAACAGCATATAAGAAATTGCTGGGATTTGTCGCTCCTGATAGGATGGACAATCAGGGCTTTCTTATAAAACCATTTGCTGAGTCAAAAACTGAATTAGCGTCGTGAATTTGTCAGCGAATGTATCAAGCTGAGCCGCCATGTTCTTGACTCCCATGCCTTCTAACAAGTTGATAACCAACGTACGTAGGCT
>JBBSTD010000149.1:0-12673 GCA_038236215.1 Cytophagales bacterium | reverse complement strand
GATTTGAAAATCTTCCAGTCGGGCGACCTCGCTATTATGAGCGGTATCCAGTCATTCGGAGGAGCTGGTAACGGGAAAACGGCCTTTACCTACACGCTTAAAAAAATGACAAATGGGTCAACTCCTGAATGGATGTTTGCCGCTTCGCAACATACGCCCATTCAGTCGCCCCAGTCGGTTACTGCCGATGAGGAAGCCATCAAAAACGTAATTGAGGGTCTGACCACCGCTATGTATGCCCGCGATTTCAAGACCTACCTGAACTATTGGGTCAACGCACCTTACGTGTCGCGGGTATCGACCGACAGGGGGGCGTTACAAAAACGACGGGCGATGAATACCGCAAAATGGTGGAACAATACGCTACCCAGAATCTTAAACCGAACGGAGAAAAGGCAACCCGCGACAAATGGCTCATCCGAGTCAATGGCAACTCGGCTTTTGTCATCTTCGAGCAGCACAACCAGTACCTCGACGGCACCAACCGCGATAGCATCGAAGAACGCTATCTGGAACGGGTCAACAACGAGTGGAAGATGGTAAATATTACGGTATTGCCCAGGAAATAAGCTCATTTTTTGTAGTTGAAACTAACCAAAAATAAATTTTAAGTCAATGAAAACTAACTCATTATCCCTCCTTGCCCTACTGTTAATTACTGTAGCCTCCTTTGCCCAAACGAAATTGGTCGACGAAATGCCAGCCATTATGAAAGCCCGTAACGCTGACTCTGAAGGATGGCTCCAAAGCCACACTACACCCGACCTAACGTTTATTGGCGGGCATGACGGTTCCCTGCATAACAAAGACTGGATGATGAGTCTGTTTAAGACGCAGAAAAGCCAGAACGCCGACCTAACAAATGTGAACGTGCAACAGGCGGGTGATTTGGCCGTAGCAACAGGCATTAGTACCATCAAAACTGTGTCGCTCGACGGCAGCAAAGCCGGCATGTATAAGGATGCCTTTACGTACACGTTTCGCTGGATAGACAGCAAATGGATGATTACCAATATCCACCACACCAAAATTGAGTACAACTAGTTTTTTTGAACTAAAACCATGATTTCGCTAACCGTTCTTTACCCAAAAATCGTTGATAGTCAGTTTGATATGGACTACTATCTCACTACCCACACCCCCCTGGTGCGGAAGCGGCTTACACCCCTCGGTCTCACCGGCGCCGATCTAGAAGCGGGTATGGCAGGTGCCGCCCCCGACACACCACCCGCTTACGTAATGATTGCCCGACTCAACTTCACTACGCTCGACGAACTCCAGAATGCTCTGGCCGTTCACGGGCCCGAACTCATTGGCGATATAGTCAATTTCACCAGCGTTCAGCCCATAATGCAAATTAGTCAGACTTTGTAATTTACCCTTATCCCAAACAGTCCTCCCCATGTCAACTATCCTCATCACCGGCTGTAGCACCGGCATCGGTTTCGCTACGGCCAAACTCATGGCCCGCAGCGGTCACACTGTTTACGCCACCATGCGTAATGCCCAGCGTTCTCCCGAACTGGCCCAACTTGCCGAACGCGACGATCTGCCCATCACCATTATCACGATGGATGTGGATTCGGATGAGTCGGTACAATCGGCGGTAGCCGACGTGCTGGCGCAGGCCGGACAAATCGATGTATTGGTCAATAACGCGGGTATTGGCCCGCTGGGCCCCGTTGAAGAGCAGCCATTCGCTGAAGTTCAGGCCATTATGGAGACTAACTACTTCGGTACGCTACGCTGCATTCGGGCAGTACTGCCTGGTATGCGCGAACGCAGTCAGGGCTGCATTATCAATATCTCATCAATAGCGGGCAAGTTATATAGCCCTTATCACTCGGCTTATTGTGCGTCGAAAGCGGCTGTTGAGGCCGTTTGTGAGAGTCTGGCGGGGGAAGTGGGGCCACTGGGCATCCGGGTAGCCCTCGTTCAGCCGGGGGTGATTGATACGCCGATCATTGACAAGAATGAGCCAATATCCGTCGATACAAAGTACCCCAATCAAATCCGGCTGTCGGCCTACTTACGGGCCTCTCGCGACAATCACGCCCCGGCCTCCCTGGTGGCGGAGGTGATTCAGGCCGTTGCCGTGGGCAACCAAACTACGTTCCGTAACCCGGTGGGGCCGGATGCGGCTCCACTGCTGGGCTGGCGCGGTTCGCTCTCCGATGAAGACTGGATAGCGTCGGCGGGTATGGATGAGGAAACCTATATTGGCGGCATGGCGCAGTTAGGCGTGGACGTGCGGCCTTATTTGCAAGTGGTTAGTTAACTTTTGTTAAGCATACTTCTTCTATTGCTAATCCATCTATGATCATGGAGACGACAAACAAAACGACCAAGCGACCTTCAACGCTTACATTCCTAAACTCAGGAAAAGCTGTTGTCACCTTTGCGTTTGCGGGTGTTTGCATAGCTGCCGAACTGCATCGCTAACTGGGCACGGTAGGGGATTCGGGTATCCCTCTGAAAAGATAAGTACGACCGTCTGTGCTTCGGAACGAATTTTGTCCGATATTTCCCGTGTATACGTGTTATCAAACGGGTCTCCTCATGAAGCTTTCTACTATTGCCTTGGCCGCATCTATCGTCTCCCTGTCAATGGAGGGATTTGGGCAGAGTCAGGTTATCACGCCCGATAATCAGGTTGTTAGCTTTCAGTCACCAAATGGCACAAGCAATCTATTTATTGGCCAGAGTACCAGCGCAGTGATTGGGGGCACTTACAATACCTTTATGGGCAGTATGGCCGGGCAGGGCAACACGTCTGGCTCGTACAATACCTACTTTGGTTATAGAGCCGGGTTTCCCAATACGGTTGGTAGTCACAATACTTTCGTGGGCTACGAGGCCGGCAAACTCAACACCGATGGGAGTGATAACGTCTTCATTGGTTATAACGCCGGGCAGGGAAGTCAGCGGGGACAACGAAATCTGCTGATTGGCCCTAATGCCGGATTTGAGGGGACCAACGGTCATGATAACACCCTGCTGGGTGCCAATGCCATTGGGGTAGGTGTGGGGCTTTCCAATGCAACAGCCATTGGTGCCAATGCCCGGGTATTGACCAGTAATGCCTTGGTGCTGGGAAACAACGTAAATGTTGGTATCGGAACATCGAACCCTCAGAATCGACTGGAGCTAACGGCGGGAGCGGACGGGCGTAGTGGCCTTCGCCTGACGAACATGACGGCCAATTCACCGGCCAGTGAAAGTACATCGGCCAAATTTCTGACGGTCAATGAAAAAGGCGATGTGACGTTAGGCGCGCGGCTGTCGGCACTGGCTATACAGGTACAGCCCACTTCCGAAGGCCAATGGGCCGATTATGTATTCGCGCCAGCGTACCAGCTTCCATCCCTACAGGAAGTGGAGAAATTCATTCAACAGAACAGGCATCTGCCCGATTTGCCAAGCGCGCAGGATATGGTCAAACAGGGCGTGGATCTGACAACCCTTCTGGCCACATTGGTGAAAAAGAATGAAGAACTAACGCTTCATCTTATCGAGCAACAGAAAAGAATCGAGCGATTAGAGCAGCAAAATCGTAAGTTAAGTAAAAAGAAATAGCGAATTCTAAGCAAGAGTTGAAGGTTCGGGGAGTGGATAGCTATTCATTCCCCGAACCTTTTTGGTTTTACTGAAAAGTCAGCCAGATGTTTCGTAGGCCGAGAAAAGCTGTGATGAAAACGATGGTAATTAGCGCAGCATTCTGCCAGATATTATTGCGGTAAGCAGCGGGCAGTACTGTTTTGTTATTGACCGCTATCAGCAGAAAGATGGTCACTACGGGCAATAGTAACCCATTGGCTACCTGCGCCAGTAAAATGATGGGTACAGGCTTGGCCCCTAGTAACCCAAACGTCATCCCAACGGCCAATACCCCGAGCCACGTTGCCCGGTAGGCCGTTGATTGTACGCGCCATCCCATAAGGCTTTGGCCAGTAATAGCAGCCGCCAGGGGAGCGGTGAGGGCCGATGAAAAACCAGCCGCAAACAACCCGAAGGCAAAAAAAGTACCCGCCCAACTACCCAATCGAGTGGATAGGGTTTGGGCTACGTTGAGGAAAGTGAATTCACCGGTAATCAGTGTACCGGAAATCAGGATCATCATTGAAATTAGCCCACCAATTAAGACCGCGATACCAATTCCCCAGCGCATTTGGGCTAGGGACTGTTCTGCACTGGCCTGCCCCATTCCAGACCCTAAAAACAGGTTGTAAGGTACAATAGTGGTACCGATCAGCCCGATGACCAGTACCATTGAGCCGGGTGGAATAGAAGGAATAATCAGAGATTTCGATAAGTGACCCAGGTCCGGTGCCGCACTCCAGGCTACGTAGGCGAAGGCGATACCCATCCCGAAGACGATAAGGCCCAGGAAACTGGCAATAAATCGGGGAGAACCCTGCCACAGCAATCCAGCGCACACCATGCCAACTACGGCTGTCAATATCTGGGTTGGCCAACCACCGGTAGGGACCCCAATCAACAGAGAAAGTCCCGACACAGCCCCTAAAATATTACCGGCCTGGTAGGCAGCACAACCCAGGGTCACTGCACCGAACAGGGCCACTATAACCCAGCGGATTCGTTGCCCATACACTTTTGTCAGTAATTCGCCCAGGCTGAGCCCCGATGCCAGTGTAATTCGGGCAGCCGCTTCCTGTAGAAAAATAGTAGCAAGCGTGGAGAAAGTTAATGCCCAGAGGAGGTCTAGACCAAAACGGGAACCAGTCACCGCACAGGTCGTAACGGTGCCAGGACCAATGAAGGCGGCCGAGATGACCGACCAGATTAAAACGCTGCTTAGACCAGAACGCAGAGAGAGATACTTTGGCACGTAGTGGAAATTATGACCGGGTCGCCGGTGCGATGATAAATGTAGCAAAACGCACTGTCATTTATCATCGCACCGGCGACCCGGTCATAATTTATAATCCCACTGGCGACCCAGTAATTATTAAGAAAGATACTTCCGCAGCATCCAGGCCATTTTTTCGTGCTCTTCCATTAGGCCCGTCAGGAAATCGGCCGTACCGGCATCATCCAGATCATCGTCACAGGTGGATACGTCTTCGCGCAGTTCGCGGCTCAGTTGTTCGTGGTCGGCCAGGAGTCGTTCGAACATATCGTGCGTTTTTACCTCACCACTGTGATCCTCCGCAAGGCTTGTTCCTTTAATGAAATCACCCATGGTAGACAGCGGGCGGCCTCCCAGCGTACGAATACGTTCGGCCACCAGGTCAATGAATTCTTCGAGTTGTTTGTACTGCTCCTCAAAAAACAGGTGGTATTCCTTGAAACTTGGCCCGGCCACGTTCCAATGGTACTTCCGGGTTTTGATATAGAGTACGTGCAGGTCGGCCAGGTAACCATTAAGCAGTTCATTTGCTTTGGTCATGGACTCTTTCGCCAGGCCAATATTCGGCTGTATGTTCTTAACGGGTTTATCCTGCGTTTCAGGTTTATTTAAATCAGTAGCCATAATAACGTATAGGTAAGTGTTACTCTACAAACCACGCCATCTAAAAATTGTTGCCACTTTTCAAACGGTAATCAAATTAAACCGGCAAAAACGTCTTTGGCATACACCAGGTCCTTCTTGTGTGCTTCTATAGCTCCCAGCGTATTGGGTGAGCTTTTTTCCAGACATTGCTCCAGTACTAAATTAGGCCGGACGCCCAGTGTTTTCAGGTCGGCTGCCAGCCGTCGGTAGTCGATGTCACCCTCACCAAATATTTCCTGCCAGACACCCGCCTTCGATTGCCGGATGTGCACTTCAACAATACGCTTGCCGTAAAGCTTTACTACATCAAACAAGGCCACTTGGGAGTTACCCGATCCCCGATACACCCAGTGGGCATCCAGGCAGAGTGAAACGTTTTTTGGCTCGGTTGCCAACAGCATGTGATGAAATTCGCGGGCAGCCTGGCGGTGCTCCGGTGCGTGGGTATGGTAAGCTAGTGTAATGCCCTGTTTGCGTAGTTCATCGCCTAAACGGTTCAGGTTTTTGGCCTGCTCAATTAGTTCCTGGTCGGTTTTGTCATCCTCACTACCCCACTTGATAGGGCTGGGATTCGTTACGAAAATGGACGTACCGGCAGGGCGGGAGGCTTCGGCAATGGCCAGAACAGAATCCATGGATTTTTGGGCTTCGTCGGCCCGATGGAGAGTACTGTTTACGTACAGGGATGGCATTGCCAACCCGTACTTTTTTAACAGGGGTACCAGTTTCGTAACTTCTTCGGCCGAGTTAACTGCCGGTTCGTAAGCCGTTAGTCCCGATTGGACCAGTTCGCTTAATGACGCGTTGGGGTCAGCCATCCACGTTTTACCCTGCCGCCCGTAAAACGTTAACCAACTGTAGGAATTGCAGGAAATGGGAAAGGGTTTCGCGGCTTTTTCTGCCTGAGCATAAGACGTCTCAGCAAGCAGGGTTGTGCCGGTAAGAGCGACAAGAGAACCTAGAAAATGACGACGGTTAGACGGCATAGGTTTTGAGTTAAAAGGCCTGCCTAGCCCAACAACTCCACCACCTGTCCATCCTGACAGCGTAGTACGCGGGCGGGGTATTTGTTCAGCAGGTCATAATTGTGGGTGGCCATCAAAACAGCCGTACCCGCACTGTTAATTGCCTGAAACACTTTCATGATCTGATCGGCCACGGCCGGGTCAAGGTTGCCGGTTGGCTCATCGGCAATGAGGATCAATGGCTCGTTTAGCATTGAGCGTGCAATGACTACCCGCTGCTGTTCGCCACCCGAAAGCTGATGAGGCATTTTTTTCTGAGCAGTGCCCAAACCCACCTGCATGAGTACATCGGCAATGCGGTTATTCATATCCGCCTTGTTTTTCCAGCCGGTAGCCTTGAGCACGAACTTTAGGTTGTCTTCAACGGTGCGGTCGAAAAACAACTGGAAATCCTGAAAAACGATACCAATATGCCGACGCAATTGCGGAACATCACGGGGTTTCATTGCTTCCAATTTGTAGCCTGCCACAAACCCTGAACCGTTCTGAAGCCACAAATCGGCATATAACGTTTTTAGCAGGGATGTTTTCCCGCTACCAGTCCGGCCAATCAGATACGCAAAGTCTCCCTTTTGTATCTGAAAGGATACATTGCCCAGAATTAACTTCTTATCCTGATAAATATCGGCATGGTCGAGCGTAAGAACGGATTCGGTCGAAAACATGAGCTGCGGTATAAAGTTTACCGTTTACGGTTGGCTGACGCGTAAGAATAGTGCGTCAGCCAACCGTAAACGGTAAACCGAAAACGATTTATTTCTTTTCTACTTTAGCGTGATCGGACAGGAATTTAGCCAGGCCACTATCCGTCAGCGGATGATTGATCAGCATTTTCATAACGCTTAATGGAGCCGTCATTACATCGGCACCAATTTCGGCGCACTGAATCACGTGCATTGGGTGGCGAACCGATGCGGCAAGCACTTCCGTTGTGTACCCGTAGTTTGTGTAGATATTAACGATCTGTTCGATCAGGGCCATACCATCGGTCGAAATGTCGTCTAACCGACCCACGAATGGCGAAACATAGGTAGCACCGGCTTTTGCGGCCAGCAATGCCTGACCCGCCGAGAATACCAGCGTACAGTTGGTACGAATGCCTTTTTCAGAGAAATACTTGATGGCTTTGATACTGTCGCCACTCATGGGTACTTTCACTACAATGTTTTCGTCTATTTCGGCTAATTCTTCGCCTTCCTTAATCATCTCATTGTACGTAACCGAGATGACCTCCGCGCTGACGTCGCTCTGAACGATTTCGCAGATTTCTTTATAATGGCGCATCACATTGTCTTTGCCTGTGATGCCTTCCTTGGCCATTAGGGAAGGGTTAGTGGTAACGCCGTCAAGAATTCCCATTTCCTGGGCTTCCCGAATGTCAGCCAGATTGGCCGTGTCAATGAAAAATTTCATGGTAAAATAGTGTTAATTGATTGGTTTTTGGTCGTTCGTATAGAAGTGTTTTTGGGTCCTAACTTACTGCTATAGTTACTATACGGGTTCCGTCCTGAATTTTACAGGTGTGAAGGTACGTATCTTTCCCTGTTTGGGCTTTGTATTCCTTGGTAATCACCCGGCTGAAGTGGTCAAGTTCAGCTTCCTGAACCAGATTAATGGTACACCCGCCAAAGCCTCCGCCCATCATGCGCGCTCCCAGAACACCAGGTTGCTGACGGGCAATATCGACCAGGATATCCAGTTCCGGACAGCTAACTTCGTATTGATGACTAAGCCCCTCGTGAGAGCCGTACATCAGTTGCCCGAAAGCGGCTATGTCGTTGTTTTCCAGTGCCGCTACTCCATCAAGCAGGCGTTGGTTTTCCTGAACAACATAAGCGCATCGACGGTAAATCAACGGTTCCGTATCTCGCAGATGCTGATCCAGCATGGTCATGGTTACATCGCGCAGACTTTTGATGGTTGGGTAAAATACCTGGAGAAAACGAACACCTGCTTCGCATTCGGCCCGGCGCGTGTTGTACTCCGAATTTACCAGCGCGTGTTTCACTCGTGAGTCGCAGAGTACAATGCTGATGCCGTCCATTTTAAGGGGAGCATAGGCATATTCGAGCGAACGGCAGTCGAGTTTTATCACGTGGTTTGCCTTGCCCATCATACTGGCAAACATGTCCATGATGCCTACTTTGGCACCAACAAACTCATTTTCGGCGCGTTGCGATAATCGAACCAGTGCTATCCGGTCAAGGCCAAGATTCAGTAATTCGTTGACGGCAAAACCAACGCTGTTTTCCAGCGCGGCTGATGACGACAGACCGGCACCTATCGGGATGGTGCCACCAAAAACGCAGTTAATTCCTTTCAGAGCATGCCCCCCCAGGTGGAACTGTGCCAATACACCAAGAAGATAATCAGCCCAGGTTTTAGTAGGAGACAGGCTATCGAGCGAACCGACAAAGGTTTCATTCAGGTCGTGCGCCACAAAATGAAGTTCATCATCTTCACGCAGACCGATGGCCATATAAATGGCTTTATCAATGGCAGCCGGTAACACAAACCCTTCATTATAATCGGTATGCTCACCAATGAGATTGACCCGACCGGGCGAACAAATCAGTAAAGGGTCGGTATGAAATAAACTACGGAAGGAAGCAGAGAGCTGGCTAAGCAGATTCATAGAGTTCAGAAGATTTAGCGACTTGATACAGCTAAACGCATGTAACCCGCTAAATAACGTAACTGCATTGGGAAGAAACAAAAAATGGCAAACCAATGTCTCACCGCTACGACCACCTACCCTTGCTTCGGTCAAGACCTGGGGGATTCAGCAGGAGCTGGTAGCACCGATTTGCCGGTACAAAGTTACGTAACTATTACCCAAACGACCAAATTTCACCTGTACCTTTGTCCTTATTAATTCTGAATGAGTGACCGATAGCAGGAGTAAATAGTTCCCAAAATGCATTCACTCCTGCTGTCAGTCACTCATTCACTCATTCTTCTATGAAGCGATCACTATTCATTATCCATTGTACACTGTACATTTTTTTGTCCTGTAACTCATCCGATAAATACGTTGAGCAGGGGCGGGGTTATTTAAAGGAGGGTAAGTTTCGGGAGGCTGTGCAGGCATTGAATCAGGCTATTGAGGCCGATGATGACAACGCCGATGCCTTTATTTCGCGCGGAGTAGCGTACTTTGAGTTGAAGGAATATGCCAACGCTTCTCTTGATTATGAGCAGGCTATAAAACTAAATCCCAGTTTCTACCGGCCTTATTACAATCGGGGCTTGCTGAAAGTAGCCCAAAACGATTTGACGGGTGCCCTGAAAGATTACTCAGAGGCAATCAAGCTGGCTCCTGATACCAGTCGCCGAATCAGTGCCGAACTGTTTCTGAATCGGGGCCAGTTATTTGCCGCGCAGGGGCAGATTCAACCGGCTCTAACTGATTTTTCGCAGGCTATAACGTTAGATTCACTGAACGCACTGGCTTTGTACAACCGGGGGTCGATTCGGTTTGAACAAAAAGACCTTGCCGGATCCATCACCGATTTTCAGCGGGCTGTAAAAGCTGATTCTAAATTCGGGAAAGCCTTTTACGGGTTAGGAATAGCCCAGCTTGTGCAAAGTGAGCGGGAAACGGGGTGCCTGAATCTGAAACAGGCTCAGTTACTGGGTTATGCCGACGCCGTCAATGCAGTGAAACAGTACTGTAAATGAGTAAATCAACCGTTAACCAGCTCAACAACTAGCTAACTATTTATGCGTAAAGTCATTGCCATCGTTTTCGGTCTGCTCTTCGTTTTGTTTGCGGCCTTTCAGTACAACGACCCTGACCCTCAGGTTTGGATTCCTATCTATTTAGTGGCTGCTATTGCCTGTTTTATGGCGTTCGCTGGTGTTGGAAAACCGGCGGTGTATGTCATCATCGCGGCTGGTTACGTCATAGCCGCTATCTATCAATGGCCTCCCCGGTTTGAAGGCTTCCTGTTTAGCGAGGTAGGAATGCGGAGCATGAACATCGAGATGGCCCGCGAAGCCGGTGGACTAGCTATTTGCGCGGCTGTGATGGTTTTATTGGCTCTACTTATGCGTCAATTTCAATCCATTCGGCGATGAAACTTATTGAATGTCCGCGGGACGCCATGCAGGGCCTGGACCATTTTGTGCCAACAGAATTGAAAATCCGGTACCTGAATGCACTGCTGGCTGTTGGGTTCGACACCCTCGATTTTGGGAGTTTTGTTTCTCCGAAAGCAATACCGCAAATGCGTGATACGGCCAAGGTATTGGCTGGCCTTGAGTTATCGAAAACCAAAACGAAGTTGCTGGCCATTGTGGCCAACCTGCGTGGGGCCGAAGACGCCCTGAGTCATGATTCGATTCAGTACGTTGGCTTCCCGTTATCTGTTTCAGAAACGTTTCAGCAGCGAAACACCAACAAAACCATTGCTCAGTCGCTAATCGAAGTTGCCGACATTCAGAATCGTTGCGTTAAAGCCGGTAAAGAACTGGTTGTATACTTATCGATGGGTTTCGGTAATCCGTATGGTGATGTGTACAGCCCGGAACTGGTAAGTAAGTTCACGGAGAAATTAGTAGTGCTGGGCGTGAAAATCATTGCCCCGTCGGACACGGTTGGTTCATCGTCACCCGAAGCCATTGAAGATTTATTCGGACAGTTGATTCCCGCCTTTCCAACCGTTGAATTTGGGGCGCATCTGCACGCCCGCCCCGGCGAAGCAGACACCAAAGTGCAGGCAGTTGTTCGCGCCGGTGTTCAGCGTATAGATGGAGCGTTGCGTGGGTTTGGCGGTTGCCCCATGGCTGCCGACGACCTGACGGGTAACTTGCCAACCGAAGAAATTATTCAAACCTTATCAGCTTCGGGCCTGTCTGTTGGCATCGACAAAGAAGCGTTGCAGAAAGCCCTGACCCTATCGGCGGGGGTATTTTGACGAGGAGTAGTAAGACATAAAACTCAAAAGAGGCTGACGCTTGTATTACCCTACAAGGGTCAGCCTCTTTTAATTTACTAACTTCTTTCTCACGTTAATCAGGCGAACCACAGGTGCGCAATCTTCACGCACGAAGGATGCTGGTATGGGGACTGATTTTTGTTAGAAGTAGTACGCGCTACGCTACTAATTCCAGTAGCCCATCGCGCTGCAAAACAGCCCGTTGCCGTTCGACCAGATCGTCGGAAGCCCGCATGAGTGGAAGTCTTACTTCGGATGAAATAAGCCCCATGATGTCCAGAATACTTTTAACGCCAACTGGATTACCTTCTTCATATAATAAGGGGTCTATTCGGAGAAAATGGCCAAGTTCTTTCTGTGCGAAGGCAAAATCGCCCCGCAAAGCGGCTTCAATCATACCGCAGAACTTAGCCGGGAATGCGTTGGCAATGACCGACATAACGCCTACTCCGCCAATACTAACGACGGGTATTCCCTGGACATCGTCGCCGGAAATAAGCAGGAAATCATCGGGCTTGTCGCGGGCAATTTCCATGCACTGCTCTATTATACACGACGCTTCTTTAACGCCAATAATGTTTGGATGCTGTGCCAGTTCACAAATGGTTTCGGCACTCATGTTAATACCCGTCCGAAACGGAATATTGTATAGAATAACCGGTACCGGACTGGCGTCGGCCACACGGGTAAAGTGCTCGATAACGCCCCGTTTGCCGGGTTTATTATAGTACGGGCAAACCGATAAAATGGCATCGACACCGTCGAATTCAATATCGTTCATGCCTACTACTACGTCGGATGTTACGTTGCCGCCCACGCCGAAGACGATAGGCAGATTCTTCGGGTTATTTTCCTTAAGGTATTGAAGTAACTTCGCTTTTTCCTGTTTCGTTACCGTGGGCGATTCGCCGGTGGTGCCTTGTAGAACGATATACCGAACACCCCCATCGGAGATGTGCTGAACGATGCGGCCGAAGCCATCGAAATCAATCGATTGATCAGCGTTGAAAGGTGTTACGATAGCAACCCCCACGCCATGAAACGTAGTATCCATCAGAATAAACAGGAAAGTATTGGTGTGGCAAAGTTACGGGAATTTAGTTGCGAAAAATCCTGCCTATTCAGCATGGATGTGGGATAAGTCCTAAAATAAGCGATGTACACATCTCCGGTTGTGGGGGGGGGGGGGGGGG
>JBBSTD010000148.1:0-13294 GCA_038236215.1 Cytophagales bacterium | reverse complement strand
CTAAATGAATTGTAGTCAATAGATTGCTTTTTATCCTTGATTAGAGTCAAACTACCTTTAACCATGCGCTACTTTTTCCTTTTCTTTCTGCTGACCACGGCGGAGTTTTCTCTTGGACAGGCAACGGTGGGATTCAATCGGATGCTGGATTCTTATTACGAGAAGTTTTTGGCCCTGAATCCCACCGTTGCCTCCAGTAAAGGTGATTATCGCTACAACGACCAACTCGAAAATCCGATTAGCCAGCCTTATCGGGATGCGATGAAACAGGTATACACACAGTATCTGGATTCCTTAAAACGGTACCCGGAAAATCAGCTTTCAACGCGGGACAAACTCAGCTATCAGATTTTCCAGTACGACCTGCAAAAGAATCTGGAAGGGTTCAAATTCCCGACCTACCTGACGCCCGTTAGTCAGATGAGTGATTTTCGGATTCAGTTTTCGCAGATGGGGGCTGGTAGTAGCGTACATCCGTTCAAAACAGTGAAGGATTACGATGATTTTTTGAAACGTATGGATGGCTTCGTGGCCTGGACCGATACCGCCATCACGAATATGCAGAAAGGCATGGCGTTAAATTATGTGCAACCGGTAGTGGTTATGGAAAAGGTGTTGCCCCAGATCAAAGCTATGCTGGTGGATGATGTGACAAAAAGCCTGTTCTATACCCCCATCAAAAATCTGCCCGCTAGTTTTTCGCCGGAGGAAAAACAACGCCTGACTGCGGCTTATACGGCGGCTATTCAGCAAAAAATCATCCCGGCCTATAACAAGCTTTATGCATTCGTCCAGAACGACTACCTGCCCAACTGCCGCAAAACGGTGGCTATTTCGGCCGTACCTAATGGGAAAGAACAATACGCATATCTGGTTAAAACCTGGACTACTACCAACCTCACTCCTGATGAGATACATGACCTGGGATTGAGTGAAGTAAAACGCATTCGGCAGGAAATGGAAGCCATCAAACAAACGGTTGGTTTTACCGGCGACCTGAACGCCTTTTTCAAGTACGTCGCCACCGATCCTAAGTTTCTTCCTTTTAAGACTCAGGAGGAGGTAGTAGCCCGTTATCAGACGATTTATGCCACCATGAAGCCTAATCTGCCGAAACTATTTAACATGGTACCAAAAACGGCCTTCGAGATTCGGCCGATTGAAAAATACCGGGCGGCTACCTCGGCCGCGCATTATATGGGTGGCACCCCAGATGGCTCGCGACCCGGCGTTTTTTACTTCCCGGTTCTCGATGCGACCAGGTACAGTTACTGGCGCATGGAAGACCTCTTTCTGCACGAAGCTATTCCCGGTCACCATTACCAGATTTCGCTGCAAACCGAAAATGAATCGGTTCCGGGCCTTCAGAAGATTGGTCGATACGGTGCCTATGTGGAGGGATGGGGTTTGTACGCCGAGCGGTTGGGGAAGGAACTCGGGCTTTACAACGACCCGTTTGAGATGCTGGGCTTTTATCAGGGTGAAATGCACCGGGCCATCCGGCTGGTGGTCGATACAGGTATGCACCACAAAGGCTGGACCCGCGAACAGGCCATTGCCTACAGCCTGAATAACGAACCAACAACCGAAGCGGCCGCGATTCAGGAAATAGAGCGGTACATCTCGATGCCGGGCCAGGCGGTTTCCTACAAAATTGGCCAACTGAAAATCTCGGAAATTCGCCAGAAAGCGGAGAAAAAACTGGGTAAGCAATTCGACATTCGGGCTTTTCATGATGAAGTGTTGAAAGATGGTGCCATGCCGTTACAAATCTTTGAAACCAAACTGGATGCCTGGATAAACAGCCAACTGGCAATCGGCAAGAAAAGCTAACCCGTTGCTGATGCTATAAACAGGCCCCTCTTTTTCATGCCTTTAACGATTACACTTCTTGGGATTCTGGCCCTAATTCTGTTGATTTCGGTGGTGCGCCTGCACGCGTTCCTGGCGTTTATGGCCGTTTCGCTCGGTGTTGGTCTGGCCCTGGGTTTAAGACCGTTAGTTATTGTTGATGCTATTCAGAAAGGCATTGGTAGTACGCTGGGGTCTATTACGGCCATTATCGCTCTGGGTGCTATGCTGGGAAAACTGGTTGCCCAGAGTGGGGCTGCCCAGCGGATTGCCGTCAACATGATGGAACTGGTGGGCACCCCCCGCGCCCGCTGGGCCTTCATGATAACGGGGTTTATTGTGGGGTTACCCCTCTTTTACTCCGTCGGGTTTATGCTGCTGTCTCCACTGGTTATTACGGTGGCTCACCGGTATAAATTACCGGCGTTATATATCGCATTACCCATGCTGGCCTCTTTGTCGGTTACGCAGGGGTATTTGCCCCCGCACCCCGCTCCGCTGGCTATTTTGAAGCAATTCAATGCCGACATGGGGCTGACGCTTTTTTACGGTATCATCGTTTCCATACCAGCCATTCTGGTATCGGGGGCCTTGTTCGGGTCTACGCTGAAACGCTATACCACCCTGCCTAACCCGGCGTTCATTTCCCCCGACCTGAAAGCGGATGAAATGCCTTCCAGTAGTATCAGTTTCCTAACGGTTTTGTTGCCCATTCTGCTCATTGGTTTTAGTACGCTAATCAGCCCCTTTTTGCCCAATGGCTCCGCTGGTCAGCAGGCGGTCCTGTTCCTGGGTGAACCCATTGTCAGTATGTTCATCGCGGTACTGGTGGCTATCTATACCCTGGGCATACGGCAGCGGAAAACAATGCCCGAGGTTACTGCCCTCTTGGCCGATTCCGTTAAAGATGTCGCGATGCTATTTCTGATTTTTGGTGGTGCCGGCGCATTAAAACAGGTGCTGACCGATGGCGGGGTCAACCAGTCCATTGCCGATATGATGCAGGACTCGACGGTACATCCGTATATACTGGCCTGGGGCATGGCCGCGCTTATCCGCGTATGTGTAGGGTCATCGACCGTGTCAGGCATTACCACCGCTGGTTTTGTAGCACCCCTGTTGGCTTCGTCGGGGGTCGAGCCAAACTTGATGGTGTTGAGTATCGGGGCCGGGAGCATGATGTTTTCCCACGTTAATGACACGGGTTTTTGGCTGTTCCGCGAGTATTTTCAACTCTCGATGGTTGACACCCTAAAAACCTGGTCCATTATGGAAACGCTGGTATCGGTATCGGGTTTAGTGGGCGTGATGGCGGTAAACTGGTTAATTACGTAAGTCAAAGCAACTGGATATAATATGAATCATCGTCACATTCGCTATTTTTTTGGTCTACTTTGGCTAGTCGCTTCCCAACTGTATGGTCAGTCAACTGGTAAGGGCGACCGGCTTACGGGGGCTGCTTTCGCCACGCGAAGCCCGGTACTTGGGCAGCATGGTATGGTAGCAACCAGTCATCCACTAGCTACACAAATTGGGCTTGATGTACTGAAACAGGGTGGTACGGCGGTGGATGCAGCTATTGCAGTCAATGCAGCCCTCGGCGTCGTGGAGCCGAATAACGGTGGTATTGGTGGTGACTTGTTCGCCCTTGTCTGGTCCGCGAAAGAGAAGAAACTGTATGGGCTGAACGCTAGTGGTCGCTCGCCAAAAGGACTGACCTACGATAGCTTAAAAAAGACGTTGGGGAGTCAAACGTCACTTCCGCTTTACGGTCCGTTGTCGGTTTCGGTACCCGGTGCGGTGGATGGCTGGTTTCAGCTTCACCAGCGTTTTGGTAAACTACCGATGCGCAGTTTGCTGGCCCCCAGCATCCGCTACGCCCGCGAAGGTGTTCCGGTTCCGCAGGTGATTGCCTATTCCTGGCAGGTAGCCGCGAGCAGGCTGGCAGCAAGCGAACGTATCGTGAAGGAGTTTGACAACTTCCGGAAAACGTTTCTGATTAACGGTAAAGCTCCCGTTGAAGGACAGGTATTTCGCAATCCCGATCTGGCCAATACCTACTCGGTCATCGCCAATGGCGGACGCGACGCTTTCTACAAGGGCATACTGGCCGATGCCATTGACCGGTATGCCCGGCGGGCCGGTTTGTATGTTCGTAAAGCGGATCTGGCAACGCACACGAGTAACTGGATTGAGCCGGTATCGGTTAACTACCGGGGTTATGATGTGTTTGAGTTACCGCCCAATGGGCAGGGACTGGCCGTTTTGCAAATGCTGAATATTGTAGAAGGTTTTGACCTGAAAAGCCTGGGCCACAATAGTGCCGATTATTTGCATCTATTGGTCGAAGCTAAAAAGCTGGCGTTTGAAGACCGCGCCCGGTATTATGCCGACCCTGCTTTTACCAAGATTCCGCTGGCCGAACTGTTATCGAAAGAATACGCAGCCAAACGCCGGAAATTAATCAATCCCAAAAAAGCGCAGGAACGTATTGATTCCAGTGAGCCAGCCCTCCGCACCGGCGATACTGTTTATCTGACTGTCGCCGATGATCAGGGGAATATCGTTTCACTTATTCAGAGCAACATGCTGGAGTTTGGCAGCGGGATGGTACCTGATGGACTGGGGTTTGTACTGTATAACCGGGGTACCAGTTTTAGTATGCAGCCCAATCATGCCAACGTATATGCCCCCGGTAAGCGTCCATTCACGACCATCATTCCCGGGTTTGTGACGAAGGATGGGGTCCCTTTCCTGAGTTTCGGCGTGATGGGTGGTGCCATGCAGCCGCAGGGTCATCTGCAGGTGCTTTGCAATATCATCGACTTTGGAATGAACGTACAGGAGGCCGGTGATGCCGCCCGATTCAGTCACTCGGGCAGTAGCGAACCGACAGGAGCAGTCATGACTGACGGTGGGAAGTTAGCGCTGGAGAGTGGGATTGGTAACGATGTACGAACGGAGTTGGAAAAGCGGGGGCACCACCTGTCTCTAACTGACTTTTTTGGGGGTTATCAGGCCATTCAGTGGGATGCTATAAATCGGGTTTACCGGGGGGCTTCCGAGATGCGTAAAGACGGGCAAGCGGCTGGTTATTAAACGAAAACGGTAACGTATGGATCGTTCTTGTAAGTTGAAGTAGTTAGTTCAGTAAACCGCAAATCTTATCTACTGACCATAGAGCCTGCCTTCACAGCGATAATACTCCACATAACTTGTGGAGAATCGTAAACACATTGATTTGTTAAAACGTGTAAGTAGTTAAAGGTCAGTAGTTGGCATAGATTTAGCAGGTATGGTTGTAAATAGACTGTTTAGATTAGATTATTCAACGTTATGGCAACTTTAATAGAACAAATAGAAAAATTCTTCAGTGGTAATGATACAAATACAGACGAAGGATTACGCGACTTGTTCATCAGTGAACTGAAAAGCGTTTACTATACAGAAAAGCAGATAACAAAAGCATTAGGTGAACAAGCGGAAGCCAGTACGACCGACGAAGTAAAACAGGCATTCCTGCAACACCAGGAAGAAAGCCGTCTGCAACAGGAGCGACTCGAAGCTATTTTTAGAATCATTGGTATAAAAACAGAAGAACGCACGGCCGACGCCATTGATGGACTCATTGAGGATGCCAAGCGGATGATTTCTGATACTGAAACGGGATCACTGACGCGGGATGCCGGACTTATTATCTCAGCTCAGAAAGTAGAGCATTACGAAATTGCCATTTACGGATCCTTGCTGACGCTGGCTCATGTGCTGGACTTTACGCAGTCGGCCGAATTGCTGGCCCTATCGCTGGAAGAAGAAAAAGAAATCGACCGGAAACTGACTAGGCTGGCTGAATCGTTCATCAACAACCGCTCAAAAGCCGAAGAACAAGAGCACCCCGGTAGTCACCATGAGGGCAGGCACCCGGCTCATACCCCCGACGTTACGCTTGGCGGCACACTTGGCGTATAGGATATCTGGGTTGGGAAGAACAGGCCTGGAACAGGCCTGCAAGAAGAAACGCCAGTTTACTCATGAAGAAGGGATAAACAAAAAACCTCCATATCGTAATGACATGGAGGTTTTTTGTGGGCCAGGCAGGGCTCGAACCTGCGACTTACTGATTATGAGTCAGGCACTCTAACCAACTGAGTTACAAGCCCATTGCTGATTGATTGCTCAGATTCAGCGATGCAAATTTACGAATCTTTTTGACAGAACCGTGGAATACATGGAATTCTACACGGAAAAAACCGCTGGTTACCACCAACTGGTCGCAGCCACGACCCGGCTGTAGGCTATCTTTGCCTAATGGCAACGCCGAATAAGAAGAAAATTCTGAACGACCCCGTCTACGGGTTTATCACGATCCCTACGGAATTGCTTTACGACCTGGTCGAGCATCCGTATTTTCAGCGGCTCCGGCGGATTAAGCAACTGGGTTTGTCGGAGTATGTATATCCGGGAGCGCTGCACACCCGCTTTCACCACGCGCTCGGGGCCATGCACCTGATGGGACAGGCCATGAACACACTGCAAAGTAAAGGCCATCACATCAGCGATGCTGAATGTGAAGCCGCCCAAATCGCTATTTTGCTGCATGACATTGGTCACGGGCCGTTCTCCCACGTGCTGGAATACAGTTTGATGGATAATGTGGCACACGAACAGATTTCTCTCATGCTCATGCACGACCTAAACCGGCAGTTTGATGGGGCGTTGGCACTGGCCATCCGAATGTTTGAGGGAACATACGAACGGCCCTTTTTTCATCAGCTCATTTCGAGTCAGCTGGATATGGATAGGATGGACTACCTCAACCGCGACGGGTATTACACGGGTGTAGCGGAGGGAGCAATCGGTGCTGAACGCATCATTAAGATGCTGGATTTGGCCGATGACCATCTGGTAGTGGAAGAAAAAGGCGTGCTGAGCGTAGAAAATTTCCTGAATGCCCGTCGGCTGATGTACTGGCAGGTGTACCTGCACAAAACATCGCTATGCTGTGAATCAATGCTGGTTCAGATTCTGCGCCGGGCCCGATTTCTGATTCGGCAGCCGGGAGGGGACCCCATTATCGTTTCGGATGTATTTCGATTGTTTCTGCGGGAGAGCGTAACGCTGGCCGATTTTCAGACGAATCGCACGTATCTGGAGGCTTTCATGAAATTGGATGATTTCGATGTCTGGACGTGTATCAAGCAGGGGGCAACCCATTCTGATCCGGTTTTGTCCATGCTTTGTCAAATGCTACTCGACCGTAACTTGTTTAAGATTATGCTCTCGACGGAGCCTTTTGCGGGCGATTTGCTCACCCAAATAGAGGGGCAGCTTCGGCAAACCGGTATGCCCGACGACTGGCTTACGTACTTTCTGGTAGAGGGGCAGGCAACCAATGCTGCCTACCTGCCCTCTGGTGATCGTATTGCTATTAAACTAAAAACGGGCAAAGTAATCGACATTGCCGATGCTTCTGACTTATCGAATATTCAGGTACTGACCAATATTGTTCGCCGATATTACGTTTGCTGGGCAAGAAATCTGGCTATCGACAGGAGACATAACTAAGTGTACTACGCATGGCACTTCCCCCGCCAATTGTAGAAAAGTGCAATTTGTTAGTTACCTTAGCGGCTATATTTCCTGCTGATAACAGGTATTTTGTGACGGCAATTATACGCATATGAAGTTTACAGTCAAGCAGATTGCCACACTGCTAGGGGGCGAAATTGCCGGAAACGAGATGCTGGCAATCACTGGATTAGCTAAGATTGAAGAAGGAAAGTCAGGCGATATTTCGTTTCTGTCGAACCTCAAGTATGAACCACACCTCTATACTACGCAGGTGTCGGCCGTAATTGTTGACCGCTCCTTCGAGCCTAAAAAGCCAGTTTCTCCCACGCTGATTTTTGTAGAAAACTCCTACTCTGCTTTTACCCAATTGCTGGAAGAGTACCACAAGCAACTGATTTTTTCCAGAGTTGGCGTAGAACAGCCGTGTTACATGGGCGATGAGTGCCAGACGGGGGAACAGATTTATCGGGGTGCTTTCTCTTATATTGGCCGAAACTGCCAGATTGGGGAAAACGTAAAAATATTTCCTCACGCTTACATCGGAAATAATGTTCGTATCGGCGACAACACCATTATTCACCCCGGAGCGCGGGTGCTGGATAATTGTATAATTGGTCGGTACTGCGTCATTCATCCCAACGCCGTTATTGGTAGTGAGGGTTTTGGCTTTGCTCCCCAACCCGATGGAACCTATAAAACCATTCCTCAACTAGGCAACGTTATTCTGGAAGATAACGTAAATGTTGGTTCTGGTACTACCATTGACTGTGCTACCCTGGGCTCAACTATTATTCGGAAGGGCGCAAAACTGGATAACCTGATTCAGATTGGGCACAACGTCGAAATTGGCCGGAATACGGTCATTGCAGCTCAAACGGGTATATCGGGATCAACGAAACTTGGCAATAACTGCGTTATTGCCGGTCAGGTTGGCTTTGCCGGTCACCTCTCCATTGCCAATGGCACTAAAGTTGGAGCGCAGTCGGGGGTGGGAAAGAACACGTACGAGGAAGGCACGGCCCTCAACTGTTCGCCCGCTTTCGGTTTAAAAGAAAGCATGCGCTCACTGGCCGTTTTTCGTCGGCTTCCCGAACTGGATCAGCGATTGACAAAACTGGAAAAGAAAAATGAAAAATAAGTTTACGGGTTATAGTTTACGATTTATCGTTGCGCGAAGCGGTCTTGTTCATTCTATATTGGAATAATAAGGCCGCTTCGCGCAACCATAAACTGTAAACCATAAACTGTGAACCGACACTAATGAATACAAAACAACAGACGATTCTAAAATCCGTATCGGTATCGGGAGTGGGACTACACACGGGTGTTCAGGCTACGATGACGTTCCTGCCTGCTCCTACGAACCACGGCTACAAATTCCAGCGTATCGATCTGCCGGGCCAGCCTATTGTGGATGCCGATGTGGATAACGTAGTGGATTTATCGCGTGGTACAACCATTGAGCAAAGTGGTGCCCGGATTCATACGGTTGAGCATACCTTGGCCGCATTGGTCGGATTGCAACTGGATAACATATTGATTCAACTGGATGGCCCCGAACCGCCCATCATGGACGGCTCTTCAATCCAATTCATCGACGCGCTGCGTGCTGCCGGCATCGAAGAACAGAATGCAACCCGCAACTATTTTGAGGTGAGTGAATATGTTCATTACAAAAATGCGGAGAAGGACATCGAACTGGCTGCACTGCCCCTGAATGACTACCGCTTAACGGTGATGGTTGATTATAACTCGCGGGTTATCAATAGTCAGCACGCTTACCTGAACGATATTAGCCAGTTTCCGGAGCAGATTGCCAACTGCCGGACCTTCGTTTTTTTGCACGAACTGGAGATGCTGTATAAGCAGGACCTCATAAAAGGAGGGGATTTGACGAATGCCATCGTTATCGTAGACCGGGACGTGAAAGAGGGTGAACTGGATTACCTGGCCGACCTGCTCAAAAAACCCAAGGTCAGCGTAAACGAGCAGGAGGGAATCCTAAACAACATCAAGTTACACTACCCGAATGAAATGGCCCGCCATAAGCTGCTCGATGTGGTGGGGGATTTGGCCCTGATTGGCCGACCAATTAAGGCGCAGATTCTGGCGGCCCGGCCCGGTCATGCGGCCAACGTAGCTTTTGCCAAAAAGATAAAGAAGCTCATTCAGAAAAACGCGGCCAATCAGGTACCACAGTACGACCCAACCCAGCCGCCCGTACTGGATATCAATCGTATTTCGCAATTGCTGCCCCACCGCTACCCGTTCCAGATGATTGACAAAATCATTGCCCTGGATGAGAACAGCGTTGTGGGTATCAAAAACGTGACGATGAATGAGCCTTTCTTCTCAGGCCATTTTCCCGGCAATCCGGTGATGCCAGGCGTAATGCAACTGGAATCTATGGCGCAAACGGGTGGTATTCTGGTACTAAGTACTGTGCCGGACCCGGAAAATTACTGGCCATTTCTGGTGGGAATCGAAAACTGTCGCTTTAGACGCAACGTTTTACCAGGGGACATAATCATTTTCAGGTGTGAGTTTACATCGCCCATGAAACGGGGTATCGTGAAAATGCAGGGTCGTGGCTATGTTGCCAACCAGTTAGTATGCGAAGCCGATATGATTGCCAGCCTTGTTAAAAAGAAATGATAAATGATAAATCATGAATGATAATTTAGCCCACGCCAGGAACCATCATTCATAACTTATCATTCATCCGCACGGGCGGCCCCGATTCATCATTAAAAAGAGAATGATTCAACCATTAGCCTACATTTCACCCGAAGCAAAAATTGCGCAAAACGTGGTGATTGAGCCGTTTGCCATTATTCATAAAGACGTTGAAATAGCCGAAGGGACCTGGATTGGTTCGCACGCGGTTATCAACGAAGGCGCACGCATTGGCCGAAACTGCAAGATTTATCCCGGTGCCGTTATTTCATCGACTCCGCAGGATTTAAAATTTAATAATGAATACACCCGGACCTATATTGGTGATAATACCACCATTCGTGAGTATGCAACCATCAGCCGGGGTACGGAAGAGCACTGGAAAACCGAAATTGGTGCCGACTGTCTGGTTATGGCTTACGCCCACGTAGCGCATGATTGCCGCATCGGGAATCATTGTATTATCATCAATAATGTGCAGATGGCGGGTCACGTTCACATGGGCGACTGGTCCATTATTGGTGGGTCGAGTTCCGTCCATCAGTGGGTAAAAATTGGTGCGCATGCCATGATTTCAGGCGGATCGCTGGTACGTAAGGATGTCCCCCCTTTCACCAAGGCGGCCCGCGAACCACTGGCCTACACGGGTATCAACTCCATTGGACTGCGTCGGCGGGGGTTCGAGAATGACAAAATCAACCAGATTCAGGAAATCTACCGCTATATCTACATGCGGGGTTTGAACAATGCCGACGCGCTGACTAACATCGAACTCGAATTGCCACCCTCCGATGAACGCGACGAAATCGTGAACTTTATCCGCAGTTCTGAACGGGGTATTATGCGGGGACCATCCTCGACCGGGGATAGAGAATAGGCATCGTCAAGTATCCTCTCGGTACGTTACTCACGCTGTGGTGCCGTTTCTGGTACTACCACAGCCAATAGGGATAACTCGTCATGATAACCATTGAAGCCGAACAAATAGGCAAAAGGTATCGGAAAGAATGGATTTTTCGGCGGGTGAACCTGACCCTCTCCAGTGGCAATAGCTACACCTTTGTTGGGCCCAACGGGAGCGGAAAATCAACGTTACTGCAACTGCTTGCCGGGAGTTTACCGAGTACTGAGGGGGAGTTGACCTATAAACTCAACAATGCTGTATTAGCCCCTGACGATTGGTTTCGGCAAGTCAGTATAGCCGCCCCTTATCTGGAACTGGTGGAGGAACTAACCCTAACGGAATTACTGACGTTTCACCAGACATTTAAGCCTTACAAGCCGGGCCTAACGCCCGATATTATTGCCGAACGCCTGCTGTTGACCCACGCCCGACATAAAGAAATTAAGTACTTCTCATCCGGTATGAAGCAACGGGTAAAGCTTGGGCTGGCCTTCTTTTCCCGTTCACCCATCATTATTCTGGACGAACCAATCGCTAATCTCGACCGTCAGGGAGCCGCCTGGTATCAGGAACAGGTGCGGGAGTTGCTAACCCCAGTGGCCTCCGAAGCTCCTCTCTTACTAATTGGCTCCAACCAGCCCGAGGAATATGATTTCTGCCCAAATGTGCTGGATGTAATGCAGTGGAAATAAAGGGATTCTCAAATTCCTTTGTCAGCGATTTATGCATATATCTTCTCCGATTTCATCCTAATCGTTTAGCATCTCAGCTTATCATAAACAGGTGCAGATAATGGTCCGGTTTAAGGTTGAGGTAGCCATTGGATGCTACCGTTAACTAAGTCGAGCTCATTTATTCATTTTTCTCAAACCAATATCGTTGATTATCAGCTATTTTAGTCAAGTCAGTAACCGTTGATACTCTTGAGCGCAATATGCCTATGGTTTGGGTATGTACACGGCGAACCGATGTTTCCCTCGAGGTACATATTCGCGACAACGGCACGGGTGTTCCCGAATCGGTGAACGCCACAATCTTCCAACCTTTTTTTACCACCAAGCCTACGGGCGAAGGTACGGGTTTAGGCTTGTCATTGAGTTATGATATTGTGACCAAAGGGCATTGTGGAATGCTAACAGTGGAGAGTGTGTAGGGAGAAGGCACCGAGTTTGTGATTGTTTTACTAAACCTAAATCAATAAAATGAAACCATCCATCCAGAAGACCATTCTACTCCTCGTTTGTAGTTTATACTCATTAAACAGTTATTCTCAAAACAACACTATAGATTCCTTAAAAATGTTGGTATCCCAGCAGAAAGAGGATACCAACAAGGTAAACACCCAGATTAGATTAAGTGAGAAATATTACGATATTTGGGATATTCAAAAAGCAACCAATTATGCAAATGAGGCTTTAGGCTTGGCGCAAAAAATAGTCTACAAAAAAGGTGAAGGAAATGCTCATCTAATGTTAGCATATATTGAATGGAGTTCAAATAGCAGATGGGCCGACGCAACAAAACACGCGTTAGCAGCCTTAGAAATAATGAAGATGTTAGGTTATAAAAAACACATGATCTATGCTTATAATGCTCTTTCTAGTATTAATGGTATGCAGGGGTTCTATACCGAAAATTTGAAGTATACCTACAAAGCACTAGCGCTTGCCGAAGAATTAGAAAACAAAAAATATATTGCTCTTGAACTGAATGAACTCGCACTTATCTATGGCGATCATGGCAATCAGGAAGAAGCACTGAAAAATGCCTCCGCAGCCTTGAAGATTGGCGAAGAAATAATGAATAAGGAAACCATTGTCAGAAGCAAAGGTTTTTTAGGAGAGATAAATTTTAAAAAAGGAAATTATGAAAAAGCTTTAGCCTATTTTTTATCTGCTTCAATAATAAACAAAGAAGTAGGAGATGGCGGTAGTTTTGCCGAAAGCATCGGTAATGTTTATGAAAAATTGGGTGATATAGCCCTATCTAAGGGAAATGCTATAACAGCTTTAGTGAAATTTTCTCAAGCGCGAGAACTTTATTTGAAAGTATTAACTAATAATATACAGCATCATGATAAGAATTATACTTCTGAAATGTATGCAAAACTTGGTAGTTTGAATATTAAATTAAAAGATCCAAATAATGCAAGAAAACAACTCACATTAGCTTTAGAGCGTGTTGGGAAATTATATTTGGTATTAAGTCTGAATACGCTGTAACATGATCTGAATATTGGCTAAGTAAAGCCAGCTTACCGAAGAAGATACCGTGTACTCGTAATCCTTGACG
>JBBSTD010000147.1:0-13369 GCA_038236215.1 Cytophagales bacterium | reverse complement strand
GGTGAGTGGATCAAATCGTTTCCGAACATAGTCATCACGGAGAAAGCACTCCTAGGCTTACCACTGAACCAATCTACCGACTCAGAATCAGGCTAAGCTTGTTGCGCATCGGGGGTGGGCTATGTTTACTGCGCCCAACAGACATTAGTTCACTAACGTGTAAAATCGCCCCGTTGGCACAAGAACCCCTTGTATAAGTAAACGTTATGTAAAGCGGAGTCTGCGTCGCAGACACTTACTAATATACTATTGCGGGGGATGCCCAGTCTTCATGATGAGCGACGGCCGAAAAAGTATTCCTTAAGACACAAGATTGAAAGCCCAAACATCACAACTGTGCCGATCATGCGTACAAAATCTCCCCCTCCCATAGGTGCCGGTATACCGGCATTTCCTAGAATGTTCGCAAAAAAGGGGCGATCTAGCAGGCCCCAAAGGTTGAAGCCTCCAAGAACTGTAAACACGAAGAACAGGAGAAGAGACCTGCGTCGATTTTTCATAGTTTTTGGTGTATTAGGGCCGCACTAATAAGTGCTAATAAAGGCTATTTACCAATACTCTTTGCAAACTCTTTAGGCTACGGTGATTCTTGTTGTATAATCTACATTATGTATTGTAAGACAGTTTGTAAGACAAAAATTTCATTGTCTTACTCAGGTAAAACACGTGTCTTACTGCTTTCTGACTACTCGTCAACCCGTAAATTGACCCATCAATTGATGCGCTTCATTCCGTAAATAGCCCCGGGTTTCCCGGTCCTGCTCCGTGGCTAACCGTTGATAAAGGGACAGGTAGCGGGACGAACACGCTTGAAACAACTCCCCATCCATCAGTTCCTCCAGCCATTGGCTAAAATCGTGCAAACCGGCCTGCTCAAAGCGATAAGGAAAGTATGGCAGGAAACTCACCCCGGCCATATTGGACCATTCGTATTGTTGAAGCTCAGCAAACGGTCGCCCTAAAAACGAATCCAATACATACGTATTGGCACAATAGGTTTGCCAGGCTTTAGCCCGGGCTTCTTTCAACTTGCCGGTTTTAAACAGCAATACGGTCCACTCGAATAAAAAGTCGGGGAATCCCATATCATCAGGAAAGGCTTTGTCAAACCAGCGGGTATAGGCCAGACCCCCTTTGTAATTCCCTAGTTGCAGATAGTACTGGGTAGGTAGATAACGCAGGCCACGGGAGTCATCATAGCCACCAAACTTGCGTTTTTCGGTGGCTAATATCCGTTTGATATCGGCAATTTTCTTTTCGATTCGCTGGATCTGTTTGGGGGTCATCAGCCAGGTTATAGGCAGTAAGATTTGCTCCCAAGATAAAAACAAAGTAGGCCTTCCGCAATCGATCATACCAGGGGCTGCGTGATTGTTCCAGATTTATGGGTTGGCTGGGAACCATATTTGGCCAGCAGGAAAATGAACAGGCAGGGAAAACGCTAGCTAAAGGCATCAAATGAGTCTATCCTATTTCTTAGAAAAGTACTATTGCTGCTTATGCGCGAATTATTTTTTTTAGCGTGATTGATTCAATAAAAAGTACAAAAAAGAGCAATTTTTTTGATCGGTAAGCCAATACTTCATTGATGGTGCAACGGAGTTGGTAGCAGTCGGGTTCTAACCGTAGTATGCATCGGTTGAACCGTCGGGAAGTATACCGTAGAGACTACCAGTCCAGCTTTTTGGCCGCATTGTGCTCTTTAATCGAATCCAGCCGCGTGTAGCGCCGGATCATGGCTGGCGTCTTGTGCCCGGTCTGCTGCATGATTTCCGAATCCTGGGCACCTTTGAGCTTGGCCGCCGTTACGAACGAAGCCCGTAGCGAGTGGGCCGAGTAACCAGCCCCCAGTCGCCGTTTTACGATCTTGTCAATGGTCGACGCACCCAGTGGCTGGCTACTCAGCCAATTCCCTTTCTCCACCCGCACCAGCAGCGGACCGCCCACGCGTCCCAGCAACTCAATCCAGGCCCGCAAGGCACGGACCGGGCAAAGCAACGGGTCCGGGCTGTAGAAGAAGGCCTTCTCTTCGATTTCCCCCCGCTGATTGGTCTTACTCCCATAGTAACTGATAATGGCACAGTCTTCGGTGAAGCTCACCCGCTGCACCTGTAGGCCGACCAGTTCAGACCGGCGGAACGCCCCCATGAAGCCTAGGAGCAATACCAGCTTATCCCGCACGGCCACCAGCCGGGGGACCC
Source organism: Cytophagales bacterium (assembly GCA_038236215.1). Classification (GTDB taxonomy): domain Bacteria; phylum Bacteroidota; class Bacteroidia; order Cytophagales; family Spirosomataceae; genus Spirosoma. The sequence goes on along the minus strand of JBBSTD010000147.1, from coordinate 11,168 downwards.
CACCCGACTGGGTTTCCAGCCCCAGGATGACGGCCTTCAACTGCGCGACACTGAACGCGGGCGATTGCCGGGCGTGGGTACCGTGTTCGCGCTGAATGCCGTTGAGGGTGGCTTTCAGCCAGCGATCGGACAGGGGTGACTCAAGTTCGTGGAGCTCGTGCCACTTGGCAATCGAAGCCAGGTGCCGGGCGATGGTTGACCACTTTTTAAGGGGAGCCAGGTGAGTCGCGTACTGACCCAGTACGGCCGGGGTGGCGGGCAGGGCGACCAGTCCTTGCCGGTCACAGAAAGCTTGGTACTGGCTTAGGTCGGAGCGGTAAGCGCGCTGAGTGTTGGCGGCTCCCTGTAATCCCTTGAGCAGGTAACGCTGCTGGTCGGGGCCAACCGGGGGCAGTACCAGGTCCAGCCCCTGGGACAGGTTGGGAGCGGGCAGAGCCGGTGAAACGTCCTGATTCATGCGGTTAGTCAGTTTATGAAAATGATACTGTACAGTAAGTTTACGCGGTTAGACTTTTTTATCAAACCAGTGGGTTATATTTTAGGGTCGTATAATCTTTACTTATCAGAATAAGAAAGCCGCGTTCAGCTTCTGCTGGAGCGGCTTTTTAGCAAAGTGATTAGTTGAGTACAGTTTACATGATCAATCGGGCATTTGCTGAAAATATGTCTTGCGGGTTTGCTTTTTGGTGTAGAATTGGGTTGTCTCCATGGTTTCGTGTCGTAGATGCTGCTGAACGTGTTCCAGGCTAACACCCATCTCTAAAAGTAGCTGACCAACCGTGTGCCGCAAGCTATGTGCGGACATGCCTGCTCGCTTCAAGCCATGACGTTTGAGTTGCTTATCAACAATGTAGCGGATATGGTAGGTTTTCAGGTCTGCAAATAGCCACTCACCCCGGCGATTCGGCTGGATGGGCCACCGGTCGGTTTCAGTGAGGTAGTTTTGCAGGATTTGCCCGCACTCCTCAAACAATTTGATCGCTTTTTTGGTGCTTTTCCCTTTACCCAATATTAACAGTTGACGGCGGTTAAAATCCAGGTCGCTTAACTTAAGCCGTGTCACCTCAACGGTACGAAGCCCTTCCAGGCCCAGCAAGGCAATAATGGCTTTGTCCTTCGCCGAGTCAACAGTTGCCAACACGTTCTGGCGTTCATTGGCTTCCAGACTGTCTTTGTAATAGGTACGCTCGATGGCTAATCCCCGCACAGAGGCTATATCGCGGATATCGTTCAACTGGGCTTCGTTTAGTTGTAACTGCTCTCGTTTCTTGATACACCAGCCAGCCAACTGCTTTATAGCGGATAGGTATAAATTGACCGTGAAAGCTGAATACGCGTTGTCTTTTAAATGTTGCACGTAATCAGATACGGTCAGTCCGCCCAAGGACGCTGGTTGACCGGCTTGCTGCTGAGTGTCAACATAGCCGAAAAATGCGTTGAGTGCTTTTTGGTAGGTTTCTTTAGAATGATCGCCCCGTAGGTTTTTGGCTTCCCGAATGAAGCCAAGCACCAGTTCATTAGCCGCCGGGGGAATCGTTCGCTTCTTCGGGTCCGGGATCAGCCGTGGGGAGCCGAGGGCCAGGTAGAACTTAAGGAATCGACGAATGGGGGTAATCCGATTTGGGGGAAATCCGGCCGTGTAGCGGTCCTTACTGAACTGGTCCACGCCAAAACCTTCGCGAAGACAAAATTCGACGTAAGCCCGGGCGTGGCGGGGGTAGTTGCTGGAGGGGGGTAAGTCAACGGAGAAATAGGTGATGACCTGACTGATGGTGTAGGTGGTAATGGCTGTGGCAATGGCTTTGTTCGAGTAATCCCCTGGCTGGCTAATCATTAGTTCAGTATTTGTCATCATTCATAGTATTTAGCCGTAATATATGAACTAATTATGTTTTTCACCAATTCTTGCAAAGGATAATTTATAAGACGGTGAACATTTTTACCAATGCTTACCAATACATCCGTCAGAAGTTGGCTTCCACTTGGTGACCATACTCATGAAGTCAGTGTCCTGCTCTTTCTTGATGAGGTAGCTGAAACCGATACTCTATTCCAGGAATTGGTTTCAGAGTAAGGCAGGTTGACCATCCCGTGACGATAATACACTCAACAACGCACATGTGATTTTCAGTTGCTTGGTAGAATTACCTTTCTTCGTCGACCTGTCTACTGGGTCGAATTAAAAACGCGTCTCTATAAACAAGGCATCTTCGAGCAACTCAGCAAGCTGGTTTCTGTCCAAATAAATAAACCCGCACTATACGTCCTGTTGCTTCTGGTACAACTTTCCCAAAACAATATTCCAGACGCATATTTTTTGAACCCGGATGCGTCCGTAGGTCTTTTTAGAATGCCTCAGGTCGACAACAAAAGTTTCTAGCTGAAACCGAGTAATCTTGGATAGGCGCATTGGCGGGGCAAATTGAAAAAAGTAAAGGTTCGCTAATCCACGCTGGCTGCTTACATTCGCAATGAATGTCTTGCATCATGGAAACGCCAGAAACCACCCATCCCGTCGAGTTATTTTGTTACCTGCGCACGCTGGTCGATAGTGCCCAAGCGTCGCGGAACCCATACCCCAAATTCGCCCTTGTCGAAGCCTATTGGCACATTGGCCAGATCGTCGTGGAGATCGAGCAGCAGGGGCAGCAACGAGCCGATTACGGTATTCATCTGATCGAATCATTATCGCAGCAACTAACCGAAGCCTTTGGGCAAGGGTACAGCTTACCCAATATGTGGCGCTTTAAGCAGTTTTTTCTGGCTTTTCAAATTCTCTCCACAGATAGGAGAGAATTTGCGAATCTTCGTGAACGCTTTCGCGTTGAGTTATGCTGGTCCCATTACCGAGTGCTCATGCAACTCAAAAATTTGGCGGAACGAGCATTCTATATGCAGCAGGCCGCCGACGAGCAATGGACCGTTCGGTTTATGCAGCGAATGGTTCGTACCCGGTATTACTATCAGGTGGGTTTAGGCGAACGGCGACTGCTTACGGATGACAGTAATTCGTCGAAGAGATTAGGTCAGCAACAAAGTCAGACCTCCGCCCCTACCCTATCGGCAATCGGCGGTACACCCCGTACGCGGCTGGCCAGCATCAGGAAAATTTTGCTGGAACGGTATGTGGGCTATGCATTTGTTGCCCAGCGGCAGTTTGTCAGCGTGGCGGGTCAGGACAGATGGGCCGAGTTAGTATTTTTTCACTACGTCCTCAACCGCTTTGTCCTCATCCAGCTTGGCGAACACGATCCGACAGATACGGCGCAGTTTCAACTGATGTTGGACGGATACGCCAGCAAACAACCGCCAACTATCGACAAACCCCCAATTGGTTTTCTACTCAACAAACTCGGCCAGATACATATAAGTACGTCCAGCTCAGAAACCGTTCTGCCCGCAAATGAACTACTTACCCTGCCCCAGATGCTGACCTAACGAAAATACGCAGAAAGTACGACCTGTTGCTACTCGAAGTGACAGCGTGTCACTTCGAGTAGCAACAGGTCGTTTTCGGAGATATACAAGGAGCCATTCCCAGAAGTGACACGCTGTCACTTCGAGGAATTAATGAGTTTTTAAGGGTTATTCGCCGAGGTAGATCAGGCAGTTTTTGCCGTTTCGTACCTCAAAACGGTAAGCTGGATTATTTTCATAAGGTTTCAGACTGTCCTCAAAAGTCAGGTAATCGGACAATCCCTTTTTTTGCATAGACTCCCAGCCTTCACGCAATTCATCAAGCGGAATCACCTCTTCTTTACCAGACTTGGCTGGCTTTGTCTTTGGGGCTTTATACACGGGCTGAGCGGCTTTCCAGACGTCAAACTCATTAGCTAACTGATTTGTCATCAACGCTTTATAAATCACCCCACCCAACGACCGAATCCGGCCCTTTTTCTGTATCTGCTCGTAATAGTGTAGCACAAACCGGATATACTCCTCCCCTATTTTTCCCTGCTGATACCGAGCCTTGATCTCGTGCAGTGATTTGAGAGCAATGCCAATCTCTGTCAGCGACTGCTGTACACCATCCGGCAAATCGGTATCCAATACTATGACCGTAGCAGGTCGGAGCAGGTTGAATAAAACAGCGACAACCGTCTTACCATCTTTAATGGGTTTGAACTCAAACGCCATGTCCGTATTAGCAATTTCCTGCTGGGCAATCTCAAGCACGAAACGCTTGAAGTCAGCAAAGTTGGCGTACTTCCCCGTCAGATGAAACATGTGTTTCATCTCAGCCAAACCCACTTGAATAGAATCCCGCTGAAAAGCCGATAGCTTCAACAACCAATACACCCGGAATGAATAGAAACTGCGGAACTCGATAAGCGTTAGCTCCTGCGCCACCGAGAAGTCGCCCCGTAGCTCGAGCAGATACGGCTTGACAAAGTTGTTGAACTGCGCAACCACGTGGCCGGATTTCTCTTTGTACCGGCATGTGGACATGATCGGGTTGCTGATAATCTCGCGAATACCCCGCTCATCCTTTGATTCAACCGTGATGGTCCTTCCCGACAGGCGTATAACGGCTTTCTTGATTTGCGAGTACGTCTTCCCCCCAACCTTGTCTTCGGGATACAACTCACTGACGGGTATTCGATAGGTAGAAAACTCCTTGTCGCCCCGGTTAATCCGGGCTAGCATGGCGATAAACAGCCGCATCTCCAGCAGAGACATATCATACTGAGCCCGGATCAGATCGTTATGCTGTGCAACGACGCGGTCGAGTCGGGCATCAGGAAAGGGAATGTCCAACTGAAGAGCCTGTGTGTCGCCTAGCTTATCAGTATCTGTGTAATTCATTTCCATACGACTGACGAAGAGATCGGTAATAAACAAAGATATAAATTCCCCAATTTTAATCAACCCGTTTGGGTGAAACGGGTTGCGATTCTCCAAACATCGACAAGGTTATCTCTGCTGAGCAAAGTCTGCCTTTTTGGACCGGCTGTGCTACTTTCCATTTTGGGAATCCATCAATTGCGAGTAATAACCCGTTAAGCGGTCGATTGCTGTCTGCTCATACACCACATTAGTCAACTGAGGAGCCTGTATGACGTATTATCTGCCCGGCAACTCATTTTGACGGTACTTTCCTCGTAGTTGGCCGCATTTTCCTACTATGTAAATAGTTATCCACAGACAAAAAAGGTCATAGCACAGTTTGAATCGGATTATAGCGGTACTTTCCTCGTAGTTGACGGTACTTTCCTCGTAGCAAACGGTACTTTCCTCGTAGTTACTGGACTTTCCTCGCATTCAGACGGTACTTTCCTCGCAGTTGACGGTACTTTCCTCGCATTCAGACGGTACTTTCCTCGTAGTTGACGGTACTTTCCTCGTAGCAAACGGTACTTTCCTCGCATTTAGGGCAATAAACTTATTGAAAATCAGACAGTTATGGCGCTCTAATAGTAATGGTTTTAAAAAGGTAATAACCAACTAATTAGGTAATAGGTGGGTCGTTTAATTTTATTAAAAAAAAAGAGAGGCTATCGCATCATTGATAAACCGCCCTTAATCCATTAAAGAGAAATAATACCGCCGACGGTACTTTCCTCGTAGTTGAGGGTACTTTCCTCGCAATTATACTTTTCACACTTGACCGCAGACGTTCATACTGTTAAATGGTTTTAGACGCGACGGTACTTTCCTCGTAGTTGCAATGTGCCAACCTGACTTGTCTAGTTGTCTGAGAAGCGGTAGGAGGGGAGCCGATGAGAAAACAGGGTAATGACCACTCTGAGCGCACACAAAAAAAACCGTTTCATCTAATCGAAGTGACACGGTGTCACTTCGATTAGATGAAACGGATGAGATAGGGGAGGGCAACCGCAGTAATTCAGGCGTGACATACTATCACTTCGCGGATAACAAGCTGAGTAACTCGTGTGCTTTCCTGATCAGTTCGGTACAGGATCGCGTTGTTAGCTTCCCGTTGGCCAGCTTCTGAATTCGGCTTTGCACCATATCAACCTGCGTGGTGTAGTCCGAATCTGTTTCGCTGAGATGGCCAGCTAACGATGTATTCTGGACAGGGAGGCTTGACTTGTCCGCTGCTACCGGCACTTTCTTCTTCTGTTTGCCTGACAACACGTTTCGTCTCTCGTCGGGAGAAAGCAGTTCCAATCGGGCAGCAAAATCACCATCGCGTTTGATCGTGCGGCTGCTTACACCATACTCAGTTGCCAATGTCTCAGCCACATTGATAGCGGGCGCATCGGACCGCAGGTTACTACCTCTGACCGATTTCTGCTCGATGTAGCGCATCCCGCGTAAGTAAGAAGTTTGTTCTGCGGTGAGGTTCCGGCGACCGAGCTGGTAGTCGATCATGTACGTTTTAACCGCCGTCAGTGAGTCGAACTGGATAATATTGATACGGTAGTCCAAACGATGCTGCTGACACACCTGGTAGCGATTGTGGCCGTCGATGAGAATATACGCCACGCTGTTGCTTTCATCCAGTCCGGCTACCGTTGAGGTTGTTTCCCAAACGGTGAGCGGATCCTTAACGCCGTGCGTGAGTACGTTCCGGGTGAGCTGCTCTAACTCTTCGGTGGTCAGGGGCGGGATTAAATCACGCAGTTGGTCAAGAACGACGATCTGGCTTTTGATAGTCGATTCCGCCGAGAGTACGGAAGGACGAACATCCACCGTCTTTTCTTTCATCAGGGTCATAAAGTCTTTCTTTGCCATGATTAAAGGGCCATTAGTTCGGTGGCCAGCTGGTGATACTGCTGCCAGGAGGTTGATTTGGGTGAGTACGTAAATAAGTCTTCTTTGGCCACCTGTGATTGCTTAATAACCGTAGATACCTCAACGACGGTATCGTATATAAGAAAATTACGGTACGTATCCCGGATATGGCTCATCATACTTTTATGAACACTCTGGTTCTTGTGTACCATCGTGAACACAATGCCTTTGACCGTTAACGAAGGGTTAATGTAGGTGCGCACTTCGGCAATACGATTGAACAAACTCTCTACACCGTGATACGCACTGGCTTCCGGCTGAATCGGGACGACGCAGAAATTGGAGGCTACCAACGAGCAGGTTGTGCAGATACTCAAACTTGGCGGGCAGTCGATAAGAATGTAATCAAACTGGGCGCGGGCCTCTTCCAGCTTTACTGTCAATCGCCGGTCAGCACCAATGGCATTGGCCAGTTCTGATTCTTTGTACGCCATCCTGATGTCAGAAGGGGAGAGGTAGAGATCATTGGCGATCTGAACCATCGGCAATGGCACACTCGTATCCAGCAGCGAGTCGATGACCTGGTTGGTAGGTTCATGCACACCAAAACACTGGGACAGATTTCCCTGCGAGTCCATGTCGACCAGCAACACCCGGTTACCGAGTAAACTTAGGGCTTTCCCTACGTTTATAGTTGTCGTCGTCTTTCCAACGCCACCCTTATGATTAACAATAGAAATGACGGTTGCCTTATCGAATAGGTTTTCAGTGTACCCGTATTTTCGTAGTGCTTCATCCAGCGCGGGCAAATGCTTGGTAGGAACCTCTTTCTGGTTCGTTAATGCTTTGTGGAGCGTCTTGGGAGGAATGCCAGCTTCTTTCTCGATCTGTGAAAGATTAAGGGCTGGCTTAGCCCGCAGAAATTTAACCAGTTTGTCGTGAGTAAGCATAAGCGATACAAAAGGATAAAATTTTATCTTTTGCGAATGTATAAAGAACTTTTTAGTACGTCAACATTCAGGTGATTTACGGTAGCTCTGATTTACAGTAGTAGATGCGGCACGACTGATGGTAAATACTACGGAGTGAAACATTTACGGTGGAGGCCTCCCCAGTTCACAGTTTTCATCTTATCCCAGTCAGAGGGAGACGAAGTGGCCTTTTGTTCCTGATAAGTGCGGAAAGTGAGTTAGACGATGTCAGGAATATCAGTATCGGACGCTTTCCGGTAGACAGACAGTAGACAAAGGTAAAATGGTTCATAGCCGATCTTTTTACAGGATATCGACGAGTAACGTGGCGTGTTTACCGGGATGGTGCGTTGTGATGAGGACCGTGGTAACGAACTACGTAGTTAATCCAGTCCGGCTATGGAGCCAGAATCAGCACGTCCGGCTGGAATCCTACCGTATCAATCGTGGCCATATAGACCCAGCCAGAGTGGATAGTGGATGTTAGTTTATCGGCCCAGCCCGCGTAGTTACCCGCCACCTTTTGACTAATTTGTTGCAGGGTATGTAAGCAGGTGCAGACATTAGTCTGGGCTTATACCACCAGAAGATCGGGCTGCAAGGTAGCAGCGAACGGGAGAGAGAAACGTATTGCGTGACAGTGATTACTCATAATGATTAAATCCACCCCAGGCGGAATAAAAATTAAATAAAGAGGCATCACAGCGGTGTCAGCTTAGTCAAGAAGCGAGTCAATAGCTGCCGCAAGCTGGGTCTGTTCATCGAGTTGGTCCTGACGTTCACGGGCGGATAAACGGGCTAATAACATATCGACGCCCGCCCGTTGGCCCGCCAGAAACTCAGTCAATAGGTAACTAACCAGTGTCTCAGCTTGAAATGAGGAGGCCGTATGTGACCCAACTTCGTAACCAGACCCGCTCATATCACCTCGGGTTATTGCTTTTGAAAGAGCACGCAGCTGCTGCCCAAGTTCACCCGAAATGCGTACCTGCAAGTCTCCCTCCTTGTACCCTCTGGTACGCTTGGGAGCCGGGGGGAGATTTAGTAACAAAGCCACCAGCTCACTAGCTGAATCAAACACAGGAATCGGCGGTACGCGGGGCTTTTCATTATTGTTTTTCATGTTGATTTGGCTCATGGGATGGGTGTTATAACTACGAAGGATCAGGTGAGAAATCGGCTATAAAAATACGGCAAGGACCAGTTAGGCAGGTGAGGATTGGTGTTGCTTCAGCTCTCTCAGCCCCTCAATGTGTTCACGTAAAAACTGCCTGAATAGATAGTCTGCTAAGTCGTCAGGTCGGAAGTGTGCCTCCTTCACCCGGCCAGTAGACCGTGAGTCAGTTAGGTAATTTGATAAGGATCGGAGAACCCGGGTAACATTGGGGGACAGTCGAACCTGCATTTCATGGGACTTGTATTCACCCTTTCGTGATCCAGAGACTGGAAGGTTCACCAGAAAATTAGCTAATTCCGCCAGGGACTGGTTATCATTTTGTTCAGGCAAAGACACCGGAACTGATGATTTTTTTATGTGGGTTGCTTGGCGAGAAGATGCGCGAACCGTAGGCGGTCGTGGGGAGGCAGAATCAACTACAAAGTCGGGGAGACTCACGATAGAATTTTCCGATTCTACTCCAATCAAATCTAGCCGAGAAGAAATGCCACTAGGTAATATCCTTCTGATATTAGGATCATCTACCGGCATTGAAACGGCTACCTGTTCGTTTAGTAAGGCGGCAGTTAAATCAATAGCTTCTTCTTCGATTTTTATTAACCCAGCTGAAAGAAAATTAATAACTTCCGATTTAGTAAATTCTTCGTCGTTGATAATTTCCGTAGGATTAGAATGGGAAACAACGGATTCGGGAACTTCATCACTAACAACTACCGGCTCACCAAGTAAAGGATCATCCATTAGCAAAAATTTAGCTAACTCAGACCGTGCAGAAGTAGGGGCGTTCAGCAAAACGTCCCTGGCATCTTCTCTCTCTTCCATATCTTCCATAAATTCCGTAAAAAGGGGATCTGCTTTATATTCCCAAAGTACACTGTTTTTCTTACGACCCATTTTAAAAAAGATAATTAGTTTGCGTGTATGTAATAGATAAAATTTAAAACTTCACTCGACTTCAAACAGGTATGTCCATTACTCTATTCTCAAAGTAAAAGATCAATAGATAATTCTAAGTTTAACGCCAGCTTACTGATGAATAAGATTATCAAAGTGAGGAAAAAACCAACTGCACCTACCTCACAAGAGTTCTGTGCTTTACAGATTGTAAAACTAGATAGGTACGTTCAGAACCACTCATTGGCCCGTCACTCATTGAAGGTATTGTTCATAGCCACATCACTCATGAGCAGAAGACCCAATGACGTGCTATCCGTAACTTACTACTCATTCGCGCCCTGCGTTATACCATGCTATACGTAATCATATCTATCACAAACACAGTATCACGGTCGTAATAATTACAGACACAGCACATTTGACCGCAATTATTTAGTACCGCAATGTTCGTTGCCGTATTAATCATTCAGTTGTGTCTGAACAGTGTTTCTCTACCATCACCGAAGGTAATTTTTTAAATCATCATTCCAAACGATTTGTCAAAAACGTTTTTATTCGGTCGAAATTAGCCATGAAACTAGATCAATTAGCCACATTTCGACCGAATAAAAAAAAGATGGGTAAATACTTGCAACCCTCCTTAAATGAAGTCTCTTTTGTGCTGATTTTGATCCCCAAAAGTGGTAGCAAGATGTAATTCGAGAGTCTCTAAATTCCCCTTGTTTTTAGGACACAGTTTTCAACGAGCTGAACCCTAAAAACAGGGGTGTAATTGATAATCATGATAAAGAGCCTGTTAGAGCTATGATCATTTTGTCAGGCAAAACAGTAACCGAAACTTTAACAGACTACCTGCATTGGTACAGTCATGGTAGGCAAAAAGATGTATTTGTATGGAAAACAACTCAACGAAAAAAAGAGGGAAAGGCGGTAGGCCGCCAAAGCCGGAATCTGAAAAGCTATCCGTTCGCCATAATCTGAAGATCAGTATAGACGATGAACTACAGTTGAAAGAAGACTATAAGTTGGTAAAGCAGGGTAGGACCGTGCCGTTTGAAATGTATCTGCGAGAGCGGTTGCTACAATCCACCATGGGCAAAACAAGTCGATCTAAAACTGTGGTAATCGAGAGAATGTCGTCGAAGAAAATGAGTATCGTGAGCATGAATAGCGCAGATTCACATTTGCAGTGCATAAAGCTTATTCTGAGCAAATTCAGCCGGGCTTAGATAGCCTAAACTTTTACGGGGACGGTGGTTAAGTTGATCCTGTATCCAAGATACATCCGTCGCCCGGACAATACTAATGTGACAGCTTTTAGGAATGTACTGCCGGATCAATCCGTTGGTATTTTCATTGAGCCCGCGCTCCCAGCTATGATAGGGATGAGCAAAATACGTGACGGCCTGAAGTTGACGGGCGAT